>NZ_CP092587.1:703254-1406509 GCF_023920225.1 Vibrio gazogenes
GAAGAGATCTGGAATGCTGAAAAAGCGGCCCTTTCTGGTACTCAACATATCAAAGCCGAACTTGAACAGGCCCGTTTGGATCTTGAAGTTGCTCGTAGAGCAACTGATCTGAACCGGATGTCGGAACTCCAGTATGGCCGCATCCCTGAATTAGAGAAGCAGTTGGATCTTGCGACTCAAGCCGAAATGCAGGAAATGACATTACTGAAAAATAAAGTAACGGATGCTGAAATTGCAGAAGTTCTGTCAAGGCAAACCGGTATTCCAGTTTCAAAAATGCTTGAAGCTGAGAAAGAAAAACTACTACGTATGGAAGATGCGTTGCATAAACGGGTTATTGGGCAAGGGGAAGCTGTTGAGGTTGTATCCAATGCAATCCGCCGTAGTCGAGCTGGTTTATCGGATCCCGCTCGACCCATTGGTTCCTTCCTATTCTTGGGGCCAACCGGGGTTGGTAAAACTGAGCTGTGTAAAACACTCGCCAACTTTATGTTCGATAGTGATAATGCCATGGTTCGAATTGATATGTCCGAGTTTATGGAGAAGCACTCCGTGGCTCGTTTAGTGGGTGCGCCTCCCGGTTATGTCGGATACGAAGAAGGTGGATATTTGACTGAAGCCGTCCGTAGAAAACCTTATTCTGTCATTCTATTAGATGAGGTTGAAAAAGCTCACCCTGATGTTTTCAACATTCTACTTCAGGTTTTGGATGATGGGCGATTAACCGACGGACAGGGTAGAACGGTTGATTTTCGCAATACCGTTGTAATCATGACATCTAATTTAGGTTCTTCACATATTCAGGAACATTTTAAAGAGCTGAATTATGAAACAATGAAAGAGCAAGTGATGGATGTTGTCAGTAAACATTTCCGTCCTGAGTTCCTCAACCGGATTGATGAGTGTGTGGTATTTCATCCATTGGGCAAAGGACAAATTAAGTCGATTGCATCGATTCAGATTGAGCATCTGCGTCAACGAATGCAGGAAAAAGATTATGATCTTGAAGTTGAAGATGTTGCATTAGAATTGATTGCTCAAGTTGGCTATGACCCCGTTTATGGTGCGAGACCACTTAAACGAGCCATACAGCAATCCGTAGAAAACCCACTAGCGAAATCAATTCTGAGTGGAGAATTGCTACCAGGGATACCGATTCGTCTTTCAGTAGAAGATAGTCAGATTGTAATGTCACAGTAGTTCGGCTGGGTTGAAATCACAAAAGAGGTGTCTGATGGCACCTCTTTTTGCATGGGAGATGCGTAAAATACGTGATCACTCGGATAAAAGTGCTAAAAAATTAATCGCTTCGATTGATATTTAATCTGTTGGACGAAAAAAGAAAGAATTTATAGTTTTTGCTATTGCTAAGTTAAATTAACGCCATATAATGCGCCTCGTTGTCTCGGGACTCAGTCACGATTCAATGACGGATTTTGAGTCTTAAGTGCTCAAAAAAGAGAATAAAAAAAGTGTTTGACACCAAGATTTATCTCGCTAAAATGTCCGTCCGCTTCAAGTGCTAACCAAACGCTTCGGAGCTAAGCTCTTTAACAATATAGACCAATCAATCTGTGTGGGCACTCGTCGATAAATATCCAATAAGATTTTATCAATGAACCGAGTGACCAATATCAAGTTGGAAAGCAGTTTGCTGTTATCTGACAAGAGCACAGTCAATTCAGCATTACTTATGTAATGTGACTTTTTGCTTTCGCTTTTTTAAAAAGCGGAGACGAAAAGCAGTATTCATTGAGCCGACACTTCGGTGTCACAAAAACTTTAATTGAAGAGTTTGATCATGGCTCAGATTGAACGCTGGCGGCAGGCCTAACACATGCAAGTCGAGCGGTAACAGAAAGAAGCTTGCTTCTTTGCTGACGAGCGGCGGACGGGTGAGTAAAGCCTGGGAAATTGCCCTGATGTGGGGGATAACCATTGGAAACGATGGCTAATACCGCATGACGTCTACGGACCAAAGAGGGGGACCTTCGGGCCTCTCGCGTCGGGATATGCCCAGGTGGGATTAGCTAGTTGGTGAGGTAAGGGCTCACCAAGGCGACGATCTCTAGCTGGTCTGAGAGGATGATCAGCCACACTGGAACTGAGACACGGTCCAGACTCCTACGGGAGGCAGCAGTGGGGAATATTGCACAATGGGCGCAAGCCTGATGCAGCCATGCCGCGTGTATGAAGAAGGCCTTCGGGTTGTAAAGTACTTTCAGCAGTGAGGAAGGATATAGCTTTAATAGAGTTATATTTTGACGTTAGCTGCAGAAGAAGCACCGGCTAACTCCGTGCCAGCAGCCGCGGTAATACGGAGGGTGCGAGCGTTAATCGGAATTACTGGGCGTAAAGCGCATGCAGGTGGTTTTTTAAGTCAGATGTGAAAGCCCGGGGCTTAACCCCGGAGTTGCATTTGAAACTGGGAGGCTAGAGTACTGTAGAGGGGGGTAGAATTTCAGGTGTAGCGGTGAAATGCGTAGAGATCTGAAGGAATACCGGTGGCGAAGGCGGCCCCCTGGACAGATACTGACACTCAGATGCGAAAGCGTGGGGAGCAAACAGGATTAGATACCCTGGTAGTCCACGCCGTAAACGATGTCTACTTGGAGGTTGTGGCCTTGAGCCGTGGCTTTCGGAGCTAACGCGTTAAGTAGACCGCCTGGGGAGTACGGTCGCAAGATTAAAACTCAAATGAATTGACGGGGGCCCGCACAAGCGGTGGAGCATGTGGTTTAATTCGATGCAACGCGAAGAACCTTACCTACTCTTGACATCCTCAGAAGAGACTGGAGACAGTCTTGTGCCTTCGGGAACTGAGAGACAGGTGCTGCATGGCTGTCGTCAGCTCGTGTTGTGAAATGTTGGGTTAAGTCCCGCAACGAGCGCAACCCTTATCCTTGATTGCCAGCACTTCGGGTGGGAACTTCAGGGAGACTGCCGGTGATAAACCGGAGGAAGGTGGGGACGACGTCAAGTCATCATGGCCCTTACGAGTAGGGCTACACACGTGCTACAATGGCGTATACAGAGGGTTGCCAACTTGCGAAAGTGAGCGAATCCCAAAAAGTACGTCGTAGTCCGGATTGGAGTCTGCAACTCGACTCCATGAAGTCGGAATCGCTAGTAATCGTGGATCAGAATGCCACGGTGAATACGTTCCCGGGCCTTGTACACACCGCCCGTCACACCATGGGAGTGGGCTGCAAAAGAAGCAGGTAGTTTAACCTTCGGGAGGACGCTTGCCACTTTGTGGTTCATGACTGGGGTGAAGTCGTAACAAGGTAGCGCTAGGGGAACCTGGCGCTGGATCACCTCCTTACGAAGAGATATTTTGGATGAGTGTCCACACAGATTGATTTGGTTTATAAGCAAAGAGAGTTTGGGTCTGTAGCTCAGGTGGTTAGAGCGTTCGCCTGATAAGCGAGAGGTCGGTGGTTCAAGTCCACTCAGACCCACCAAAATCTTCGAATAGCGGCGTTAGTTTCCTCGTCGTGTATAAACGATACACGTCCTCGAAAACTGCCTTGCTCTTCAATGATTTATCTCTAAAGATGGGGCTATAGCTCAGCTGGGAGAGCGCCTGCCTTGCACGCAGGAGGTCTGCGGTTCGATCCCGCATAGCTCCACCATCTTTAAGGGTTTTTAGACAGAATCTTTAAAAATGGTTTTGTAATATACAAAATCTTTGCTCTTTAACAATTTGGAAAGCTGACAAAATAATGTGTGTTTCTTTGGAAACAGACGATTATTTGTAAAAGTTCTCAATACTTTCTCGAAAGAGAAAGACCAACACAATCAAGTGTTCTTGGAATGACACAATTTAGTGTCTATTCAATTGAGTCCGGCAAAACCAGTCTCTCGCTCATGTAAAATAATGAGAGACACCTAGGTTACTGATATGCAGCTCGAAACTTCTTCGGGTTGTATGGTTAAGTGACTAAGCGTACACGGTGGATGCCTTGGCAGTCAGAGGCGATGAAGGACGTACTAACTTGCGATAAGCGTAGATGAGGCAGTAAGAGCCACTTGAATCTACGATTTCCGAATGGGGAAACCCACATGCAGCAGCATGTATCATCAGGTGAATACATAGCCTGATGAGGCGAACCGGGAGAACTGAAACATCTAAGTACCCCGAGGAAAAGAAATCAACCGAGATTCCGACAGTAGCGGCGAGCGAAATCGGAGTAGCCCTTAAGCTTTTACAGCGTTAGGTGAAGTGTCTGGAAAGGCACGCGATAGAGGGTGATAGCCCCGTAACCGAAGGCGTTGTTGAAGTGAAAACGAGTAAGGCGGGACACGTGATATCCTGTCTGAAGATGGGGGGACCATCCTCCAAGGCTAAATACTCCTGACTGACCGATAGTGAACCAGTACCGTGAGGGAAAGGCGAAAAGAACCCCTGTGAGGGGAGTGAAATAGAACCTGAAACCGTGTACGTACAAGCAGTAGGAGCACCTTCGTGGTGTGACTGCGTACCTTTTGTATAATGGGTCAGCGACTTATATTCAGTGGCAAGGTTAACCGATTAGGGGAGCCGTAGCGAAAGCGAGTGTTAACTGCGCGTTTAGTCTCTGGATATAGACCCGAAACCGAGTGATCTAGCCATGGGCAGGTTGAAGGTTGAGTAACATCAACTGGAGGACCGAACCGACTAATGTTGAAAAATTAGCGGATGACTTGTGGCTAGGGGTGAAAGGCCAATCAAACTCGGAGATAGCTGGTTCTCCCCGAAAGCTATTTAGGTAGCGCCTCGGACGAATACTACTGGGGGTAGAGCACTGTTAAGGCTAGGGGGTCATCCCGACTTACCAACCCTTTGCAAACTCCGAATACCAGTAAGTACTATCCGGGAGACACACGGCGGGTGCTAACGTCCGTCGTGGAGAGGGAAACAACCCAGACCGCCAGCTAAGGTCCCAAATTACAGCTAAGTGGGAAACGATGTGGGAAGGCTCAGACAGCTAGGATGTTGGCTTAGAAGCAGCCATCATTTAAAGAAAGCGTAATAGCTCACTAGTCGAGTCGGCCTGCGCGGAAGATGTAACGGGGCTAAGCTGTAAACCGAAGCTGCGGCAATGCGATTTATCGCATTGGGTAGGGGAGCGTTCTGTAAGCCGTTGAAGGTGTGTTGTAAAGCATGCTGGAGGTATCAGAAGTGCGAATGCTGACATGAGTAACGACAAGGGGGGTGAAAAACCTCCCCGCCGGAAGACCAAGGGTTCCTGTCCAACGTTAATCGGGGCAGGGTAAGTCGACCCCTAAGGCGAGGCTGAAAAGCGTAGTCGATGGGAAACGGGTTAATATTCCCGTACTTGTTGTGAATGCGATGGGGGGACGGAGAAGGCTAGGTGGGCCTGGCGACGGTCGTCCAGGTTCAAGTGCGTAGGCTGTAGAGTTAGGCAAATCCGGCTCTACAATAGGCTGAGACACGATGTCGAGCATCTACGGATGTGAAGTCATTGATGCCATGCTTCCGGGAAAAGCCTCTAAGCTTCAGTTCACAAGAAATCGTACCCCAAACCGACACAGGTGGTCGGGTAGAGAATACCAAGGCGCTTGAGAGAACTCGGGTGAAGGAACTAGGCAAAATGGTACCGTAACTTCGGGAGAAGGTACGCTCTTGACGGTGAAGTCCCTTGCGGATGGAGCTGATGAGAGTCGCAGATACCAGGTGGCTGCAACTGTTTATTAAAAACACAGCACTGTGCAAAATCGTAAGATGACGTATACGGTGTGACGCCTGCCCGGTGCCGGAAGGTTAATTGATGGGGTTAGACTACGGTCGAAGCTCTTGATCGAAGCCCCGGTAAACGGCGGCCGTAACTATAACGGTCCTAAGGTAGCGAAATTCCTTGTCGGGTAAGTTCCGACCTGCACGAATGGCGTAATGATGGCCACGCTGTCTCCACCCGAGACTCAGTGAAATTGAAATCGCTGTGAAGATGCAGTGTACCCGCGGCTAGACGGAAAGACCCCGTGAACCTTTACTACAGCTTGGCACTGAACATTGAGCCTACATGTGTAGGATAGGTGGGAGGCTTTGAAGCAGTCACGCTAGTGATTGTGGAGCCGACCTTGAAATACCACCCTTGTATGTTTGATGTTCTAACTTGGCCCCATTATCTGGGGTGAGGACAGTGCCTGGTGGGTAGTTTGACTGGGGCGGTCTCCTCCCAAAGAGTAACGGAGGAGCACGAAGGTGGGCTAATCACGGTTGGACATCGTGAGGTTAGTGCAATGGCATAAGCCCGCTTAACTGCGAGAGTGACGGCTCGAGCAGGTGCGAAAGCAGGTCATAGTGATCCGGTGGTTCTGAATGGAAGGGCCATCGCTCAACGGATAAAAGGTACTCCGGGGATAACAGGCTGATACCGCCCAAGAGTTCATATCGACGGCGGTGTTTGGCACCTCGATGTCGGCTCATCACATCCTGGGGCTGAAGTCGGTCCCAAGGGTATGGCTGTTCGCCATTTAAAGTGGTACGCGAGCTGGGTTTAGAACGTCGTGAGACAGTTCGGTCCCTATCTGCCGTGGGCGTTGGAGAATTGAAAGGGGCTGCTCCTAGTACGAGAGGACCGGAGTGGACGAACCTCTGGTGTTCGGGTTGTGATGCCAATCGCATTGCCCGGTAGCTAAGTTCGGAATCGATAACCGCTGAAAGCATCTAAGCGGGAAGCGAGCCTTGAGATGAGTTCTCCCTGGCGCTTAAAGCGTCCTGAAGGGTTGTTCGAGACTAGAACGTTGATAGGCAGGGTGTGTAAGCGCTGTGAGGCGTTGAGCTAACCTGTACTAATTGCCCGTGAGACTTAACCATACAACACCGAAGGGGTTTTAGGGCTCAGTAAGAGACTTGATTGTGTAGAGAGAGAATCAGCTTTTCGAATTGAAAGAATTTGCTTGGCGACGATAGCGTTTTGGACCCACCTGATCCCATGCCGAACTCAGTCGTGAAACGAAACAGCGCCGATGGTAGTGTGGGGTCTCCCCATGTGAGAGTAGGACATCGCCAGGCTTTAATTTATCGTTTGTCTACTGAAGCTTGATGCTTTTGATAGCTGCGATGCTCATGTGCACTTGCACACTGCGCGTCTCACTTCAAAATCCTCATCGCCCAGCGACAAACGTCTCAATAAAGCAATGAGATTATAAGACTTTATTGAGAGACAGTTATTTGTGGAGCGGTAGTTCAGTTGGTTAGAATACCGGCCTGTCACGCCGGGGGTCGCGGGTTCGAGTCCCGTCCGCTCCGCCACTTATTTATATTTCGCTTTTAGCGATTACAGGGGTGTAGCTCCAATTGGCAGAGCAGCGGATTCCAAATCCGCGTGTTGGGGGTTCGAATCCCTCCACCCCTGCCATTACAAATTGCATAATTATGCAAAACGAAACCCGCTCATTGAGCGGGTTTTTTACGTTTTGAACAAAAATAAAATTGTTAGGTACAAAATAGAGTGTCATAATACCAATCGCACTAATTAACTGGTCAACATGGTCCAATCTCTAAAGCAGAGTGAAATGACTCTGCTTTTGTCTGCACAAAAACGATTCCAAGCACTACACAGCTTGTCGACAATATCGTCATAACATTCAAAACACCTATTGGCTATTTCGTTCTGACGTAACCAACTCCATACCTGCTCTATTGGATTCAGTTCCGGTGAATAGGACGGTATATGAATGATAGTCACGTTCTTGAATGAATCGGCAAGATAATACCAATCGCACTAATTAATTGGTCAACATGGTCCAATCTCTAAAGCAGAGTGAAATGACTCTGCTTTTGTCTGCACAAAAACGATTCCAAGCACTACACAGCTTGTCGACAATATCGTCATAACATTCAAAACACCTATTGGCTATTTCGTTCTGACGTAACCAACTCCATACCTGCTCTATTGGATTCAGTTCCGGTGAATAGGACGGTATATGAATGATAGTCACGTTCTTGAATGAATCGGCAAGATAACTTTGATGCCAACTGGCTTGATCCATGATGACGACAGCATGTTTGTCCGTGGGTGTTGATTGAGAAATGAGCCTGAGTTGCTCTTTCATTGCTTCCATGTTGCTCATCGGCACAACAATAGCTTCAGTTTCTCCGGTATTAACGCACACCGCTCCAAAGAGGTACGCATACTCAAATTGCTGTTGTTGTACCGCTCTGGGGCGAGTCCCTTTTTCTGCCCATATTCGGGTGGTTGTGTTGCGCTGGCCAAATCTGGCTTCATCTTGAAACCAGATTTGAACATCTTTTAAAGCCACATGTCCTGGGATCTTAAGGATCGTTTCGATTTGGAATTTTTTTAAAAGCTTCTTGCGCTTCTACAGATTGCTTTGGGTGCTTTGAACGCGTTGTTATCCAAACTAAATCAAGCTTTCTCAATATTTTATAGATACCTGATAAGCTGTACGATAGGCCAAATTCCTCATGTATGAATTCAATAATATCTGTTCCCTGTAGTCTTCCACCTTCAGGCTTAATCGCATTGGAAGTTATGTACAGCTTTAACTGAGATAGCTGGTCTTCAGTCAGTCGTGGAGGACGGCCTGTATGCTGCTTTTCTACTAAGCCTTCAACACCGTTCTTCAAATAAGTCACCACCCAGTTATTGACACTGGTACGACTGACTTTTAAATATTTGGCGATCTGAGTGCGGCTTTTTCCATCCACGAAATGAGATATAGCAAGAAGTCTCGTACGCATCCTAGCATCAGATGTTTCACGAATAAGTTTTGGGAAGTCAGAGGTCATCATATCAGCTCCTATTGAAGTTGACATTAGATCATAAAATTAGTGCGATTGGTATAACTTTGATGCCAACTGGCTTGATCCATGATGACGACAGCATGTTTGTCCGTGGGTGTTGATTGAGAAATGAGCCTGAGTTGCTCTTTCATTGCTTCCATGTTGCTCATCGGCACAACAATAGCTTCAGTTTCTCCGGTATTAACGCACACCGCTCCAAAGAGGTACGCATACTCAAATTGCTGTTGTTGTACCGCTCTGGGGCGAGTCCCTTTTTCTGCCCATATTCGGGTGGTTGTGTTGCGCTGGCCAAATCTGGCTTCATCTTGAAACCAGATTTGAACATCTTTTAAAGCCACATGTCCTGGGATCTTAAGGATCGTTTCGATTTGGAATTTTTTTAAAAGCTTCTTGCGCTTCTACAGATTGCTTTGGGTGCTTTGAACGCGTTGTTATCCAAACTAAATCAAGCTTTCTCAATATTTTATAGATACCTGATAAGCTGTACGATAGGCCAAATTCCTCATGTATGAATTCAATAATATCTGTTCCCTGTAGTCTTCCACCTTCAGGCTTAATCGCATTGGAAGTTATGTACAGCTTTAACTGAGATAGCTGGTCTTCAGTCAGTCGTGGAGGACGGCCTGTATGCTGCTTTTCTACTAAGCCTTCAACACCGTTCTTCAAATAAGTCACCACCCAGTTATTGACACTGGTACGACTGACTTTTAAATATTTGGCGATCTGAGTGCGGCTTTTTCCATCCACGAAATGAGATATAGCAAGAAGTCTCGTACGCATCCTAGCATCAGATGTTTCACGAATAAGTTTTGGGAAGTCAGAGGTCATCATATCAGCTCCTATTGAAGTTGACATTAGATCATAAAATTAGTGCGATTGATATTAGGTACAAAATAGAGTGTCATAAAAAACTTTGTTGTTTCAGAATCGCCCATACAGCGGCTCAGATAAGCCGTCCCATAAATGGTTGCTTTGGGGGAAACAATACTGATGACTATTTATTTTTTATTCTCTCAACAGCGTTAGGGGAAAAATGGTATCATTTGCTGAAAAAGAGGAAGTCAGTATGCCCCATTTTCGATTTCGCGCGGTTGAACCGCAGACCGTCCAGCACCTTTCAAAAACATTGGTGGATGAACTACAGTCCCCGATGAATGCTCCTCGTGAAGATTTTACATTCGAATACATATATACCACTTTCTTCCAAGAGGGAGAGGTTTCTCAAGCTTATCCTTTTGTTGAAGTGTTGTGGTTTGATCGGGGGCAGGAAACTCAGGATCAGGTTGCACAAGTTATTACGCAACAGGTCAGAGAAGTGATAGGAGAAGAGGTTGATGTTGCTGTTATTTTTACAGCACTGAACCAGACAGATTACTATGATAATGCGCAACATTATTAATTGAGAAAATGGAGACAATTTAAGATGAATCCGGTCATTGAAACTATTCAGAGCCATCGCTCGATTCGTTCCTTTCAAGAGAAACCACTCACAACAGAACAGATGGATGCCATTATTGCTTCTGGGATTGCAGCGTCTTCTTCAAGTTTGTTACAAACTGTCTCTATTATACGAGTTACGGATCAGGAGAAACGGCGGGTTTTAGCTGAACTTGCAGGAAATCAGTCTTATGTGGCAAGTGCAGCAGAATTTTTAGTTTTTTGCATTGATTACCAACGTCATGCTTCACTGAATCCAAATGTTCAGTCGGAATATACTGAGCTCACTTTGATTGGAGCGATTGATGCCGGGATTATGGCGCAGAACTGCTTGCTCGCGGCGGAGTCGATGGGGCTCGGCGGTGTTTATATTGGTGGCTTGCGCAATGCTCCGAAAGAAGTCGATGAGTTATTGGGATTACCACAATATACCGCGATCTTGTTTGGGATGTGTTTGGGATATCCGGCTCAAGATCCAGAGTTGAAACCACGTCTGAGCCCTCAAGTTATTGTTCATGAAAACAGCTATCAGCCATTAGATCACGCGCTGATCGATGAATATGACCAAAAAATGGAAGACTATTACCAGCATCGCTCGACAAATGCGAAGCAGCAAGCATGGTCTGATCAAGTCACCACCAAACTGAGTAAAGAGCAACGACCTTTTATTCGGGATTACCTGAACAGTAAGGGATTAGCCAAGAAATAACAGCGATAAAAAAGCCCAATTTTTTAATTGGGCTTTTTTTCGTGAACAATCTGAGACTATCATCATTTACACAAGGGGAATGAGCAGATTATCAGGTCAGCCCTTGAATAATGACAAATTTTTCCAGCAGTTCATCTTCTGTTTCAATATGGTCTGGATTTGTGATGATGCAATTGCTTATCGGACAAACCGACTGACAAGTCGGATGATCGTAATGGCCTTTACATTCGGTACAAAGATCCGGATTAATTTCATAAAGATGTTCACCAAATGAAATTGCATTATTCGGACACTCAGGTTCGCACATATCGCAATTGGTGCATTTACCGGTGATCAAAAGTGCCATATCACTTGCCTGTCGGGTTACGGGTATCCTGACCAACGTTCAGATTGCGCATCAGTAATGCATAATCGAGCTTGACGTCTTCAGGCACAGGAATATAAACGAAATGACCATTTCCTTTGGCGTCATCAATTGCCTCACTCTTGCGGTTTTCCATCGCTTCCAGTGTGAACACGATATTCCCTTGTGGCGTCATCAGTTCCAGACTATCGCCCAGACAGAACTTGTTCTTCACTTCAACTTCAACCAAATCACCACGACGTTTACCGGTAAATTCACCCACAAACTGCTGACTATCCGATACAGAATATCCATAGTCATAATTCTGGTAAGCATCATGCGTATGGCGACGTAAGAAACCTTCGGTATAGCCTCGGTGTGCCAGACTTTCCAGTGTGCCTAGCAGCGTCTCATCAAAAGGCTTGCCTGCCACAGCATCATCGATTGCTTTACGGTACACCTGAGCCGTCCGGGCACAATAATAGAATGATTTTGTCCGGCCTTCGATTTTCAGGGAATGAACCCCCATCTTCGTGAGACGCTCGACATGCTGTACCGCACGCAGATCTTTTGAGTTCATGATATAGGTGCCGTGCTCATCTTCGAAAGCCGCCATTTTTTCATCTGGCCGGTGGCTCTCAGACAGTAACACCACATCGTCTATCGGTTTGCCCGCTCCAATGGTGTTTTCCGGACGTTCGTTTTGCACTTCTATCGCTTGTGGCGAATTCGGATCAAATTGTTCGACGATCTGGCCGGCTTCGTCTTCTGTGCCTTTTTCGACTTTGTATTCCCAACGGCAGGCATTGGTGCATGTTCCCTGATTCGGATCGCGTTTGTTAATGTATCCGGACAGTAGGCAACGACCCGAATAGGCCATACAAAGTGCACCGTGAACAAATATTTCCAGTTCGGTGTCCGGACATTTTTCTCGGATTTCTTCAATCTCTTCAAGAGACAGTTCTCGGGAAAGAATAACCCGAGTGACGCCGTGCATTGACCAGAATTTGACGGTTGCCCAGTTGACGGCATTGGCTTGAACCGATAAGTGGATTGGCATGTCAGGGAAGGCTTCCCGAACCATCATGATCAGGCCCGGATCAGACATGATTAGCGCATCCGGCCCCATATCGACAACGGGTTTTAAATCGCGGATAAACGTCTTCAGTTTTGAATTATGCGGCTGAATATTACAGACCACATAAAACATTTTTCCCTGAGCATGGGCTTCATCGATCCCGATTTTCAGGTTTTCATGATTAAATTCATTATTACGAACCCGCAGACTGTATCGGGGTTGCCCTGCATAGACAGCATCTGCGCCATAGGCAAATGCGTAACGCATATTTTTGAGGCTACCTGCCGGAGAAAGGAGTTCTGGTACGAATGTTTTTTCTGTTGTCATTGCTTCTATTCCAAATCTGATCACAAGTCAGGCCGATACCACCTGATGGTACCGGAGGGGGCGAATTTTACGTCAAAACAGGTTGTGATCCTAGCTTTGTTTCGGATGGATTTAGCGATGGATTATGGCGGCTCATTGAGAGAATGAAAGGGAGACGATAAACAGTGCGGTCATCAAAAGCGGTGCGACATGGTCACACTTGTTCAGGTTGGAAAACACAAAAGCCAGCAGCAGGATTTACCGACGGCTGGCTTTTTAATCATTTCATGTGAATGAAGTCTGTGTTACTCGGATTCGGGTAAGCCACCTAATGCTTCAAACAGGTTCGGCAGAAAAGCACTGAGTTCACCGCACATCAACGAGAAATCGGCATCGAAGCGAGCGGCACGATCTTCACGGGGAATATCTTCGTTGTGATCTTTCAGCTCATCGCTGTATTGTACTCTTTTCAGGCTCGCATCGTCGGCCAGTACAAATGTGATTCGCTCCTGCCAGCTTAGCGCCAGCTTGGTTACCACTTTGTTGGCAGTGATGTGACTCATAATTTCGTCACTGGTCAGATCCTGTTTTTTACAACGTACGACGGCACCATCTTCCAGTAAAGATTTTAGCTCAGCTTCGTCTTGCAGTTGAAAACCTGTCGGTAACTGGCCGCTTTGAACCCATTCGGTGAGCGTGGTTTCGACCGCATTTTGAGGGATCGCCGGAATAACAGGCAGGCTGCCCATGGTTTTACGTAGCAGTGAAATGACTTCTTCTGCTTTTTTATAACTTCCCGCATCGACCACGATTAACCCTAGTGAAGGCAAGATGAGCAAATAGGTATATTGGCTTTTGCTAAACGCACGCGGGAGTAGATCAATGATGATATCCTCTTTGAGCGTATCTTTTTCTTTCTTTTTAATGGGGCGGCCTTCTTCCGCCTCAAGCGTTTCTACTTTACTCGCAAGAGAGTCTTGAATCACCGATGCCGGCAAGAGTTTTTCTTCTTTTCTGGCACATACGAGGATGCGGTCTTCAGAAAGATGGGTCAGCATATCCCCATCTTTTCCCATCACACTTGTCCAGCCGAATTTCTGCTTATCCTGACTGCCGCATGGTGTAAAGCGGAATTCATGAAGTTGTTTTTCTAGTTGATCGGCATTGAAGTGGATATCGCTATTTACACGATAAACCATACAGTTTTTAAACCACATAAAGTCTCTCTTGTCCCATAATCAAGGGCGAATATCATAGGCTAAAAGCAAATAAATGTCTCAGCCGATTTGCAATCTCTGGAGCCGGTTAACTTCCTTAATGCTGTTGAAACCCCGCCATGACAGTAGGAATCGATGCGATAAACATCGATAGTTCAGGCTGTTGCGCCAAAGGGCTTATCTGCGAAAGCATTTATCTGTGAATTTGCGACGAACGTTATGTGAAAATTTGTTTTCAAAGGTCACAAAAGTGTCATAATTATTTTTAATAATGCAAAGCGTTGATAGAAAAACAAAGGCTAATCGGATATGTCCAGAAGGATTCTTGTGGTTGAGGACGAAGCACCCATTCGGGAAATGTTGTGTTTTGTACTTGAACAAAAAGGTTATCAGGCGGTTGAAGCTGAAGACTATGAGACCGCCATTAACAAACTGGCAGAACCTTTCCCTGATCTTGTTTTACTTGATTGGATGCTTCCCGGAGGAAGTGGCATTAATTTTATCAAACACATGAAACGAGATGAGTTAACCCGCAATATTCCGGTCGTGATGTTGACGGCTCGCGGAGAAGAAGAAGATAAAGTGCGCGGACTTGAAGTCGGTGCTGATGATTACATTACTAAACCTTTTTCTCCGAAAGAGCTGGTCGCCCGACTCAAAGCTGTGATTCGACGTGTGACGCCGACAGCGTTGGAAGATGTCATTGATGTTCAGGGGCTCAAACTTGATCCGGTTTCACACCGGGTGACAGCCAATGATAAAGCGCTGGACATGGGGCCGACAGAGTTTAAGTTGCTGCATTTCTTTATGACGCATCAAGAACGGGTCTATAGTCGTGAACAGTTACTGAATAATGTCTGGGGTACGAATGTTTATGTCGAAGACCGGACTGTGGATGTGCATATTCGTCGCTTGAGAAAAGCACTGGAAGATGCCGAACACGATAAATTAGTTCAGACGGTCCGTGGTGCCGGATATCGTTTTTCAACGAAAGCATAACTGATGTTGATGGCTTGGTTGAAGCATCGTAGAGGAGTGAGATGGTCGAACGTCTAACATGGAAAAGGCTGGCTTGGGGGCTGGCTTTTTTTTACTGTCCTTGGGTACTGGTCGGCTGGATCTTTGGCTACATGCCTTGGCTGTTGTTGATCGCGACAGTCATTCAACTCCTCTGGCATCTGGGCAATCAAGTCCGTCTTTCTGCCTGGCTGTGGGATGAGCGCCGTTTAGGGCCGCCATCTGGCAAAGGACAATGGGAATATCTCTTTAACGGTATCTACCATCTTCAACAGCATCAGCGTAAAAAACGCAAAGAGCTGGCAAATCTGATCCGACGTTTCCGTAACGGTGCGGAATCGTTGCCCGATGGTGTGGTGGTCTTCCGCGATGAAGGCAATATCGTTTGGTGTAATCGACTCGCTCAGAACCTGTTGGGGTTTCGTTGGCCCGAAGATGAAGGTCAGCCGATATCTAACCTTTTGCGGGCGCCCGATTTTATTAAATACCTCGAAAAGAATGATTTTACCGAACCATTGGAAATTCATTCACCGCTGAATGTCGATCGCATGCTGGAACTGCGGATTGTGCCTTACACCAAAGGTGAACACTTGCTGGTGGTGCGTGATGTGACCCAGTTGAAGCAGTTGGAAGGCATGCGGAGAAACTTCTTCGCCAACGTCTCTCATGAATTACGGACGCCAATGACGGTTTTACAGGGATATCTGGAGATGACTGAAGATCCGGATATGCTCGGCGGCCCGATGTGGGAGAAGGCGCATCAGGTCATGACTGAGCAACTCAGTCGGATGAATAGTCTGGTGAATCAGTTACTGACTTTATCGAAGATCGAAGCGGCGCCAATGCATGAATTGGATGAAGTGGTGGATATTCCTGCAATGCTCAAGGTGCTGGAGAAAGAAGCCATGAGCCTCAGTGGTGACAATCAACATCAATTGCATTTTGAAGTGGATCAAACCCTGAAAGTGTTGGGCGATGACGATCAGCTCAGAAGCGCAGTCTCTAATCTTGTTTATAATGCGGTGAAATATACGCCTCCCAAGGCAGATATCCATGTGCGCTGGTATGCCAGTTATCAGGGGGCATGTCTGGAAGTTGAAGATTCAGGGGAAGGCATCGCACCGCAGCACCTACACCGTCTGACGGAGCGCTTTTACCGGGTCGATAAAGCGCGTTCCCGCGATACCGGTGGTAGTGGGCTTGGGCTGGCAATCGTGAAACACGCCCTTTCTCATCATGACTCACATCTTGATATTCACAGTGAAGTCGGTGTCGGCAGTCGGTTTTCTTTTGTATTACCCAAACGTCTGGTTGTGCAATCATGAGCCGAGTCAAGCGCTGGTTATGGGGCTTTCTGGTGTGTTGGTGGAGTGGTTGGTCGCTGCAAGCGGCAACACTGTCTGAGTCGTTGCCCGAGTACCAGAAACAGCTTGGTGTCTCCGGCAGCCTCTTGTCGGTCGGGTCCGATACGCTGGCGGGTGTCATGTCTTTGTGGGTGGAAGCCTTCCAGTCTTACTATCCGAATATTAATATTCAAGTGCAGGCTTCCGGCTCTTCAACGGCACCACCGGCATTGATACAAGGGACTGCTCAATTGGGTCCGATGAGTCGGGTAATGCGGCACCGGGAGGTCGGGGCGTTTGAACAGACGTATGGCTATAAACCGACGGTTCTGCGCGTGGCGATTGATGCCATTGGGATTTTCGTCCGGCAGGATAACCCGATTAAGGGACTCAGTTTTCAGCAAATCGATGCGATGTTTTCTACAACACTACGATGTGGGGAAACTCAGCATCTGACAAGCTGGTCTCAGCTCGGCATCAAAGCGCGTTGGGCGCTGCGTACAATTCAGTTATTCGGGCGTAATTCAGTGTCTGGGACTTACGGTTATTTTAAAAATCATGCGCTGTGTGGCGGTGATTTCAGCCCGAGAGTGAACGAACAGCCCGGCTCTGCTTCTGTGGTGCAGTCGGTTGCGTCCTCGATGAATGCCATCGGTTATTCTGGTATTGGTTATTCGGTTTCCGGGGTTCGGTTGGTTCCGATATCCCGCGAGGGAACAAATTATATTTTCCCTAACCGGGATCATATTTTGTCCGGAGACTATCCGTTATCACGCTATCTCTATATTTATATCAATAAAAATCCGGAGCGGTCACTCTCACCGGTTGAGGAAGCATTCATTCGTTTTATCTTTTCCCGGGAGGGACAGGCGCTGGTTGCGAAAGATGGCTATGTCCCGGTATCGCCACAAATCGCCAGACAAGAACTGGCGAAAGTCGGATTAAATTGAGATGCAAAAGACGGTGAGGTGACAACATCATCGCCTTTCACCTTTCACCTTTCACCTTTCACCTTTCACCCATGACGTTGTTGTGTTTAATATTTAAAAATCAATGGTTAGAAGATTAATGTCCAACCGATATTTTCCCAGTATTGCTGCTCGCTGAGTAGATCGGCATGAAGCAGTTTGTTGTTTTCTAACCATTCGACATCATGGCTGGAAAGTGTCCAAACGTTGTCCTCTGCTGTCAGACATATCTCCGGTAGTAATTCATCACTTCTTTGTCCGTTAAGAACTATCGCCAGCCTGAGAATGCGGATCAGTTGGATGATCTGTTTTTTCTTGTAGAGCGTGAAGTCCGGCATTTCGTTGAGCTTTAATGCTTTTCTCTGAAAACGGGCCAATGTAGAGAGGACCAATTGCTGCTCGCTGTTAAATCCCGGCATATTGGTGTAGCGAAGAATATACTCCGAATGGCGGTGATACCCTTGCAGGCTGATGCTAAGACCGACCTCGTGTAACAGAGCACTCCATTCCAGCAAATCGACCAGTTCATGTTGCTGAGGCGATATCTTGGCTCCGTGATGGATTTGATCAAAAAACTGCCGAGCCAATCCTTTTATTTTTGCGGCATGTTCCAGATCGACTCGATGTTTCTGAGCGAGACTCTCGGTCGTTCTCAAGCGAATATCCGAACATTTAAAGCGTTCTTCCATTTCATACAGTAACCCTTCTCTGAGGGCGCCTTGTGAAAAATGCATCTCTTTGATATTCAGATCTTTTAAAATGGCATACAGAATCGCAACGCCTGCGGCAAATACCGGTTTTCTTTCGTCACTGAGGCCCTTGAGATCCAATTCTTCAATCTGGTTTTTTTCACAGAGTTTGTCGATCAGTGTCTCCAATCGCTCGATGGTGATAATGCCATCGTCATAGCCAATGCCGATCAACACTTCCCGGACTGCTTTGATGGTACCAGACGCTCCGAACGCACTTTGCCAGCCTTTTTTACGATATTGTCGAGCGACGGATTCCAGCTTTTGCTGTGCGGCAACGAATGCTTGGGCAAACCGTTTTTTGGAAAGTTTGCCTTGGGGGAAAAAACGCTGATTGTAACTGACACAGCCCATTTGGAGACTGTTGACCAGTTGTGCTTCAAATCCCTGACCAATCACCATTTCGGTACTTCCCCCGCCAATATCAACGACGAGCATTGAGTCTGATTGCGGTTGGGTATGAGCCACTCCCAGATAAATGAGTCGGCCTTCTTCCATACCCGGAATGATCTCTATCGGGTAGGGCAGAATAGTGCGAGCACATTCAATGAATTTCTGAGCATTTGCTGCTTGGCGTAAGGTATGGGTTGCCGCAATGCGGACATTTTCCGGTGCGAATCCCTGAATACGTTCAGCAAACATCGCAAGGCAATCCAGCCCACGGGTCATCGCTTCGTCATTGAGTTTTTTAGTGTTATCGAGCCCTGATGCCAGCCGGACACGTTGTTTATGGCGGCTGATCAACTGAAGATCCTGATCGATAACTTGTGCGACCACCATGTGGAAACTATTGGAACCTAAATCAATTGCAGCGATATGTCGGGGCTCACTGGGTGCTTTCATGGGATTTTACTTCTGTTGCCTTTTGCTTGCGTGTTTGTCTTTCGACATTTTTCAGATAGTCATAAATCGCTATCTGGGAACGTATTTTCTTACGGTTACCACGGTTAACATATCGGTTACTCATCTCTTTGTCTATCCAGCGAGCTTTAACCGTATCGGTAAAGTGAATGTTGATGAGGTCAATAATGCGTTTTTTCAGGCGCTTGTCACGAATTGGCGTAGCGACTTCAATCCGGTGATCGATGTTGCGCGTCATCCAGTCTGCAGAAGAAATATACACCTGCGGATCTCCGTCATTGTGGGTAATGATGACGCGAGGATGCTCCAGAAATCGGTCTACGATACTAATGATCTGGATGTTGTCGCTGATCCCTTCTATGCCCGGAACCAGAGAACACATGCCACGGATGACCATTTTGATCTGAACCCCCGCTGAACTGGCTTCATAAAGTTTGTTCGTTAACTCGCGATCAACCAGATTATTCACTTTCAAGGTAATGGCGGCTTTCTTATTCGCTTTGGCATTGGCGATTTCATTGTCCAACAATTCATTGAGACGAGAGCGGGAATTCCGGGGCGATACAATCAGGTGGCGGAATTTTACCGGCCGATATGGATTTTCGATATAGTCAAATACACTGCGGACTTCATTGGTGATTTCCGGATCAGCGGTTAGCAATGAAAAGTCGGTATAAATCCGAGCCGTTTTTTCATGGAAGTTACCGGTTCCGATGTGTGCGTAGCGGATGATATCTTCTTCCTCTTTACGACTGATCAAAAGTAGTTTTGAATGGATCTTGAGCCCCGGGACACCAAAAATGACGTGCACACCGGCTTCAGTCAGGATTCTGGACCATTCGATATTCGCCTCTTCATCAAAGCGGGCTTGTAGTTCAACCACCACGGTCACTTGTTTACCATTCATCACGGCATGGATCAGGGAATGCATCAACTTGGAGTCTTTGGCGACACGATAAATATTGATTTTGATACTCAGAACTTTGGGATCAAATGAGGCTTGCCTGACCAGTTCGGAAATATGTTCGAAAGTGTGATAAGGGTAATATAGCAGAATATCTTGCGCTTTAATCGCATCAAAACTGTTGTCGAAACCGAGAAAGTCAGAACATTTGATCGGTGGCATCGGCTTATTTTCCAGGTAGTTCCGCCCGACATTCGGAAATGAAATGAAATCTCTGAAGTTATGATATCGGCCACCGGGGAGCAGGCTATCATAATTGGAAATTTTGAGCTTATCGCACAGAAAATGTAACATCTCTTTCGGCATGGCACTTTCGTAGACAAAGCGTACCGGCATGGCCGTTAAACGCTGACTGAGACCTTCCGACATCTGTTCCAGCAGACTGTGTTCCACCTCATGGCTAAGATCATATTCGGCATCCCGGGTCATCTTGATGGCGTAACCATTGAGTTGATCATACTCGAAGAACCCTCTGAAAATATCATCGAGACAGTAACGGATAATATTATCCAGCAGCATAATTGTTTTACGTTGCTTACCTTTTTGCTCCGGTACCATGATAAACCGAGGCAGATGATTGGTCGGAATTTCAATCAGCGCATAGTGAGAATGTTCATCGGTGTTCAGTTCGACTGCAATGTAAGCATATTCATCTTTAAGAAATTGCAGCATGTCGGCTTCTTCATTGAGTAGCCAAGGCGTAATGTGCTGAATAACTTCACTTTTAAAATATTTTCTGACCCATCGCTCCTGAAATTCGTCCAACTGGGTTTCATTGACTAAAAAGATTCTCCGCCGTGCCATCTCCTTGATCAGATCGTTATACAGTTCTTCGAATTCTAGGTTGAGTTTGAGCGCCTTACTTTGCATTTTCGAGAGGAGGTGTTTGTAGGAACTGTTGCCGCCATGTTCTCGGTCAATCAGGATCCGCCGTTTTACATCGGCAAAACGGACTTTGTAAAACTCATCTAAATTATTAGAAAAAATTCCCAGAAAACGTATCCGTTCAATGAGTGGCACTGACTTATCCGCAGCTTCTTGAAGAACCCGTTCATTAAACGACAACCAGCTTAATTCTTTTTCAATATATAACTTCTCAACACTCATACAATCAGACCTTTCATGTAACTCAGGGCGATCCATTCAGCGACAGAGAATTAGTCATAGCAACGAATTCGCTGTGAAACAATCGTCAGTGAGATTATGGCTTTGTATATGGCGTACACCTCATACAAAGCAAATATAACTATCAGTAATAAAAAAGAAAGTTAGGTGTTTTGTGTTACATTTTTATTTCAAAGTATATAAGACATCTGCTGATTCGTGGAGCAGACTAGGCATTTTGTTCATCTGGACGAGGGGAATACACCGGAAAAAAGGCTGATGAATCAAGCATAAAATCAAGCTCATGTGTCACTTGTTTAGCGCTTGTTGTAATATAAATGTCACGTCATTGACATATGCTTATGGGTCGGAGATATCAAAGCCTAGGGCCTCGTGAGTCTGTTGCAGTCTAAGGACGGGTGTTATTCTCTGTTTGTGTCATTGGTATATCGGTCAGATTCGTTAGGACAAACATGTCATACCCTCAGTTTTCTCTTAAAGCAGCGGATAAAAAGCGTCTTGTTAAAGATCGGCTGATTCGTTTGACCGTCCGTGCTGGTGGCGTCAGTGTGCTTGGAGCGTTGATCTTAATTTTTGTGTATCTGATTTGGGTGGCATTTCCCCTGTTTTCCAGCGCTGAAATCAAAATGTCTCCCGTTCATCCTCATGTTGCCGCCGCTGGTCAGACTCCGATCCAATTCGCTGTTGATGAATATGGTCAGTATGTCTTCATGCTCGATCATTTTGGGAAAATGACATTCTGGCCGACTCAAAAAACACAGCAGTCTCCGGTTTGGCAGCAGCAACTCGGGTTCGAACCAAAGCAGAGCGCGGTCGCTGGACATTGGTTTGCAGTATTCGGTGCCGATAAACAACTGGTGATTGGTCGTCCTCAATTCACCCATCGGTTTCGTGGGGGAAAGAAGATTTTCGTCCCTAATCTTGAACGGTTACCATTGCCTTCATCTCTTCGTTCTGCGCTTCCGGATCGTATTCAGCGATTGACGTTTACTGTATCGGCCCAAGAAGTGACCATCGCATTGGCTGCCCAAAATGGTACGCTGACGGTTTTGTCTTTTTCGCGGCATTCGGAGCAAGTGAGCGTTTTTCGTTTTCCTGAGCAGGTTGCAGCGGACACGTTATTATTGTCACCGGATGGTCATACGCTATATATCCGCGAAGGTGGCCATCTTGTGATTGCTCAGCGTCACGGTCATGCGTATCCAGTCAGAGAAGTGGTTGATCTGACCCGAGGCGATACACAGCGAACGATTGTTCAAATGGTTTTATTGCCGGGTGGCGACTCATTGTTAGTGCGTGACCAACAGGGGATTGTGACCCAATGGTTTGACGTCATCCGCGATCAAAAAAGACAGTTTATGCCGATCCGCGCATTCAACACGGGTGAGCAGACCCGTTTGATTGTGGCGGATATTTATCATCAGGGATTTTTCTCATTACATCGCGACGGTCAAGTGCGCAATTATCAGGCAACAAATCATAAGCTTGTTTTGAGCCAAAAGCTGTTTGATCAAATGCCTGAGAGTGTGGCGTTGTCTGAAAATGAAAAATATCTGGTGGCTTATCATCAGGGGCGCTTAAATCTGGCTCATATTGATCTCGGATATCCGGAGATATCATTTTCGGCGCTTTGGCAGAAAATATGGTATGAAAATTACCCGGAGCCGGACTATGTCTGGCAATCAACATCGGCTTCAGATAGCTTCGAACCGAAATTCAGTTTGGTGCCCATTGCATTTGGCACCATCAAAGCCGCATTGTATGCGATGATCTTTGCTGTGCCGATGGCTATTTTAGCGGCGATTTATACGGCTTATTTCATGTCTGCTCAGATGCGACGCAAGGTTAAGCCGACAATCGAGCTGATGGAAGCATTACCCACCGTCATTATCGGTTTTCTGGCCGGGTTGTGGCTGGCACCGATTTTAGAACGGCACCTGGTCGCAGCAGTGGTCATGATCATCTTATTGCCGCTATCGACGATAGTGTTCGGTCTGATTTGGCATTTTTCACCGGAACGATGGCGCAGTACGGTGCAGCGTGGTTGGCACGCTGCGCTTTTGGTGCCGGTACTCGCTGGCGTCATGGTTCTGATGCTGCCCGTTGGCTTTCATCTTGAGACTTGGTTATTTGATGGCGATATCCGAGTGTTTCTGGCGCAATATGGTATCGACTTCAATCAGCGCAATGCGTTAGTGGTTGGTATCGCCATGGGATTTGCGGTGATTCCGACCATTTTTACTATCGCGGAAGATGCGATTTTCTCTGTGCCGAAACATCTTTCTGACGGATCGCTTGCATTGGGTGCGACGCCTTGGCAGACCCTGACTCATGTTGTATTGCTGACTGCAAGTCCGGGCATTTTTTCAGCAATTATGATGGGGCTCGGACGCGCAGTCGGTGAAACCATGATTGTATTAATGGCGACAGGCAATACACCGATTATGGACTGGAATATTTTTGAAGGAATGCGAACACTGGCGGCGACCATTGCGGTGGAATTACCGGAAGCGGAAGTGGGGAGTAGTCAGTATCGCTTGTTGTTTTTGGGCGCATTGCTGCTGTTTGTTTTCACCTTTTTAGTGAATGCGCTGGCGGAATGGATTCGATTGCGTCTGCGAGAAAAGTATCGGGCATTGTGATGTTAGGACTGGATTAAATGGTGAATTGGATAAAGTCCGGCTCTCCGTGGATATGGTTGACCGGTGGTGCGGTGAGTTTCAGTTTACTTGCCGTATTGGGGCTGTTGCTACTGATTGGCTGGAAAGGGTTGACCTATTTCTGGCCGACACCGTTGTTATCATGGCAGACATCGTCAGGTGAGCGTGTGATCGGCCAGCTTTATGACCAAGACAAAGTATTGGCCTCCCATTTATCCTCATCAGAGAATGCCAAAACCGTGGGAAAAGGGGACTCAATTACGCGTTTGCATATCAAAATTGCGAACCGGGATATTTATCCGTCAGATTTTATATCGGTCCTCAAGCGCCATCTCTCTGAACCCTCGAAGCCACGAGGATGGGCTGTCATTGATCGGGTACGGGATGGGCAGTTTTTTGGCAAACCAATCGGTTATCAGCTTGCTGATGGCGTGATGGCGGATAACATTGATGCTGCTTTGCAAACCGGACTGCGTGAAGCGGAACAACGCCATCAACAGATTCAAACCCTGATGCATGACAAAGTGCAGGTCTGGAGCCAGCAACTTGAAAAACTCCGGCTAGAGAAACGTAAGCGGGAATTGAACCATCACATCAATGCCGCTTATCTGGCACAGTATGAACAGCAAAAATCGGCGCTGGAGCAACAGTTAACCGCGGTTGCTCAGACCTTGGATACGCTGCGGGAGCAGCTCAGAATGCAGGCGCTGGTGGTGGTGGATATGCGGGGAGATAAGGTTCGTATTCCGGTCAGCCAGATCTTGAACATATGGTATCCCAACGATATGTCCTTGCCGCAAAAAATGGTTCATTGGGCGCAACAGGTATGGCATTTTGTTGCCGATAATCCAAGAGAATCGAATTCGGAAGGCGGGGTTTTCCCGGCGATTTTCGGCACCATTTTGCTGGTGATTATTATGTCTGTCATCGTGATGCCGCTTGGCGTGGTTGCTGCGATTTATTTACATGAATATGCCGGTGACAATGCATTCACCCACCTGATCCGTGTCGCGGTCATGAATTTGGCTGGTGTCCCTTCAATTGTCTATGGTGTTTTCGGACTTGGTTTTTTTGTCTATACCATCGGCGGAGCCATCGATTCGATTTTTTATGCCGAGCGCTTACCGGCACCGACGTTTGGCACTCCCGGTCTGTTATGGTCCGCGTTGACGCTGGCCGTTCTTACGTTGCCGGTTGTGATTGTTGCGACAGAGGAAGGGTTAAGTCGAATTCCACTCTCGGTACGCCATGGTTCGTTGGCTCTGGGAGCGACTCAATTTGAAACGATTTGGCGGGTGGTTTTACCGATGGCAACGCCTGCTATGATTACAGGGTTGATTCTGGCTGTTGCCAGAGCCGCCGGGGAAGTGGCGCCGTTAATGTTGGTCGGGGTGGTCAAAATGGCATCTCGTTTACCGGTCGATAATGAGTTTCCATTTATTCATTTAGAAAGAAAATTTATGCATCTGGGTTTTCATATTTATGATGTCGGTTTCCAGACCAGCAATATTGAAGCGGCTCGTCCGCTGGTGTTTGCGACATCATTTCTACTTGTAGCTGTGATTGTTGCGCTAAATCTGACAGCTATTAGTATCCGGAATAATCTGCGGGAGAAATACAGAACAATGGGACAGGATTAATCATGATGCCGCTGAATCATACGCTTGGGTTCCAGCCATCAATTGATGTCAATCACCTCAGTGATAAACAGACAGCGATTGAGATTGATGATCTCAGTCTGTTTTATCAGGGAACAGTCGCGCTCAGCCATATTTCAATGCGGATCCCCAAAGGGCAAGTGACTGCGTTTATCGGGCCTTCCGGCTGTGGTAAGTCAACGTTATTGCGTTGTATGAACCGAATGAATGATTTGGTTGAAGGCTGCCGCGTCGAAGGGAGAGTCGCCCTGCATGGTCAGGACATTTATGCGCCATCCGTGGATGTTGCAACGCTGCGCCGGCGAGTGGGGATGGTGTTTCAACGTCCGAATCCGTTCCCGAAGTCAATCTATGAAAATGTGATTTATGGGCTTCGTTTACAGGGCGTGCGCAATGCGCGGATATTGGATGATGCTGTCGAGCGTTCGTTGCGGGCAGCGGCGCTGTGGGAAGAAGTCAAACATCGTTTACATGAGAATGCATTCGGTTTGTCCGGTGGGCAACAACAGCGTTTGGTGATTGCCCGGGCAATTGCGATTGAACCGGAAATTCTGTTACTGGATGAACCGACATCGGCGCTTGATCCGATTTCGACCCTGACGATCGAAGAACTGATTAATGATCTGAAAACCAAATATACGGTGGCAATTGTCACGCATAACATGCAACAGGCAGCGCGAGTCAGTGATCATACGGCCTTCATCCATATGGGGAAATTGGTTGAGTATGCCGATACCGATACTATTTTTACATCGCCCGTGAAAAAACAGACCGAAGATTATATTACGGGACGTTACGGATAAACGGTTGTTGTTACCACTGTTGTTACGACAATACAATTGAAGAGAGGCATTATGCAGTTTGGTCGCCATATTTCCGGACAGTTCAACGCTGAGCTTGAAGCGATCCGGACTCATGTTCTGACAATGGGCGGATTGGTCGAGCAGCAATTATCCTATGCAATGCAGGCGCTACATAAGCAAGATCTGGAGCTGGCGCGTCAAGTGATCCGCGGTGATCACAAAGTCAATGCCATGGAGGTCTCTATCGACGATGCCTGTACCCGGATTATTGCCAAGCGACAACCGACCGCGAAAGATTTGCGCTTGATTATTGCTATTATTAAGACCATCACTGATTTAGAGCGAATTGGTGATGTTGCGACCAAAATGGCTCACGTTGCTATCGAAAGCCCGGCTTCGAAAGAGCAGCGGTTTCAGGTGTCTTTGGAGCCGTTGTGTCGCCAAGCCATTGCCATGTTGCATCAAGTGCTGGATGCATTTGCACGTATGGATATTGAGGCTGCGGCTCAGGTTCATAAACTCGATGACCGGCTTGATTCAGAATACGAAGCGGTTATTCGCCAGTTGATGACCTACATGATGGAAGATACCAAGAATATCCCGCATATTCTGCAAGTGATGTGGTCGGCTCGGGCGATTGAACGTGTCGGTGATCGCTGTCAGAATATTTGTGAATACATTATCTATTTTGTGAAAGGAAAAGATGTCCGTCATTTGGGCGATCAATCTTTGGATGATGTGTTAAATACTGATTCCGACACATAAAAAAACCGGAGCAAAGCTCCGGTTTTGTATCGACTTTACTTTTTCATGATTGGGGTAAGTCATTCTTTATTTATTATCCAACCATTGACCAGTGTTGAGAACTGGCAAGTCTGTATTATTTTTTATCTAAATCTGCTGTGTGCTCAGATAGGTAAGCGGCAACACCGTCTGGTGATTCTTTCATACCTGCTTTGCCTTCTTCCCACTGTGCCGGACAAACTTCACCGTGTTTTTGGTGGAAGTTCAATGCATCAACCATACGCAGCATTTCGTCGATGTTACGACCGAGTGGCAGATCATTCACGACTTGGTGACGAACAAGACCTTCTTCGTCGATCAGGAAAGAACCACGGAAAGCAACACCTGCATCTGGATGCTCAACATCGTATGCTTTTACGATTTCATGTTTGACATCAGCGACCAGTGGATATTTCACTTCACCGATACCGCCTTTATCAACTGGGGTATTACGCCATGCGTTGTGTGAGAATTGAGAGTCGATTGATACACCGATCACTTCAACGCCTTTCGCTTTGAATTCTTCAAAGCGCTTGTCAAATGCAATTAACTCTGATGGGCAAACGAATGTAAAGTCTAGTGGATAGAAGAAAACAACAGCTTTTTTACCCTTAGTAAACTCTGCAAAGTTGAATGCATCAACAATTTCACCATTACCTAAAACAGCAGCAGCAGTAAAATCAGGGGCTTTACGACCAACTAGTACCATTTTTTTTGCTCCTAATAATATGAATAATTCCAGACTGTCAAAAAACGGCCCGGTCCATGTTTGTTTCCAATCAACTATAGTCAAATCCTTGTATAGGAAAAAGAGAAATAAATAGATTAAGTCTATCGAAAAAAGCGATGAACTAGGATATCCTAACGTTTATACAGACTTAACTCATATATTAATGATTTTATGAATAAATGGCCGAGTTTAAAGCAAATTCATTACTTGGTAACCCTGTATGAAACACGCCATTTCAGCGAAGCGGCTGAACGCTGTTTTGTCAGTCAGTCTACGCTGAGTAAAGGTATTCAGACGCTGGAAGAGCTGATCGGGTGTCCTTTATATGAGAAAAAGGATAAGAAGAGCCCACTCGTCTTTACTCATGCCGGCGAGCAGGTGGTTCATCAGGGCAGAGAATTACTCGCCAAAGGGCAAGATCTGATTGAAATGGGGAAACTCTGTCAGGGCGATTTAATGGAAGGCCAGCTCAGAGTCGGCTGTATCCCGACGATTGCTCCGTTTCTCTTGGGGGATCTGGTTCAAGAAGTCAATATTCGCTTTCCTAAACTTCATTTATTATTACGAGAAGATACCACAACCAATTTGCTGCAAGGTCTGCGCCATGGCGAACTGGATGTGCTGGTCTTAGCTTTACCTGTTGATATCGGCAATATGGAAAGCCGAATTGTCGGTAAAGATCCCTTCCGAATGATTATCAGTAAAAGTCAGGCGGATCGTATTTCGGTGCCGATTCGTTATGATGACTTGCCGGATGAATCTGTATTTCTGTTAGAGAACGAACACTGTTTGACAGAGCACGCGGTGTCAGCCTGTCAGTTAACGGAAAAAGAAAAAATTAATCCTTTCATGGCAACCAGTTTGCACACGCTCGTGCAAATGGTGGCGAATGGGTTGGGCACGACGTTTATTCCGCAGATGGCTATTCAGCACGGTTTGCTGGAGAACCAGAATTTGGTGGTTGTTGAGCCACCCGGTCAAAGTGCATTTCGTTTGATTGGTTTAGTTTGGCGGCCGAGCTCTTCTCGCACTCAGGTTTTTCATCAATTATCTGAAGTCGTTTCAGAACTCCTTTAGCAATTGGTCTTAACCAGATATTTATACTGTAGAAAAATATTTTCACAGTTTTTTATCTTGATTGATTGCAATTTTTTGTCAAATTTTACAGCACCTATCGATTGAAGCTTTCATAAAATCAAAAATATTCACAATGTCAATTTTACACAAATCTACAAGAGGGTTGTGGCTGACATGTTGAATAAATTTAAATCAAATCAATGACTCACCAAGCACTATTGAAAATATAGCTTTTTGCTATTGGATTTTATATGTCATTATTTTGGTAATTTAATTACGAAATAAAATTACCATTAACCTCTAACTCTCCCGCAGTATGAAACTTCGAATTTTGTTTTTTGCAGTTCAACCGTCTTTTCATCTATCTATTTATTTCCTAGAGTTTACCTAGCTTATGTAAGACTTATGTCTAGTTTGAGAGAGGTTGAAAAATGGATCGTTCTGGAACATGGTAGATGATACCAACGTTAAAATATCGCATTTGAATGGTATTTAAATGTTGTTTTAAATTTACAAATGAAAATTGATGTGTGATTGGATGATAACGAAAGAAAAGGGAAGTAATGATGGAACCACTCGCTGATGAAAACACGCTCTCTTGTGAGCAACAAAAAGTACTTGAACGACTTAATATTCACGGCAGCGTGCCTGAAGCGCAGTCTTACATTATCCCATCGGCGGCACAGCTCTTTTTGGCTGAACTTTGTGCTCGTTTTGCACCTCACGTCAAAACCTTATTGCAGCGTCGTATCGACCGTCAGGAAAGCATTGATCAGGGGACATTACCTCACTTCTTACCGGAAACTCAGTCTATTCGCGACGGGCAGTGGAAAATTTTAGGTATTCCCCAAGATTTGCAGGATCGACGGGTTGAAATTACCGGGCCGACCGACCGGAAGATGGTGATTAATGCACTGAATGCGAATGTAAAAGTGTTTATGGCTGATTTTGAAGACTCAATGTCTCCGGTCTGGTCCAAGATGCTGGAAGGACAAATTAACCTTCAGGATGCCGTCAATGGCACTATCCGTTATGTACAACCGGAAACCGGCAAGTC
Organism: Vibrio gazogenes; assembly: GCF_023920225.1. NCBI lineage: Bacteria > Pseudomonadati > Pseudomonadota > Gammaproteobacteria > Vibrionales > Vibrionaceae > Vibrio > Vibrio gazogenes. The sequence goes on from NZ_CP092587.1 coordinate 732,916, forward strand.
TTATCAGTTATGTGATGACCCTGCTGTGTTGATATGCCGAGTGCGTGGTCTGCATCTGCGTGAAAAACATGTCACTTTTGAACAACAGCCGATTCCCGGTTCATTATTCGATTTTGCACTCTATTTTTTCAACAATTATCAGGCGTTACTGAAAAAAGGGAGTGGCCCTTATTTCTATATTCCTAAACTGCAAAGCTATCAGGAAGCAAAATGGTGGAGTGATGTCTTTCATTTCACCGAAGCGTATTTCGGCCTGAATACCGGCACGATCAAAGCCACCGTGTTGATTGAAACGCTGCCGGCAGTGTTTGAAATGGATGAAATCCTGTTTGCCATGAAAGAGCATATTGTCGGCCTGAATTGTGGCCGCTGGGACTATATTTTCAGCTACATCAAAACGTTGAAAAACTATCCGGATCGCGTATTGCCTGATCGTCAGGTCGTGACGATGGATAAGCCTTTCCTCAGTGCCTATTCCCGTCTGTTGGTTCGGACGTGCCACCGACGTGGTGCATTCGCGATGGGTGGCATGGCTGCCTTCATTCCTGCCAAGGATGCCGCTCAAAACCTTCAGGTTCAGGAAAAAATTCGTCAGGACAAGTTGCTGGAAGGCACCAATGGCCATGATGGGACTTGGGTGGCTCATCCTGGTCTTGCCGATACCGCCATGGCTGTTTTTAACGAGGTGCTTGGTAGTCATCCCAACCAATTAAACGTCATGCGCGAGGATGACGCTCCGATTACCGCGGAAGAATTACTCCAGCCTTGTGCAGGGGAGCGAACCGAACAGGGAATGCGACATAACATTCGGGTCGCATTGCAATACATCGAGGCTTGGATTTCCGGGAATGGTTGTGTACCGATTTATGGCCTGATGGAAGATGCGGCAACGGCAGAGATTTCCAGAACGTCTATCTGGCAATGGATTCAGCATCATAAAACATTGGATAACGGGGAGGTTGTGACGAAAGCTTTGTTCGAGCGTTATCTTGCTGAGGAGCTTGAAATTGTGCGCGAAGAAATCGGAGCAGAACGGTTTGAGCAGGGGCGATTTAGTGAAGCGGCTCAACTGATGAAACGTCTGACGACCAGTGATGAGTTAACGGCATTTTTAACGGTGCCGGGATACGACTATCTGGCGTAAGACAATAAAAATAAATGAATAAAACGTGAAACAAGCTTTTCGATGTCAATTGTTCAACATGGGGTTGATCAACATCAATTGATAGAGAAAAGAAACAAGGATCACCGATATCATTCGGGACAACATGAGGGATAAGACTATGACTTTGACTCGTCGTCAACAAATTGAAGCGCTAGAAAAAGACTGGGCAACCAATCCACGCTGGCAACATGTAAAACGGACTTATTCAGCCGAGGAAGTCGTCGCATTACGGGGATCGGTTATGCCGGAGTATACCCTGTCACAGCGTGGTGCTGATAAACTTTGGTCGTTAGTCAATGGTCAGGCGAAAAAAGGCTACGTCAACTGTCTGGGAGCGTTGACCGGCGGACAGGCGGTTCAACAAGCCAAAGCCGGTATTGAGGCGATTTACCTGTCGGGGTGGCAAGTGGCTGCGGATAATAATACCGCTTCAGCAATGTATCCGGATCAATCTCTCTACCCGGTGGACTCTGTACCGGCGGTCGTCAAAAGAATTAACAGTGCATTCCGGCGTGCCGACCAAATCCAGTGGTCAAATCATATGGCGCCTGAAGATGAGGGCGGGATCGACTATTTTCTGCCGATTGTTGCCGATGCAGAGGCGGGTTTTGGCGGTGTTCTTAACGCTTACGAATTGATGAAACATATGATTGAGGCCGGAGCGGCTGGGGTTCATTTTGAAGATCAACTGGCATCGGTGAAAAAATGTGGTCACATGGGCGGTAAAGTGTTGGTGCCGACTCAAGAAGCCGTCCAAAAGTTAATTGCAGCCCGCCTCGCTGCTGACGTCGCTGGCACGACGACACTCGTCATTGCGCGAACCGATGCGAATGCAGCCGATTTGTTGACCTCCGATTGCGATCCTTACGATCAGGATTTCATTGTCGGAGAGCGGACAAACGAAGGGTTTTATCGGGTGAAAGCGGGGATTGAACAGGCTATTTCTCGTGGTTTGGCCTATGCGCCTTACGCTGATTTGGTCTGGTGTGAAACTGCCAAACCTGATTTAGAAGAAGCGCGGCGTTTTGCGCAGGCGATTCATGAGCAGTATCCGGATCAGTTACTGGCATACAACTGTTCTCCTTCCTTTAACTGGGAGAAAAATCTCGATGCGGAAACGATTCGTCATTTCCAACAGTCTCTCGCTGATATGGGATATCGCTATCAATTCATCACCTTAGCGGGGATTCATAACATGTGGTACAACATGTTCGATTTGGCCCATGCTTATGCACAGGGAGAAGGGATGCGCCACTACGTTGAAAAAGTTCAGCGGCCTGAGTTTGAAGCCTCAGAGCGAGGATATACTTTCGTTGCGCACCAACAGGAAGTCGGAACCGGTTATTTTGATCGGGTGACCAATACGATTCAGGGCGGTCAGTCCTCAGTAACAGCACTGACGGGGTCAACTGAGGAAGATCAGTTCTGAATCTAGCGAAGGTTTTACCACGAACCTTGCCATTTTACTTTGCACATCTCGTCTGGTTGCAAAGAGAGCAGCTTAGGCTGCTCTCTTTTTGTGATACCTCATCTTTTTTGTGATACCCCATCCAATTTGGCGGCTGTTCCTATGCTAAAGGGAATCTATGTCCTCGCCTTCGATCTCATCGGGTTCGGCTTCTTCTTGTAGTTCGAGTAGGTTAATCGCAATCGCAACAAAGTCGTTGTCGGTGATGATCCCAACCAAACGATTATCTTCGATCACGGGGAGACAACCGACCTTGTGTTTTTGCATAAACAAGGCACTTTCTTTCAGCCCTGCATTGGGAGAAACCGTGATCATATGTCTATGCATGATTTCAGACAACGGGTGAGAGAGTAAGATTGTTGCAGGAGAAACATCACGATTCAGGCAGGAATGTTGAGCTTGTAAGATGTCTCTCTGTGAAATGATACCCAGAATCTTTTGGTGTTGATCGACTACCGGAATATGGTGAATTTCATACTTTTCCATAAATGCCCGGGCATCTTCTATGGTATGTGTCGGGGTCAGGGTATGTGGATGGCGAGTCATCATGTCTTCAATCTTGATCATAGTGAACTCCTTACTGAAGCGGCAATCATCTGTTGTAGTGAATACAAGAAGGTGAATACCCTGACTATAGTAATTTCTATGAGGCAGAGATGAGAGATCGAAACCGATTTCTGGTTTTTGTTAAAAAATTATTCCGGATTTCGCCCGAATCACTGGAATACGCTGACGTCCTTACTGATTTCCGTATATACTACCGCGCTGCGAATGACTAGACAGAAAAGAGTTATGCAAGTTTCCGATTTTCATTTTGACTTACCTGATGAGCTGATAGCCCGATACCCAAAAGCTGAACGGACATCGAGTCGTCTGTTGCAGCTCAACGGCGAGACGGGAGCCGTTGTGGATGGAACCTTCACCGATGTTTTGAATCTGGTGCGGCCGGGAGATTTACTGGTGTTCAATAACACACGGGTCATCCCGGCACGTATGTTTGGTCGAAAGGCTTCGGGTGGTAAGATTGAAGTCTTGGTTGAGCGAATGCTGGATGAACACAGCATACTGGCTCACGTCCGATCTTCAAAAGCACCACGTGCCGGCAGTGCATTATTGCTGGGAGAGAATGACGACTATCCGGCTACAATGGTTGCGCGTCATGATGCCTTGTTCGAGATTCGTCTGGAGACTGAAGTGACAGTGCTGGATGTTTTGAATGCTATCGGGCACATGCCTTTACCACCTTATATTGACCGGCCTGATGAAGACGCAGATAAAGAGCGTTATCAAACCGTCTATAACGAAAAACCGGGTGCAGTTGCCGCACCAACGGCAGGGTTACATTTTGATACTGATTTGCTTGAACAAATTGCGGCAAAAGGTGTCGAAATGGCTTATGTTACGCTCCATGTCGGTGCCGGTACCTTTCAGCCTGTCCGGGTTGAAAACATCAATGATCACCACATGCACGCTGAATATGTTGAAGTGCCTCCCGCCGTTGTGGATGCAATTAACGCGACTCGTCAACGTGGCGGTCGGATCATTGCGGTTGGAACCACGTCGGTTCGTTCGTTAGAAAGTGCTGCACAGCAAGCGTTAAAAAACGGCACAGCGTTGGCGCCTTTCTTTGGGGATACCGAGATTTTCATTTATCCGGGATATGAATATCAGGTGATTGATTGTCTGATTACCAATTTTCACCTGCCGGAATCAACGTTGATCATGCTGGTGAGTGCTTTTGCCGGTTATGAAAATGTGATGGCAGCGTATCGTCATGCTGTTGAACAGAAATATCGCTTCTTCAGTTATGGTGATGCGATGTTTATTGAAAAGCGTCAGCATGAAAGAACATGAACAGAGCGCATACAAGCGCTAGTCAATGATGTTTGTGAAGCACGAACATCCAAGAGAGAATTTCTCGTAGACCGTCAGATTGTTTCTCTGGCACTTTGGAGGCATTGTGAAGTTAAAATTTGAACTGAAAAAGAAACAAGGAAATGCCCGGCGCGGGCAGATTACTTTTGAACGAGGAACCGTACAGACCCCTGCATTTATGCCGGTCGGTACTTACGGCACCGTTAAAGGCATGACCCCTGAAGAGGTCAAAGATACAGGTGCTGAAATTTTATTAGGCAACACATTCCACCTTTGGCTGCGCCCGGGGCAGGAAGTGATGAAAATGCACGGTGATTTGCATGATTTCATGAATTGGCAAGGCCCGATTCTGACTGACTCCGGTGGTTTTCAGGTCTTTAGTCTGGGTGATATTCGTAAAATCACCGAAGAAGGGGTGCATTTCCGTAATCCGGTGAACGGTGAAAAAATCTTTATGGATGCGGAAAAGTCGATGGAAATTCAGAACGATCTCGGTTCTGACATCGTGATGATCTTCGATGAGTGTACACCGTATCCGGCCACACACGATGAAGCAAAACGGTCGATGGAAATGTCATTGCGCTGGGCGAAGCGTTCGCGAAACCATTTTGATCATTTGGAAAACCCGAATTCACTGTTTGGTATTGTGCAGGGCGGCGTGTACGAAGATTTACGCGATGTTTCTGTTGCCGGCCTGACAGAACTCGATTTTGACGGATATGCCGTCGGTGGTTTGGCTGTCGGTGAACCGAAAGAAGATATGCACCGCATTCTGGAACATACGTGTCCACAATTACCTGAAGATAAACCTCGCTATTTGATGGGCGTCGGAAAACCGGAAGACTTGGTCGAAGGGGTTCGGCGTGGGATCGATATGTTTGATTGTGTGATGCCGACTCGTAATGCCAGAAATGGTCATTTGTTTGTGACTGGTGGTGTGATAAAAATTCGTAATGCGAAGCACAAAACGGATACAACACCGTTAGATCCACATTGTGATTGCTATACATGTAAACATTATTCTAAGTCTTATTTGCATCATTTGGATCGTTGTAATGAGATTTTGGGAGCTCGTTTGAACACTATCCATAATCTTCGCTATTATCAGAGATTAATGGAAAGTATTCGTCAGGCAATTGAAGCGGATCGGTTTGATGCGTTTGTCGAGGAATTTTATGCTCGTAGAGAGCGTGCTGTTCCGCCACTTGCAAAAGCCTGAATGGATTGCGCCAGCGAGAGATAATCACCAAGTGGTTGAAATCCCAATGGCGCACCCCAACAATAAGACTAATATGATTTAACAACAATAACCCGAGAGGACGTTTCTCAATGAGTTTAATTTCTGTTGCCCACGCTGCGGGCGAAGGCGCACCACAAGGTGGTGGTTTTGAAATGCTGATCATGCTGGCTGTGTTTGCTGTCATCTTCTATTTCATGATCTATCGACCACAAGCCAAACGTGCCAAAGAACATAAAAATCTGATGTCTTCGATGGCAAAGGGTGATGAAGTATTAACCAGTGGTGGTTTGATTGGCAAAATTACTAAAATTGCTGATGATAATGATTTCATCACGATCGAATTGAACCCGAATAATCCTGTTGTAATTAAAAAGGATTTCGTTACTGCAGTGTTGCCAAAAGGTACGCTTAAATCTCTATAACAGCTAGAGGATCCTCGCTGTGCTGAACCGTTACCCATTATGGAAGTATCTGATGGTGGCATTGATTATTGCCATCTCTGCATTGTATGCACTTCCGAATATTTACGGTGAAGATCCAGCTGTTCAAATAACTGGGGCGCGTGGCGCCTCCGTTGATATGGCAACGCTGGATACTATCACCCAATCGCTTGACAAAGCGCACCTTTCTTACAAATCAGCTGCTTTAGAAAACGGCTCTGTTCTTGTCCGGTTCAATAGTACCGATACCCAACTGAGTGCTCGGGATACGATTCGGGAAGCGCTTGACCGTAATATGATCGTGGCATTGAACCTTGCACCATTGACACCCCATTGGCTGGAGTCTATCGGTGCGACACCGATGAAGCTGGGGCTGGATTTACGCGGTGGCGTACATTTCCTGATGGAAGTGGATATGGATGCCGCGATGGACAAATTGCTGACTCAGGAAGAAGATGCCTTCCGAACCGAACTTCGGGAAGCAAAGATTCGTTATCGCGCGGTTCATACGGTTGACAACAAGCGTTTGGAAGTCGTGTTACGTAACGAAGAGCAGGCCAATGAGGCTGTAAACATTCTTCAACCAAAACACCGGGACATGACCATCTCAGCGACAGAAGACAAAGGTCGTTATGTTCTGAAAGCGGTGTATACCGAAGCACGTCTGCAAGAAATTCGTAATTACGCTGTTGAGCAGAACATTACAATTTTAAGAAACCGAGTGAATGAACTTGGTGTTGCCGAGCCATTGGTGCAGCGTCAGGGAGCAAACCGTATTGTGGTTGAACTGCCCGGTGTCCAAGACACTGCCCGCGCAAAAGAAATTTTGGGTGCGACGGCAACATTGGAATTCCGTGAAGTTGATACCAGTGTCGATTTGGCTGCAGCTGCTGCCGGACGTGTCCCACCGGGAACAGAAGTCAAACTTGACCGTCAAGGTCATCCGGTTGTACTGAAAAAACGGGTGATTTTGAGTGGTGCCAGTATTACCGATGCAAGCTCTAGCACTGATGAATATGGTCGACCTCAGGTGAATATTTCTCTCGATAGTGAAGGTGGCAGCAAAATGGCTGCATTTTCCGAGAAGAATATCGGTAAGTTGATGGCAACTGTTTTTGCCGAGTATAAAGACAGTGGTCGTAAGACGCCGAAAGGCAAAATCATTCTGACGAAACATGAAGAAGTGATTAACCAAGCGACCATTCAGTCGGCTTTGGGGCGTAGTTTCCGGATTACGGGAATCGATTCTTCCGCAGAAGCACACAATCTGGCATTACTGCTTCGTGCCGGTGCTCTGATCGCGCCGATTTCTATTGTTGAAGAGCGGACAATCGGTCCGTCTATGGGACAACAGAATATCGATATGGGGATTCAGGCATGTATCTGGGGTCTTCTTGCTGTCATGCTGTTTACTGCACTTTATTATCGTAAGTTCGGTTTGATTGCGAATTTGGCTCTGGTGGCAAACTTAGTCTTGATTGTCGGAGTCATGTCGATGATCCCCGGAGCAACGATGACATTGCCGGGCATTGCCGGGATTGTATTGACTGTCGGTATGGCAGTGGATGCGAACGTGCTGATCTTTGAGCGGATCCGTGAAGAACTTGTTGAAGGGCGTAATCCGCAACAGGCGATTCATCAAGGATATGCCAACGCATTTAGCACCATTGCTGATGCGAATATCACAACGTTAATTACTGCGATTATCTTGTTTGCGGTCGGAACCGGTGCAATCAAAGGATTTGCTGTGACGTTGTCCATTGGTATTCTGACTTCAATGTTTACTGCCATTATTGGAACACGTTGTGTGGTGAACTTGCTTTATGGCGGCAAGCGGATTAAGAAATTGTCGATCTAATCGTCGTCATGATTAAAAGCTGGGAATAGATATGTTTCAAATTCTAAAAGCAAAGCAAGCGATCAACTTTATGCGTTGGTCGAAGTTTGCCTTCGTCCTTTCCGCGTTACTGATTGTGGCGTCTATAGTGACAATCTCGATGAAGGGATTTAACTGGGGGCTCGATTTTACCGGTGGTACGCTGATTGAAGTGACGTTTGATCAACCGGCAGATCTTGCACAGGTCAGGAGTGCGCTTGAGGCGAAAGGTTTTGGTGATGCGACGGTGCAAAACTTTGGTTCTGCCAAAGATGTGATGGTTCGCCTCCGTCCGCGTGATCATGTTGCCGGTGAAGCTTTAGGCAACCAGATTATTAGCGCAATTAATACTGCGACAGGGCAGCATGTTGAAATGCGTCGTATCGAGTTTGTCGGTCCTAATGTGGGTGATGAACTGACTGAAGCGGGCGGGATGGCAATCCTGGTATCGCTTCTTTGTATCCTGATGTATGTGTCGATGCGTTTTGAATGGCGTTTATCTGCCGGGGCGGTTTTATCGTTGGCGCATGACGTGACCATTACTCTCGGTGTATTTTCGCTCTTACAGATCGAAGTCGATCTGACGATCGTTGCAGCATTGCTGACGGTGGTGGGGTACTCATTGAACGATACAATCGTTGTCTTTGACCGGATTCGTGAGAATTTCCGTAAAATGCGGAAAGGAGAATCTGACGAAGTGATGAATAATTCAATTACACAGACGCTGAGCCGGACTTTAATTACCTCTGGTACAACGTTATTTGTGGTGATTGCTTTGTTCGTTGAAGGTGGGGCGATGATCCACGGGTTTGCACTGGCACTGTTACTTGGTATCACCGTCGGGACATACTCTTCAATCTACGTTGCTTCTGCGCTGGCCTTAAAACTAGGGATTAAACGTGAGCACTTACTTCAACCGCAAGTTGAGAAAGAAGGTGCAGAGTTTGATGAACGCCCTTAACGTGTATTGAGCGAAACAAAAAAACCGCTGATATTCAGCGGTTTTTTTATCTGTAGTGCATTCAGCAATGATTATTTCAGAATCGCATCATTACCTTGTTCACGGATATGCTTCAGAATCGCTTTGGTTCCTTTGGCGCTAGATACCACGATATTACCTGACTTCATGTAATCTGTTCCGCCTGCGAAATCAGTCACGATAGCTCCGGCTTCACGAGCGATGAGTTCGCCTGCTGCCATATCCCATGGTTTCAATCCCAGTTCAAAGAAACCATCGACACGATTTGCGGCAACGTAGCATAAATCCAATGCGGCAGAGCCTGTTCTGCGGAAGTCTGCACATTCAGTGAAGAGAGCCGAGACGATTTTCAGGTAAGGTTCAGCATGTTGTTTCTGTTTAAAAGGAAAACCGGTTGCCAGTACAGTACCCTGTAAATCTTTGAGTGCATTGACGCGAACTCGGGAGTTGTTCAGCTGTGCGCCTGAACCACGTTGTGCAGTAAACAGTTCATTCAGCATTGGGTCGTAAACACAGGCGACTTCTGTTCTGCCTTTGATACGTACGGCGATAGATACAGAAAAGTGAGGTATTCCTCTGAGGAAGTTGGTTGTGCCATCCAGTGGGTCGATGATCCATTGTACGTCTTGATCTTTTCCTTCAATCACGCCATTTTCTTCAGCGATGATGACATGTTCCGGATAAGAGGTTTTGATTACGTCGACAATCATAGACTCAGCTTCTTGGTCTACATTAGTCACGAAATCATTCGTACCTTTTTGAGTTGACTGAATTTTTTCAGCGTTTTCTAGTGATTTAGCAATATGATTGCCAGCTTTTCGTGCGGCACGAATAGCGATATTAAGCATTGGATGCATACGAGTTTCCCAACGGATGTTAAAGAACGAAAAAAGCGGGCTGAAGTATACCAGAGATATTCAGAAAAGGAAGTGGTTAAATTCTGTTCTATAGGGGATTATTTCACTTAGAACCTGACCATTTTTCTCTGCTTTATGATAACATCGGCAGCTATTCAATGATGTCATCATCCCATAATCAATAAAGTAGAATCACCCATGCTCAGTCAAGTGAAAATCGTGCTCGTCGGCACTTCTCATTCAGGTAATATCGGTTCAGCGGCTCGAGCAATGAAAGTGATGGGATTCAGCCAGATGGTTTTGGTTGCACCTCAATGTGAGATTGATGCACAGGCCATTGCAATGGCTGCCGGTGCCAGTGAAATTGCGTTAAATGCAACCGTCGTTGATTCCCTCGAAGCCGCAGTTGAAGATTGTCAGTTAGTGGTTGGTAGTAGTGCTCGTTCGAGAACACTGTCTTGGCCCATGCTGACCCCAAGAGCGTGCGGAGAACGTTTTGTTCAGGAAGGGGAGCAAGCTCCGGTTGCATTAGTGTTTGGTCGGGAGAGAACGGGCCTGACGAATGAAGAATTACAGAAGTGCCATTATCATGTCGCGATTCCGGCAAATCCGGAGTATAGCTCTTTGAATCTGGCGATGGCGGTACAAACGCTGTGTTATGAGATTCGTGTCGCCTATCTGGCTCGGCAAGCACAGGCTTTCCCTCAGGAAGCACAACCAGAGTATCCGCGTCATGATGAGTTAGAACGATTCTATCAGCATCTGGAGAAGGTGTTGTTTCAGACCCAGTTCATTACCGAACAACAACCCAATCTGGTGATGAATAAGTTACGTCGTTTATTTAGTCGTGCCCGCCCGGAATCTCAGGAAATCAATATATTAAGAGGCATTTTGACGTCGATTGAACGGCGTACGAAATAACCCTCTTTATGAAATGGTTAAATACCCGACTAAATAGGTCAAATAAATACTTGACCTATTTAGTCGGGTATGACACACTCCTATCCACATAAACGGTGTGGATACAAGTGATTATGAGATTAACATCAAAAGGAAGATATGCAGTGACAGCCATGCTTGATGTGGCTCTGCATTCGCAACAAAATCCAGTGCCGCTGGCTGATATCTCCGAGCGTCAGGGTATTTCTTTGTCCTATCTGGAGCAGTTGTTTGCAAAACTGCGTAAAGCCGGATTGGTTGCAAGCGTTCGAGGGCCGGGAGGCGGGTACCGTTTAGGAACCGAAGCCTACGCGATTTCTATCGGACATATTATCGGTGCTGTTGATGAATCCGTCGATGCAACCAAATGTTCGGGGAAAGGCGATTGTCAGGGCGGAACGCGTTGTCTGACACATACACTTTGGTGCGATTTAAGTTCTCGTATTAGTGATTTTCTCAATAATATCACCCTGGGTGATCTGATGAATGATAACGAAGTAATAGAAATTTCAGATCGACAGAATGTAGACCTTGCAATCAATCAGGGACGCACGCAGCAAAAGCCGCCTTCGGTGCAAGCCGAACCTGTGCCTCTTAGAGCGAATGCTCGGTCATAATTGCTAGTTTTACATTGGAGTAGAAAATGAAACTGCCTATTTATTTTGATTATTCAGCGACATGTCCGGTTGATCATCGTGTTGCTGAGAAAATGGTTCAGTACATGACGGTTGATGGTATTTATGGTAATCCGGCATCTCGTTCTCACCGTTATGGCTGGCAGGCAGAAGAAGCTGTTGATACGGCTCGTGAGCAGATCGCAGCATTGCTGAATGCCGATTCAAGAGAAATTGTTTTCACCTCGGGTGCCACAGAGTCTGATAACCTTGCGATTAAAGGTGCTGCTCATTTTTACGGTAAGAAAGGCAAGCATGTCATTACCTGTAAGACCGAGCATAAAGCCGTTCTGGATACCTGTCGTCAGCTTGAACGTGAAGGTTTTGAAGTGACCTATCTTGAGCCTGAGCCAAATGGCTTGATCGATCTCAATAAGTTGAAAACTGCGATGCGTGATGAGACTGTTCTTGTCTCCATTATGCATGTTAACAATGAAATCGGTGTGATTCAGGATATTGAAGCGATCGGTGAGTTGTGCCGTGAGCACAAAATTGTATTTCATGTGGATGCTGCTCAGTCGGCCGGAAAATTACCGATTGACGTTCAACAAGTTAAAGTTGACCTGATTTCTTTATCCGGGCATAAGATATACGGTCCGAAAGGGATTGGTGCACTCTATGTTCGTCGCAAACCTCGTATTCGTCTTGAAGCGCAGATGCATGGTGGCGGACATGAGCGCGGATTTCGTTCAGGAACGCTCCCTACGCATCAGATCGTTGGTATGGGAGAGGCTTGCCGAATCGCCAAGGAAGAGATGCAACAAGACTATGATCATGCGAAAAAGTTACGTGATCGGATGTTAGCTGGCCTTGAAGGGATGGAAGCGGTCACAGTCAACGGTGATCTTGAGCAGCGTCTGCCGAACAACCTGAACATTAGCTTTGCTTATGTTGAAGGTGAGTCGTTACTGATGTCTTTAAAAGACCTTGCCGTCTCGTCTGGTAGTGCATGTACTTCTGCTAGTTTGGAGCCGTCTTATGTATTACGTGCGCTAGGGATGGACGATGAACTGGCTCATAGCTCAATTCGTTTTTCATTTGGTCGTTTTACGACGGAAGAAGAGGTAGACTACGCGGTCGAGCAAATCCGTGTAGCTGTAGATAAATTACGCGACATGTCTCCTCTATGGGATATGTACAAGGAAGGCGTTGATTTGAGTTCCGTTGAGTGGGCTCATCATTAATTTCTTCGCAGCGATAGAGGATATGAGGTAATCATCATGGCATATAGTGATAAAGTAATCGACCACTACGAGAATCCACGCAATGTTGGTTCTTTTGACAACGAAGATCCAAGTATTGGTAGTGGTATGGTAGGTGCGCCTGCGTGCGGTGACGTGATGAAACTGCAAATCAAAGTTTCATCGGAAGGCATCATCGAAGATGCGAAATTTAAAACATATGGGTGTGGTAGTGCGATTGCTTCCAGCTCATTAGTTACCGAGTGGGTGAAAGGCAAATCGATTGATGAAGCGGCAGCGATCAAAAATGCTGAAATTGCTGAAGAACTTGAGTTGCCACCAGTGAAAGTTCATTGTTCGATTCTTGCAGAAGATGCGATTAAAGCAGCTGTTGCGGATTATAAGAAAAAACACGAGCATTGATCATCGATTGAGGGAGTCTGACGGGCTCCCTCTGAAATCCACTTAGATTTGAGGTTAGAGTTGTATGTCCATCACCTTAACTGAAACGGCAGCAGATCGCGTTCGTTCTTTTTTAGACAATCGCGGAAAAGGGATCGGCTTGCGTTTAGGTGTTAAAACAACAGGTTGTTCTGGCATGGCGTATGTGCTGGAGTTTGTTGATGATCTCAATGAAGAAGACCAAGTCTTTGAAAATCATGGTGTGAAAATTATTATTGACGCCAAGAGTCTCGTTTATCTTGACGGCACTCAGTTAGACTATGTGAAGCAAGGATTGAACGAAGGCTTTGAATTCAACAACCCAAATGCCAAAAGTGAATGTGGTTGTGGTGAAAGCTTTAATGTTTAAGGCATCGGAAGTCAGGATTGATGAATGTTGAATTGGATAGCCGATGAATCAGGACTGATATGAACATGAATTATTTTGAATTATTTGGGCTACCAACTCAGTTTGATCTGGATGGTAGCCTTCTTTCTTCTCAGTACCGAGAGTTGCAAAAGACTTTTCACCCAGATAACTTTGCCACTGCGTCAGAGCGTGAGCGTTTAGTCGCGGTCCAGAAAGCTTCAGAGATTAATGATGCTTACCAGACTCTGAAAAATGAAATTCGTCGAGCTGAGTATCTTTTAATGCTCCATGGCATTGAACTTCGGGGTGAACAACAGACCATGCAGGATCCTGAATTCCTGATGGAACAGATGTTGTTACGTGAGGAGTTGGAAATGCTTGAAAGTGCGGCAGACGCTCAGGAACAACTGATCGATTTCGAAGGGAAAGTCAGCAAAATGTACAAAATACAATTGACGACCCTGAAAGAACAACTGGCGCAATCCCATTGGGAATCGGCTGCAGATATCGTCCGAAAGCTCAAATTTATTGCCAAACTAAGAAATGAAATCGAACGCGCCGAAGAGAAACTTCTCGGCTAGTTCAGAACAAAGGAAAGCCCTATGGCATTACTGCAAATCGCTGAGCCTGGTCAGAGTGCGACACCTCATCAACACAAGCTGGCTGCAGGCATTGATTTAGGTACAACAAACTCACTGGTGGCTTCGGTCCGCAGTGGTACGGCTGAAACGCTCCCCGATCAAAATGGATGGGCGATTGTTCCTTCGGTGGTGAACTATGACCGAGATGCGGTCATCGTTGGTGTTGATGCCCGAAAAAAAGCGCAACAAGATCCTGAAAATACAGTAATTTCCGTGAAACGACTGATCGGTCGTTCACTGCATGACGTTCAACAACGTTATCCTCATTTACCTTATCTGTTTAAATCGAGCCAGAATGGCTTGCCTGTCATCCAAACAAAGCATGGGGATAAAAACCCGATTCAGGTGTCTGCCGATATTCTCAGAACCTTGGCGCGTCGTGCAGAACAATCACTGGGTGGCGAATTAGCGGGTGTGGTCATTACCGTGCCTGCTTATTTTGATGATGCTCAGCGTGCAGGAACGAAAGAAGCGGCACTGTTAGCCGGACTCCATGTGTTACGTTTGTTGAATGAACCAACCGCTGCCGCGATTGCTTATGGTCTTGATTCGGGACGTGAAGGGGTGATTGCGGTTTATGACCTTGGTGGCGGAACCTTTGATATCTCTATTTTGCGTTTGTCAAAAGGGGTGTTTGAAGTTCTGGCAACCGGTGGTGATTCTGCCCTTGGTGGAGATGATTTTGATCATCTGATCGCAGAACATCTCAAAGAATGTATCGGCATTGAACAGACGCTCAATGCTGAAGAGTATCGCACATTGTTAGATGCTGCATCACAGGCAAAAGTAGATTTGTCGGACGCTGAATCAGTTGATATTTCGGTGCTTGGCTGGCATGGACAATTGAGCCGTGAACAGTTTGAAGCGCTGATTCAACCGTTGGTGAAAAAGACGCTGATGTCATGTCGCCGTGCATTGAAAGATGCCGAGGTCGATGCGGACGAAGTGATCGAAGTGGTGATGGTCGGTGGTTCGACCCGAACGCCATTCGTCCGGGAAATGGTCGGTGAATTCTTTGGTCGTGAACCGCTGACCAGTATTAATCCCGATGAAGTCGTGGCAATTGGTGCAGCAACGCAAGCTGATATTTTAGCTGGTAATAAACCGGATTCGGAAATGTTGTTGTTAGATGTTATTCCACTATCGTTGGGCATTGAAACCATGGGTGGATTAGTGGAAAAAATTATCCCGCGTAATACAACGATTCCGGTTGCCCGGGCACAAGAGTTCACGACGTTTAAAGATGGTCAAACTGCAATGATGGTTCATACGGTGCAGGGAGAGCGGGAGATGGTTGCTGATTGTCGCTCTTTGGCGCGTTTCTCTTTAAAAGGGATCCCACCGATGACGGCCGGAGCTGCACACATCCGAGTGACTTATCAAGTTGATGCCGATGGTTTGCTTTCTGTAACCGCCATGGAAAAAAGTACGGGGGTTCAGGCAGAGATTCAGGTGAAACCGTCTTATGGTTTAAGTGAAGACGAAGTTGCCTCGATGCTCAGAGATTCAATGGCTCATGCAGCCGAAGACATGCAGATCCGGGCGCTGATGGAACAGCGCGTTGAAGCTGACCGTGTGATCGAAGGATTAATTGCAGCAATGCAGGCTGATGGTGATGAACTATTGGATGAGCAAGAAAAAGCAACGCTCTTAAGAGCGATTGAAATGCTGATTGCTTTGAGAAATGGTGATGATGCCAATGCGATTGAACAGGGCATTAAAGATATTGATAAAGTGAGTCAGCCATTTGCTTCACGCCGTATGGATAAATCAATTCGTGAAGCACTAGCTGGTCAGTCTGTAGATGATATTAAGTAGTTGAGATACAAACATGCCAAAGATTATTGTTTTACCTCATGAAGATCTATGTCCCGAAGGTGCTGTCCTTGAGGCAGAAGCCGGAGAAACGGTTCTTGATGTGGCGTTGAAAAATGGGATTGAGATTGAGCACGCGTGTGAGAAGTCATGTGCGTGTACAACTTGCCATGTTATCGTTCGGGAAGGGTTTGATTCACTGGATGAAAGTGATGAGCTGGAAGACGATATGCTGGATAAGGCTTGGGGGCTTGAGCCAGAGTCTCGTCTGGGGTGCCAGGCGAAAGTGACCGATGAAGATCTGGTCATTGAAATCCCTAAATATACATTGAACCATGCAGCGGAAGAGCATTGATTTTGCCGTTGCTCCGTATCTGATAGGAACGAATGATGAAGTGGATTGATTCACGGGATATTGCTATCGAACTATGCGACCTTTATCCTGATGTTGACCCGAAAAGTGTACGCTTTACCGATTTACATCAATGGGTCATGGATTTGGATGATTTTGATGATGAGCCAAATCATTCGAATGAAAAAATTCTGGAAGCAATTATTCTGTGTTGGATGGACGAAGTCGATTAGGTTGCCATCCTTGCATTCAGAGTGTTTGTAAAATAAATCTCGTCAAAAGCGGATCTTTACAGGTCCGCTTTTTATCAATTTGACATGTTTGCCAGATATAATGGTAAATTGTCTGAGTGAACTAGGAAAAAATAAGTGGCAAAAAGTGAAAAAAGACAAGGAGAGGCCATGTCTGTAAATATGTCAGTATCAATTAGCCAAGAGAAAGCCCCTGAACAGTGGGGAGAGACGGCGACAGTTTCTTATTCCGAATCCGGTGTGACCATTCATATCGATCCATCATCTACCCCGCTCGCAACGATTCAGAAAGCTGCCCGAAAAATGGATGGGCAAAGTTTACGTAATATTTCATTAATTGGTAGTGATTGGGATTTAGAGCGAATTTGGGCTTTTTATCAAGGATATCGTGATCCGAAAAAATTAAACACATTGACATGGGAAGCGCTTGCTGAAGATGATCAGCGAGAACTAGAGGCTCGGATCAAAACATCTGACTGGGCAAGAGATGTCATTAATAAGAGTGCGGAAGAGGTTGCCCCTCGACAGTTGGCAACGATGGCTGCTGAATTTGTGAAGTCTCTCGCGCCTGACTCGGTTTCTTATCGTATCGTCAAAGATAAAGATTTACTTTCTGATGGTTGGGCAGGCATTTTTGCTGTCGGGCGCGGCTCTGAACGGACTTCAGCGATGCTGCAATTGGATTTCAATCCAACGGGTGATGAGAATGCCCCCGTGTATGCCTGTCTGGTCGGCAAAGGTATTACATTTGATTCGGGTGGTTATAGCCTGAAACCATCGAACTTCATGTCATCAATGAAATCGGATATGGGTGGTGCTGCGTTGGCTACCAGTGGTTTAGGACTAGCGATGTTACGCGGTCTGAATAAACGGGTGAAACTGATTCTGTGCTGTGCGGAAAATATGGTGTCCGGACGCGCACTGAAGTTGGGCGATGTGATTACCTATAAGAATGGTAAAACGGTTGAAATCATGAACACCGATGCGGAAGGGCGTTTAGTGTTGGCCGATGGTCTGATCTATGCGAGTGAACAAAACCCAGAGATGATTATTGACTGTGCAACGCTGACCGGTGCGGCGAAGACGGCATTGGGTGTTGACTACCATGCACTGATGAGTTTTGACGAAAGTTTAAGTCATCAGGCACTTTCCGTTGCGAAAATGGAAGATGAACGTTTATGGCCGCTGCCACTGGAGTCATTCCATCGTGACATGTTGTCTTCTAGTTTTGCCGATCTATCAAATATCAGCGCTTCTGACTATACGCCGGGTGCCAGTACCGCAGCTGCATTTTTGTCGCATTTTGTTGAAGATTACCGCAAAGGTTGGTTACATTTCGATTGTGCCGCGACTTACCGTAAATCAGCCACGGATAAGTGGGCTGCGGGTGCAACGGGGATTGGCATTCGTACTTTGGCTCGTTTATTGACTGACTAAAATAAAATTCAGATCTTGATATTTGAATAACAATAGAGAAAGAAAGGACAATTTTATGGCATTAGAGAGAACGTTTTCTATCATTAAACCCGATGCTGTAGAGCGTAATCTGATTGGTGAAATTTATCATCGTATTGAAAAAGCCGGATTGCAGATTATTGCGGCGAAGATGGTACATCTGACTGAAGAGCAGGCGAGTGGTTTCTACGCTGAGCATCAAGGCAAACCATTTTTTGAGCCGCTCAGAGAGTTTATGATTTCCGGACCCATCATGGTACAGGTACTTGAGGGTGAAAATGCCATTGCTCGCTACCGTGAGCTGATGGGAAAAACCAACCCGGAAGAAGCTGCTTGCGGCACGCTGCGCGCAGATTACGCACTGAGCATGCGTCTGAATTCTGTTCATGGTAGTGATAGTGAAGATTCTGCTGCCCGGGAAATCGCTTTTTTCTTCCCTGATTCAGAAATCTGTCCAAGAGTATCTCAGTCATAATTGAACGTTGTTATCATTGAAAGATGCAGTTGAAAAACCCCGCTTAAAGCGGGGTTTTGTTACTTATTCACAGGGCTTGTTGTCAGTGCTCAAAGGCTGTACAATTCGCGCCCTGAATTTGATGTACGGCTTTTCTGAGAGGCACCATGACCACACAAAAAATTAATCTGCTTGATTTTGATCGTACAGCTTTGCGTCAGTTTTTCACTGAAGAGCTGAACGAGAAAGCGTTTCGTGCTGATCAAATCATGAAGTGGATTTATCACTTTGGTTGTGATGACTTTGAACTGATGACCAACATTAACAAAAAGCTGAGAGAGAAACTGAAAAATCGCTGTGAAATTAAAGCGCCACTGGTTTCAGAAGCTCAGCATTCATCGGATGGTACGATCAAATGGGCGATGCGGGTTGGTGACCAAGATGTCGAGACCGTTTATATCCCGGAAGATGATCGGGCCACATTATGTGTGTCATCTCAAGTTGGTTGTGCACTGGAATGTAAGTTCTGTTCTACAGCACAACAAGGATTCAACCGTAATTTACGCGTTTCCGAAATTATTGGGCAAGTCTGGCGTGCTGCACGTGAAATCGGTATGGAAAAAGAGACTGGCCGACGTCCTATCACTAACGTTGTGATGATGGGCATGGGTGAACCCTTACTCAACATGAAAAACCTGCTTCCTGCATTGGAGATTATGCTGGATGACTTAGGATTCGGGTTATCCAAGCGTCGAGTGACTGTGTCTACATCTGGTGTTGTTTCCGGACTGGAACAGATGACCGGACGGATTGATGTTGCGTTGGCGATCTCTCTTCATGCACCGAATGATAAACTGCGCAGTGAAATCATGCCGATTAATGATCGGTGGGATATTCAGGATTTTCTGTCCTCTGTACGTCGTTATATCGCCTCGTCAAATGCGAACCGTGGCAAAGTAACGGTTGAATATATCCTGCTTGATCATGTCAATGACGGGACGGAACACGCTCACGAACTGGCGGAATTAATGAAAGATACGCCATGTAAGATAAACCTGATCCCATTCAATCCTTATCCGGGATCGCCATATCGGAAACCAAGCAACTCCCGTATTGATCGATTCATGAAGACCTTAATGGGACATGAATACACCGTAACGGTTCGTAAAACGCGTGGGGATGATATTGACGCAGCTTGCGGCCAGCTTGTCGGAGATGTCATTGATCGGACCAAACGGACTCGGTTATTGACTGAGCAGGAAAATGCAATTCCGATTAAAGCGGTTCAATAATTTCGGTTGCATATAGCTTTCTCTGACGCGGGTGTTTATTTTTTATGATTAAAACGGTCCCGTGTCGAAATCTCCTCCATTTTATATGTTTAACTTCCTTTATTGGTGCTTTTTGAGCGTATATTTTATCTCTGTTCAAGAAGTGCGATGAGTTGATAAAAGTCGTCTTCTTGCCTGTATCACTCAGTGTTTAGCCCTCTTTTGTGTCAATTTTCCGAAAAACTTAGATTTGACCGAGTCTTCTTCCTTAATTCATTGTTGTTTCAGTTTTAATATCCTTTAGAATGACGATTGTGTGTATCAAAATTATTTGAGTTATTGATAATATTGACGCTAAGATGAACTTTATTTTGTGCTGGAACGGAAATAAGCTATCCCAAAAGAACTAAAATCAATAAAGCGCTATGCTTATTATAGAGTTACAGCAAAGAGACAAGAGATAGACGCTACGTGATGACAGAATCAGAAATAGTAAAAGAAGAAGATAACCAGATAGGCCCCGGCACACTTCTTAAACAGAAGCGCGAGTCTCTCGGGCTGACTCAAAAGCAGATCGCGGACAAGCTTCGGCTACGTCTGACGATTATACAATCGCTTGAGGAAAATAATTTTGATATCGACAAGGTATCAACATTTACAAGAGGTTATGTTCGTTCTTATGCCAAACTGGTTGGAATTGATGAGCCGGAAATACTCACAGCGTATGAGCATTACTGTGGTGTGACTGCCCCTGACTTATTGATGACCAGCTTTTCAAGAAAAACGACTCGAGAGCAGCATAACAGCCGGATTAATCTGATTACGGTTGGGATTGTTGCCATTGTGATCGGTATTTCATCGGTCTGGTGGTATCAAAACCAAAAACAGGACACCCTTATTCCAGCTCAGACCCAGACATCATCACAACAGGATCAAGTTGCGGGTTCGTCGGGAGATAAGAAGACTGATGGCTTTACGACGGTGCGAGATTTGACTCAGTCACCCCAAGAGTCATCTAAGACTGAGAATGCAGCGTTACCTGCAGAAGAGCCAGAAGCAAACGTCGCTGATGACACTGCTGTCGCTGAACCTGAATCGGCACAACCTTCGCAAGACGAGCAGGAAGCGGTGACCGATGAAACCGATACCGCGTCAGCGGAGCCGGTTGCTTCCGATTCAGCAACACCTCCCGCAGATGAGCCGCAGTCTTCAGTTGCATTGACTGCTTTGACCATGAATTTTGCGAATGATTGTTGGGTTCGCATCACTGATACAAACGGTAAAACGTTAGTGATTGGATTGAAGAAAGCGAATCAATCTGTTCAGCTTCAGGGAGAAGCACCATTTAAGGTTATTTTAGGGGCTCCGGAAAGTGTTTCTATGACATTTGCAGGTGAACCTGTTGACCTTTCTGGGTATACTTCAGGCAAAGTAGCCAGATTTAGCTTACCTTAGACAAAAATATGCAATATGAGTCTCCAATAAAGCGTCGCCGTTCGACACGTATCTACGTTGGCGATGTTCCTATCGGCGATGGTGCTCCCATCGCAGTTCAGTCGATGACAAATACGAGAACAACCGATGTCGAGGCAACGGTTGCTCAAATCCATTCACTGGAAAAAGTCGGTGCAGATATTGTTCGGGTTTCAGTTCCGACCATGGATGCAGCGGAAGCATTCCGAGAAATTAAGAAGCGTGTATCGATTCCTTTGATCGCCGATATTCATTTTGATTACCGTATTGCACTTCAGGTTGCTGAATACGGTGTCGATTGTTTACGGATCAACCCGGGGAATATCGGCCGTGAAGAGCGAATTCGTGCCGTTGTCGATTGCGCTCGAGATAAAGGCATTCCCATCCGAATTGGTGTCAATGGTGGGTCATTAGAAAAAGATATTCAGCAGAAATATGGTGAACCAACAGCCGAAGCGCTGGTGGAATCCGCAATGCGTCATGTTGATATTCTTGATCGACTCAATTTTGATCAATTTAAAGTGAGTGTGAAAGCCTCCGATGTTTTTCTGGCCGTTGATTCTTATCGTTTGTTGGCTCAGAAAATCGATCAACCTTTACACTTAGGGATCACCGAAGCCGGTGGCGCGCGCGCGGGGGCGGTTAAATCATCCGTTGGGCTGGGCATGTTGCTTGCGGAGGGGATTGGCGATACGTTGCGTATTTCGTTGGCGGCAAATCCGGTCGAAGAAATTAAAGTCGGTTTTGATATCCTCAAATCTCTGCGGATTCGTTCTCGGGGAATCAATTTTATTGCCTGTCCGAGTTGTTCCCGTCAAGAGTTTGATGTCATCGGCACCGTCAATGCACTGGAAGAGCGTCTTGAAGATATCCTTACACCAATGGATGTCTCGATTATTGGCTGTGTCGTCAATGGTCCCGGAGAAGCCGAAGCTTCACATTTGGGCATTGCGGGTAGCAATCGCAAAAGTGCATTTTATGAAGATGGGATCCGCCAGAAAGAACGGTTCGACAATGATGATTTAATTCATCAGCTTGAAGCAAAAATTCGGGCAAAAGCGTCAATGCTCGACCAGCAAAATCGCATTCAAGTCACTCAAGTCGAAGACAACAATTAATATCATGATGAATTTACGGTAATCCTTGTGACAAAAACAATTCAAGCAATTCGAGGCATGAATGATTGCCTCCCGACACAATCACCGCTCTGGCAAAAGGTTGAGGGCAAAGTAAAACAAGTTATCAATGCATACGGCTATAGTGAAATCCGTATGCCGATCATTGAAATGACGCATCTGTTCAGTCGAGCGATCGGTGAAGTGACCGATGTGGTTGAAAAAGAAATGTACACTTTCGAAGATCGGAATGGTGATAGCCTAACCTTGCGTCCTGAAGGTACGGCTGGTTGTGTCCGAGCCGGCATTCAAAATGGTCTGTTATATAATCAGGAACAGCGTTTGTGGTATATGGGGCCGATGTTCCGCCATGAGCGACCTCAGAAAGGACGATACCGCCAATTCCATCAGTGTGGTGTCGAGGTGTTTGGTCTTGATGGACCAGACATTGATGCAGAGTTAATCATGATGACCGCCCGGATGTGGCAGGCGTTGGGAATCGCACCCTATGTAAAACTCGAACTCAATTCAATTGGGTCACCAGAGGCGCGTGCTGAATACCGGACCGCGTTAATTGCCTTCCTGGAGCAGCATGAATCTGTGTTGGATGAAGACAGCAAACGTCGGATGTATACCAATCCGCTGCGAGTGTTGGACACCAAAAATCCAGAAATTCAGGCCATTTTGGGTGAGGCACCGAAGTTGTCTGAATATCTTGATAGTGATTCTCGTGCTCATTTTGCTGGTTTATGTGAACTTCTTGACGCTGCAGGCATCGAATACACGGTCAATGAGCGTTTAGTTCGCGGGCTGGATTACTATAATCGTACCGTTTTTGAATGGGTGACTGAAAGTCTCGGGGCTCAGGGCACGGTCTGTGGCGGTGGTCGCTATGATGGTCTTGTCGAACAAATGGGCGGCAAAGCGACATCTGCGGTTGGTTTCGCGATGGGATTGGAACGTCTGGTCCTGATGGTTGAAGCATTGGAACTGACTGATGATATTGCCCGTCAAGTCGATGTTTATATCGTAACGGCTGGCGAAGGCACATTATCGGCGGGAATGAAATTGGCCGAGTCTGTCCGGGAATCATTGCCGACGCTACGTATTATGAACCACTTTGGTGGTGGTAATTTCAAGAAACAGTTTAAGCGGGCCGATAAAGTCGGCGCCTCTGTTGCGTTAGTTCTCGGAGAGGATGAAATGGCACAACAGATGGTTGTCTTTAAAGATTTGAATGGTGGAACTCAGGAAACGGTTCTACAGTCAGATATCATTGAAAAACTGGCTTATTTTTTCAAGTGCTGATGGTTGGCAGTTCAGCTGAGATGCTTAATTAAAGAGGGAAAAACGTGGAACTCTACGATACCGAAGAACAACAAGTTGAAGCGATTAAGAATTGGTGGCAAGAGAATGGCAAAGCCGTCATTGTCGGCACCGTTGTCGGTTTAGCTGCGATTCTAGGCTGGAATTATTATCAGTCATCAGTGAAAGCCGCTCAGGTGGCTGCTTCTCATCAGTATTCTGATGTGGTTGATTCACTTTCTCAGCAAGGTCTCGACGCAGAAAAAACTGTTCAGAATTTCATTGAACAACATTCAGACAGTAATTATGCCGTGCTGGCCGCCATGCAGTTAGCGAAATCTCAAATTGAAGCCAAGCATCTGGATGAAGGACTTGCTCAGCTTGAGTGGGCTAAAGCGCATACCGATGATAAAGCATTGGATACGTTGATTGACTACCGAATTGCCCGGATTCAGGCTGAACAAGGTAACTATGAAAGTGCTGAAGCATCTTTGAAACAGATTACCGACTCAGGCTGGGTTGGTCGCGTTGCTGAGCTGAAAGGTGACATTGCGCTGCGTCAGGGCAATAAGGAAGCCGCTTATGTTGCCTATACAGAAGCTCAGCAGGCTGAAGATGCCAGCCAAACATTACAAATGAAGTTAGATGATCTTGCCAAATAAGGGCGTGAGTGAATGAAAAAGTGGTTTGGCAACTTATGTTTAATGGCTGCAATGACGAGCGGGTTGATTGGATGTTCCGGAGAAGAAGAATCGGTCGTCATGGCGCCTGTTCCTGTCGTCAAAAGTCAGTTTACGCCACATTCGGATTGGCATGCTTCCGTTGGCAGTGGGGTCGGTCATTATTTCTCAAAACTCAAGCCGAAGTATGCTTATGACACCATTTTTGTTGCAGACCGGGATGGTTTGGTCAAAGCGCTGAATCCGGAAAATGGTAAAGAGCTCTGGCATCATGATCTTGAAGTGGATGATCCTATTCGTTTGGCCGGCGGAATTGAGTCTGGATTTAACCAGATTTATGTTGGTAGTGAAAATGGGATGGTTTACGCGCTGGATGCGAAAAGCGGTGAACTGAAGTGGAAGCAGAGCATCGGTGGTGAAGTTCTGGCACCCCCGACAACTGACAGTAACCTATTGATCATCAATACCAGCAATGGCAATTTGACGGCACTGGATCAAAGCAGTGGCAAAGAACAATGGGTGATTAGTACCGAGGTACCAAACCTGACATTGCGCGGCGTGAGTGAACCGGTTGCTGTATCTGGCGGTGTGTTCTGGGGAACGGCCGGTGGTCGTCTGGCTGCTGCGATTACGTCCCGAGGGCAAATGATTTGGCAACAACCCATCGGGATACCGAAAGGGGCAACAGAAATTGATCGACTTGTGGATGTTGATTCATCGCCACTGGTTATCGGCAATTCCCTTTATATCATTGGTTATAATGGTCAATTGGTTGATGTTGATCTCCGTTCTGGCAAGCCGGTCTGGAAACGTAGCTATTCTTCAGCAAAGAATATCGCAACGGATGGTGGCCGTCTGTTCATCGCGACGGATGAAGATCATATTGTCGCGGTTGATGCGCGTAGTGGAACAGAACTGTGGACTAACAGTAAACTCGAACACCGCTTGGTAACCGCCCCCGTCGTGATCAGTAACTATGTTGTTGTTGGCGATAGCGAAGGTTACCTCTACTGGATTGACCGAAATAGTGGTGATTTTGTTGCTCAACAGTTTGTTGATAGCAGTGGATTTGCTGTTTCTCCTATCGCTTTGCCTGACAATAGTTATCTATCGATCACTCGAAATGGCGATCTGAAGAAACTGACGATCCGCTAAGAATTCGTGATATAATTTTATAATCGGCTCCTGGCTGGAAACAGTTAGGAGCCATTTTATTGTGGTTTTGAAAGACTGCTTTTTCAAGCAGTCGTGCTTTGTGTGATACCGACTGGATTCATCGAAATGAATGGACGCCGTCATGTGGTTATACACAAAGTATTGAACGATTTAGAGGTTGTTATGGTTCCTGTTGTTGCGCTGGTTGGGCGTCCGAATGTCGGTAAATCTACATTATTCAACCGATTAACCCGTACTCGCGATGCATTGGTTGCAGACTTTCCCGGTCTGACCCGAGACCGTAAGTATGGTCATGCCAAAGTAGGCGAGCAAGAGTTCATCGTGATTGATACTGGTGGTATTGATGGTGGTGAAGAAGGTGTCGAAAGCAAAATGGCACAACAATCTCTGGCTGCAATTGAAGAAGCCGATGTTGTGCTATTTATGGTCGATGGCCGTGCCGGATTAACGCCAGCAGATGAAGGGATTGCATCGCATTTACGTAAAATTGAAAAGACTTCATTTCTGGTTGTAAATAAAGTCGATGGCATTGATGCCGATGCTGCCAGCGCTGAATTCTGGCAGTTAGGGATGGCGCAGATGTTCCAAATTGCGGCAGCCCACGGACGAGGTGTCAGTGCGCTGATTGAGCGGGTTTTGACGCCAACGATTGAATCGTTAAAAGCACAGGCTGAAATCGAAGATCTGACCGACATCGAAACAGTTGAACAACCTGCCATACAGGATTACACCGAAGAAGATGCGGAAGCTGAGTATCAGCGCTTGCAAGAGCAACCGATCAAGCTGGCAATTATCGGTCGTCCCAATGTCGGCAAGTCAACGCTCACCAACCGTATTTTGGGTGAAGAGCGCGTCGTCGTTTATGACATGCCCGGAACCACCCGCGATTCGATCTACATTCCGATGCAACGTCAAGAACGTGAATATGTCTTGATCGATACAGCAGGCGTGCGGCGTCGTAAACGCATTCATGAGACCGTAGAAAAATTCTCGGTTGTGAAGACGCTTAAAGCAATTGAAGATGCGAACGTTGTATTGCTATTGATCGATGCACGGGAAAATATCTCTGATCAGGATTTGAGCTTGCTTGGTTTTGCCCTGAATGCCGGACGTTCGATTGTTCTCGCTGTAAACAAGTGGGATGGATTGGACATTGATGTAAAAGATCGCGTGAAAAAAGAGCTCGACCGTCGGTTGGGATTTGTTGATTTTGCCCGTATTCACTTTATTTCAGCATTGCATGGTACAGGTGTCGGCCATTTGTTTGAGTCTGTTGAAGAGGCCTACAAATCAGCGACAACGCGTGTGAGCACATCGGTGTTGACGCGTATTATGAAAATGGCAACGGAAGATCATCAGGCACCGATGGTACGAGGTCGACGCGTCAAGTTAAAATATGCCCATGCCGGTGGTTATAACCCGCCGATCATTGTCATTCACGGTAACTTGGTCAATGAGCTGCCAGACTCTTACAAACGTTATTTAATGAATTACTATCGCAAGTCTTTAGAGATTATGGGCACACCGATCCGGATTCAGTTCCAGAGCAGTGAAAACCCGTATGAGAATAAGTCCTCTAAGTTAACTTTGTCTCAAGAGAGACAGAAAAAGCGTTTGATGTCGATGATGAAACATCGCAAAAAATAGTTTTTCGTTATGCAGAAGCATCAAGAGCCCGGCAAACAAGCCGGGCTTTTTCATGTCCGGCGTTTGGTTTCTGTCACCGACAATCTTTTACAAACAACAGACAATGTAAGGTGTATGATCTTTTTATGAAATGCTTTTTGTTGGTTTTGAATACGGATATTTATTTATAATATATCGTTTAAAATTCAAAAACAGAACATGTAACTTATGCTTTCGGTGTGTGGTTATATAAATGTTCTTTTTGGTATTGATCGCTGATCAGTGTGAATAAAGCATGAGATCAAGCAAAGATCTTATTCTTTGCTGTCAGGATCCTCGTTATCATCCTTTTTACCAGTGCAAGCAAATACTTATACATGCCTGCTTCACAGAGTATACAATCAATCGAGTGATTTCAGATCTGATCTTTTTCCATATACGATCAGGTATACGGATCTGAGATGTGGATCAGATCGGCGGTGAGTGAAATCGTGCTATTCCAAAAAGGAGGAGAAAGGATGAACCTGAATCAATGTCCAGCGTGTGATGAAGCACTTCAATGGGATGGACAGTATTATTGTCCGGTATGTGCGATACATTACCGCAAAGTCGCGTACTGTCCTGATTGCCAAACTGAATTGGAGCGACTGCAAGCCTGTGGTGCGGTCAGCTACTTTTGTCCACAGTGTAACGAACAGAAATCAAAACGAAATCCTAAACTACGCTTGATATTTCAACCGATAGGACAAGACTCTGAGCGATAATTTACTCAGTCTGAATGACGGTTGAGCGAATCGTGCCATCGGTAAGGCGAGTGGTGATGCATTCACCGGGTTTGACATCGTTCAGACTCCGGATGATCTGACCGGACTGGTTTTGAGTAACGGAGTAACCTCGTCTCAACGTCGAAAGCGGGCTGACGGCATCCAATGTTTCGGCTGCGAGTGCCAATTGATGACGTGAACTGAGCAATCTTCTTTCTATCGCATCAATATAACGCTGTTCATATTTTTTCAGCAGATAATGCTGTTGCTGAATCTGCTGTTGTGGCGAGTTGTATCTGAGTTGGTTGGTGGTTCGCTCGACCATTTGCGAATGTCTGGCTAAATAATGCTGCATGGCTTGTTGCAGGCGAATACTCAACTCATCCATCTGCTGAATTTGTCGTTCCAGACGATAACTTGGGTGTTGTTTTTCCAAGGCATATTGATGTGTCTGACTCTTCTGACGTTGTTCTGCCAGATAATAACGTATCGCTTGGCTCAGACGGTGACGATAATTGAGCAGGCCGGTCCGTTTGTAACTACTGTCACGGCTCACTAACTCGGCTGCGGCTGAAGGTGTCGGAGCTCGCACGTCGGCGACAAAATCAGCAATCGTGATATCAATTTCATGACCCACTGCACTGACAATCGGGATTTGGCTGGCAGCGATTGTTCGGGCGACAATTTCATGGTTAAAACACCATAAGTCTTCCAGAGAGCCGCCTCCGCGTCCAACGATTAACACATCACATTCTTGACGGGCGTTGGCGCGGCCAATCGCTTGGGCAATTCGAATCGCAGCATCTTCTCCCTGTACCATCGTCGGATAGATAATCACAGGCAGTGTCGGATCACGGCGTTTCAACACATCGAGAATATCAAACAGGGCGGCACCGGTTTTGGAGGTAATGATACCGATACATTGCGGGTGCTCAGGCAAAGGTTTCTTATTACCGGGAGCAAATAGGCCTTCCGCAGTGAGCTTTTGCTTCAATTGCTCGAATTCTTGTTGAAGCCGTCCATCACCTTCAGCTTGCATACTTTCAATGATTAACTGATAGTCACCCCGTGGTTCGTATAACGACAGACGTGCTCTGACCAAAACCTGCTGTCCGTTTTGGGGTCTGAAGGAGACAAAACGATTATTGCCTTTAAACATGGCACACTTGACCTGTGCCCGGGCGTCTTTCAGCGATAAGTACCAATGCCCTGAAACCGGTGCGGAAAAATTGGAGACTTCACCGAGCAGCCAGATGATGCCCATCTCATTTTCGAGGAGCAGACGAACTTCTGCATTAAGGCGGGATACCGTATAAATGTTTTGGTTGTTTGCAGATAGCACAGGAGAATGTCGTGGCCGTAGGAATGGAAATTAGCCGCAATATAATACATATCAAGGGGGCAATTGCAAATAAAAATTGAATAAATGTGTAGTAAAACGATTAATCGCTCGGTATAATCCCTCCGCAATATCAAATCCAATTCACTTTGATAAAAACATTTGAGGGATTGGGTTATTTCTTTTAACACCCTAGCTGTGAGATATTGCAAATGCTACGAATCGCCAAAGAAGCCCTGACTTTTGATGACGTATTGCTCGTCCCCGCCCATTCAACTGTTCTCCCAAATACTGCTGACCTGAAAACTCGGCTGACCAAAAATATCACGCTGAACATTCCAATGATCTCTGCGTCCATGGATACAGTCACAGAGGCTCGTCTTGCGATTGCTTTGGCTCAGGAAGGTGGCATTGGCTTTATTCATAAGAATATGTCAATCGAACAACAAGCTGCTCAGGTTCGTCAGGTGAAAATCTATGAAGCCGGGGTTGTTACTTCTCCGGTGACGGTTCAACCAGAGCAAACCATCGCTGATGTTATGGCTCTGACTGAAAAACATGGCTTTGCCGGATTCCCTGTCGTGACAGAGAATAATGAGCTGGTTGGTATTATCACTGGCCGTGATGTCCGTTTCGTGACGGACTTGACCAAAAAAGTCTCTGTGGTTATGACGCCAAAAGAACGTTTAGCTGCGGTAAAAGAAGGCGCATCTCGTGCGGAAGTTCAGGAAAAAATGCACCAAGCCCGTGTTGAAAAAGTTCTGGTTGTGAATGATGAATTCCAACTGACAGGAATGATCACTGCAAAAGATTTCCATAAAGCAGAAATTGCACCAAATGCGTGTAAAGATGAGTTGGGTCGTTTGCGTGTGGGTGCTGCTATCGGTGCCGGTGCAGGCAATGAAGAGCGTGTCAAAGCATTGGTTGAAGCTGGTGTTGATGTGTTGTTGATTGATTCTTCTCATGGTCATTCTGAAGGGGTCTTGCAACGGATTCGTGAAACACGCGCCACTTTCCCTAATTTAGATATTATCGGTGGCAACGTTGCAACGGCTGAAGGTGCTCGTGCGCTGATTGAAGCTGGTGTGAGTGCAGTCAAAGTGGGTATCGGCCCCGGCTCGATTTGTACCACGCGTATTGTCACGGGTGTCGGGGTACCACAGATTTCAGCCATTGGTGATGCCGCATCTGTTGCCAACGAATATGACATTCCAGTGATTGGGGATGGCGGTGTCCGTTTCTCCGGTGATATCTGTAAAGCAATCGCTGCCGGCGCATCTTGCGTGATGGTCGGTTCGATGCTTGCCGGTACAGAAGAATCTCCGGGAGAAGTGATTCTTTATCAAGGTCGTTCTTATAAAGCCTATCGTGGTATGGGTTCACTGGGCGCAATGTCAAAAGGCTCTTCAGATCGTTACTTCCAGTCAGATAATGCAGCCGATAAGTTAGTTCCGGAAGGGATTGAAGGACGTATTGCATACAAAGGTCTGCTGAAAGAAATCGTTCACCAACAAATGGGTGGTCTGCGCTCTTGTATGGGATTGACCGGTTCCGCAACGATTGAAGATCTGCGTACCAAGGCTCAATTCGTAAGAATTTCTGGTGCTGGCATTCAAGAATCCCATGTCCACGATGTTCAAATTACGAAAGAAGCACCAAACTATCGTTTAGGGTCATAATCCCGTAACGAAAACGTTTGCTTTTTGCTTGATGATGACATGAGAGGCGAGTAAACTCGCCTCCGTTCTATAAACTTTTCTTTGAAGACGACTCAACATGACCAAAAACATTCATGACCAACGGATCCTTATCCTAGATTTTGGTTCACAATACACGCAGCTTGTCGCACGTCGTGTCCGTGAAATTGGCGTATATTGCGAATTATGGAGCTGGGATGTCGATGAAGCCGACATTCGAGAATTTAATCCGAACGGCATCATATTATCAGGTGGCCCTGAAAGTGTGACCGAGGAAAACTCGCCTCGCGCACCACAATATGTCTTTGATTGTGGCGTGCCTGTTTTGGGCGTTTGCTATGGGATGCAGACCATGGCAGAACAATTGGGCGGGAAAGTCTCCGGTTCGACTGAGCGTGAATTTGGCTATGCTCAGGTGAAGGTTGTTCAGGAATCGAAGCTGTTTGAAGGCTTGCGTGATAGCGTCACTGACGATAACTATGCGCTGTTAGATGTTTGGATGAGCCACGGTGATAAAGTCGTAGAGATTCCAATGGGATTCACCCAAGTTGCGCAAACGGATACCTGTCCGTATGCAGCAATGGCAAATGAAGAGAAAAAATACTACGGGGTGCAGTTCCATCCTGAAGTGACTCACACCAAGCAAGGCCTGCAAATGCTGGAAAACTTCGTTTTTGGTGCATGTGGTTGTGAACGCTTGTGGACGCCTAGCTCAATTATTGAAGATGCGGTTGCCCGAATTAAAGAAACTGTCGGTGACGATGAAGTCCTTCTGGCGCTTTCCGGTGGTGTCGATTCATCAGTTGTTGCGATGCTGGTTCAACGTGCTATCGGTGACAAACTGACCTGTGTTTTCGTTGATAACGGCTTATTACGCCTCAACGAAGGCCAGCAGGTGATGGAAATGTTCGGTGACCATTTCGGGCTGAATATCATCAAAGTTGATGCTGAAGAACGTTTTCTCAATGCACTGGTTGGCAAGTCTGATCCGGAAGAGAAACGAAAAGTTATCGGGCACGAGTTCATTGAAGTCTTTGATGAAGAAGCCAGCAAGCTGCAAAATGCCAAATGGCTTGCACAGGGTACTATTTATCCGGATGTCATCGAATCTGCTGCTTCTAAGACTGGTAAAGCACATGTGATTAAATCACACCACAATGTGGGTGGATTACCAGAAGATATGGAAATGGGCTTGGTTGAACCGTTACGTGAGCTCTTTAAAGATGAAGTACGTAAAATTGGTTTAGAACTCGGCCTGCCATATGACATGCTATATCGTCATCCATTCCCGGGGCCGGGTCTGGGTGTCCGAGTTTTAGGTGAAATCAAGAAAGAATATTGTGATTTACTGCGCCGCGCAGATGCCATCTTTATTGAAGAGCTACGTGCTGCGGACTTGTATAACCAAGTATCACAAGCATTCACCGTGTTCCTCCCAGTTCGTTCAGTCGGTGTAATGGGCGATGGCCGGAAGTACGACTGGGTCGTATCGCTACGTGCCGTAGAAACGATCGACTTTATGACAGCACATTGGGCGCATCTGCCTTACGAATTCTTAGGCCGAGTCTCAAACCGCATTATCAATGAGATCGATGGTATCTCGCGCGTGGTTTACGATATTTCAGGTAAGCCACCGGCAACAATTGAGTGGGAGTAGGGCTGATTATCAATAGCGATTAAAGCCTTAAGCCAATAAATGCAATGCCAGTCAGGAATAATACTGACTGGCATTTTTTATGGTTTTTTACTTTCCTAAAAACCTTGCGGAGGTAATTGGTTTCTTCGCAGTGATGTTCATTGTGATACTGGCCTTCTATTTTTTGGGCAGTGGCTGCACAACACCGGACACGGCCCGAAGATGAAAGCCATTGTCGACAAAATGGAGGTATTCCAAAACAGGTTGGCCGATCGTGCATATAAGGATATGACGAGATCGGTCGATCAAATCGACAAAATGAGACGCTGGCCGTTTGGCCGACGTAAGTAGTTAGAAAGCACACGGGCCGGTGATGGTGCACCGGCTCGCATTTCCATATACATATGGCTGATTAGGGGGAAGCTGTAACTTGTTTCTGGACAATTGTGAGTTATCGACTTGGCTAATATTAGGTTCTGTAGGGCAAATGTAGGTCTTAATCGTTTACAGGAACAGGGGTAGCACCCAAATCGACCCTACCTAGGAAGGTAAGGTCAACGATACTTATTATTTTGAAAAATAGGGGGCAGTCTATACGTCGGCTAACAGTAGTTTTCCTGATTTAGGATTAATTTTATACCCTTTATCATGAATGATTTGTGTAATTTTTCCCAAATCGATCTCAGCAATGGCCACTCCTTCATACATAGCGTTACGTAGGATATCCAAATATATATGACTTGCTGTAAGCTCTTCACTGAAAGAAATAGCATCGATAGTTTTCTCGATAACGTCCATTCCATCATTGCGTAGTTCATACTCTTTAGGTGCAGAGTTCTCGTCACTTTTTTGCACGGTGACAATAAGATCTAGAGTTACAACTTTTTCAGTTCCAGAATTAAGTCCTTTAACGCTACGCTGCCCTTTATCTAAAATAGTAATGTTCACAGGCTTATTAGTAAAACCTGCATCACGTAAAGCTTGTTGAACGACAGCCCAAATAGATCCTTGGCTATTCCCAAAGACAACTGATAAATGCCCATCATTCTTTAAAACTCTTCGCGCTTCCTTAAAAGCACCTGTTAAGATTTTCTGGTAAGACTCTTTGCTCTTGGCTTTGTCTTTACCAGTTGTTCTCATTACCGCTTCCGAAGTATTGTCGGTATATTCACCTAACCAAGCTTCATGAAATAGGTTCATATCAGCGTAGAAAATGTTTGAACCAAAAGGAGGATCTGTAAAAACAAACTCGACGGAGTTGTCATGAAGATGAGCAAGATTATCTGCTGAAGCTGTTACATACTCTTGATTGGTTTCTAGAGCGTCATTTCCTCGGTAATCAGTTATTTGTTTGTCTGCTTTTACTAGCGCATTAATTTTTCTTTCAATAAGTTCATAAACGTTCCACTCGTAGAATACTGGTGCAATATAATAGTTTTGTATTGCTGCATTGAGCGGAGCTTTTTTGCTCCACTGGTAACGTTTGGACGCTCTTGGAAGAATTGCAGTGAAAGCAAACTTTAACTTTTGTCTTAAGGATTCATTTTCAACTTGTTCAAAGCGTTGCCATAGGTCATACAATATAATGGCATTTCTGTGCGAGAAAAACTTGTGCGTAGATGTCAAGTTCCATTTTTTAAGTGCAGAACGTTTATACATTTCTCGGTCTTCAGGTATATCTACACTTGGAAAGTACTCAAAGATACCGGAACTTTCAGCGCTCTCAATTTTTTCATAGTCAAATTCTGAAAGGCGCTGCTCTATTTGTTTACCAGCGCACCCTTTCAAAGAAACTACAACGGGTTCATCTCTTAGGAATTTTGCTCCTTTTTTGACAAAGATTTCACCACATGAAGGACATTTCAGTTTTTTTGGGTCCCAGTCATTATCATGAAGTGCGTTATAGTAATTAATTTCATTTTGGCAATGACCACATTCATAAACAAATGACCAAATTGTTTTACCAAACGACATCTTCAAGCCATCTTCTTCACGTAAGGAGTCATAAAAATGCCCCACAGTGGCTTTGCTATCATTCAGAATTCTTCGGGCTTCAGTTTCGAATTCTTCAGGAGTTACGGAGCTAAGGTAGCCCGTCCCGATATGCTTCCCTAAACGTGAAATATCACTGACAATGGCATTTCTACCTGCCATTTTGGCTGCAACCGCTGTCATGCCCGAACCAGCAAAGATATCGGCAACAGTATCGCCTGTTTTGGTATATTCTTCGATAAATGGAACAATAGCCATAACAGGCACTTTAGTTAAGTAGCTATGTCCGTTATAGATAGCATCAGAACGGCCTACTTTCAGGATATCTTGCATATTTTCTGACTTTTCGCATTACAGTAAAAATTTGATCATGCGAGTATACGTCACTGAAATCGCTTTAACTAGACTCTTTGTTTCTATTTTACGACACATATGACTGGTACGACCAGACATATGTGTCATGTCTTTATCGCGTGTATGCAAATAGTTTTATCATTAAATTTGCAACATGGCGCAAGACAATAATGAACAAAAATGACCTGATGTGGCAGTTGGCTGATAATGTTAAATGTTTGAGAGAACGTGAAAAATGGACTCAAGAGGAGCTTGCTGAAAGAGCAGATCTTAACGTTCGCCAGATTAGCCGTATCGAAAATGCTTCTAATGAAACTAGCCTTGAGAACCTTTGTGCTTTGGCAGATGTATTCGATATAGCTCCCAGTAAACTATACGAAAAACTGTTCTTTGAAACTAATATTGAGTGGTTGAATAGTATATTCCCGAGCGTAAGAGATATGGAGTATTTGGCAAAAAAAGAGGGGATAAAAGATATTTTTCAGGACAACGGGGGAAAGCTACTTCAAGTCCTCCTTGTTACTGGGTTAAAGGATTTGTCGGGTAGAGAAGGTAATGATGCCATTGACTGTTTTGGCAATGAGTATGAACTGAAGTCATTAAACGTTAATTTAGTTAAAGGTTTCTCGACTCATCATCACATGAACCCCAAGATAATTGAAAAATATAGAAAGGTAGATTGGGTTTTTGCTGTCTATAGTGATATTGAACTTCAAGAAATATGGCTGCTCACACCTGCTGACCTAGAGTTCTACTATGATAAGTGGACAACAAAATGGTATGACGAAGGAGGTAGGGACATTAATAACCCTAAGATTCCTTTAAAATATGTCCGTGAAAACGGCAGGTTGGTGTATGAGCGACCTCGAAGTGGAGATTTATTTTTCTCTGATATTACTCGTTTTTTGTAAATTTTAAGGCTTGAATCATCAAGCCTTTTTAACATTGCTTCTTTACTAAATCTTATTGAACTACTTATCTCAAGTGGTAGGTGTTCTCCGCATAACTTTGCTTCGACATCGCCCACAATCTCGCGATACCTCATCACAAATGTGAGCTTGCTGTAGTATTGTTGACTCATTGATTTACTAATTTCGCAATGTATTGCTAGGGGTTGTATAGGTCTCCTCCATCATTGCAAGGATAATTAGTCGTTTTTGACAGTAAATAGGTTTGCGTTCGTATATCCGGCTTCTATCTGAAGTATTCATACTTCGAGCCTCGATGAACTTCGCACATATCGTCCTTATCGTTGACACGGATTTTAATCCAAACGCCCTATCAGCTTTTCGATATGCAGTTTTACCTCTCTGTCATCACTTCTACTTATCCAGCAATCCTCGGAAGAGAACGACAATTTGCTGCAAAACCCATCACGAAAGGTCAACAGCCCCTAGCAGATTGGTAAAGCCTGAGTTTTGTAGGTACATTAGGGTTAGAAAACCTAACGTACCTCCAGCTTAAAGGACTCGGCACATCCATTGGGCGAAACACGGAATGGGGCATAGGTGAGTTTGCCGTGATCGGCGCTGGCGCATCTCTGGACACTTTCGACTCAAGTGTGGCAGCGTACCAATGTTATCGCTGCCATTTTTCTCATCTCAGATAATCGATGACATCATTGAATTAAAGAGGCAAACTCAGGTGCAGATTTTGTGGGCACAAACTCGATTAATTCATAATGAGCCAGATTATGAATTTTAAATGGATCATCGTTTAGAACTTCTTCTAGCTCACTAAGATTTCTAGCTTTTGCGAGAATGACTCCACCATTACGGGGAACTTTTCTTCCAGAAGCAATAAAAACCCCTTTCTCATAGTTTTTATCTAGGTACTCAACATGAGCCTCAAGATACTTATCTATTTGAGATATTTCACTAATGTACGTTAATGACACAATAAACATAATTATTCCCCTTTACGTTTGTGACCTTTGATCACAGTGATGAATTCGTCAGTCTTTATGATGGCGTGATTAAGCTTTTATTTTTCTGTGCCCTTAAGTGATTCAACCCACTGTTCTGCGAGACTTTTTAAAGGATAGATTGATGAAATTATTTGCTTTCCTAATTCGGTTGGTTGATAACCTAATTCGCCCTTTTCAAGTAGTTTTGCCTGCCTTAATTCTCTAATTCTTGAATTTAAAACAGCGGGAGAAATAGACTCACAACGGTTCTGCAACTCACGAAATGTACAAGGCCCACCTGAACATAACTGCCATAGAACCCCCATGGCCCAGCGTCGTCCTAGCAAATCAAATAATGCCATGATTGGATTGCCTGTTTCCGAACCACGAACTGGCTTGCCAGGGTACGGGATTTTTTCCATTTTGATTTCTCTGCGATTAAGTTCATGGCAAAGCATAGTCAAATACACAAAAAATTGCTATGTTTTTAATAGCAAGGTGGTAGGGTTTTTTCTGGCGGTTTAGAAAGTAATATTAAAAAATTTAGACATCTCAATTCTAAGTGCATTACTTATTTTTATGGTTGGATAGCGTTAACTCAACACACAATGGCTAAACAAGTTACCACTTTTTAATCATCAAAATCTTCTCGCAAACAATACACCTATGATGTTCAGCATGTGATTCAGTCCCGCGAGCAGGGTGGGTGGTTCTTAGAACTTGATCAAATCGAGCCGCAACTGCGGCTCGAAAACTAAATAAACCAATCAATCATCACACCAAATCTGATTCATCTGGCTCTTCATGATAGTGCACATAATGGGTGGTAATCAGGTTATTCAGATATAGCAGCACGTTGCGCAGCTCTTGACTGTTGTGCCGCTGTTCGGCTTCAAACATTTCTTCTAACTGACGCAAGTATTCGCGGGCTTTTTGGGCGAATTGATGATCGTAAGGGATGGTTTCGTACATAGTTATCTTCCGAAGAGTTAGTGAAAAAACATATCACCACGGGAGTTCCTACGCTCGGGTGGTGAACTGGAACAAGGTGTAGGAATACCGTTCTCTCCGGAACACGGCCAGCCGAAGCTGCCTTGGCCAGCTCACCATAATTCAGATGTGCTGAGGCCGTATATAGTAAAAAACCAACGTAAAGTTAGCAACCTATAATGCCGGAAAGCTATAACGGGTTCCTACGCCCGGCACCGGATTTTGCCAGTGCAGGAGTCAGGTTATCTGATTGTGGGAAATAAAAAGTATTAAAAAAGTATGAGATTTTGGGTGTGGGTTCTCAAAATAATCAGCCGATGAGCGTTTCAGCGAATTTGGGGACAGTCAGTTTTAAAAAGGCGTTGGACAAACGTTTGCCAGTGAGTTCACTAAATTAGCTATCTTTGAATAACTTTTCGTATCCTAAAACATTAAAGACCACCGTTGTCAGCGGTGCTCGATTTGCGCGGAACTGTATAAAATCTTCCACTCGCTACCAACACGATTAGATTCATTTTGTAAACATCCCTTATTCTCGTGGTCAGTTGAATTAGCGTCTTGCTCTTTCCATATCCAACAATGTTCTTTTGCGCTCTAGTCCCCAGCGGTAGCCTCCTAAAGAACCGTCGTTGCGCAATACTCGGTGGCAGGGGATAAGAATCCCAACTGGATTTTTGCCACAAGCGGTTCCTACAGCGCGAACCGCCTTCGGATTATCAATATGTGCGGCAACCTCACCATAGCTCATCACGTCCCCTTCTTTGATACTTAGTAAAAACTGCCACACCTTAATTTGGAATGCCGTTCCTCTGATATCAAGAGGAACATCGGGTCTGGGAGCGCCCTGACTCATATGCTGATCTAAAGCCAACATCCAACTATCCAGCTCTGGTGCGTCTTGTGCCGCAGAAAGTACAAGCCGAGCCTCTGGAAACTCGTCACCTAACAGAGTTAGCAAAGAATCTTTGTCATCACTAAACTGTACCGAGCATACCCCCTTATCTGTTGCAGCCATTATCATGAACCCAAGCGCCGTCTCTCGACACGCATAATGGATAATTTCACCTTTACCGCCAGCTCTGTATGCTTTTGGCGTCATGCCTATATTTCTGGTCGCTTCACCATATACCCGACTGATTGAGCCATAACCGGACGAATAAATCGCATCAGTTACACTCTCTCCCTCTTTTAACGAACGCTTAAATTTTCGCATTCGCACTGCATCCTGATAATGTTTGGGAGACACACCAAACATGTCTTTAAATGAGCGTTGTAATCGGGAAGGTGAAACCCCTGCAATATTGCCTAACTGGGTTAGTGTCATTTTGTCTTCGGCATGAGTTTCTATATAGCGAGCCACATCGATTAGCTGCTGAGTCCGCTCGTCCTGTCCTGCTGGATTACAACGCTTACAAGGACGATACCCTGCTTGCATTGCAGATTCGATATCTAAGAAGAATCTCAGGTTTTCTGGATTTGCCGCTTTGGTTGAACAGGAAGGCGAACAAAATACCCCAGTGGTGATGACGCCATAGTAAAAATGTCCGTCAAAAGATCCATCTCTCTGCGCTACCGCATTTTTCATTGCATTGTCTGATAACTTTGGCATAGCTACGCTCACTGTGTCGCGTGATTCATCAGTATCTCATCACACCAAGTTCGATGATACCATCCGATTCTTGCTGATTAATTCGGGGATGTTGATTAACCCTTCCATTTGAATATGGCGCAATTTTCGGATGTTTAAGAGCGGTTCACATCGTTAACATGAGTATTCATCAAAAGCAAAATAACTAATCAGGTATCACCTAATGAATACAAATTTTATTATAAAACCAATTGAAAAGAGCATATTTAGTGAATACTTTAACCTCAACGACCAACAACTTGAAAAATTTAACGCCAAATGGTTGATTGCAGACTCAAAGCCTGGTTTCCCATGTCGAGTCTCTTTAAAAGAAGCTGAAATTGGCGAAAGAGTTTTACTCATCCCGCACAAATATCATGATGTAAACTCACCATATAAAGCTTCCGGACCCATTTTCATTCGGGAATATGCTGTCGAGGCAAAATTGAACATCAATGAAATTCCCGAAATACTCACTAAACGACTACTGTCTGTAAGAGCTTATAGTGAAGATAGTATGATGATTCATGCTGAAACTACTTTGGGTTCAGGTTTGGAAAAGATTATTTACCATCAGTTGTCTGACCCCAACGTTAAATACCTACAGGTTCATAATGCGAATCCTGGCTGTTTCAACTGTACTGTTTATAGAGCTTAGATGTATCAAGCCTTGTGTGATAGGGAACGGGTCTGCGCCACCCAGACTGGAAAATCGTCCAAGCGAATTATTATGCAAAAGTCAGTAGTCAAAGGTGTCTTTCCAAGTTAAATCTCTATAAAATTAGGCATTTGTTCGTTTAGCGAACCAAGTGAACTAATTAAACCAAGTGAATCAAGTGAACCAATCATCACCATACAACTCCGCTTACCGAACTGAAATTGATGGGCTAAGAGCATTTGCTGTTCTATCCGTCGTAGTCTTTCACGCTTTCCCAACGGGGCTAAAGGGTGGTTTTGTCGGTGTTGATGTCTTCTTTGTAATTAGTGGGTTTCTAATCACTAGCCATATCTTTGAACATTTGGCTAGAGATCGTTTTAGCCTTACAGATTTCTATGGACGTCGCATCAGACGTATTTTCCCAGCCCTTATCTTAGTGATGGCGTGTTCTTTGGCATTTGGTTGGTTTGTTCTATTGGCCGATGAACTTAGCCAATTGGGCAAGCACGTAGCGAGCGGAGCAGCGTTTGTCAGTAATTTTATCTTTGCAAGTGAAGTTGGTTATTTTGATACTGCCTCCGAATTAAAGCCTATGCTCCATTTGTGGAGCTTGGCAGTAGAAGAGCAGTTCTATATCTTTTTCCCTTTGTTGCTTTTGCTCGCTTCAAAGCTAAGAATAAACCTTCTTATGGTTTGTTTGGTGGTTTTGATAGCTTCATTTTTTGTAAATATATTTTTTGTTGACCGCTTTCCCACTGAAATATTTTTTTGGCCGTTTGGCCGTTTTTGGGAGTTGCTCACCGGTAGTGTTTTGGCTTGGGTGATGCTTTACAAGCCCTCTAATAACTCGATTTCATCTTTCCAAACTAATGATCGCAGAGGCGAATTTGGGTTGTTTTTTTCAACTTTAAATAAACGTGGGGTGTTTTCACTTGTCGGACTACTTATATTAGTTCTGTCCATTGTGTTAATAGATAAGGCGAAACCGTTCCCTTCATACTGGGCTATTTTCCCAGTATTGGGTGCAGTTTTAATCATTATTGGTGGTAGTGCTAGTTATGTAGCAAAGCGAGTCTTATGTAATAGGTTAGCTGTTTGGTTTGGCTTAATTAGTTATCCTTTGTATTTGTGGCATTGGCCTATACTTTCATATTTTCGTATCATTGAAGACGGCACACCGCACAGAGACAAAAGGATACTTGCTGTTGTTCTGTCGGTTGCTCTCGCTTGGATTACTTTTCAATTTGTTGAAAAGCCTATTCGCTATGGTAATTCGATTAAATCGTTTCGAACAATGGCTCTTGTTGTAGGAAGCGTCTTAATTGGTTTAGTTGGATTTTCGATCAGCAAATTAGACTTAAAGGAGACGAATGGCGTTGATGATGTCTATTTCAGGGAAGGATTGGAGCACCGCATTGGAGCTACATCTCGTTGGTATGAGGGATTAAACGATTGGTTATTTTTGGGTAATTCTTACGATGACACAGTTGCTAAACTGAAACTGGCTATAAAGCCTTCAGACCACAATATATCTGAGGAAGTAACTCGTTTTAATTCTTTAGCTGAAAAAGGAAGCGAAGTCGGGGCAAAAGTTGCTCTTTTAGTTGGCCCAAATAAATCAAGTGTTTACGGCGAAAAACTACCCAAAGAAATAAAGCCATCTGAGACGAGATACATTTCTTACTTTACTAATCAGCTTAGTAAAATTGATAATCTATATTTAGTTGATCCTACTGAGTTGTTGATTAGAACGAAGGAAACTGAGGGTTTAGTTTATTGGAGAACTGATACTCATTGGAATCAGAAAGGGGCTTATATTGCATTTACTGCAATGATGGAAAAGTTGGGGCTCAATTACCCTCGCCTTCAGTTTCATTTAGAAGGTGATCACAAAGGTGATTTAATTGGAATTTCTAATTTAAATGATTTTCCCATTCATACTGATGACAATTGGAGTCAAAGTGTTCTAAGTGATGAACGGTTAGAGATTGTTCCAAACCCAGAGCAAGCCGATCCCTCAAATATGTATAAAACCGGTTGGGAAGGGGTTGTAAAAAATAAACAAGGCCTAAATAAGTTAGTAGTTTGGGTGTTGGGCGATTCATTTGCTAACTCGATCAAACCATATCTGAATGCAAGTTTTTCAAATGTAAAATATCTAGGGCATTGGCATCACAACATCGATGTTTTGCCTTCAATGATATCAGACTCAATTGAAAAACCCGATTTAGTGTTTATCGTTAGGGTTGAACGATCCTTTTAGATATCATTTGATGGCCTCTAATCGCCTTTTCACTAGCGCATTGATATTATTGAGTTTAAATGATTCCCTTCGGACTTGTTAACGAATCGAATAGTTAGAAACTTGTTAGAGGTTTGCTTTTAACCCTAAATAAATCAATATATTAACAATGCTATTGAATGGGAATGATTGTTAGGCCGGAAAAATCAGGCAGGAACAGGCACTAAATCATACTTAAGTCCGCGTCATTGCGGACTTTTTTGACTTAGTCATTCCTGGCAATGTCTGGCAACGCCAAGCACGGTTTGACCGTGGTATTTCGGATTCTATAAAGATACTTTTCAACAGCAGCAAAAGATACAGAACGAACAGGCTTCACACCTTTACATCCACAGTCATCGTTACAAAATCAACAAGGCGGCAGAAAAACACTGAAAACCAGTCAAAAGTATACGGTTTGTGGCAATTTAGCTATATGGTTGACTCTGTGACTGACATAGTGAAGGCTTATGTAAATACTTTTGTCAAATGCAGTGCGTTACAACAAGCGTAGAAAAACGTATTGTTCATCCCCTTAACAAATATATAATACAAGGCCGATACTTAACCAACGGAGGTGTGAGATGAAATTTTATAGTGAGTTGAAAGCTGCAGTGGAAGCAATTCAGCAGCTGGTGTTTGCAGCTCAGAAGAACGAACGCGCGAATTCGCTGAAAGAAGTAAAACGTCTTTGTAAGGAGTTCGGCTTTATTACAGGGATGCTTAAAAACTCGGTTGCTGAAGGCAGAAAAAAGAAATGAAAAAGTTAGCTAAAGAGTTTATTAAAAAATCTCCCGTTCTTCTATTTTTTGTAAAAAAAATATTATCAGGGTTTCGACTGATTGGTTCCAAGAAAAAATGGAAACGACTCGCGCTAAGTGAAAATATAAAACTAGAATTAGGCTCAGGAGCAAAGAAAGGAGCTAATGGGTGGACTACTATTGACGAAGCTCCTGCAGATATTCGCTGGGACCTAAGACGTGGTATACCTCTACCCAATGATACTGTTGATATAATCTATTCGTCTCATCTACTAGAGCATATTCCTTATGACCAATTGCTCCCTTTTCTACATGAATGCCGTCGTGTTATG
Organism: Vibrio gazogenes; assembly: GCF_023920225.1. NCBI lineage: Bacteria > Pseudomonadati > Pseudomonadota > Gammaproteobacteria > Vibrionales > Vibrionaceae > Vibrio > Vibrio gazogenes. The sequence goes on from NZ_CP092587.1 coordinate 776,372, forward strand.
AAGAGTAACGCTGAGTTTTCTGTCTGCGTTCCAAATTTTAGGCTTTATGTTGATGCCTACAAAAAAGGGGAATTGTTTCAGAGTAGAGAAGACTGGTATCAGCTTGGCTTGATAGATACTGGATCCTCTATCGATCAACTGAATTATGTGGCTTATATGAAAGACGAGCACAAATATATGTTTGACGAGGAAAACTTAGTGAACACCCTTGTTAAAGCCGGATTTTCAAATGTTCAGCTTCGGGGTTTTGACGAAGAGCTTGATTTGCGTGAACGTGATATCAACTCTATTTACGCCAAAGCTGGCAAATAGACAAATAATCAGCCAGCGCAAGTATGGGGGGCTACCCGAGACTTTTGTGTAAATGTCAGTGGGAACCTCCACGTTACAACAAGCGTAGAAAAACGTGTTGTTCATCTCCTTAACAAATATATAATGCAAGGTTGATACTAAACTAATGGAGGTGTGAGATGAAATCTTATAGCGAGTTGATAACTGAAATGCTTAAGGCTTCTCTGGCTAAAGGAAGGAAGACATCGTGATTGCAAATATCTACTCTCGTATTTTTAGCCGCGGTTTTTTTTCGAAAATTAATAATCGTATTCTTTTACTAGCTCTACGTGCTAGAGGTTATAACAACTTTCGTAATAACAGTGAAAGCGGTGAGAGCTTTTTTATTGAAAAAATCCTATCACCAACAAACCCACGCTTATGCATTGACATTGGTGCTAATGTTGGAGATTACACTGTTGAGCTTCTGAGTAAAACAAATGCAAGTATCGTAAGTTTTGAACCATTGCCAACAGCTTTTCAAAAGCTTACTGAGGCAACTAAGAATGCACAAGAGCGAGTCACGCTGGAAAACAAGGGCGTAGGAAAAGCAGCAGACGTTCTGACTATCCACTACAATCCAAATGCGCTAGCACACGCTTCGTTTTCTGAGGAAGTGAAAAAAGTTAGTTACGTATCAAATGACGAACAAGTAGATGTTCCAGTCGTCACATTAGATGCCTATTGTGAGGAAAATAATATCACTGAGATTGATTTTGTAAAAATTGACACAGAGGGATTTGAGTCAGAAGTGTTTGAAGGGGCAAAACACACTTTCGCAGTAATCAAGCCTAAATTTATTCAAATTGAATTTAACTGGCATCAGTTATTTAGAAACATCTCGTTAAACTTCTTTGCCGAAAAATTACCAGATTATGATGTCTATCAACTCATTCCAAATGGATGGATAAAGCGAGATGCGAAAGATCCTTTAACGAATATCTACCATTTTTCAAACTTCATATTCGTACGTAAAACGTGAATGGGTAAGTGGTACTACAGTCAAAAAATTAAGCAGCAACTTTCGTAAGTTGCTGCAAGAACGTTTAGACAACGTTAATCCATGTTGTACTGAACTAACCATAGATGAAAAGAAAGGACTCTACGCTGTTTTTAGAGACTGTCTTGATTTCTGTATAAATGCCAGTCGTTACATGTAATCCGATAAACGCTTTTCAAATTCAATCATAAAACGATTCAAGGCTTCTTCCTCTGTTGTGGCTTGATAAATTAGCTTTAGCTCTTTTGTGACAGACTTGTAGTCCTTCCATAGCTCGTGTTTCACTGAGTTACGAACCATATGAACGATGCAGCGCTGAATTACGCACTCGAAATGCAAACAGGTATCCGGAAGCCCTTCAGACCGTCTACACAAGTAATGAAAATGTCCATGTTTAGCGATATCAAAGAGTAAACATGAACCTTTGATTATGCTACCGTGTGCTATCGTACAATCGATATTTAATTTGATGGAGATAGATAATGAACAGCGGTTGGGGTAACTTCTTTCCGTACTTTGCTGGTGCTTTAAAAATTATTGTATTAGCGATTGCAGCCTACTTAGCTATTAAATGGCATTTTGATGAAGAAAAAAGGGTAAGGGAAGCAGAAGGTGTGGTATTTGATAAACCAGGCTTCATGAAAAAGTTGGCAATGATTCTCGCTTTCCCTGTCTTTCTCATTATTTTAGTTATTTCAGTAGTTTATGCGACTAACTGGGTGCTCTACTGACAGAGTATGCCGGAAACATCTGGCAGGAACAGACCCTAAATCAAAATTGAAGTCCGCACAACTGCGGACTTTTTTGTTTGTATAGAGAAAACCCCCAGCTAGGCTGGGGGTTCCGTAAAGCTTACAGCTATAAGTCAGTTATATAACCCCTTTCAATTTGATAAAAACGTCTTGTGGTCTGGCAACTACAAGAGTTAATTAAGAATTGAAAGGGGGTCCCAATGGGGGACGAAAAGAGCTTAGCGCACACGCGCTGGAACTGTAAATACCACATAGTCTTTGCACCGAAATATAGAAGGCAAGTGTTCTACGGAGAAAAACGTAGAGCAATAGGTGAAATATTGAGGAAACTATGTGAATGGAAAAATGTGAACATTCTTGAAGCGGAATGTTGCGCGGATCATATCCACATGCTTTTAGAAATACCGCCCAAAATGAGTGTTTCAGGGTTTATGGGGTATTTGAAAGGTAAAAGTAGCCTAATGCTTTATGAACGATTCGGGGATTTGAAGTTTAAATATAGAAATCGAGAATTTTGGTGCCGAGGTTATTATGTAGATACGGTAGGTAAGAATACGAGCAAGATACAAAATTACATCAAGCACCAACTAGAGCAGGATAAAATGGGAGAGCAATTGTCGATTCCGTATTCAGGTAGCCCGTTTACGGGCCGCAGGGACTAGTCATATGCAAATGTCAGATCACTACGCGCCTGCTAGGGCGCTGCCAGTAGGAGAGCCTTATAGGCGCATATGAAAAACCACCGGCTATGCCGGTGGATACTTTTTTTTTGTTATAAGCGACCTTCGTGTTTGACAACTAAAATTCTGGCTTCACCTTGGGGGCAACGTGCTCGGTACCGACAGAAGCAAAGAATATATCTCCCGAATTCAAGGTTATGGATTTCTTTTCGTTGTTTTCTTTATTGCGCCTTTTCATCTGAGATCTTTCAACGTGTATAACATTTGTTAGACAGACAACATCTAAAAAATGTGGGTTTCTTAGCAGGTCAGTGCATTCCCATGCGTGGCGGTGGAGTGGCATTTACGGAAGTGGTGTTATCAGCAACGAAACTGAAAAATAGCCCATCGTTATGGCAACTAAGGCATCAAGAATACGCCAAGCATACGGATTGCGAAACAGCGGTAATAAGAGCTTTGCACCGTAGGTAATTGTACTAAACCACACCACACTGGCAGATAAGGCTCCAGCAGCAAATTTCCATTTCTCAATGCCTGAATAGGGAATCGATAAACTACCGATCATAAATACTGTATCAAGATATACGTGTGGGTTAAGCCACGTAAACCCCAAGCAAGTTAAGATCACCGTTTTAAAATGGGAAGAATCTTCAGTGGAAGGGTTCAATTGACTGTTGCCATACCATGCTTGCTTCGCTGAAGATAAAGCGGTCCATGCTAAAAAAACTGCACCCGCATAGCGAACGATTTCCACCAAATTAGGCCAATTTTTTACTAGCGTTCCCAATCCAGCAATACCACAACAAATTAATATGATATCACTGATACTACAAATTGCCGCAATGGCAAATAAATGATGGCGTAAAAGACCTTGTTTAAGAACAAAGGCATTTTGTGAACCAATGCACACGAGTAACCCCGCTCCAGTTGTAAATCCAGTGATAGCTGAAGCAATGAACATACATCCTCCTTTTTGTGACTTTTCTTTTTCAGGTAGGAGTATTGATTGTTTATAAAAATTAGAAAATCGATATAATCTTAATTAAGTTAAGAAAATCTTAATAGGAATGCATGAGTTTACTATCTCCACAAGTTGTGGCTTTTATTGCTGTGATCGAAGAAACCAGCTTTGAACGTGCGGCCAAACGATTATCGGTGACACCGTCAGCCATTTCACAGCGTATCAAACAACTGGAGGATCGTATTGGTCAGTTGTTGATCGTTCGACAGTCTCCCTGTAAACCCACTCGAGCTGGCCAAAAATTGCTGGCTCGAGTGAAACCGATGTCCTTACTAGAATCGGAAGTCATGAACGACTTCCTACCTGATGAACCAACTGCTGTTCATTCAAACACGTTTTCGATTGCGGTAAATGAAGATTCTTTTTCGACTTGGCTACTCAATGCATTGGCTCCGCTTTATCAGAAGTATAATTATCAGTTTGATATTCGAATCGATAATGAAGAATTTACCTTGGAACATTTAAGGAACGGGCATGTGATTGGCGCCTTAACTTCCGAACCTAAGCCATTGCAAGGTTGTGTCGTGCATGAACTTGGTCAAATGCGCTATTGTGCGGTCGCAACACCCGCTATGTACCAGCGATATTTTAGTAACGGGTTGACTATAGAAGCGTTTCAACACGCCCCCATGATTGACTATGACCATAAAGACTTTTTACAAAAGCGTTTTATTGAAATGGTCACGGGATACGAAGTTCTACCCAATCATGTACATTATTTGCCAAGTGCGGCAGGGATTGTTGAAGCGACTCGGTTAGGAATGGGGTGGTGTGTAACTCTCGAAGGATTGTTAGGTGATGCGCTTGAGACAAAAAAATTAGTGAATATCGCACCGGATATCTCGCTGTATGCGCCTTTATATTGGCAACACGCTGGAGTTCGCTCCCGAGTGTTAGCACAAATTACTCAGGCTGTAATCGCGGAATCAGCTCGGTTTTTATACACATAAGTTCTACATTCATCAAAAGACATACGCAATACCAATGACGACTCGCAAGTCGCAATCCCAAACAGACTCGGCTGGTTGCGTGCAATCGGAGCAACAGGAAATACAATATTTGTGTTCGGTTTGGTCATTCTGGCAATATCTGACGTACAAACATCAATGAATACAGATTGATAATGATGCTTGCCTAATCGTATCCAGCGGCAGCCCGCATGCCCTAATCCCTCATGTTTTTGGGGTGAGAACCTGCAAGCGAGCTTCGTGGCACGCGGTTTCGAGTTTGTTGGGTAAGGTGTCATCTGAAATCAAATAATGGAAATCCATCAGGTCGCCGATTTTATAGGTCGCGGCTTGGTTAATGGCTTTCTTTTCCACGATAAGATATCTTTTCATGCTTCTTTCCATCACGATGTTGGCGATATTCGAGACCAACATGTCTGAAGCGGTGACGCCAAATTTGTCGTGTACACCAGCGGATGAAATAAATACTTTCTGAAATATCATCGGTGTCAGAACACCATTGGACGCTGAAATAAACACATCATGGACAGGGTTGTAACTGCCACCTTGCAAAATTGCTTTGCAGTTCGGCTTATGCTTTAGCGCCAAGAAAACATTCATCGAAGCCGTCACCCCAGTAAACATCACATGATTCGGGATAGAACCAATAATGTCAGCATTGAGATCGCCGTTGTCGAAATACACCACATCATTCATCTCGATAAAATCAGAGACAATTGCTGAAATGTAGTTGTTCACTTTCACCGGGGGAAAAGCGTTCGCGGTGTTGGCTGTGTGATAGTCAGGAGATGGCGGTGAGGTTTCGTAGGATATGAATTCGAGACCTTCCTGAACGTCATCATGCACGATTGGATGACCACGGCGGATATATCCGCCGTAGTACTCGAGGGGAAAAGAATGGGCAGCGTTGGAGTTTAAATCTCGACGCACTGTCATTTCTGACACTTCTAAAAGACGGGCTATTTCTTTCAAGTGAATTTTATCGCTGTGTTTGAGGCACGCTTCAATTCGTCGAAGTCTTTCTAACTGCTTTGTAACCATGTTTCTCCATTTTCGGCCTTTTACGGCCGAAGGCTTCCTACTTTTAGTAATCATCAGTTGTTGGCGCTTGGCCTGAAATAATGCTGACACTGGCACTTGCACCAACGCGTGATGCACCGGCGTCAATCATTGCTTGTGCTGCCTCTTTCGTACGAACACCACCAGATGCTTTGACGCCCATTGTTTTGCCAACAGTATCACGCATTAACTTAATATGCTCAACAGTTGCACCACCAGTCGAGAAACCTGTTGAGGTTTTCACAAAATCAGCGCCGGCACGCTGACTTATGTTACACAATTCAACGATTTGTTCGTTGGTTAACAGACACGTTTCAAAGATAACTTTGAGTAATTGTGAACCACATGCTTTTTTGATCGCTCGGATTTCTTGTTCAACGTTGCTCCAGTTAGCCGCCAACACATCGCTGATGTTAACAACCATGTCGATTTCATCCGCGCCCAGCGAGATGGCATTTTGGGTTTCAAAAACTTTAACCGCAGTGGTGTTCGCACCTAATGGGAAGCCGATCACTGTGCAGATCTTCACATTTGATGTTTCTAACCGCTTTGCACAATGCTCAACAAAACCGGGATTGATACAGACAGAGAAGAACTGATGTTGATGGGCTTCATCGCATAATGTGTTGATTTGATCTGTGGTTGCGTTAGCAGATAGCAGTGTGTGGTCAATATAGTGATTCATAAGGTTACCTTGTACTTTCATTTTGAAAAAAGGGTTCGTGTTACATTAATAACACCTGAAAATGCTAATGTTATTATATTTACATGAAATTGTGATCAGGTACGTGAATTATTATTTATTAATCAATATTAACATCATTAGAGTGATGCAGATCGCAGTAAGTGTTCATTGAGATCGACTAATGTTAATTTCATAACATGAATAAGGAAGTACAAAATGAAAACAATTGCAGTGATCGGCTCGAATATGGTCGATCTCATTTCATACACAGAACGTATGCCAAAAGAAGGTGAAACATTAGAAGCGCCATCATTCAAAATGGGGTGTGGTGGTAAAGGGGCAAACCAAGCTGTTGCAGCCGCAAAGCTGGGCGCGGATGTGGTGATGGTGACGAAAGTGGGTGATGACATGTTTGCCGACAATACCATCAGGAATTTTCAATCTTATGGCATTAACACCCAATACGTAAGTAAAGAGCCTCAAACATCGAGTGGTGTGGCGCCGATCTTTGTCAGCCCGACATCGCAGAATTCCATTTTAATCATCAAGGGAGCCAATGAATTTCTCAAGCCGGCTGATATTGATAAAGCAGAAAGAACACTGGTCGAATGCAGCCTGATTGTCCTTCAGTTAGAAGTGCCGCTTGAAACGGTTTATGCCGCGATCGAATTTGGTAACAAACATCATATTCCGGTGCTGCTAAATCCTGCTCCGGCGGTTCCTGAGCTGGACATTGAATATGCCTGTCGCTGTGATTTCTTTGTTCCGAATGAAACAGAGCTCGAAATCTTAGTCAATAAACCTGTTGAAACCGTCGAGCAAATAAAAGAAGCCGCAACGATCCTTCTGAATAAAGGATTGAACAACATTATTGTGACGATGGGGGAGAAAGGAGCTATTTGGTTAAGTAAAGACGGCAAAGACGTCTTTATCGAACCGACGCAAGTCAATGCAGTGGATACAAGTGGTGCAGGTGATGCGTTTATTGGTTGCTTCTCTCATTACTTTATGCAAACCCGCGATGTACAGCTGTCGCTGGAAAAAGCGTCGTTATTCGCTGCATTCAGTGTGACGGAGAAAGGAACACAGTTCTCTTATCCCAGCATTGAACAGTTTGAAGAATTCGAAACAAAACACACGAAATAATATCTTGGTCTGAAATAACAATTAAAAACAGGCTCATTTTTAAATGGGCCACATAATAACTGTCCTAAAAGGAACCCTACAATGATTAAAGCTAATGCCATCCAAGGATCCGATGGGTATTTGGATAAAACACCGATATTTCAATTTATATTATTGTCCTGTCTATTTCCATTATGGGGCTGTGCCGCTTCATTAAACGACATTCTAATTACCCAATTTAAATCTGTTTTTGAATTGTCGAATTTTGCAAGTGCATTAGTGCAAAGTGCTTTTTATGGCGGATATTTTTTAATTGCCATTCCTGCATCTTTAGTCATTAAAAAGTCATCCTATAAAGTTGCCATCATGATTGGTTTGTCACTTTATATTCTGGGGTGCACCGCATTTTTCCCTGCCTCCCATATGGCGACTTACACGATGTTTCTGGCAGCGATTTTCGCCATTGCTGTCGGTCTGTCTTTTCTGGAGACCGCAGCCAATACCTATTCTTCAATGCTGGGGCCGAAATCGCACGCGATATTACGTCTGAATATCAGCCAAACCTTCTATCCTGTTGGTGCTATTGCCGGTATTTTGCTTGGTAAATATCTGATTTTTCAGGATGGTGCGAGTCTGGGATCGCAGATGGCAGTGATGTCCCCGGATCAGATTCATGCGTTCCGACTGGAGATGCTCGAGCATACGTTGAAACCATATAAGTATATTATCTTCATTCTTGTTGGTGTCTTCACCCTGTTTGTACTGACGCAATATCCGAAATGTAAAGTCGCACGACAAAGTGGTCATAAAGCGCCTTCGATTGGCAAAACCTTAAAGTATCTTTCGACCAATAACCGCTTTAAGAAAGGGATCGTTGCTCAGTTCCTGTATGTGGGAATGCAAGTCGCGGTCTGGTCATTTACGATCCGCCTGGCATTAGAGATGGCCGATATTAACGAACGGGCCGCATCCAACTATATGGTGTATTCGTTTGTGTGTTTCTTCATTGGTAAGTTCGTCGCCAATATTTTAATGACTCGGTTCTCGGCAGAGAAGGTATTGATCGCTTATTCAATCATTGGTATGGCGTTCCTGACCTATGTGTCTTTGGGTCATGATTTTAGCGCTGTTTATGTGGCGGTTGGTGTCAGTATTCTGTTTGGACCTTGTTGGGCGACCATTTATGCCGGCACCCTGGATACGGTCGATAATGAATATACAGAAACGGCTGGTGCCGTTATCGTCATGGCTATTGTCGGGGCTGCTGTCGTGCCAGCAATCCAAGGTCTGGTTGCTGATATGGTTGGTATGCAATTATCGTTCTTGGTGAACTTTATTTGTTTTGGTTATGTTGGTTATTACTTTTTCGGTGAAATGAAAAATAAAAAAGCAAATCAAGCACAACCTAAATTAGCAGAACAAACTCATTAATTCAGAGAAGCCACTTTTATAGTGGCTTTCCTCTTCAGGAGATAAAATAATGTACACAATGCCTTTAGGTAAACATTTATTTAATCAACAAGAAGTCATATTCATTCAATCCGAACACTTTAAAGTCTCTGGTTTTAAATATAACTCCGGTATTGAAGCGCTGAGAATAGAAAATTCGAAAGGTTATTTGGTTATTCTGCCTTTTATGGGCCAAATGATATGGGATGCTCAATTTCTCGGTGAAAACCTGTGTATGGAGAATATGTTCTCTGAACCAAAGCCAAGTCGTGAAGTTGTCGCCACGTATGGTTGTTTCGCGTTTCATTCTGGCTTGATCCGTAACGGTTGCCCTAGTCCTGAGGATGACCACCCCCTTCATGGTGAAATGCCATGTGCCAATATGGATAAAGCATGGTTAGAAATAGATGAACACCACATCACCATCAAGGGAGAGTACGAGTATGCGATGGGGTTTGGTGATCATTATCTGGCATCACCATCGGTTTCGATTCAGCAAGACGCTTCAGTATTCGAGATAAAAATGAAGGTGCAAAACTTGGCCTCTGTGCCCATGCCGCTTCAGTATATGTGTCATATGAACACGGCATATTTCCCAGATGCTGAAATGAAGCAGAATATTCCCGACAGTGCGGTAAAACTTCGTGAGTCTATCCCGAATCATGTCACCCCGACGGCACAATGGCTTGATTTTAATGAAATGCTCAAAACGCAAGCAAGCCCAATAGAACAACTCTCAACACCAGACATGTATGACCCTGAAATAGTTTACTTCATGGATAACTTATCGTTGCACACCGACAGGGCTCAGTTTGAAATGGCAATCGGAGGCGGTAAAACATTAATCACGCATTTTGATACCGCCATGCTCAATTTTGCGACGCGTTGGATTTTGCATAACGGTGATCAAAAAGTCGCAGCTTATGTCCTGCCGGCAACATGTCGGCCTGAAGGTTACTTGTCTGCTAAAAAGAGCGGCACACTGATTCATTTACAACCGCAGGAAGTCAGAGAGTTTGCTGTGACAACCGGGATCGTTCAATCCGATTGATCTATGGATAGCGGGCAGTATATTTGCACTGAGCACCGTGGGGTTCGTGCTTGCTGACTGCCCCTATTTTCAGTTGATATTAGCTGGCGGTGAAGGCTTGGCCTCGGGCAATATATCCCACCGCGTAAAGGTCATGCGCTTGGTAGGCGCTCAGCTCTGCGTGACGAATCCATGTGACCCTGATAGGTTGCCAAGCGTGGTAATTGATGCCTTGGACATCCGCCTGTTGGCTTGCATCATGGGTAATCGATGCAAATTGATGTTGCGCTGTGGGGGGCGACGGGGGTTCATCAATAAACCAGGTTTCGACTTTTGGCCGACCAAATTGCTCACACAGCGCTTTAAATCCCTCACTGTTAAGAAAGGCCATCATCGCATGGTGATCTTGCCAGACATAAAAGGGGGCGTAGCTGTTTACCGGACTGTGGTACAGCGGCGCATCCTGACGCGCGTACAAGTAAGCCTTGAAGACTAATCCCGGCCAATCATCTAATAAATAGCCCTTCTCTGTGATCCGTCGTTCGATGAGTGTCATGTCGTAATCAGCGGGGAGTACAAACTTATATTGCATTGCAATCATTATCATTTTCCTATCAATCGATGGCTGAAATACCGGAAGCAAAAGACCAATCTTCTGCATGATTAAATTGAATTATGACCATAATGTCTTCTTCATTGAGGGGAAGAGACTGAGTCAAGTGTTGATTGAGCGCTTGATATAAAGCTCGCTTTTGCTCACAGCTGCGCGGCTTTCCGGCAAAGATATGGAATAGAATTCCGGATTCACTGCGTTTTTTGTGCAAATTGGGGTAGTAGCCATCAAACACGATGTGCTGTGGCGCTTGCACATCAAAGATCTGAAAGCAGTCATGACTGGGGACATCAAAATGGGTTTCTAAGCACTGTTGTAAAATCGTCGAAATTTCCTGATGGCCTGTTTCAAACAAAGCCGGGGTGAGTGTAATTCGTGTTAAAGGCATCTGATTGTTACTCCGCTGGATGACATTGAGATTGGCTGGTATCGAGACGCTCAAGCGCCGAGGCGGCGACAGGCCAGCCGCCATAAAAAGCTAATTGAGTGATTGCTGCACTGAGCTCCTCAGGGGTCAAGCCATTGGTTAACGCGCGCGTCAGGTGACCGGGTAATTGTTCCGTACGGTTGAGGACGACAAGCGCGGTGACTGTGATCAAACTGCGGTCTCTCTGGCTTAATCTGTCGTCCTGCCAAACTTGCCCGAATAATACTTCTGACGTGAATTGATGAAACTGAGGCGCGAGCCGGGCGAACATCGCCATCAGTTCTGTTTCTTTGGAAGTCATCGATTTTCCTCGCTTGTTTCAATGGACGGGAAAATCATAAGTTGATTTATTGATACAAAAAATCAAAACTATTGGTATTAACTGTTTCGATTTTTGGGATGATTGGTCATGCGCAGTCTTGATTTAGATGCTTTGCGATGTTTTGTTTTAGGGATTGAATTGGGCAGTTTTGCGCTGGCTGCCGAGCGTCTGAATCGCTCTCCTTCTGCCGCAAGTGCTCAGTTAAAGAAATTAGAGCAACAGTGTCATACGCCGTTAGCCGTGAAAGTTGGCCGGCACCTTGAACCGACAGAAGAAGGGGAAGTGGTGCTGGGATATGCCCGGCGAATGTTGCAACTGAATGATGAGTTAATGTACCGACTGGTGGGGGAGCGGCTGGAAGGTAAAGTCACGTTCGGCTTACAAGAAGATTTCAGTGATGTGCTCTTGCCACAAATGTTAGGTGCATTTGCACGCACTCATCCGCAAATCCAATTGCAGTCCATTGTCGGGCGACACCAAGAGCTGCTTGACGGTATCGTATCGGGTGAGTTGGATTTCTCGCTCGGATGGGTGGGCGAAAAAAGTGCGCCTTATAGTGAGCTTTTAGCAGAGTTACCCATGCACTGGTACGGACCGGCCAGTAAGCACCTCCGAGAGTCAGTGCTGACGACAAAGCCTTTACCGTTAGTGATGCTGGACGGCTCATGTCTGATCCGCAAACAAGCAACCGAAGCGTTAGATCATCAAGGGATTTCGTGGAAAATTAACTTTGTTGGCAGAAGCTTAAGTAATTTATGGCGTGCGGTGGAAGCCGGATTAGGGATTACCGTGCGATCCTCTTTTAGTTACCCGGAGAGCATCACCAAACTGAGCGGTTTTCCGCCATTGGGGACGCTAAAATTGTGTCTGGATCGCAATCAATATCAACTTGAAACCGTCCAGGCTCAGTTGTATGAAGAACTGAAACAGCAGCTATTGCAGTATCTTGAAGCGTAAGGAAAGGCTCGGGCTCAACCCTCATTCGTGAGTTGAGCCAGTTGCTCTTTCATATGACGATGACCTCACTGACTCATCCGATGCGGGCCGGCGCCTTTCTCGCCTAATTCATCTTGAGGATTAAGCAGCCGGCATCTTTCAAGGGAAAGACAGCCACAGCCGATACAGTCTGTCATCATGTCTCTTAACTCGGTTAACTGGATAATTTTTTTATCCAATTCTTGTCGCCATCTGACGCCCAATGCTTCCCAGTCCTCCAGCGTGACACGGGTACGATTCGGCAGGCCTTCAAGCTCAGATAAAATGTCATCCAAAGAAAAGCCAGTTCGCTGAGCAACCTGAATCAAAGAGACAATCCGAATGACATGTTTGGGATATTGTCTGTGGTTGGCAGCGTTTCTGTGGCTTTTGATTAAGCCTTTTTTTTCGTAGAAATGTAATGCTGATATTGCAACCCCCGTTCTTTTACTCAGCACGCCGACAGAGATCCACTCAGGAATGACTGCTTTAGAAGTGGTCGTTTTTTGCATTCGTCATAACACCTCAACTTAACTTGAGATTTCATGATAGGCATCCATAGAGACTTGCTCAAGTGTTGATCTCAACCGCTGATCATTGGATGTACCATCGGTATTGTTATAGGGTCGTTTACAAGCTTATTTTTTCATCACTTTCTCAAAAATGAAGTATTCATATTCATATAAATCCGTCAGGTTGTAATCGCGCAGATCGGCAGGAAAATGCGTATCCGGATGATAGCGATTGTAAAATTCAGTAATGTGGAAGCCACACTTGTTGAGATAAAAGTGGACGTTTCTTTTTTCAAAGTAGGGCGTTCCGGTTTGCCAGACCTTGGTTGCCGGATAGGCCGCTTCTATCGCCTGCCATGCAGCAAGGCCGATCCCTTGGTTATGATTGCCTGAGTCAATAAAAAACCATTCAAGTTCATGATGTTGAGTCTCTTCGTTGATCTGCAAAACCGCGCCGCCAACGGGGTTACCATTGGATAAGATATGGTAGAGAACCATATTCTCCTCATCAAATGATGACTCAATGTCTTTATCAGAGGGAATGGGTTTACCATGATACTGACCAAACTCTTTGATCACTGCATCGGTGAATGCTGTCTTTAATTTTTGTTTAAATTCGGGCCGGTCTTCTTGTTGAACCGGCATTAATGTGACCTGTTTTTCTTGCATTATCATTACCTTGTTCAGAGATGAATGTGTTGAGCGAGTTGCATCGCTCATTTTGACTCGATGATCAATCAAAGCGCCGATTCGCTGATTCAAGTCTCCAGTCACTCCCGTGCCCCTGATGACTCAACTAATCCGCCGCCTAACGCTTTATATAAAAAAACAGCATTACTTAATTCTTGTTGTTTGAGTTCAAGCCATGTCTGTTTGGCTGCGTAGAGTTGCCGTTGGGCATCGAGTAACGTCAAATGTCGTTCAACACCAGACTGATAACGCAGTTTAGACAGGTGTGTTCTGCGCTGTTCTGCTGCGATAACATTCATTTGTGCCGCGATTTGTTGTTGGTAGGTTTCACTGCCTGATAAACCATCCGCAACTTCTTTAAAAGCGGTCTGAATGGTTTTTTCATATTGCGCGATGGCACTGGATTGGCGGACTTTTGCCAATTTTAACGCGGCATCCAGTCTTCCGCCTTGGAATATGGGCAGCTCTATTTGCGGTGACAATGACCACATGGTCGCCCCCGAACGAACTAAATGGCGGATACTCGAACTGGCATAGCCCATGGCACTGGTCAGAGAGAGGCGGGGGAAGTAGGCCGCTCGCGCTGCACCGATGTCTTCGTTGGCTGCAATGAGGTTTTGCTCCGCTTGCAAAATATCCGGCCTATACAGCAATAAATCAGCAGGAAGCCCTGCGGGGAGCCGGGTCATCATCTCCTGGTCTGTCAATGGGCGGGGAGCGGGCAGATCATTCGGTAAACGCGAACCAACCAGCAACCGGAGTGCGTTTCTGGCTTGTGCCAATGCCCGTATCTTGGCGGCTCGATTGGCTTGCGCACCGGCGACCTGACTTTCCGCCTGAGCAACATCAAGGGCACTCGCCTGATTTCCCATCCTGAGTTTTTGCGTTAAGTCGAGCGATGCCTGCCAGTCCGTTAACGTTTTCTCAGTCAAGCGGAGTTGTGCTGTGGTCAGACGTTCAGAAAAATAAGCGTCAGCAATTGCGCTGATCAGCGCAATTTGTGCCGCCTTTTGACCATAATCACTGGCTAAGTAACGTGCAAATGCAGCATCTGACATTGAACGCGTGCGGCCGAACAAGTCAATTTCAAATGCACTGAAACCGAGATTCAGATTGCTTTGTTGTTGGATTTCCGATGATTGGGTGCCTTGGTCATCGCTCGTCAGATTTCGTTGTCGGCTGGCACTCATCGTCACATTCAGATGAGGAACTTGAGCCGAACGCTGAATATGATATTGGGCTTTCACCGCTTTCACATGGAGGATCGCAATCCGTAAATCCCGGTTATTGGCCAAGCCTAGTTCGATGAGCTGTTGTAAGCGTTCATCTCTGAACATGGTTCGCCAGCCAAGTTCAGCCGTTGGCGGTGACATCGTCCCCGTGTCACTGGCTATCGGCGGAAAAGTCGCCGGTACGGGGAGTGCGGGTTTGGTCATCTCGGGCGTCAGGGAACAGGCCGAAAGCAAGCCTGTCAGACAAAAAATAAATACACGCATCATCTTTACTTAACCTTTAGGCTGAGCTGAGGATTTTGAACTTGTTTTTCGCCAGTTGGAGAGTCGTTCTTGCAGGCGGGTCACCCAGACGAAGAATGTCGGCACAAAATAGATAGCAAGGACAGTCGCACTCACCATGCCGCCAAAGACGCCTGTTCCTATCGCATGTTGTGTCTCTTGGCTCGCGCCACTCGCCAGCATCAGCGGCACCACCCCCAGACCAAATGCCAGCGAGGTCATTAAGATCGGCCGTAAGCGCAATTGGGCGGCCTGCGTTGCCGACTCCATTAATCCGTGGCCTTGCTCGCGGAGTTGTTTGGCAAACTCAACAATCAGAATGGCATTCTTGGCCGACAAGCCAATCACCGTAATCAGGCCCACTTTAAAAAACACATCATTGGGCAGATCACGCAACATCACGGCCATCACCGCGCCCAGCAGACCTAATGGAACAACCAACATCACCGACAGCGGAATTGACCAGCTCTCGTAGAGGGCGGCCAGCACCAAGAAAATGACGAGCATGGACAGTGCCATCAGTTTCGGGGCTTGTGTGGCAGACTGACGCTCTTGCAACGATTGACCTGTCCAGGCAATGGTAAACCCCGCTGGCAGTTGTTGGGCAAGGCGCTCGACTTCTGCCATTGCTTCGCCACTGGCGTATCCTGATGCGGTATCACCCGAAATGAGTAAGGCGGGATACCCCTGAAAACGAATGAATTGCGGTGAGGTTTCACGCCAGCTCGGGGTGATGAACTCTGATAAAGCAACCATGCCGCCTTTGTTATTGCGCACATAAAGGTGCAGAACATCATCGATTTGCATCCGGGCTGAAGCATTGGCCTGCATGATCACTTGCTGCATGCGTCCCTCATTGGGGAAGTCGTTGATGTATAACGATCCTAAAGCCGTCGAGAGCGTGTCACTGATCGTCGGATATGAGACGCCCTGTGCCGCTGCTTTCTGGCGATCAATCTCTAAATGGATACTGGTGCCAGAGGGGAGACCGTCAGCGTAGATCTTGCCTAGCTGCGGGCTTTTTTCAGCCAGAGCAATCAGTTGCGCTTCAGCTTGCTTGAGCGCTTGCTCGCCGTGATGACCTCGATCTTGTAAGAAGAAACTGATGCCTGAATTGGTGCCGAGTTCTTCAATCGCGGGTGGCAGCGTATGGGTGACGGTGCCTTCCGGTACGTCAGCCATGGCTTTTTGAGCCAGAGCTAACTCTTGGCGGGTCGAGGTGTCATCGCGGGTTTCCCAATCTTGCAAGGTGGTAAAGATCTGTGCCGTATTGGTGCCTGAACCGGAAAAACCAAACCCGATGACTGCCATTGTGGATTTTACCGCCGGTCGGGAGAGAATATAGTCTTCAAACCGTTTGACGATCGCCAAGGTACGTTCAGCCGTGGCATCCGCAGGCAACTGAATGTTGGTCATGAAATATCCCTGATCTTCTTCGGGCAGAAACGAGGTGGGCAACTGACGAAATGTGACCACCAGTAGGGCGGTGAGCAGCACAAAGATGATCATCATCCGGCCCTGACGCTGAATGCAGCCTCGCACATGAATCGCATAGCGGTTGTTGAGGCGCGCAAAGTTGCGGTTGAAGCCCTGAAAAAATTTGCGTTTTTCGTGTGCGGCGCTGACTGGCTTGAGCAGTGTGGCGCATAAGGCAGGGGTGAGTGTCAGCGCCAGAAATGCAGAAAATAGGATCGAGACAGCCATGGAGAGGGTGAATTGTTGATAAATGACACCCACCGAATCACCGGCCAGCCCCATCGGAATAAAAACAGCGGTGAGCACTAACGTGATACCGATAATCGCACCCGTGATCTCTTTCATGGCAACCGATGTTGCAGCTTGTGGTGATAAGCCTTTTTCTGACATCAGGCGCTCGACATTTTCGACCACGACAATGGCATCATCAACAATGATACCGATGGCTAACACCATGCCGAACATAGTCAGGACGTTGATTGAAAAGCCAGTGATCAGCATGATGGTGAAGGTGCCCAACAGCGCAATCGGTGCGACGATCGCCGGGATGAACGTATAACGGATATTTTGCAGAAACAGGAACATCACGCAAAAGACCAAAAGCATCGCTTCAATTAACGTCTGGATCACTTTATTGATCGACACTTTGACAAATGGTGCGGTATTAAATGGGATTGAGTCACTCATACCGGTCGGCAGACTATGTCTGAGTTCCGCCAGTCGTTTTTGAACGGCTTCGGCTGTGCTGAGGGCATTCGCCCCCGGTCTCAGGAGTATTGCAGCAGCAGTCGCGTTTTTACCATTTTCCCGGTTTAAGAAACCATAGGATTGCGAGCCGATCTCCACGCGAGCCACATCACCTAAAATCACGCTGGCACCGTTGGTATTGGTGCGCAGAATGATATTGGCAAATTGCGCCGGTGTGGTGAGCTGACTTTGAACCGTTAATGGCACTGTCACGCGTTGCCCCGATACCGTGGGCGCAGCACCGACGCTACCGGGAGCGATTTGGGTATTTTGTTGGATAACCGCCTGACTGATATCGGTCATGGTCAACCCCCGTGCATTCAATTGGTCCGGGTCAACCCAGATACGCATCGCTTTCTCTGCACCGAAGGATTGCACCCGTCCGACGCCATCGATGCGACGTAACTCTTCCACCAGATTGCGCGACAGATAGTCGTTGAGGGCGATTTCATCGAAACGATTGTCATCTGATTTCAGGCCGACAATCATCAGGAAATTTGAGGTCGCCGATTCAACGCTTAAGCCATTCTGACGGACGGCTTGCGGCAGTCGCGACTCAATCATTTTGAGCTGATTTTGAATATCAACCTGAGCAATATTCGGATCGGTGCCGGGTTTGAACGTGGCTGTAATAGAGGCTGAGCCGGAGGTATCCGCAGATGACTCGAAATACATCAGGTTTTTGACGTTGGATAGTTCACTTTCGATCAGACTCAGAACGCCATCGTTCATCGCTTTGGGCGTGGCCCCCGGATACGTCGCGGTAATGCTGACGGTGGGTGGGGCAACGGACGGATAGCGGGAGATAGGCAGTTGAGGAATTGCCAGACAGCCGAATAAGATAATGAATAGTGCAATCACCCACGCAAACACTGGGCGTTGTATGAAAAACTGCGACATAAAAGGACACTCTCACCTAAAGCATGGATTGTGGATGTGTTGACTGTGACGATTGAAAGTTAAAGGGGCGGCGAGGCTTGCCATGGCCGCTGATGAACGGTGATACCGTCCTGTAGTCTTTCTTTGCCCTCAACCACAATATGGTCGCCCGCATTCAGCCCTGCTTTGACATGGTATTGCCCTTGCACCAACGCCCCGAGAGCGACGGGTTTCAGCGCGGCACGATCATGGGAATCAATGGTCCAAATATGAGGGACGCCGCCAATGTGGACGATTGCCTGCTGCGGGGCTGTCAACGCATTGGTATAACGCGAACGCAAAACGCGTGCTTTGACAAACATTCCCGGTAGTAATAAGCGTTGCTCGTTATCCACCAACACGCGCAATAAAACATCTCCGGTACTGGGATCAATATGGATCCCGGAAAATAGCAACTGACCTTGCAGCGGATAAGGCTGCCCGTTCGGATGTAAAATATTGATATTGGTTTGTGTCGCTGCGGCAGATTCAGCAGAACCGGTTGGGAGCGCCTGATTGATTGACTCAAGTGATGATGCCGGGCGGCGAACATCAACAAAAACTTGGTCAATCTGTTCAATGCGTGTCATCGGTGTGGTATCTGAGCGGCTGACAAGCGCTCCCTCGCTGACCAGTGTTTGATCGATACGCCCGGCGATCGGCGCGGTGACGCGGGTATAGTTTAAATCCAGTAAACGACGGGCAAGCGTGGCTTGAGCCTGAGCCACATCGGCGTTGGCCTGATCGCGTTGTAAAACGGCATCATCATATTCCTGACGGCTGATCGCATCAGCGTCGAGTAAAGGCTTTAAATAGGATGCTTTGTCCATCGCGCGCTTTAAAGTCGCCTGCGCTTTCTGTAGTGTCGCTCGGGCAGTATCGACATCGGCCTGAAAGGGCGCCGGATCAAGCTGAAATAAAGGATCCCCGGCCTTGACCTCGCGTCCTTGTTTGAAAAGACGATGTTGGACGATGCCACTGATCTGGGGACGGATCGCTGCGACACGAACCGCCGCGACTCTTGCCGGTAGGGTTTCAAAGATATCCAGTTGTGCAGGCTTCATCGTCATGGTTGACACGAAAGGTTCGGCTGCTTGAGATGCTGTTTCTTGATCGCTTTCGGACGGATGACAAGCCACTAAAAAGAGCAGTGCCAATATGTGTAAGTGGCAACGGACACATATATTTATCTTTTTCACTGAGGTATCCTCTTGGCAATCATTGATGCGTTAGCGCTGTAGAGGGATGCAGTCTACCGCCCCTATGTGGAGGTTCCGCCGAGTAAATGTGGAGATTTGATGGAGATGGATGATTTACGCGTTGGTGCGCAAAAATTGAGCGCTGATTCAGAGCAAGGCGCAGGCACAAACCGTCAAGTGCTGGTGCTGATTGCCGAAGATGAGCCAGAAATTGCCGATATACTGAGTGCTTATTTAGCACGGAGCGGAATGCGTACGGTACATGCCACTGACGGGGTAGAAACGCTTGCGCTGCATTCATCGATGAAACCCGATCTCATCTTGCTCGATATTCAAATGCCGAAAATGGACGGATGGAAAGTCTTGGCTGAACTGCGTCAGCACAGTCAGACCCCCGTCATCATGTTGACCGCAATGGATCAGGATGTCGATAAGCTGGTGGCACTGAGAATAGGGGCCGATGATTATGTGATTAAACCGTTCAATCCGGCAGAAGTCGTGGCGCGGGTTGAAGCCGTACTACGCCGAACCATGGACAGCCGCCAGCATCATACGCAGCGTATCCTGCGTGTTGATCCCTTCGAAGTTGACTTAGACAGCCATGAAATCTCAATCCATCAGGACGGACAGCGCACTTTACTCTCTTTAACGTTGACTGAATTTAAGCTACTGACTCACTTTATTCGCTCACCGAAGCGGGTATTCAGCCGTGGGGAGTTATTAAATACGTGCCTACCGGAGGGCGACACACTGGAACGCACGGTTGACAGCCACATCAGCAAGATCCGCAAAAAACTCGAAGTGGTCGGCATTCACGGCATTCCTGCCGGGGTTCGTGGTGTCGGGTATCGATTCAGGGGCGAATCATGAAATTAGCAGGGCTGAGCCGGCAGGTTGCATTATCGATGATGAAAATTGCGATGGGATCAGCATTACTGGTGATTTTCGGTTCCTTTGTGTTTTATTACCTGTGGGAAAAGTATTGGCCGGATGAGATCCCCAACGATAATAATATGGCACCCTCCGTGCCGGAGTGGATTTGGATTATCTGTACCTTTGTTTTTGTGATTTGGTTTGCTGTTCATGTGGCAATCAAGTTATCCCGACGGATTTTAGAACCTTTAAATTCGGTTGCTGAAGGCATACGAACCATTGCCAAAGGTGATCTGGATGTGCGGGTATCCGTCGGGGATCGTTCGTTAGGTGAAGCCGCGCTGCTGGCTGAAGATTTCAATCGTTTAGCCGAAAAATTACAACACATGTCTGAAGCGCAAAATTTTTGGAATGCCGCCATTGCCCATGAATTAAGAACTCCGGTCACCATATTACGCGGGCGGTTACAGGGGTTAGCCGAGGGGATTTTCACTCCTGACAAAGCACAGTTTCACAAATTATTAGCCCAAGTTGAAGGGTTATCTCACTTAATTGAAGACTTACGGGTCGTGAGCTTAATGAACAGTGGCGAACTGAATATCAATCTCGAAGCGGTGCACCTCTTTGCGGAAATCAAGTCGGTGACCGATATGGCGGAGAATATGCTTCAGGCGGCAGGGCAGTCGGTCCAACTGGCATTACACGCTGAGTTGGTGTGGTGTGATTCGGTACGGATTCGACAAGCGCTGCTGGCAATACTCGATAATACCAGCAAATATGCCGTTCCGGGGACGGTTACCATTCGCTCAAGGGAACAAGACGGGATGTACTTTTTGAGCGTTGCCGATCAAGGCCCCGGCATCGCGCCGGAATTATTGCCCAATGTGTTTACAGCATTCCACCGGGCAAAAGATGCATCCCAGCGAGGGAGCGGGCTCGGCTTGGCCGTCGTCGCTGCGATTGTTCATGCGCATCAAGGTGAAGTGACCTGCTTTCTGAATGATGTCGGCGGAACCACCATTGAGTTATGCTGGCCGTCATCCATATCATCATCAGGCGATTGTCTTCATTAATAACGGTTCTCTCATTAATAACAGCTCCCTCGTAAATAACTGTTCTCGTTCATAGTGCTTCGGCTATTGAGATCGACCTTCACCGTGATGAATCGAATCAAATGAATCGAATCAAAAAAGGGAGCCATTTATGGCTCCCTCTGCTTATTTTATCTTGATGATCAATGACTATGACTCAGCCGGTCTCTCTGAAAGTGGCAGAATGTCATGGTCAGAGGTGGCGGTCGGTTTTTGTCCCGTTTTACGTTCATAGCGACGCTCCCAGTAATCTGCGCCTTTGATTCCGAGTTTCACCGGGTTGAACGTATATTGTTTGACGCCTCGCTTCTGTTGTTCTTCATAATCGCTCAAGGCGGACATGGCCGGTTTATTGAGGAAGAAGATAATCAGAATCCCGATGATATTGAGCCAAGCCATCAGGCCAACCCCGATATCCCCCATCGCCCAGGCGAGATTGGCGGCTTTCACTGTACCGTAGAATGTTGCACTGAGCAGGACAATTTTCAGTAAGAAAGTCAGCGTCCCGGAACCAAAACGACGGCAAATGTAGGCGACGTTGGTTTCTGCAATATAGTAGTAGGCCAAAATCGTGGTAAATGCGAAGAAGAACAGCGCAATGGCAACAAAGGTTTTGCCGACGCCCGGGATCGCTTTTTCAATGGCTATCTGAGTAAATGCCGGGCTGTTTGCTGCCACATCGGCTGCCAAATGTTGTACGAGGAATGTCCCTTCGGCCGCTCCGTGAACGTTGTAAGCACCCGTGATCAGAATCATGAAGGCGGTTGCAGAACAGACCAACAGCGTATCAATGTAGATCGAGAAGGACTGAACCAGACCTTGCTGAGCCGGATGTTGTACATGCGCAGCGGCTGCTGCGTGAGGCCCGGTCCCTTGACCGGCTTCGTTCGAGTATACCCCGCGTTTGACACCCCAGCCGATAGCCGCTCCCACGCCTGCCATTGGTGTAAATGCATCACCGATAATCAGGCTGAAGACATGTGGTACTTGGCTGATGTTGAGCAGGATAATCACGAAAGCGGTAATAATATACGCAAGTGCCATAAAAGGGACGATAATCTGGGTGAAACTGGCAATACGTTTAACGCCTCCGAAAATGATGAAAGCCATCAGAATGGAAACGATCGTCCCGGTCAGGATTTTCGCCATACTGAATGTGCCGATTGCGGTCTCGACCATCTCACCGCTGCCGAAAGCCGATTCGATTGCGTTGCCGATACTGTTTGACTGAACCCCCGGTAACAGCACACCGCAGGCGATGATGGTCGCGATTGCAAAAATCATCGCATACCACTTTTGTCCCATCGCTTTTTCAATGTAGTAAGCCGGACCACCACGGAACTCACCATCATCTTCTTCTTTATAAATTTGAGCCAGTGTTGACTCTGCATAAGCGGTCGCAGCACCGAGGAAAGCGACGACCCACATCCAGAACACGGCTCCCGGGCCACCAAAACCGATTGCGGCTGCAACACCGGCAATGTTCCCGGTGCCGACTCGTCCGGAAAGAGACACGGCCAAAGCTTGGAACGAAGAAATCCCCTTCGTTGACGTTTTTGCCGAGAAGAGTAATCGGCACATTTCTGCAAAGTGCCGGACCTGAACAAAGCGTGTCAGGATTGAATAGAAGAGCCCGGCGCCGAGACACAGATAAATCAGTGCCGGGCTCCAGATTATCCCATTCAAAAAATCAACAAGTGACTGCATAGTTATTTTCCTGTATTTGAGTGTTGTTGTATGTCATTGAGGCGGTGTTGTGTTTGCAATATTTTCATCTCAATGTAAATTAAATGTTAATATATGTGACTTTTCAATGCTATCTATTTTTAATTTGATGTTAAATTTTGATTTGTGCCAAATGTTAGGGTGTATATTCTGGTTTTAAGTGAGGTTATGGGTGAATAATGTTAATTATATGTTTATTTATAGAATAATAAAAAGGTGATGGTTTTTGGGCTTTTAAGCAAGATGTGACTTGTGAATCGAATGAGATTGATATTTTATTCTGCACCTAGCCGGTATAAAGGTTAGAACTCGGTGAGATAGTTAAAGTTTAAACACTTTTTAGGTGTCAGGCGGTTTCCGAACTGGTCATGAGCGCGGCGCATTATGTTGGTTAAAAATGCTACAAAGCAGGTCAATCGCCCGATAGACCTGCTTTGTGATGAACCGTGATTTACAAGCTATCAATCACACTCAATGAGCGGAATTCATCAAAGGCAAATTGGTCGGTCATACCACTGATGTAGTCCTGAATCAGCCGCACCCGAAAATAATATTCCCAGCTACTTTCATCCAGCGAGTATCCACCGGGGAAGTGTCCGGCTTGAATGGCTTTCATCGCATTTTCGTAAGCGCGCAGATGTTTGTTCGGTAGCTTTTTATATAAGCGGGCCGGGAGAAGCGGTTTGGTCTCACCGTCGACAATCGCTTCAAACTGGGCTCTGCTCAGTTCCAGTAGCGGCTTATAGAAGTCGAGCAGGCCCGTGATGATTTGATAACCTTGCAGCTCGCGGGCTTCAACTTCTTTATCACAGAACGCATGTTTTTTGGCGACGTTTTTCAGGGTTTCGACCAGCACATGTTCGGTGCTGTCATCTTCAATCAGTGCCCGGTCAAGATGACCGTGATAAATGGCCTCGATATTGTAGATAAACTGTCTGGCTGCATGTTTCGGCAGACGTTTGCTGATTTCGACTCTTAAGGTAATAAAAAAGTGACTCACCGCGCAGTTATTGGCGCGCTCGGCACTGCCGAGTGCGGTCTGAACAATGGTATCCATCATATCATGAGCTGCATTCGGATAGTCCGTTTGCCGTAGACGTTGATACTCGGCTTTCAGGGCATCACTGGTCTGTTTGATATCAATGATGCCTTTTTCAACCGCATCCTCAATATCTGCAACCCCATATGAAATATCATCAGCCGCTTCCATAATATAAGAGAAGGGAGAGCGGCTGCCTTGTTCCATCGAAAGAGAGCGGTAGAGTTTATCGATAAAGAGCGCTTCACTCAGATAGTAACCGACCTTCTTCTTCAGATATTGCAGCTCACCGGCAGCAAACTGGTGGCCTTTGGCTTGCAATGCCTTCGGGCTCAGTTCATCGCCACGCCGGGTATATTTGAGGATCGCTGAAATCTGTGTGTAGGTCAGGTTGAGACTGAGAATCGAATGCACCAACCGAACCGCCTGCGCATTGCCTTCAAATTCGGTGAGATCTTTCTGCAATGGCTCAGGAAGCGGAATGGTTGCTGCTTTTAACGGAATATAGTGATGGAACCAGTCATTGATTGCTTGTTCACCGAAGTGACCAAAAGGCGGGTTACCGACATCATGCATCAGGCACGCCATTTCAACGATCGATTCAAAGTGACGTTCCAGCGATTCAAGCCCGTAGTGTTCAGCATCAGACCCCAGCATCTTATAAATCTGCTGCACGATATGGCGCCCGACTTGCTGCACTTCCATCGAATGTGTCAGACGACTACGGACGGAGGAGTTTCGTTCCAGCGGGAAAACCTGCGTTTTTTGTTGCAGGCGGCGAATTGCCGCAGAATTGATGATCCGGCCGCGATCACTTTCAAAGCAGGATAACGACGGGATTTTCCCATTGTGGTTATATGGAATGATACTTTCTTCTTTGCCGTTACTTTGGTCATAAGGGCGGTTGAATCTGAATCTGGCTCTGAAATCGATCGACATAACTGACTCGTTCCATCTGTGTCACACGGGTGTTTGCTATTTAAAACAATTTTTTAACCGATGAAAACAGATTCTTATGATTATCGTGACTGATTCGCGTTTGACCACGTTGTTTATGACTGAGTTTGAATAAATTTACTGTAGGAACTGAGCTGTCCGTTAATATACTCGATACCACAGTGAATATTCTGTTCCGCACAACCGACCACTTGATACTCGATAATAAACTCACCACTGATCACTTTGATAAATAAGAAACCATCAACCACTTTCCACAAGCCGCGCAGCGTTTTGTTACTGAATAAGTCCTGTTCGGTCAATGCGCCGTTCGGCAACAACAATAGGCTTGAGGACGATCCATCAACGTTGACTTTGACCCACGGCTGATGGTGGACCTCATAAGCGAGAATTTTGCGGCGTTTTTTGAGCCAGTGTTTGAGTTCCTGCGCTTGTGAAGGGGATAAGATGGGTAAGTCTTCCATATCAAGCAGTGCGTGATACTTCTCATACCAGAAGAGTTGTAGGTGGAGTAATTTCATCAAATTGCGAGCGAGATCAGCGTTATATGCACAAGTATTCACCTTGCGATAACCGAGGAAAGAAGTCAATTTTTCCGGTTAAACTTTTTTGCTCATCCAGCTTTCGGTGACGTTGAGTAATCGGTGACATTGAACAATAAGAAACGGGCAGACACCAATGCGTCTGCCCGAACAGGTTACCCGATCATTTTACCCTCGCTCATGGGTGGTAATTTTAATGCACGGCAGTCGTGGATTCCGGAAATAACGGTGGCAGGTGGGCCACGCTACAGGCTTGGTTAAGACGTTGCTGTGCTGTGTGAATATTGTCTTGCCAGTGGTCATCTTGAGCCCACATTTCGAGCACCAACGGCACGACACAGTCGAGCTGTTTGAGGGTGCTGAATACCGCTGAAAAATCTACGTCACCGTCCCCGATCACCAGATCGCGGAACTGCCCCGGATACCCCGGTTTGACCGGATGCGTA
Organism: Vibrio gazogenes; assembly: GCF_023920225.1. Classification (NCBI taxonomy): domain Bacteria; kingdom Pseudomonadati; phylum Pseudomonadota; class Gammaproteobacteria; order Vibrionales; family Vibrionaceae; genus Vibrio; species Vibrio gazogenes. The sequence goes on from NZ_CP092587.1 coordinate 802,537, forward strand.
TCTTTCAGATGAATCTGCGTGATATGCGGTAAGCTCAGTGCGAGTTCCGTGCAGACATCGTAATTCCAGCCACTGATGTTACCGACGTCGGGATAAGCGGTGAAATAGGGAGAGTGAACCGCACGGTTCAGCACTTCAAATTTACTCAACGCATTGAGATACGGCGTATCCATAATTTCTACCGCTAACATGACACCGGCACGTTCTGCCAGTTTTGCTGCACGTTTCATCCCGGCAACAAAATAGGCATGCGTTTGGGCACTGTTGGGTTCGTAATAAACATCATACCCCGCTAACTGAATCACCCGGATGCCCAGTTTATAAGCCAGCGTGATGGCTTTTTCCAGATGCAGGTCTGCTTGTTGACGAATTTCGGGATCCATCGAACCGAATGGGAATTTTCGGTGAGCACTCAGGCACATCGAATGAAGCGGCACCTGAAGTTGCTCACACAAATGACGTAGGCCATAAATGGTCTCGTTATCCCAGTCGAGCCGACTGCGCCGTTCATCCGATTCATCAATCGAGATTTCAAGAAAGTCGAATCCTAATGCTCGCGTCGTTGTGAGTTTCTCTTCCCATGTCATGTCGCTTGGCAGGGCTTTCTCATACAGGCCGGTCCGGTGACGTTGTACATGTTGGTACATCAGACTACCCCCAAAAGCGTGCGATCTGCTCTTTCAGCGCGGCCGCCGTTTCACGGCCTTCCTCACCGGCGAGCGCTCTGCCGGCAATGAATGTTTTGGCTTTGATGCCTTCAAACAGATAGAGATCTTCCGGTACGATGCCGCCGGTAATCGAGAGTTCCAGGCCTAAATCTGACAGTTGGCGCATCTTATCCAGATCGCCCGGTGTCCAGCCGATACCGGCCAGCTCTGCATCACGCGAGCGGTGGTAAATCGCCTGAGTGATCCCTAAATCGACCCATGATTTGGCGTCAGCCATGGTCCAGTTACCATAAATTTCAATCTGAATTTCACCGTTGAACTCATCGGCAACCTGTTTACAGGCAGCGATGGTTGCGATGTGAGCCGCAGCGGAAACGGTGATCCAGTTTGCACCGGCCTCAAATGCCATGCGTGCCAGAATCGCACCGCCATCCGTCGTTTTCATATCACAGACCAGCAAATGCTCCGGATGATTGTGACGCAGGGTTCTGACGGCATTCATGCCTTCGGCAAAAGCCAGAATAGTACCAACCTCAATCACATCGACAAAACTTTCGACACGGCGTGCCACTTCAATGGCAGAGGTCAGGTTGGTTTGGTCTAAAGCGATTTGAATCATGGGTAGGGTCATGAGATTTATCCTTGAATTTTCTGTCGTATGAGATGGGCAAGGCCATCACTATTGTTATCGGTTTGACAGATCTGTTTCGCGTGAGATTTGACGGCGTCGTCAGCATTCGCCATTGCGATACCCAAGCCGGCATAAGTCAGCATTGAAATGTCATTGTGGTTATCACCGATGGCAATGACGTGATTGGCGTCATACCCCAGTGCGGCGACATATTCGGCCAGTCGCTTGCCTTTGCTGTTCCCTTTGGCGGCAAAATCGATACGATTTGACCAAGAGAATTCACCGTTGAATGTCTCTTTCACCCAAGGGTGTTCTGCAAGACGCTCGACGGAGCTTGGCAGGCCTTCGACAACGAATTTCCACACGTGATCTGCCTGTTCTACTAATTGGTGAAATGAATCAACCCGATGAATCTGAGGACGAATGGATTCAGGGTATTGGTTGGCCCATTTTTCGAGTGCTTCCATATAAACAATCGGATTCTGTTTGCCGTAGTTCATCGTATCGGTGACGTACAGGACCATTTTCATTTGGTATTGTGTGGCGAGATCGATGAACTTGCGCGCATCGTCTTTGGCAATCGCATCGTATTGCAAGACGGCGTCATTCTGATAGTCATAGACATACGTTCCGTTGCAGCAAATGATCGGTGTATTGAGCCCCAATTCCAGATAATAGGGTCTTGCTGCGGTATGATGACGACCGGTGACAATCACGACATGGCACTGTTGTTGTGCTGCGTGAATCGCCTGTTTCACTTCAGGGTGAATGGTATGGTCGTCCGTGAGTACGGTTCCGTCTAAGTCTAATGCAAGCACTTTATACATGTAAGATTACCTTTGTCCGTAGTAAGCATTTACGCCGTGTTTACGCAGGTAATGTTTGTCGGAAAGTTCCTGTTGGATGTTGATTTCCTGATTCAGGAATCGTGTTGCAATCGCCATCGCAGCAACTTCTTCTAACACGACCGCGTGATGTACGGCGTCGTTTGCATCGGCCCCCCATGAAAATGGTGCGTGTCCTGCGACAATCACACTGGGGACAGACATCGGTTCAATATGGCGCATGTGAAACGTTTCGACAATCACCAATCCGGTATTCTTTTCGTAACGATTGATGACTTCGTCACCGGATAACCGGCGTGTGCAGGGGATGTCCCCGTAAAAATAATCGGCATGCGTGGTGCCGAGTGCCGGAATATCCCGCTCAGCCTGCGCCCAGATCGTTGCATGACGAGAATGGGTATGAACAATCCCGCCAACTTGCTCAAATGCCTGATAAATTTCCAGATGAGTGGCAGTATCACTCGACGGATTCAGCGTACCTTCGAGCTGATTGCCGGCCAGATCGACAATCACAATGTCATCGACGGTCATGGTCTCATATGCCACACCGGATGGCTTGATCGCGACCACACCGGCAGCGCGGTCAATTTGCGAGACATTGCCCCAGGTAAAGGTGACCAGCCCATAACGCGGGAGTTGCAGATTGGCATCCAGCACTTGCTGTTTTAAGGATTGAAATGAATGGCCGTGTCCTGACATGTTGACTCCTTAAACCGTCGTTTCCGCCAGCGCTGCATCAATCACTTGCAGTACATCTTCGTTACAACGACAACGGCGGAGTTTATCGAGATCAACTCCCGTTTCACTCTCGTCATCATCCAACACCTGAGTGACTTCCATCAGGCCTTCCATGTGTTCATTCGAGCTGCTGCCGGCCAGTGTGATCAACACATCAACCGGTTCATCTTCTCCGACAAAGTAGACCGGTGTTTCCAGCGTCACTAACGCAAACGCTGTTCGCACGACACCATTTTCTGGTCGGGCATGCGGCATCGCTAACTGAGGGGCAATCACAATGTAAGGGCCCAGTGTTTCGACACTGCTGATGATGGCATCGTGATAAGAGGGCAGAATTGCCCCCGATGCAATCAGGAGGTCGGTGCCGATTTTGATCGCTTCACGCCAGTCCGAGGCGGATGCTTGTAATCGAATTGAGTTATTCTCAATCAGTGACTGTTTCAGTCCCATAATCTTCTCCGCGAGGGGCCATCCTTTGACGACGTAAGACGCCGAGGGACAGGCCCATAGTGGTGGTTCAATCGTGATATTTGATGGTGAAAAAAAGTAAATCAGGCGAAGCGTGCCGGTTGTCCTTCCGGCCTACGCTATCAGTGCCCCACAAAGTTTTTATTGATGATATCCAGCAGCTCATCCCCGAAAGAGTTCGGATTCAGCATGTTCTGTACGCCAAGGACGAACTTGCCTTCTCCCGGATCCATTTCAGCGGAAAGGTGTCTCGATGACACAATAATATCGGTGGTTGCCAGCTTGGATTTGTAGTCAGACACTGCACAGGAGTCCATCACATGCGGAATGCCTTTTTTCTCCAGATATTTACCGATCTTCATTTTCATCATCATGGAAGAGCCCTGACCATTACCACACACCGCGAGAATACTGACCGGGCGCTGTCCGTCGTGGGTTTTCAGCGCTTGTTCTACCGCTTCGAGGACTTCAGGTTCTTCGCTGATTTCAACCGTGCCCTGAGCATCTTCTTCTGCACGCAGACGTTTTGATGCGAAGAACATATAAATGACTGCCAGTCCGATCAGCGCAAAGAAGAACAGTTTCGACATCGAGAGCCCTTGCATAATCGGTGGGAAAACCAAGGCCCAGTCAGCCATTCCCATCCAGCCATTGAATGCCACACCGTGTTGGCTGAATAAGTGAATTGCCCATGCAGAACCAACCACCTCAATGATGCCCATCACAAAGCAGATCTTCATCACGGCACGCCAGCCACCGAAATGGTTCGCAAACACACCAATCGTGGCGTTGGAGAAGAACATTGGAATAAAGCCGGGAATAATCATGATTGGAGCATTGAAAGCGAGCATCGCTAACACCGCAGTAAACTGCCCGATGGCCCCCCACATAAACCCAAACACCATGGCATTGGGAGAAAAGGCATAGATAGCCGCACAGTCGATGGCAAGTACCGCATTCGGAATCACACGTTCAGAAATCCCTTTGAAAGCCTCGGATAGTTCGGCAACGAACATCCGCACCCCGGCGACAATCACCTGAATGGCAACCGCGAATTTCAAACCGGTTTCAAGAATGTAAATCGTCCAGTGGGTTTTCCCGGCCATCGCCTGAAGGTTATCAAGACCGAAAGAGAGCAGGATAATGCCGAAGAACACCGTCATGACAATCGCGGTCGCGGCAATACTGTCGTGGAAAATGTGGAGCCAGCCGGGGAGCTTCAGATGATCAACACTGTCATTTTTATCCCCGAGTTTGTGGGCAACTTTGGTGGCAATCCAAGAGGCGACTTGCTGTTGGTGACCAATGGAGAATCCGGCCCCCCCGGTTACCGCTTCGGTTGGTTTAAACATGATGTTTGACGAAATGCCCCAGTACAGCGCCATCAACACCGCTGAACAGATGATGGTTTCCCACATACCGGCACCCGTGATCAGGTAGAATACTGCGATCAGACCGGCTTGCTGGAACATAATGTGCCCGGTCAGCATGATGGTCCGAATCCCGGTATAACGGCGAAATAGCACCAACACAATATTAATTGCCAGTGCCAGCAATACCGCATAGCCGACCCATGAATACCGATCGCCCATGGTCTCCATTGTGGCCATCATCGCTGTATATGGATCAATCACCGAACCTGTCAGTCCGTGGTATTCCGAGAGTTTCGCGATCACGGGCTTAAAGCCTGCGACCAGTGTACCTGCACCGACCTGAACCAGCATAAAACCAACGATGGTTTTAATTGATCCTTTCAAAATGGTCGTTGCATCTCTTTTTAGCAGCCAGTAACCGATGAGAGTGACCAAACCGAGGAGTAACGGGGCTTTGGTCATCACTTGGCTGTAAAATATATAGAAGATGTTATACAAGAACTCCATATCTTTACCCCTAGATATATTTGTATTTGTTGTTGGATGTAGGTCAGAGTGATTCCGTCATGTGATATGCAGGAATCGATTTGTTTTGCTCACGGAATAGACTTTAAAAAATCATTTATAATCATTCAATGATTGTTTTTGATTGAATTGATTTATATCAATTTAATGTGGGATCAAGTGTCACAAATGCTACGCTGATCACTTGATATGATTAATATTCATTTAAAAACAATATCTTAAGTTTTATAGTCGTTTGGCATTTAATTTTTCATCCGAATTATTTGACATCAAAGGGGATGATTAATAGAATCAAAACAAATCAAATGTAATCACAAGTAATCACATCGTGATGAATAGGATGATGCTTATGAATGAAGTCCAGAGACATCATGGCATTTTGTCTTTGTTAGAAGAGAAACAATCGATCAATGTGTCTCATATTATCGATGCCTTTCACGTTTCTCCGGCAACTGCCCGACGCGATATCTCAAAACTTGATGAACTCGGAAAACTGAAGAAAGTTCGCAACGGGGCAGAACGAATTGTTGGCAAAAAGAGAAGATGGACACCGCTGAATATCGATAGTACCGAGCACTATCGGGAGAAGTCTCTCATTGCAATGCGCGCGGCTGAACTCTGCCAACCGGGAGATAGTGTCGTGATTAACTGTGGTTCGACGGCATTTATGCTGGGGCAACAGTTATGCGGGCAGGATGTTCAAATCGTAACCAATTATTTTCCGCTGGCGAGCTATCTAATCAACGAGGATCACGAAGATGTCATCATTATCGGTGGTCAATACAATAAAGCGCAGAATATTTTTCTCAATCCGGCACCGGATGCATTGGGCGGTTATGCCGGGCATTGGATGTTTACCAGTGGTAAAGGTCTGACGGAAAGCGGATTGTATAAAGCGGATATGTTAACCGCCGTTGCAGAGCAGCAGATGTTGGAACAGATCGACAAGCTGGTTGTAGTGGTTGACAGCTCCAAAGTCGGTCAGCGAACGGGCATGCTATTTTGTCCGACCAGCAAAATCGATATGGTGATTACCGGTAAAGATGCACCGTCAAAGGTTGTGAGTGCATTAGAGGCGCAGGGGATACAGGTCATGCTGGTCTAGTCGCTAACGCGCTGAATCGATCACCGCTCTGAACGAATCATATTTGCAGGTGCTTGGACTTCGGTCCAAGCGCACGGCTCCCTACATGCAAAATTTACAATAAATCAGAAATAAAAGGTGTTGTTATGAGCAAGGTAAACGAAATTACACGCGAATCGTGGATCCTCAATACGTTCCCTGAATGGGGAACCTGGCTCAATGAAGAAATTGAGCAAACCGTGGTTGAACCGAATACGTTTTCAATGTGGTGGTTGGGATGTACCGGCATCTGGCTGAAAACTGAAGGGAATACCAATCTGTCGATTGATTTCTGGTGTGGCACCGGGAAACGCACCCAAAAAAATGCGCTGATGAAAAACCAACATCAGATGATGCGGATGGGTGGGGTTCGTGAACTTCAGCCAAATCTGAGAACTTCACCGTTTGTGATGGATCCCTTTGCCATCAAAGAGATTGATGCCGTGCTGGCTTCTCATGATCATGCCGATCATATTGATGTGAACGTTGCCGCTGCCGTGCTGAAAAACTGTGGTGAACATGTGAAATTCATTGGCCCACAAGCTTGTGTCAATTTATGGACCAGTTGGGGCGTCCCGCAGGAGCGCTGCATTGTTGCCAAAGTCGGGGATTGTATTGAGATTGGTGATGTGAGCATCAAAGTGCTGGATTCTTTTGACCGGACGGCGCTGGTGACTTTGCCGGAAGGTGTCTCATCTTATGATAAAGCCATTCTCGATGGCATGGATGAGCGTGCGGTGAATTACTTGATCGAAACAACCGGTGGTACGGTCTATCACTCCGGCGATTCGCACTACTCAAACTATTACGCCAAACATGGTAATCAATACCAGATCGACGTTGCTTTGCTCTCGTATGGTGAAAACCCACGCGGTGTCACCGATAAAATGACCGCTTCCGATATTTTGCGGGCTGGTGAAGCGCTGGATTGTCAGGTCGTGGTGCCATTTCATCATGATATCTGGGCCAACTTCCAAAATGATCCCCGCGAAATCGAAGTTTTATGGCAGATGAAAAAAGAGCGTCTGCAATACGGTTTTGCACCATTCTTCTGGCAGGTCGGCGGAAAATATACTTACCCGACGGATAAAGGCCGAATGCATTACCAGCACTTCCGGGGCTTCCGCGATATTTTCACCGATGAACCGGAGCTGCCTTATAAGGCATTTTTGTAAGTCATCCGATTCAATCTTGCCGCCCTGTGATGGGCGGTTTTTACAATGCGATAAAAAATATTATTACAGGGGGAGTTGAGGGGGGCTTCATGATACTAAGTTCCCCATGCTACTTGGTTTTATTACTGTTTGGCCGATAGGTGCACCACAAAAAACACCTCCTTTATTTATTATTTTATTCCATGGTCATAGCCTGATCTTTCATCCTATCTCATTGGATTCGCTCATCCTCTTCGGACGTTCAGAGGCAGTCAGTGAGTATCTACTTGTGCCATTTTTATCTGTCGACATTCTCCGTAGATGTGAACATCTTAGACACAATAAAGCTATCGAATTAGTCGGTGTTATCCATATTCAGTCGCTGAAAAAAGTAACCGAAAAAATGACGATAGCGACAGCATCGGATATGTCGCTATGCTAGGCTAATATGATTGATAAGATTGATGATAAAACTTAGTGCTACACTTAACTGACTGATTTTTAATGATTGTCGTATTTTTGTCAGGTTGGTGACGTACTTGCTTTCGCGATGATATGCCAGTATTACGGTGATGATTTACACAGAGAGAACAAAATGAATATTCGAAAACGACGTTTGCAGAAAGGGTGGTCGCAGGAGCAGTTGGCACAGTTGAGCGGGCTCAATATCCGGACTGTTCAGCGGATTGAGCGCGGTCAGAAACCGAGTCTCGAATCCCTTAATGCACTGGCGGCTGTTTTTGAAATCGACCTCTCTGAACTACAAGGAGAGCAAGAGATGAATAAAAACAACCAAACCAATCAAATCAGTGAAGAAGAACGTGCCATTAATTATGTCCGCGATATCAAGGGGTTCTATTCCCATGTCATCACATACACTCTGGTGATATCGCTGCTGTTTATCATCAACTTTGTGACCGACAGCAGCTATATCTGGGCTTGGTGGCCGATGCTGGGATGGGGAATCGGTTTGATTTCTCACGGGTTGAATGTGTTTGAAGTGTTCAATTTTTTTGGCCCGAAGTGGGAACGGAAACAGATTGAAAAACGTCTCGGACGGAAGCTGTAGTCAACGATAATCAGAAAGGACTTTTCATGAAGGTTGTAGCTGTCACCGCATGTCCGACCGGAATTGCCCATACCTATATGGCGGCCGAGCAGCTGCTTAAAGCTGCCGGTCACCGTGGTGTGTCAATCAAAGTTGAAACGCAAGGAGCAATGGGAATTGAAAATGAGCTGACTGTTGCGGATATTGTCTCAGCGGATATTCGCATCATTGTGTCTGATATCGAAATTGAAGAGAGATCCCGTTTTAAAGGATGTCAGGTCTTTCATTTCTCGATTGAAGAAGTTTTGATCAATGCTGAACAAGTTTTAGAAACTTGTCTGAGAAAAGTATGATCACCACCCGGATTACTTTTCTGCTCAAAGAAGAAGGGCTGCCGGGCTGGCAGGTCTGCGCTTTGAAGCAGCTTTGTGGCTATTTCCGTTCCATTTTTGTCTTTTACAATCTGAGCCGGGGAGCCCACACCCGGCTCAATCAGCCTCTCAATGTTTTGAGCCTGAGAAATCGTGCCGGACATCTGTGCCAGATTGCGATAGAAGGACTCGATGCCGAACTGGCTTGTATGGTGTTCACGGAATATTTCAATGAACAGGCCATTCTGCTCTCTACTTCACATCGTAAAAATGATGCCGCAGAGCAACTGTTTGCGACTCATCCGGCGTTTTCTCTGCCGTTTGTGTGTCGTTGGGACTATGAAGACCACTCCGGATTCACCGATAAGCATTCGGCATTGCATTATCTTGCCGAACGGATTGCTCCCGGAAAGCCTGAACAATTACTGGCACAACTCAATCAGCGGGAGAATATCTCAACCACGGCACTCCCGAATCGAGTCGCTTTGCCTCATGTGATGAGTGATGTGGTGGACACGCCGGTGCTGATGGTGATGCCATTGGCACAGCCACTGGACTGGCAGTCCGCGAGTTCACCCGTTTCATTCGTGCTTGCTCTGGTTCTGCCGCAGCCGTTGAACCGGGATATTGTGATCGCGATGACGCGATTGACCCGCTGGTTGATCGACGATCTCAATGCACAGCTTCTGCTGGATGCCAAACGAGAAGAAACACTCAAAGGGATTCTGCTCCATGTCATGGCTCACGATCATACAGAATACTGAAATTTTTTAATCAAAGCGTGTCCGGTACTCGGAAGGGGTCATACCGGTTTTCGTTTTAAACACTCGGCAAAAGTAATTCACATCCTGAAACCCGCACCGTTCGGCAACTTCGCTGAGGCGGAACTGATATTTTTTCAACATGAACTTCGCCCGATCAATTCTGACCCAGGCAATGTAGTCAGCCAGCGTCATGTGTCCCTGCTGATGAAACAAGCGGGAGAGGTGATTGGCAGACAGGCTGAACCGTGACGCGATGGAATCTCTGGTGATGGCCCGGTGAAAGTTTTCCTGAATATAGATACAAATCCCCTGATAGAGATCTTCACTACGGCTTCTGGCTGAAAGTTGTGGCTGACGGAGAATGCTTTGCGTGTAGGTCAGCAGTGCACAAAGCAGATGCTCATCCATCGGCGATTTTTGCGGCTCTCTGGCCAGAGCATTGAGGCTTTCCAGAATATTATCAATCGCATAGCCGGTTCGCATTTGCACGCTGTGTTTCTGGACATCATAAAAACCATCGGTCCCTTTGCGTTTAGCAACAAAGCTGAACCCAATCTGACGGCGGCCATACAGCAGGCTGATGACTGAACACTCATCTTCCCAGTCCGGTTTATTCCAGCAGTTGGGGGGGATATAAAGCGCATTCCCTGCCTGAATATGAACGACACTGATCCCGTGCAGTTCATCTTCAATCTGATTGCAGTAATTGCCTTTGAGGGCGATCTCCAGACGAGGAAAGTTCACCTGATAGCTGAATGGCGGTGGGGTGTGCTGATCGCCGGCAAACCAGATACGCTGACAGTTGTCCCGCTCATCAATAATGGCTTCAATCAGATGATGAAATACTTGGCTCATGATTTCCTACCGTTATTCATTGATGCAAAGTCGATGACAAGTCGTGCAGTGATCACCATCCATTATTCTGTTCCTGGGCCGTTGTGTGCTTTATTAATATAAATATTATTAATACACGGAATTTAAATGTCTCATACCGATACAGATCACATTTGAATCATGATGGGCTGCTTTACTTCTCTTTAATATTCAGACGGACATAACTTTCTCATTATAATCTTGCTGGTGATAGAAAATATAGTATTGACATTCTTAGTTTCATTACAGTGGAACCACATTTTTTGTCTGAAAGATTAAGAGATAAGTGTTGTTACTTATTGATTTTAGTGTTTTTTATTGTAGTTATTATTGGTTTTATTTATAATGATTTTTCTGTTTCAGAAGCCTCTTCCACGTAAGTGAAATTATATAATAGGATTAGAAATGAAAATACCTGTGACCATATTATGCTTTCTCTCTATGTTTAGTTTTTCAGTTGGTGCAGAAGAGCTTGGGAAAAATGACTTATCTTTAATGAGTCGGATTATTTGGGATTGTTCAACTCTTCCTACCCTGAAATTCCCTCGCCCTTATACGTCAAATGATAGAGAGATCAAATTATTTAAGGATAAGGAAAAAACGCTCTCGGATACGTTGAAAGAGTTAGAATCCAGCAACCCTGAAGCGTTGAAATCGACAAAAGTTTGGCAGAAGAAGCCATTTGTTGAGGAGCTATCCGAGTGTCAAAATCGAATTTTTTCAATAGAGAATGAAATATCAAAAGTACCACCCAAAGATGCATTTAAACTAATGGACAGTATTGCCAGACGTTGTACTAGTATGCCTAAGTTGGATTTTCCACGCCCTGACCCTTATGCTGATACAGCACTTGATTTATATAAACAGCGTAAACGTTGGTTTATGAAAGACTTGAAAGAGCTGAAAGAAATGAATCCTGATATGCTGAATTCTGAATATATTATCGGAGGTCAGCCATTCAATGAAACTTTGTCCCATTGTCAGAGTCTGATTGATGTCACAGAAAGTGAATTAGCAAAAATACCGAGTAGAGATGTTCAGCAAGCTGTAGATAAGGTTCTCTCAAATTGTGAGCTAGGAAAAAAATGGATTGATAATCCGACAAGATACAATACCAACTATAGCTATATATCCGATTTATTCTATTCGTATAAAGAGCAACTGGAAAAAATCAGGCAACAAAAAGTAGACATTCTATGGAAAACGGATGAACTGAATCAATGTGATGAAGTATTCTCATCAAAGTATGCCGATTTAAAAGCCGCAGAAGAGAAAAAACAGCATGATAGAATGGTTGCGGAACGTGCTGTACAAGCTGAAAGAGATGCAAAACAAGCTAAAATAGACGCAAAACGGGCAGAAGCTCAGGCAGAAGCTAACCGAAAAGAGCAGGCTATTCATGATGAAAAAGTAAGGAAAGCAAGAGCTCTAGGTTACAAAGATGTGTTGAAAGGTATGACTCCTTTGATGATCCGACTACGTAACGGCAATTTGTCAATTGACGATGCAGAATCATATCTTGTTGACTTGAAATATGATGATGTTTTCTATCTTGACAACATTGTTGATGATTATGTCATTTATTCGAATAACCGCACTACGGTGGCCTTGCCGAAATACGATGGACGCTTTTACGATATGGGTTCCCCACTACCTAGACGTGTTTATTCGATTGAGGGTATGGAAGAATTTGTTACTGTATTAGGTGATACTAGGCAGGTTCTGGTTTTAGAAGAATCTTTCTAACGAAATGTTTCTAATCAACGGAATTGGAACAAAATTCAATATCTGTTTTGCATTAGAATCGGACACTTTCTAACTTCTGCATCTTTCAATGACGTGGGGATTCCCCACTCACTTGAAGATGCAGATTTTAGTTATTCAAATCAAAAATTCAATGTGCTACACCATATAAAGGTTGATTAAGCCATTGCTTGTATATAAATGTGATTTTATATAAATGGAACGGTCTATTTCATGTCATCGTTGGGCTTAGATCACATTTAAATCATCATGATACAATCCTCCAGTAAATGCATTTTTGTTTCACTATCAACTGACAGAGACAGTCACCACAATATTCTGGTCACCACAATCTTCCTTATTTACGGGAACAAGCGTTACGGGGACACACCATATCTCGTTAACGCGACAGGAACCGTTACAGGGACAGACACCGTAAATGCCGCGTTTCTTATGGGGACAGACACCTTCTCTCCACAAATGAAGCGATGCAGACAGAATGAACGGGGAACGAAAATGATTACTCAACTTATCTCATCACGATTGATTCGGCTGAATCTTTCGTCAACGACCAAAGATGAAGTGCTTACCGAGCTGGCTGGTATGCTGGTCGCAGAAGGACGTATCACCGATCAACAACAATTTTTAACGGATATTTATGCCCGAGAGGCACTCGGCAATACTGGCTTTGATGAGGGCGTTGCCATTCCTCATGCCAAAAGCGTTGCTGTGAGTAAACCTGCCGTTGTGGTGGGAATCAGTCGTCAGGGCATTGATTACGGCGCCGAAGACGGCCAACCATCGAAACTCTTTTTTATGATTGCTTCTCCCGATGGCAATGCCAATCATCATGTCGAAGTTTTGGCCGAGCTTTCTGCCAAACTGATTGAAGACGGATTTACCGAGCAGCTTTTGGCCGCACAGACCGAGCAGCAAGCACTGGAACTACTGTTGTCCAAGTCAGAACCGACGCCGCAGTCATCGGGAGAAAACGGTTTTCTGATCGGGGTGACCGGCTGTCCGACCGGCATTGCACATACTTATCTGGCGGCAGAATCGCTGGAAAAAGGTGCCGCAGCACTGGGCTATCAGATCAAAGTCGAGACCAACGGATCAATCGGGGTGAAAAACAGCCCGACGGCAGCAGAGATTGAAGCGGCTGACGCGATTATTGTTTCGAGTGACAAACAGGTGGAAATCACCCGCTTTGCCGGTAAAAAACTCATTGAAACCGGCGTGAAAGAACCGATCCGTGATGCGCAAGGGCTGATTCAGAAAGCATTGCAGGCACCCGTGTATCGACCTGATTCTCCGGCTGAATCCCGTGATACGGAACCATCCCGGAACCGTCCGGAGTTGTATCGTTATCTGATGAACGGTGTTTCGCATATGATCCCGTTTGTGGTTGCCGGTGGTCTGTTGATTGCGCTGGCACTGGCGATTGGCGGAGAGCCGACGGAAGCCGGGATGGCGATTCCGCAAGGCAGTTTGTGGAATAAAGTGCTGGATGTCGGTGTCGTTTCCTTCCAACTGATGATTCCGATTCTGGCCGGTTATATTGCTTATGCGATTGCCGATCGCCCGGCACTGGCCCCGGGGATGATTGGTGGCTGGATTGCCAATAACGGCTCATTTTACGATGCCGATGCCGGAACCGGATTTATCGGCGCAATTATTGCCGGTTTATTGGTGGGGTACTTCATTCGCTGGCTGACCAGTTTCAATTATCACAAGATGATTCAGCCGCTGGTGCCGATCATGATCGCACCGATCACCGGCGCGCTGTTTATCTCCGGTCTGTTTATTTTTGTGATCGGTGCTCCGATTGCCAGCCTGATGCATGGGATGACAGAACTGCTGACAACCATGAGCACCGGGAATATGGTGTTGCTGGGCATTGTGCTGGGCGGACTGGCCGGGTTTGATATGGGGGGCCCGTTCAACAAAGTTGCCTTCTTGTTCTCTGTCGGCATGATTGCCAGTGGTCAGACACAGTTTATGGGCGCGATGGCGTGCGCCATTCCGGTTGCACCGCTCGGCATGGGACTCGCCACAGTGCTTGGTCGTAAACTGAGCCTGTTTGAAGCATCAGAACTTGAAGCCGGTAAAGCGGCCGGCGCGATGGGGCTGGTCGGGATTTCTGAAGGGGCGATTCCGTTTGCAGCGCAGGATCCGGTGTCGGTGATTCCGGCCAACATGCTGGGGTCGATGGTTGCTGCGGTAATGGCTTTCTCTTTTGGGATCACCGATAGTGTCGCGCATGGCGGACCGGTTGTTGCCTTACTGGGCGCGATGAACAAACCGTTGTTAGCGCTGTTTTGTATGGCGCTTGGTGCTGTCGTCACTGCGCTCACTTGTATCGCATTGAAGAAAATGCGTCAGGCGAGATTACAGTCAGCCAATGTCTGAGGTTATAAAAATGATCCGTACCTGCCTTTGGGAAGGTGCGGATCGTGAATTGATGGTTATGCCATATGGATTCGGGAAAAGGTTTTGGATATTTTTTCTTCAATCATCGGTTCGGTTTTCTGATCAAAGATCAGTGAATGTTCGGTTTGTAAACATTCATTGAATTCGTCTTCCGAACCATACAGTTCATAGAAAAAAACCTGTTTATCTTTATCATTCCAGCAGATATCAAACTGGAGACATCCCGGATCATCTTTTGCGATGTCTGCATTCTCTTGGGCGAGTTTAATAAATGATTCAAATGACTCGGGATCGATGGTGAAAGTCACCGTCACAACGTACATACATTGCCTCCTGAAACATACGAAAAGGACAAAATCACAGACCGGCTGCACGGTATGATTTCAGCTGTTTTCTCTGTGGACAGAGCCACGCGGTCAAGCGATGATTCTGTGTGCATCATTACATCATATTGGCATATATCGGTGCTATCAATCACCAGTCGCGGATAAGCATCAATTATTTTGCTCAACCATCATGATGGCTTAATTTTGCGAATGCGTCTGAAAGTCTTGGTGGTATTTCACCTCACTGGAGTTGCTTCCAGCGAGTGTGCCGACGGTGAGTTTTCGTCCGTCGGATAAGGTTCTTTTGACGGTCAGCGGCGAATTAAGCATCTTTCAGGACCTCATCAATACTTTTGGGTTCCGACGGATGAGCCTGAATTAGTGATCTGATTTGGCCGATATCACCAACCGCTTCAAATAGCATCAGAAACTGCCGGAGAGAGATATTACCGCTGTTTTCAAATTTTCTGATCGTGCTGTAAGGCACACCAGAACGATTTGCCAACGCTTCAACCGTGAGTTTTTGCTGCTTGCGGGATTGTTTGATGAATTCTTTTAACTCAAGCTGAATATCATAAGCGGTATATAGAGACAGCATGATGAGACCTTTTGCTACAATAATGGCAAAATTATACGTTTATATCTTAATTTTGTCACTATAGTATCAATTATTGTTTCTTGAACGACGGTATTTGAATGCACTTAACTTGCCGGATCTCAACCCAAAGTGTACGCCTCTAGCTCTCCGGCATCTTTTTCAGTTTTGGCGGCCAGTGATTGTTGAACGAATACATAAGATAAATCTGGGTTGTCTGCCATTATGTGGCCCATTTGCTTGGCTTCAGGAGTATCAAACTCACCGATAAGTTTATCTAAATCGTAGTCGGTATTGCCACTTTGCTCACCTTCGGTCAGCAACTGCTGCAAGGTTTTCAATTCAGTATTGTCTGGCTGCATTTTTCTTTCTTTTTGATTGAATATTCTCTACAAATAATCATCGTACTCACTACTCTGTCAATAAAATCAAAGTATTAACTTGGGGG
Organism: Vibrio gazogenes; assembly: GCF_023920225.1. Lineage (NCBI taxonomy): Bacteria > Pseudomonadati > Pseudomonadota > Gammaproteobacteria > Vibrionales > Vibrionaceae > Vibrio > Vibrio gazogenes. Next base: position 818,660 of record NZ_CP092587.1, read on the forward strand.
CTGGGAAGTTAGAACTATTCAATATTCTCTCCAATCCTTCCCCGGCAAACTTCCTCGGTCAGCACTTTCAACTTTTCCACCTCTTCGGCCAGATAATCCAACTCTTCAACGGTGATTTCGTAATGCTCCGAGTAGCGGGCATCGCGCAAAATAGTCGCAATGGTGTCAATATCTTGTTGTTTCCGCTCGGGAAGGTGGTCAAGTGTCTTTTTCATGTCGGTCATCGTACTACGCAGTGGAATTCGGGTAAATGGCAGCATCGGGGTTTAGGTGCTTTTTGCGTGTGAGTGCGGTTTTTGGTGTAAATGGGGTGTTGGTTGAGGATGAGAGATTAAAGAATGCGTTGGATATCGGGGAATTCAGAAGTGCAGAACAGAGCGATTTGATGATGAATGACTTCCTGATAGGATTAATTTTGTTATACTCTGGGTATAACATCAGGATAAGCTGATGGAAGAGTTAGATGTTTTGTTGAGTATGCATGGCACAGAAGTGTACCGGGATGACGGTTATTGGTGGAAAATTGAAGCATGGACGGTTCCGCCAACCAGAGAACGCCCTCACGGGATCCGTTACAACATGACGCTACATAACAGATTTAACAAAAGAGTTTTTGGTTATGACAATGCCCATGCAGTGAAGCCACGGAAAAATAAACGATTTAGTGGCAAACGGTATGACTACGATCATTTGCATCGGGCAGCGATTGATCAGGGAACACCCTATGAATTTCAGGATGTTTATACGTTACTGCAAGACTTCTTCTCCGGCATTGATACAACCATAGAAGCAATTGAGGGGAAACCACATGAAAGCAAGAATCGGCATTATGTCTGAAGATCTGATTCGTTTTCGCCTGCTGGCGATTGCGCAAGGGAAATATATGCCGCAAGCGGATGAGCCGAAGGTTTGGTACACATCGGTCAATGCGGTGGCACAGATTTTAAGGCCGGAGAATATTGCCTTATTACGTCTGATTGATACGGAAAAGCCAGCAAGCCTGACAGAATTAGCCAGAATATCCGGCCGGGCCAAATCTAATTTATCCAACACGTTAAAAACGCTCAGTGAAAAAGGTTTCGTCCGCATGGAGCCGACTACCGGTAAGGCTCTGAAACCGGTGGCGATTTATACCGATTTTGAGATTATCTCGGATTTCGCACTTGAGCAGAAATTATTGAAATTAATGGCGGAGCAATCTGCGCCCTGAGGTGAGGTATTCGGAATCTGTGTACCAAGATTAAGATTATCTACGCACTGCGTAGATAATTGAGCTCTGAAGTTGATGTGTGATTGCGATGACTTACTCAATCCTTCCCCGACAAACTTCCTCCGTCAGCACTTTGAGTTTTTCAACCTCTTCGGCCAGGTAATCCAGCTCTTCAACGGTGATTTCGTAGTGCTCCGAATAGCGGGCATCGACGTAGGCGCGTTTGAGGCGGTGGAAGCTGCGACGGTGAAACTGGTTGTCGGCAGGGAACAGGCGGGCGAAGCGTTCGTCTTGCCCGGCACAGAAGGCGCGTAGTTTCTCTAAGTCGTGAGTTTTGGGCAGATAGTTGGTACACACTAACAGGGTACAGGCAAACAGGCGTTCGGTGGCTTGATGAAGTTCAAAGGCTGCTTTATTTACCCATCCTCGATTCATATGATCCCGAAAAGTAATAAAGAACTGCTCACCACTTTCGAACCATTGAGTAAAATGCTTCTCGGCAACCTGCCGACTTTCTTCGGCGCTCAGATCTCCCGGCAGTGCCAGCTCGCGACCATCGGCACTGTACAGTTCTATACCTTGCTCACGGATATCCCGAAAGAAATAGTGCCCGTCATGCAGCCACTGATTGACTTCACCAAGGGTGTGAACAATCAGCCCCAGCGGGGTTTTGGGAATGCGGCGGCTGATACGGTCTTCCGCCAGACTCCACAGGGTGAACTCTTCTACCAGTTCAAAGCGGTTGACGATCACCAGTATGTCATAGTCGCTGATATAGCCGTTGGCTGGGTCGTTGACCCAGTTGCCTTTGGCATAACTGCCGAACAGGATAATTTTGTGGATCTTAAAACCGGCTTTTTTGCCGCTTCTGCCTGCTACGTATTCATCCACCACATCACGCAAAATAGTCGCAATGGTGTCAATATCTTGTTGTTTCCGCTCGGGAAGGTGGTCAAGTGTCTTTTTCATGTCGGTCATCGTACTACGCAGTGGAATTCGGGTAAATGGCGGCATCGGGGTTGAGGTGAGTTTTGCGTGTGAGTGCGGTTTTTGGTGTAAGTGGGGTGTTGGGGAAGGGTGAGGGTGGGTGATGAGGAAAACAGTTTTATTTAACAATTTGCGCTCGTTTGTATTGCACTCAGTGGGTATGAAATCTAACATCAGGAAAATGATTATAAAACGACATAGATAAATATTTGTGGAAAAAATATTATTGTATTGGTTTAAAATGTCATTGTGATCGCAAGATATGTGATCATGTGTCAGTTTTAGTTTCACACAACGCATCATTGGGGTAATTAGGTGAATTATACAGAAACTATTTTGCTTGGAGTGTCTAGTGGTATTGTTTCTGCGTTTCTTGTGTGGGTATGTGTCAAAAGCTGGAACGCTACATTTACACCTTGGTTAAGAAAACAGATTTATAGAGGAGTTGAAGTTCAGGGAGAATGGACTGCTGTCATTATGCATGATAACGATGGTAGGGATGTATCAGAGATAGGAGATGCTGTAGAAACGATCAATTATGTCTTAAACATTGAAAGTCAATATGGACATGTTGTGAAAGGATGGTTCTCTCAGAGCTATAAAAATAGTGAAAGAGAGTCTCAGGGACGATATAAAGTTACAGGACAAATTATGGATGGAGTGCTGATGCTAAGTTTGTCTCCATCGATGAGAAGTAAGTCAAGTTTTGGTACTCTGTTGATGTATGTTGCTGCATCCGGAGGGATGCTAGATGGAATATTTACATATAAAGGTGTTAAAACGAATACAATTAAGTCTACAGATATCACTCTAGAGAAAAGGGTGTAATATGGAAAAAGCATTGGCACGTTACAAAACAAATGATAGCTATCCTCTGGAATTGTATTTTCCGATGGAATTCTTACAAGATCTTCAATTTTGTAATACTCTTAGTGATGATATAAAAGCTTATGGAAATTGGGGTGTTATAAAGAATGTTTCTTCTGTATCCAGTAATAATATACCCTCTGATAGAGGTATATATATGTTTGTTTGGACTCCTAAGTTTTTTCTTTACAATGATGATGATAAGATCTCATTTAAATATGTAGTATATGTAGGTGATGCTAGCAATGAAAATAATCTATTAGATAAGTTTAATAAAAATTATAAGAATGTAATAAACTCAGAACCTGATATACATTGGACAAAAGATGTAGCTTCTAGTCGAATAGACAGATTAAAGAAAGTAATGAATCTAGGTTGTCTTGAATATTGGTATTTAACAATGGATAGAGCATCTGTAGGACAAATTATGGATGTAAAAAATCGACTTGTTAGAATATTCAATCCTCCCGGTAATGAAGGTTTTAGAAAACCGATTCGTGCTATTGTCGAACATGATAAAGCAGTTCCTGCATTTGAACCTGCTTTTTGAAAAGGGAAAATCATATGTCAAATAAAACTCTAATACCTGCTCTAAAAGCAAAAGTTGGTGATTGGGTATACTATATCTGTGTTATGAAATATGCTCAAGTAGCGAAGGAAGTTAACTTTGCCTATGAATTAGGAGGGAATGATGATTTAAATTCATTAATACAGAGAGGTATATCTGAAAGAACCAAAGAGATTACAGAATATTTACTTCGTTCAGAACATCGTTTTCTTGGTTCTCTTATTGTTGCTGCATATGGTGGTGATCCGCATTATATGCCTGTTAGAATGGAAGATAGTGAAGAATATTTGAGAGGCTTGGATAAGAGCTTTGGTGTTTTAACTTTTGATGGAGGGCAGCAATATTTTGCTTTAGATGGCCAACATCGATTGAAAGCTATTAAAGATGCAATTAAAAAGGATCCTGAACTTGGCTCTGAAGAGATAAGTGTAATATTAGTTAGCCATTATGATACTGAAGAAGGTAAAGAGAAAACGAGAAGGTTATTTACAAATATTAACAAAAATGCCAAAAGTACAACTAAAAGTGAAAACTTAGCTTTAGATGAAGATGATGGATTTGCAATTATTACCCGAAGATTAATAAATGAAGACCGATTTTTTAGTGAAGAAGGAAGAGTTTCCGTATTTACCAAAGTTGGTGAACATGGGGAACTCTCACTTGCTTCTAGTGTGAGAGATAGTGATAAAAAAGGCGTTACATCAATAAAACAACTATATGAAATTATAAAAGAGCTTTCTTTTTCTACTCCCCTAGATGGTGTGTCCTTATCTAGACGTCCAACAGATGATGAACTAGAAGAATCTTATATTATTATTTCAGAGAGGGTTTCTCAATTATTTGAGGCTTGTGGAAGTATTATTTCTAAAGTCCAAAAAATGGATGATGTTAGAAATATCAGAAAAAACAAGGTAAATCCGGGTAAAGAAGATGCATTTATGAGAGGAATTGTCCAACGTTGTGTTTCTGAGGTAGTTAGGCAACTTATTGACCAAAGCAGCTTAACCTGGGATGAAATTCTTACAAAATTAAAAAGTTTCAATTGGGAGTTAGGAGAAGTTCCATGGTCTAGTGTTTGTATAATAAATGAAGGTAAACTAAAAATGCAGACAAGTCGTGAGTTTACTAATTTATTGAATGAACTACTAATTATACATTTAGCTCCTAGTAGTAAACAGCAAATTAAAAGAGCACGGAAATTGTATCTAGAGGTTAAAAATCAACAATATCCTATTTCTCAGGAAGAGTTAGAGAATGCTCTTATTAATTCATGAGCTTAGGCCCTCATTGTAGGGCCAAATTTATTAGTAAATTAATATTTTTTGATTTATTCGACAAATAAGAAATCCCACGATGAAGATGTAATTTGAAGTAATAAGCAAGTTTATCTTCATCGGTGATACCATAATCCTGATACACACGCTGTTTCAGCATAGCAAGATAAATATCTGCGAACTCCCCACCAAATACCTTCCAAGTCATTTCCACGTTACTGTCTGTGACAATCTCTTCATGTGGGGGAATGCTTTCTTCCTGAAGGGATAGCATCAGCGCCCAACGACACAACACATTCCAGGTTTCTATTTTGGTGTCTTTTTTTATTTTGATCAGATGCCCTTTGGCTTTTTCTGATAAGCGGATTGTCTCAATACTCATACTTCCTCCGCAAAGTATCCGGGGCGAATGGTGGATGTTTTCTGGGACTCGTCATAAGCAATATGATATTCGTTGGCAATATAAGGTTTCAGTTTCTTATAGTATTCACCGGAAATCTCTTCATCGGTCGAGAGCAGGATGACTTGCCCTGCCGCCTGAGGAAAGTAATTCTCGACTAGTTTGGTTCGGTGTTTTCCATCAAGCCGTCCCATTGGTGTATCAATGATGGTTGGGATCTCTTTGCCGGATTCATCGGCCAGTGCCCACAGTGTCGCCACCGATAAAAGTTGCCGTTCACCAGCCGAAAGGCGAGCTGAATCAATGGTCTGATTGTTGTTACCCAATATTTGCAGCTTAAAGTTTTGTGTGTTGATGTGAACTTTTGAGATCAGCTCTGATTTACGTCCCAGAGAGTCAAACTTTCTTTTGATCTTGTCTTCAAGCTTAGAAATGTTTTCACGAATGAGCATTTCTTTAAAGTCATCAATGATCGATTTCATTTCAACCAGATGATCGGCAACCTGTTGATTGCGCTGATGCTCGAAGGTCTCTGCATTCTGTTGAACTAACGTTGCATCAAGCCGGGCTTCATTTTCATGTAGCTGATTCCGACATTGATTAGATTCTTCAAGAGTCGCTTCGAGATGCAGTCTACTTCGTTCGATCTGCGCTTCTACATTCTCTTTGGCAGCAATGAGGTCTTTGACCGATTCATAATCCGGTACTGCTTCGAGTTTTTTATCAATGAGAGCCAGTTTTTCAACCAGTTCATTTTTCTGCTTGAGCAGGGTCTGGCTTTCTTCAGCCTCATTGGAGAGTAATGACAGAGCAAACTCAAAGATGGTTGGATTGGCATTCAGATAGGTTTCAGCACCTGAGACGTTATTGTCTGTTTCTTGGTGAATTTGTTCTAATAACTGCTGGACGAGGTTTACCGTCTCGGCATTTGCTGATTGAGTTAAACGTGCCATTAAAGCGGTATTTTGTGCCGTAATATGTTTTTGGGCATTGCTTATTTCAGAGGCTTGCTGTTCTTTCTGGGCTTGTTGATGAGCAGCCTTGAACAATTTACTCCCAAGACGTAAGGGTAAAGCACTGGAAGCTAATTTACCTAAATGAGAGTCGATGGCGTCCAGTTGTAAGGTCGCTTCTCTTCTTTCTGCTTGGATCTCTGCTAAAGACTCCAATAGGTGAGCGCCTGTACTGTGCATTTGAACCTCTGCGGACTTAAGCTCCTCTTCCAGTGTTTCTCGTCGAGCAATGGTCGCTTTAATTTCTTGTTCGAGCTCTTGCAGATTGTTTTCCAGTGATTGTTTTCTGTCTAAAAGCTCTTGTACGCGCTCACTGGCTTTTTTATCCAGATTTTTTTCCTGACGGCGTTGTCTTTGTGAATTTAAGTCTTTCGATAACTGACTCAGGAGTTCCAGCCCCAATAGTGCTTCAATGCCTGTTTTAATTAACTGCGCGGATCGGGACTCATCTGCCAGATCTTCGATCTTCTCGCCATCGAAGAAGAACAGCTCTGACATGTTTTGCGGAATAAACTCAGAAACAAAGTCGTTCCAGTTGTCGGTTAATAAACGGTCTTGCTCACCGTTGATAAAAACCTGAACTGTATCACTGATCTCTGTATTGCCGTTATCTGTCCAAGAACGAACGACCTGATATTGGTTGTCCTTGGTTCCTTGACTGTGTCTGAATGTGAGTGATACCGATGCTGATTTTTCATCACTGTAACGATTAATGCTGCGCTTCAGATATTCACTATATGAGAGCCGTCCTCGGTTAGAACACTTGGCGTGTTTTCCATACAGCGCTAATTGCATTGAGTCGAGAAAGGTGGTTTTACCGCCACCATTTAACCCGCCAAACAGGATAATGGGCTTACGATGGTCGCTGCTATTCAGATCAATGGTGTGCTCACCCTGATAAATACCAAAGTTGTTGAGTTTTACTTGTTCAAAAATCATAACGGTTTCTCCTGAACAATCAGTTGCTCTGGAGCCAGAAGCTTACTATTTCTCTCGTTGTTATCTTTTTCTTCTTGTGCTTTTTTATCTAACAGACCGAACGAGAGATCGATTTGTCTGATGTAGTAGGAATAAAGTTTTTTCAGACCTTGGACGAGCTCTTTTGCCAATGTTTGGGCTTCTCGGTTGAGATGTTCTGAAGTCAATTCCACGTAGAGTGCCTTATATTTCTTCACTTTGAAAAGATCTTTTCTGGCATCGAGGATCTGGATATTTTTGCTAATATTCTTGAGGAACTCTTCGGTTTCTCCTGCATCTTCAAGACGTTTCAGTTTGATCGCATACTCATTTTTTACCCGGCCAAGCGCAAAACGGCGGGCATTATCAATACTATCGAAAGCGCCTTTATCGATTTCAGACTCAAGCTCATCGGCAATTTTTGCTCTGCGTAGCTGATGCTTATATCGATCTTCAATTGAAAGCAGGCCACGTAACTGCTGATATTTGAGTTCGTCTTTATCCTGATATGTCGCACAATGTGCTTTCAGTTTGTCGAGAATACTGTGGTTGAGGATCGGACTATAAGCTCGTTTGGGTCCCAGATAATATTTACCAGTGACTTCTCGGTAAATGAGAGGAACGGAATCTTCAGCTTCTTTTTTTTCCTCAACCCAGATGCGGCGAATTTCTTCCAGATCTTCTAAAGGGAGTAGTTCTAGTCTCTTTACTTCCGCAGGGCCGGTTTCCTGAACATACATCTGTGCTTCAAGAACTTTGCGCAGCATTTTTTCGCGGAAACTCTGTTTGTATGGACCGCGAACCACATCTGCCGGTAGGTTTTCGTATTTATGTTCAGTCGTATCTTCATATTGAGCTAACAGTTCGAATGGATCTTCGCTCTCTTCCAGATCTTTAGCGTCACTGAAATCTTTCATACTGATATGGACTGTCAGCGAGCCATTCATCCGTCTGAAATCACGATTGCTTTTATCTCGTGCAACTTTATTTGCTTTTACCTGCGAATTGGCATCGTTGATATCAATCTCGTTACGTAGTGCAAGCAGCGGAAGCATCCATTCTTTTTCGTCATCATTCGCAATCATGGCCGCCATCGATTTATCTTCACCGACCATCGTACAAACGTAACAACCGAACCGGCTGTCACCACAGCTAGGGGTCGATTTGTCAACCACTAATGGGCATTCTCCGCCTTCTGTAGCACCCTGATACATGCCCAGTAGATCGGTGTTTTTATATCCCCAAGGGTTTTTCTCTTGGGTGAGGTATGCCCAGACATCATCGTTGGTCCAATCTTCAATTGGTGTATACACCCAGACCCGATCCAGTTGAGTATTAACGTTTAAGCCATCTTCTTTACGCGTATTGTCGAGCTGTTCGATATTTTCCATGCTGGCAGCACGCACCGTACTTTCGTGTTTGCGGGTGCCTAACACGAGAATGGCTTCGCCATTATTTTTGACCACATCCTGGATGAATGTGTTGGATGGACTGATTTTTAAGCGATCAGTACACCAGCGGAATTTATAGCGAGGCGCAGGATAGCCTCGTCCGATCAGGTTGACCCAAAAGCGATCTTTGACTTCTGGTGTTAAACGGTGTGGCACAATCGGCAGATCTTGTTCAGCGACTGCTTTTTTCATTTGGTTGAGAGAGCGTTCTACCCACAGAGCAACAATAGGATTTTCGACCAGAGTATCGGTGCTGATAACGTGTACGGTTTTATGCGCTTTCCCTTCTTTTTTGAGTTCTGTTACGGCAGCCCAGACTAGCTGGACTATCGCCGTTGAATCTTTGCCACCACTATAACCAATGACCCAAGGAATCTGATCTTTGAGATAGATCGCCTTGGTTTTGTCTATCAGGTTACGGATAGTAGGCTTGAACCCAGCAGGTTCAAATGCAGAGTATTTTGCTTCTGCGATATTTACTGTCATTATTGCCTCTGGTTAAGTGGTATCACTTAATCTGGTATTAATTGTTTAATTTATCTTCTTCAGCCAGTTCCTTGTTATTTAAAGGAATGTTCAAATGTTTCTTGATTCTGTTGGCTGTTAATTTGACGGCTATCGATGAATTTCTCATTGCGCCATTGACGACACAGCGACCTTCCCAGTCTATTTTATTGGTTCTGGACCAATCGATGTCTTTCAATTTTTTAAGTCTGATTTTCCACTCTCTGTCATTGGCTAGTAACCATTTCCCAACAGCTCCTAATGCCTGAAAAGTAACTGAGTATGCCAGCACATTTTCTTCTCTCACTTCACCACCTGAAACTTGTTCTGTATAAACCAGCTTCAGGGAAGGAATAGCCATGACGACGGACTCCCAATACTCTTTAGCAATTGGAATTTGATTTTTGTAGGTGTTTTGATCGATCTTATCAAATAGCTCGCAAGTTGCTTTGTTGAGTGCGCTATGACTGACCAGCTTTTTTGATCTCTGTCCTAAATTGGTTTTCTCCATATGGATCAGTTTTGACAATACTTTACTTTCATAAATAACTGTTTTTGAAAGTAAAGCTGTGGGTTTGTCATCATAGGTAATACTTAACGAACTATCAGTTTTGACTGGGTATAAATTCAAGTCTTTAAAGATTTTTTGTCTTTCCGCCAAAGATTTATCAGCGAAGAATACAACGGTGATTGTCTCGTTACTTAAGGTTGGATCTTGTTTGAGTGCTTCAAGAATTGCGGCATTCCGATGCTGACCGTCAGTAATGAAGACCTCGGCGTCTTCATCAATGGTTAAAGTACCGATCTTTTGTTGATGCCCCATATCACCAATAGGGGTGAATTCACTATCACCTTCGATACAGGCTGTGAGTGCGGAGAATACATAAGCATCACGTTCATTCAGAATGTAGTTTGTGATCTCAGGAATACGTTCCGGGTTCAGGATCCTCTGCGCCCGCTCAGATACGGGGAGTTCCCCTTCATCAAAAGTAAAAATTTTTCTTAATCTTTTGAGTGGGCACATCACGGTGTAGAATTCTGCGCCAGCCTGAACTCCCCGAATTGCAGGGAATGAGTTACCTGAAATTATTTTTGTCATTTCTATCAATACCAACGTGTTGTTTGTACGAACAATCCGTTATTGTTCTTACGAACATGAGGCGTTAATATACTTGAATTCTTGTAGTGTGTCTTGCCATTTTTCCCGTCCGAAGGATCATCAAATGACCGTTTATCTTGATACCAATGCAACAACACCTGTCGCAAATTCTGTGGCCGATTTAGTACAAAAGTATTTAGTTGAGGAGTTTGGTAACTCTGGTAGCCGGACCCATGAATTTGGTGCTCGGGCAAAGCAAGCTGTTGAACTAGCAAGAAAACAGGTTGCGGCGGTTGTCGATTTGGATAGCTCAGCGGTCACTTTTACCAGCGGTGCCACTGAGAGTAATAATATCGCGATTTTAGGGTTACAAAGTTACGCCGAAGAGCAGCATAAGAAACATATCATTACCACATCTATCGAACATAAAGCAGTCCTTGAACCTTGTCAGGAACTTGAGACGAGAGGATTCGATGTCACCTATTTGCCATGTGATGAAAGTGGCGTGGTGAGTGTTGACTCATTAAGGAATGCCTTGCGTGAAGATACGGTGCTTGTCTCCATAATGCACATCAACAATGAAACTGGTTCTGTACAGGATATTCAAGGTTACTGTGATGTTTTGCAGAATCATGATGCTTTCTTTCATGTCGATGCCGCGCAAAGTTTTGGCAAGTATAGTGATGCTCTGAAAAACGAAAGGATCGATATGATGAGTGTCAGTGGTCATAAAGTGTATGGGCCAAAAGGCGTCGGAGCATTACTGTGTCAGCGGCGTGGTTTTAAGAAAATTCCGTTAAAACCATTGGTGTTTGGTGGTGGTCAGGAAAAAGGATTAAGACCGGGCACATTACCTGTTGCGCTGATTGCTGGATTAGGTGAAGCGTGCCGTTTAGCTGTTGAAAACTGCGATCAATGGGCGCAACACTGTTTGGGGATAAAGCAGGATTTAGTCGCAAGTTTAGAAGACATTGGAGCTCAAATGAATGGTACTCATTCTGCACCACATGTCTTAAATTTCTCTATTCCCGGTCTGAATTCTGAAGCGGCAATGGTTGCTTTGAAAGGGATTGTGGCGGTGTCAAATGGTTCTGCCTGTACTTCTTCCAGCTATACACCCAGCCATGTATTGAAAGGGATGGGATTATCAGATGAGCGAATAGAAGGAGCAATTAGAATGTCTTGGTCTCATATGACAAAAGAGATACCATTAGCGGAAGTCATCGGAAGGATTAAGCAATATCTGTGAGACATATGAAGATTTTTGAAGCTGCGATTCAGGCAATACATGTTCTGGGTAAACCCTCAAAACTTGATGAGATTTACAATACAATTGTTGAACATAATTTTTATAGTTTTGGTTCGAAGACACCTTTAGCAGCTTTGAGAGTAACTTTGGACCGACATTGTCAGAATAAAAATATCTCACAGATGCACAAAGAACGTTATTTTTACAAACATTCAGATGGTGAATACGAGTTATTAGACCAATATCGAACAGCATTTTCCTCATCTCATGTTGTTCGTGAACCAATGAACAGTGAGCTACAAGCTGAACAGTATATTCAACAAATTTCTATTTTGGCTGATAAGCAAAAAGAAAAGGCTAAAGTTGAAATTTTGGAATATTTGAGAAACATTTCACCTCAACAATTCGAAGAGTTCAGTTGTCACTTTTTGTCTAGATACGGATTTAAAAATATGTTGGTTACTTCTATCAGTAGAGATGGTGGAATTGATGTGAAAGGTGCCCTTAAGATTGGTATTGCGGAGATGAGAGTTGCAGCTCAATGTAAAAGATACGCTGAACACAATAAAGTTGGGCGACCCGATATATCTCAGTTCAGAGGGGATATATCCGGAGAGTTTGAGCAGGGGATTTTTATTACGACAAGCCGCTTTACGAAAGAAGCGATGGATATTTCGTATAAAACAGGGTGTGTTCCTATTGTTCTCATTGATGGTGAACAGCTGGCTGAGATTATGATTGATAAAGAAATTGGTATTCAAAAGCAAACGATAGCCGTTTATGATTTTGATGCGGATCTGATATTTGAATAACGGTCTGAATATTAATGATTTTATTGTAAGAGTTTATTTCTGGCTGAGAACATCATATTCTGTTCGATTCATGATGTTCTCGCAGTCAGAATCACATTCCATCCTTTTCGCCAACCGCCGATCAAAACTCAACTGCTTCTTATAATCCGGGTGTTCAACAGGGATGTATAAATGCCGGTTGAGTAGCGGTGGTCGTTTGTTTTCGTCTACGTAATCAAAGAAATCAATGTCCTGATCGGCCATTTTGATTTTGATGCGTTCGACTAAGAACGGGACTGATTTTTCAAAATCATCATAGGCTGTCAGGGTGAGTTTACCGGAGGTGATGTGCACTTTGATTAGATCGATGGATTCATCCAGTTCCCCATACATTTGCAAGCCTGCACCGACATATACGCGCAAAAGCAGCGGTAAGTCATCAATATAGTCTTTATGAAAAACCAGTGAGTGACCTTCATTGAGTAAACTGGCTGGCAGACGTTGATATGCCTTCTGACATTGTTCATGGATCAAGTCGGTATCCGCGATGGCAAACAGTAACTCTGTAGCTAAATTGAGCGCAGTTTTGTAATCGCCGAACAGGGCTTTGATATCTCGTTTTAAAGACTCCGGCTGCTGGGTATAGGGCTTGCGTTTCTCAAATAGTCCTATCGAGAAATAGAGCAACAGGTCTTCTTTACGGTTCTGCTCTGCTTGTTCAAAAGCCGTGCTATCAAATAACTCCCGCAGTAAAGTAAATATCTTCTTATGTGAGCCGATGAGTTGTCGGATGTCACCTGACTGTTCAAATTCATCGTGAGCAGGAATGCGTCCTAGTTCGAGACAGGTATTCCAGAATTGCTCAAACAGTTCCTGATGTTGTGTAATGATCAGTTTAGCTTTATCTCTGGCTTCAATGGGTGATGGAGACGTGAGTTGTTTCCAGACATGATGACGGGTGTATTTTTTCTGCAAGTATTGTTGTTCTTCGAGCTTATCTTTGAAGATATAAAAAATGCCCGGTGCAACTGCAATCACATCCTCTTGCAGGCTTCTTTCGAGATAGGCTTTGATCTCTGATTGGGCGTAATACTTCTGAAAGGTATTGCGTGAGGTGATCACGCCGTCTTTGTATGGTGTGAATTGTGCGATATAGCTTTCATTGGCCAACATGACAGAGACAACCAGAAATTTTTCGGTTAGTTCCCAGGCGCTGAGCAGGGCGTCGAGCCGTTCGTCTTTATCTTCAATTACGTTCAACACAAAGCCTAAATTGACGATGTCAGAGGTAATTTTGTCGGTGTCTGGGCAGTAAATCGGATCCCAACCTAATGCATCGATTCCGTGTGCTTCCAGTTCGCGTAGATCATCACCTTTGCCACAGCCATAATCAAAAACTGAGTAGTTGCCTTCTAAAAAACTGTGTTTGGCTAATGATTTCATCGGTGCGGAGAGTTCATGGCGGACCAATGCCGTTTTATAGCGATCGATATTATCTTCGCTTACTTCGTCGGTAAGCGCCGAACGACGAAACAAGCGACCATCGACCAGTTCATAGCCATGCTTGCGGATCAGATTTTCCCAGGTTCTTTTAAAACCGATGATACGAGTGTTTTCATACAGTCCGGCATTTTCTCCTTCTTGAGTGATTATCGTGAATTGTTCATAGTAGGGATTATTCTCAAGCACCATCGTTTCTTTACGGTGCAAAATTGGTGGATTTTCCGAGTGATGATAAGTAATGATTTTATGTGTCAATTTGGACAGATCAACGTTTAGACTTTGTTTCAAAGCGGGATAGGAATCGGTGTAAAAATCAGGGTAGCTTAAGAGTGAGAGACGAAATTCTTTCTTGAATAGTTTGACTAAGTCCCATTGCTCTTCCGGTAAATTGACGGCCTGACCGACGGCTGGAATAAACTTTTGCAACACTTCAGGGAGTGCTGTAAACGCATCTTTATGTAAGTAGATTGCTTCCGGAAGGTGTTTACCAGCAGTGATTTGAGCGACCAAACGAGAAAACAGTTCCTTGTCCATTGCAAAACTCCACCGTTATTTATGATGTTGTATTGTATCGGCTTTGGTGTACGTTTTCTTCCTCTTCTCTCCAATCCCCCGTAACCCTCGGAATCCACGAAGAAATGCACTGTACCCTACATCGGGAGCACCGGAAATATCTCGACTATCATCGGGTTGAGTTGTTTAAAGGATTCTGAACCGACTCGTTTTCAATGATATATACAGAGAATGAAAACCTGCCCATCGATGGGCAGGTTCGGTTACGTTTGTTGGTCAACAATATATTAGTTGAGTTTCTCTACATGAATAAATTTAAATAGGTAGTTAGGTTCCGTCATACTGCCTTTCATTGTGTCACTGAACTCTCGGATACAGTCGTTTTTATTTGAAAATAAATAGCCATCAAACCGAATTATGTCACCACGGCTTAGCTTGAAGGCAGACTGGAATATGTCACTGCTCGGGTCGAGCAAGCTATTTGCACCAATATCACTAAAGGTATTATTAGAGGTGGTTAGGTGCATATTTTCACCGAACTTCACGGCGAGTACCCCTTTCCCTTCACTGTTGGTTGTCAGATTTGTTACTTTACCAATCCAACCGTAATGTTTGCCTTGGAGATCACATAGTTTATTTTTCCGTTGTTCACGGGAGGCTCCTTTTGACTGTTCACTTGTTGCTTCTTGATATGCCATTTGGCCGTTGTAAGATGCAATGGTTAATTTGAGTTGAGATAATGGATAGTCGTCGGCATATTTAGATAGTTCGCTATCGAATAAGCGTTTTTTTTGTAATTCAGTTACAAGATTCTGTCTTTCCTTCTCATCTTGTTCCGCTACAGCTGGTTTTCCGGTTGTTGTTTGTTCAACTGCTACTTGTTCGGCTGCTACTTTTTTAGGGGTTGCTTGTTCGGCTGCTACTTTTTCAGCGGCTGCTTGTTCGACTGCTACTTTTTCAGCGGCTGCTTGTTCGACTGCTACTTTTTCAGCGGCTGCTTGTTCGACTGCTGCTTTTTCAGCGACTGCTTGTTCGACTGCTGCTTTTTCAGCGGCTGCTTGTTCGACTGCTGCTTTTTCAGCGGCTGCTTGTTCGGCTGCTGTTTTTTCAGCGGCTGCTTGTTCGGCTGCTGTTTTTTCAGCGGCTGCTTGTTCGGCTGCTGCTTTTTCAGCGGCTGCTTTTTTTCTCATTTCTTCCTGACGTTTTTTCTCAGCAGCGATCCGTTGTTGTCTTGCTTTTTCTTTTTGTGCTTTTTTCTGTTGTTCAAGTTTATTAATTTTTGATTGGTAGATGTTTAGATCATCATCTAGTTTTTTCGCAGTTTGGCGTATTTTTTCAGCATTATCACCACTGTAAATATATTTCAGATCGCTATACAGTGTTTGGGTATCGTGAGAGACTTTGAGGCCATGATAGCTGGAAATATGTTTATATCGTTTCATGATTGGGTCGGCATACCCTCGAGCATCTTGTAATAATTTTCTTTTTTGTTCTTGCTCTTGTTTTTCTTTTTTGTCTTGTTTTTCCATCGCTGAGTCAACTAAATCGCCACCGATTTTGACGACATCACCAAGGCCGAAAGCATGAGCGTTATTTTCAATTGATGAATAAGAGAAGCCAATCAAAAATAAGAAGCATGATTTGGCAAACAAGTGCTGCCAACTTTTTATCAATGTTTTATCATTTAAACGAAAATTGT
Organism: Vibrio gazogenes; assembly: GCF_023920225.1. NCBI lineage: Bacteria > Pseudomonadati > Pseudomonadota > Gammaproteobacteria > Vibrionales > Vibrionaceae > Vibrio > Vibrio gazogenes. Next base: position 834,745 of record NZ_CP092587.1, read on the forward strand.
TTTTTCTTCGATTCATATCCATACAGCATTTCCAACGTGTTGTTAAGGCATATTGATTTATGTCAATGTTTATATTGAACTTTAGCCCGTCAAAAGAAGCTACCATCATAAATATAACTTTCTATATATCAATAGAAACATTTCTATTATTTGATGATTTTTAAAGAAATTATATTGTCGACGCTGTTAATGACAGGGCGGATGTAATCCGATCTAATATCGTAGTGACTTGCCTTTAAAGAAGGGCTCGCAAATTGGAAAAATTGTTGGATTAGCATCCGCGAGGGGATGCAGTGTTCCCTGCACCGGGAGCATCAGCAATATCTTGGTTATCATCAGGGGGAATTGTTTAAGGGGGACTGAGAATGAGCAAGTGCTATAAAAAACCTGCTCAAATCAGAGCAGGCCGAAAAAGTATCGTTTGGATATAGACAGTAGATTGTTTGAGCTTTATCTGCTCAGGTAATGATTATGCCAGTTTTTTCAACAGCGCCTGAGCGACTGCTTCAGAGCTGGCTGGGTTTTGCCCGGTGATCAACAGGCCATCTTCAACCACATAAGGTGCCCAGTCTGCGCCTTTTTCATACAGACCGCCGAGTGCCTGAAACTCATCTTCGATCAGAAACGGAACCACATCCGTCAGTTGCACGGCTGATTCTTCGTTGTTGGTAAAACCAGTCACTTTGCGTCCTTGAATCAGCGGGGCTCCGTCGGCTGCTTTGACATGACGTAGTACGCCCGGTGCGTGACAGACAAAGCTGATCGGTTTATTCGCACGTTCAAAGCTTTCGATGAGCTGAATCGAATCTTGTGAGTTGGTCAGATCCCAAAGTGGTCCGTGCCCGCCTGGGTAGAAGACTGCATCAAAATCTTCGTGTTTGATACCTGCCAGCTTGACCGTATTCGCAAGGGCTTGCTGTGCGGCAGGGTCGGCTTTAAAGCGGTGTGTCTGCTCGGTTTGAAAATCAGCCAGATCACTTTTTGGATCGAGTGGTGGCTGTCCACCGTTTGGTGAGGCGAGTACGACTTCAGCGCCTGCATCGATAAAGCTGTAGTAGGGGGCTGCGAATTCTTCGAGCCAGAAGCCTGTTTTTTCACCGGTGTTGCCGAGTTCACTATGTGAGGTCAGAACCATTAAAATCTTCATTATTCTCTTCCTTTTCAAGTCATTGTTGTTTGTGTTTGTGGATTGCATCTAGGGGCTATTGACCTTTCGTGATGGTTTTTGCAGCAATTTGTCGTGCATTTAGTCAAGGCAGGTCATGTGAAGTGTAGCGATCGACATGAACCCAGCCCCTAAAAGCGTTTACTGCGCTAAAAACGCTTCCAGTTGTGTCAATTTATCGGCATAAGGTGCTCTCAGTCTCAGGTTGGATGGACCTTCTGGACTGTGGATGACAATCGGTTTGGCATGGCTGAAACGGCGGAAACCGTGAATACCATGATACGCGCCAATCCCGGAAGCACCAACCCCGCCAAAAGGCAGATCTTCAATGGTCACGTGCGTCATGACATCATTGATGACCAGTCCACCCGAAGTGGTTTGACTGGCGAATTGTGCCTGTTGCGTCTGGCTTTCGCCGAAATAGTAAGCGGCCAACGGGCGAGGATGCTGATTAATGTAATCAATGGCATCTTCTAGTTCGTGATAGGTTTTCACCGGGAGCAGTGGGCCGAAAATTTCTTCTTGCATAATTGCCATATCATCCGTGATATCAAGAACCAGATGCGGGGCAATTTTGCGACTGGATGCAGCGAAATCAACTTCATCACCCGGGGCGAGGCTGATCACGCGGGCACCTTTTTGTTGCGCATCTTCAAGTAACTCGACCAAACGCTGATAGTGTCGCTCGCTGATGATTGCTGTGTAGTCCGTATTCGCTTGAAGTGTCGGGAAACTCTGGCGCATGAATTGTTGCGCGGCGTCAATCAGTTGTTGCTCTGCACCTTGAGGGAGCAGGATGTAATCCGGGGACAGACAGATTTGACCTGCGTTAAACGTTTTAATGGTCAGGGTTCTTGCCACCGCGGTAGACACATCTGCATCCGGTGCGATGACGACCGGAGATTTACCGCCGAGTTCGAGGGTGACGGGCACCAGATTTTCTGACGCTGCACGCATGACGAGTTTGCCGACCGCGGTACTGCCGGTAAACAGCAGGTGATCGAATGGCAGGGAACTGAATTGTTGGGCGATTTTGCTATCGCCTAGCACCACGACAAATTCCATCGGGTCAAAGTAACGTCCAACCAGCTCGGCAACCAGTTCAGATGTTTTCGGTGTCAGCTCTGACGGTTTGAGCATCACGGTATTACCCGCAGAGAAAATACCCGCCAGTGGGCCAAATGAAAGATTCAGCGGAAAGTTCCATGGGCTGATAACACCGACGACGCCCAGTGGCTGAGGCTGAATTCGGGCTTGTAGGCCTGCTTGTTCAGTGTCGACCGTTTCGGCTGTCATCCATTGTGCAACATGTTCTGCTGCGTGCTGGAGCGCTCGTATTGACGTCGTAATATCGGCGACCATTGACTGATAAGTGCTGCGGTGTCCGAAGTCTTCACTCATGGCTTGTGACAGCGCGACGCGATTTTCTTTCAGTAAGCGAATCGCACGCAACAGACGGTCTTGACGTAATTCAGCATCTGCGGGGCCAGATTTGAGGTGAGCCCGTTTCATGCTGCTAAGAATTGACTTCATCTCATTGAACGATGATGCATCGGAAGAATCGAGGTTCGCTGCGATGACCTGAGCGGATGATGTTTGAACGGACATATAGACTCCTTAATCAAGCTGACAATGTATGTCGAAGACAGTGATTGATCACTTTGCTTTCAAAACTCAGCGTTTTTGACAATGTAACTGTTTCATTCAACGCAAATGAGTGATTCGACTGCTGTGCTTCAAGATGGGGAAATCATATATGAGAGTAGCGTAATCATGCTAACAAGGTTATTTTAGATGGGGTATAAATATATTTATGATCCCTTTAGGGAGAGGTGTTGCTATGTCACTTGCTCGTTTAAGAACCTTTGTGGAAGTTTATCGTCAGCGCTCGATCAGTGCTGCGGCAAGAAATCTCAACTTGACGCAACCGGCGGTGTCACAACATATTGCCGGGCTGGAAGTAGCAGTCGGGAGAAAACTATTTACTCGCGAAGCCTCTGGTGTGGAGCCGACGACAGCGGCTGATGAACTGGCGATGGATATCGGAGATAAGTTGGATGCCGTTGAATCGGCGCTGGCACAGGCGAGGTCGCGTTCAATCAATATGGAAGGCGTACTACAAATGATTGGTCATGCCGATTTTATGGCTGAAGTCATTGCACCGCGGCTCTTACCGTTGTTGCAGTCAGGCATTCGCATCCGGATGCATGCCGGTGATGGGGATTTAGTTCACCATATGTTGGTCGAAGGGCACTGTGATTTGGGATTTACCGCCCATCCGGTGACGGATAAACGTCTGCGTAGCGAAACGGTAATGGAAGCGCCGGTGATGGCGGTTGCCGCACCGGAAGTTGCGGCCAGAATTGCTCAGGCAGAGGATTTAACGCAGGCTTTGCTGAATGAGTCGATGTTGACTTACAACCTTGAATTGTCGGTTATTGATCGTTGGTTGAAGAAAAACAACCTGCATTTGGGGAGTCATCCCCCGGCATTGGTCAGTCAGGATTTACGGTCTTTACGCCGTTTACTGATTGAAGGGTTCGGTTGGACAGTGATGCCGGACTATTTGTGTCGTGAGCAAATACAGCGTGGTGAGCTGCAACAGATCAAAGCCCCGATAGCGGATACGCGATTGGAATATTATATGGCATGGACTCCCAGTGCGCTGCGTCAGCCACGGATCGCTCATGCACGGCAAACGCTTTTATGGGCGTTGAATCCACAGCACAGATAGGGAATCTCATAATTGACACTTGTTCCAATTTATGATCATGTTAAATAATTGTTATATTTAATGGTCATATTGATTTTTTTGTTATTTAAAAGGTATATAAAATGTCTGGGTAATTCTGTTTCCGAATATTTGTTTTCTCTAAGGTTTAATGTTCAATTATACTCATAATGAGATTTTAAACAGCCTTATGTGTACAACAGGTTTATAGTCGATATGTAGTCATACTTATGTTTTTAACGTCAAGAATAGGTCAAGTATGAAAGAAGTTTTTGTTGAGTTATTGGGTTTTTTGCTTTCTAAAAAAAGTCGGATAATTTTGCTGCCTTTTTTGTTGGTTTTGTTTCTTTTATCCGGCTTGTTTGTGTTCTCTAGTGGCTCAAGTTGGGCGCCATTCATCTATGCTATTTTCTAAAAATTTTTTGTAAAAGAGAATGTTTCCGTTTGTTCAGTGATTATCGATGTTACCTGTTTTGGTATTGTTTGTGAGTAACTGCAGCTAGCCACTTGTGTTTCTGGTGTATCGATAATCGCTTTCTTATTTGGTGACGAAAGGGATTTATTAATATGAGTTCATGGGGGCGTAATAGCCTTTTGATGCTATTCGGTGTGGTTTTAGCGTTGATTCTTGGTGAAGGTCTTGTACGTTTGGCGACGATGAGCCAAGAGAATTATGTCATTGAAATGTGGCGTTATGCCAATTTGCTGAAAGAGAAAAGCCCAGATCCGAATATCGGACATCAGCACATACCGAATCGTTCTGCGACGTTGCAGAATGTTACGATTCAGATTAATAGTCTAGGGATGCGTGGGCCTGAACCAGATAAAACATCAACTCATCGTGTTGCAATTGTCGGAGATTCTATCGCGCTGGGATGGGGAGTCGAGGATGCCGATAGTCTCAGAGGACAACTTGAACATGAGTTGCCAGCTGATGTGGATGTGGTCAATGCCGGCATCGGAAACATGAATTTGAATCAGTCGGTGACATTATGGAAATCGATTGGGCAAAGCTTATCGGCAGATACTCTTGTTGTACTCGTTACCCCTCGATCGACAGCCCAAGTTACAACTCAATCCCCCGGATGGCTGGTAGAACATAGTGAATTGGCTGCTTTGGCCTCTACATTTATTCAGCAAATTATCAGTGGTAAATTTGGTAAAGAAGCTTTACTTGATGGATACCGCCAACAATGGCAAAGCTCTACTGGTCAGATGGTGTTGTCTCAGGCATTCAACCAGTTGAAACAAATTCAAAATAAAACCAAAAGCCGCATTATTATCGTCTCTATTCCGGAGATGCATGATTTTAATCATTATCAATTCTCATTTATGGAAAAAATTACCCAAAAATTTGCTCAACAGTATCAGTTTGACTTTATTAATCCCTTACCGATGTTTCAGGGGGCGCCAACGTCGTCATTCTGGGTCTCTCAAAATGATATTCATTTGAATAAAAAGGCATTAGGAATCATATCAGGATTGATCGCTGAAAAAATGAAGAAGGAGCTTTAGAATGGTGAATAATGTATCTGCGGGGAGGCAACAGATCCGTATCCGTCTGTTGGCTCTCAGTTGTGGATTATTGATGTTTTCCGGAGTGATGAGTTTTGTCAAAGAAGTCATGTGGATATGGGCAGTTCCATTTGCTGTCATCATATTACTGTATGCTTTAATTGCGCCAATGAAGTTACAATTTGTAATTAAAGCTTTTGATAAAATCCATGCCTTGATTGGCAAGGGACTATTCTGGGTTTTGTTTTTTGTTTTTATTACACCGCTGAGTTGGTTATTACGTTTGTTCCGTCCTAAATTGCTCCCTTTAAAAATAGATAAGCATCTATCTAGTTATTGGGGAGAGCCAGAAAAAGATCTGATTACTTCAGATGATTTTAAAAAGCAATTCTAAAGGAATGCATGGATGACTTATATTCTCGGTATATCTGCATTCTATCATGATAGTGCTGTCGCATTGCTTCGTGATGGAGAGATTCTTTCGGCTGTTCAAGAAGAACGCTTTAGTCGCGTGAAGAATGATGATGTGTTCCCGAAAAATGCGATGGAATGGATTTTACAGCAGCATAATGTCACGATGGAGCATATTGATTATGTGATTTTTTATGAAAAACCATTTAATAAATTTGAAAGAATTCTAGAAACTTGTATACGTTTTGCTCCGAGAGGATATCAGCTATTTAGTCATGCAATTCCTATCTGGTTGAAGGAAAAACTATTTCAGAAAGTTAATTTAAAAAAACAGTTGATTGAATTCAAAGGTGGAGAGCTTTGGAATCAAAAGTTACTCTTTTCTGACCACCACTTATCTCATAGCGCTGCTGCTTTTTATCCGTCTCCTTTTGAGTCGGCTGCTATATTGACGATTGATGGGGTCGGTGAATGGGCGACAACGACAGTTGCGATAGGATCGGGACAGGATATTCGAAGAATCAAAGAGATGTCTTTTCCCCATTCTTTAGGCATGCTCTATTCTGCAATTACAGCTTTTCTGGGATTTAAAGTTAATTCTGGTGAATATAAGATCATGGGACTTGCACCCTATGGCCAGCCAGTTTATAGCACTTTGATCAAAGAAAATCTGGTGAATATTAAATCGGATGGCAGTTTTCGCCTGAATATGAAGTATTTTCGTTTTGCGACTGAGCTTCGTATGTATAGTCCGGAACTTGAACGGTTGTTTGGGATATCGGCTAGGCAACCGGAAAGTTGTTTAGAGCAGGTTCATATGGATATTGCTGCGTCTATTCAGGAAGTCACTGATGAGATATTTTTGGCCTTAGCCCGATATGTGAGAGAACTTACCGGAGAAGTGAACTTGTGTTTAGCCGGAGGTGTCGCATTGAACTGTGCGGCGGCTGGGAAAGTGCTGAAAAGTGGGGTGTTTGAGCGAATCTGGATACAACCTGCCGCGGGAGATGCAGGAAGTGCATTAGGCGCTGCACAAGTATGTCATCATATGTACCTTCAATCTCCAAGAACTCCTGCATCTGATTATATGCCCTATCTTGGACCGGCATTTGAACAAGACACAGCTTTGGCTCAATTAGATAATATGGATGCCGAGTATCGTCTTGTGCCGGACGAGCAGTTATTTCAATTAACGGCTGATGCTTTAGCTGATGGTAAAATTATTGCTTGGTTCCAAGGGAAAGCTGAATTCAGTCCCAGAGCATTAGGAAATCGCTCTATTCTGGCGGATCCCCGAGTGCCAGACTTGAAGCGAGAACTCAATCTAAAAATTAAGTACCGAGAATCATTCCGGCCGTTTGCTCCCGTGATATTAGAAGAATATGCAAGTGAATGGTTTGATATTGAGGGCGCTTCGCCACATATGAATTTCATTTATACGGCTAAAGATGGCGTGAATCATAAACTTCCATCTGTTATTCATGTTGATGGCACAGCAAGACTTCAGACCGTCTCTGAGCGTACGAATCAGCGGTTTTATCAGTTAATGAAGCAGTTTTATGAAATAACGGGATGTCCTGTATTGGTTAATACGAGTCTGAATGTCAGGGGAGAGCCGATGGTTCTTTCTCCTGAAGATGCATTTAACTGTTTTATGAATACAGAAATTGATATGTTGGTGATTGGTAATATTGTGCTTGATAAACACAAACAAAGAAGCCAAAAGTATCAGAAATATAATTACGAATTAGACTGAACGGATCCGATTTGGTGGAGTTTATATAGATCTATGCTTTTTCAATTACCTGTTTTTTTGCTATTTTTTTCATCCATATTATTGACGATTCGTCTGGTTCGTGACAATCGATGGCAAAAATTTATTCTATTGGTGAGTAGTATATTTTTCTACGCGTATTGGAATGTTCATTATATTTATATATTAGTTTTTTACATTATTTTGGGCGTTCTGTCATGTCAGTTATTGATTCAAAGAAAAAAATCACTTGCTCTTTTAGTCATAATTAGCTTAATTCCATTAATATTTTTTAAATATACTGATTTTGTGCTAGAAAGTATTGGATTAGATATGAGGCTTGGACTCGGTCTTCCATTAGGTCTTTCATTTATTACTTTTACATTAATCAGTATGATGGTTGATTTTTCCCGTTCTTCCAAGAAAAAATTTACGGTTTTGGACATTAGTCTCTATATCAGTTTTTTCCCACATTTAATCGCTGGACCAATTTTAAGAAGTCGAGAGTTAATCCCACAGCTTTCCAAAATTAAAGTGTCTTGGCAGAATATTGTTTATAATCTGCCTCTGTTTTCAGTTGGGATGATAAAAAAAGTTTTGATCGCAGATCAGATCGGGGCTTATGTTCACCCTATATTCTTGAATCCGGAATCAAATGATAGTGTTAGTTTATTGCTTGCTGCGATTGGGTTCAGTATCCAGATTTATTGTGATTTCAGTGCCTACTCGGATATGGCGATTGCAACAGCTGGTGCTTTGGGGGTTCGCTTTCCTGAAAATTTTCATTCTCCTTATTTGTCCCACTCGCTTACGGAAACATGGAAACGTTGGCATATGACCTTGAGCTTTTGGCTACGAGATTATATTTTCATCCCTCTGGTACGTCATTTCCGTAATACTTTGCCCTATATGCCGATTTTTATCACAATGTTGGTTTCGGGATTGTGGCATGGTGCTAACTGGAATTTTGTTTTGTGGGGCGGGATTCAGGGCGTTATCATGATTTTGGAAAAATACAGTGGATATGAACGGTTTGTAGAAGCGAATAAATATGTGAAGCCGTTGGGGATCATATTGAACTTTACTGTTTGGACACTGTTACTGATATTGTTTCGTAATCCATCTCTTGATATGGCGATGTCTTATTATCAATCATTATTTTCTTTTCATATTGATCCCATAACATCGAAAGAGATCGGTATCTTGATTTTGATTGTATTAACGCTAGCTCTACATGCATTTGATAGTGCTGACTATGTACGAAATAAATTGATTAAAATCCCATTTTATATATCAGTTCCAATTATGATTACGATTGTTCTGGGCTGCTCAATGGTTGCAGCACAGAGACCAGAAAGTTTTTATTATTTTGACTTTTAATATGATGAAGAAATTTAAATATTCTATTGCGCTATTATTTTTTATTGTATTACTTGGCTTGCTTGTTGATGCAGGGAGTGATTTTCTGTTGTATGCTAGAGACTATTATCGGTCGGTAAGTGACAAGAATAATTTTATCCAAAGTTTACCTAAAAATCTAGATCGTCAGAAATATGCTAAGTATTATGATGATACCCGTGCTCTCGAAACTTATTATCTTCCATATATAGGGGGTGTCATTCCACCGGGAGAGTATGGGATATATAAAATTGATAAATTTGGTAGAAGGGAGTACAGTCATCATGCTTCTAAAAAACAAACCAAGAGTATATTAGTCTTAGGAGCCTCTCAAAGTTTTGGTTTCTATAATTCTTCCGATACAACATTAGTTCGTTATCTTGCAGAGTTATTGCCTGAATATAGGATTGACAATTATTCATCTCCAGGACAGAAGGTCTCTCAGAATCTTGCTAATTGGCAAAGAATTCATAATACTAAAAGCCATCATTATGATCTGGCTATTATTGTTAATGGACCGGTTGACTATATAATTGAACATGCAAAGTTTAAAAATGTAAAAGTTAAGGGAAGAGATAATGAGATAGCACTGGTTTATTTTCTACGTTTAGTTAAAAATAAAATTAAAAATGTAGTTTTAACATCTGATTATGATATTTCATCCCGTGATATGAAATATTATGAAACTGCGATTCCGAAGAAAATAATGAATGGCTTTGAAGACATCATAGGTTATGGTTCTGACTTGAATATAAAAACTTTAATCTTTATTCCTCCGGCTATTTGGGGGAATAAAGCTAGTGTGGATAATATTAATAAGAATATAACAGAAAATGAATTTATGAATTCTATAGCAAGGAATTTATCCGACCTATCTAGAAAAAATAGTCATGTTATTGATATGTCTAATATATTTAACGATAAAAATGAGCTGTTTTTCTTGGATGCTGGTAGTCATTTGACCCCGAATGGGAATAAATTGTTAGCTCAAAAAATAGCACATTACATAAAAGCCAATGATTAAGCTTTCGACAAATAATTTCACAAAAACAAGGTGTATTATTTTTGTGAAATTATGTACTGCTCAATGAGATTAATGGTATCTATTTGTTTGAATACTTCATTATCTGAAGACGAAGTGTAAATATCGTATTCATCTTCAAGGAATAATGTTAACTCTGCGATGTCAAGTGAGTCGAAGAGATTTGATTCGATAAGCGAGTCATCATCACTGATATTAACATCAGTTTCTTGTCCATTTTTTTTCAGTAAGTACTGGACAAATTCTCTTATTTTTTCTTTATTACTTTCCATGGTTCCCTCTACTGATAGTATATCTTTCAATTATATAATCTATAACTACATTATAACATTTACACTATAGTATATTTTTAGATATCTATCATGGAAATAGATTTTTCACAATTGTTTATTTCAAATGATTTATCTCTTCATATATACCCAAGTAACCTCAAGATGCAGGATTCAGAGTGTCTTCAATCGGCGTCATTCAAGGAGAATGTCGGCAGGAATGGCCTTCCCATTTCAATGGCATTTGACTCAGAAAGGCGCCGATTGAAGTACTCCCGAAGGGCGAGTTCACTGAACTCAGAGACTGCGTTAGAGATTCTCGCCATAGAATGGCTATGACTCAAATCTCTGCCTTGCCTCTGAGCCCAGTGATTCTCGCTGAAACTGCATCTTGAGGTCATTTGGGTATATGCGGTTCTTTAGGCGCGTGTCAATAATGTCAAAGCACATACGTCATGTACTTTCTGAGTGAGACATGGGAGACTGAACGCAGCTTAACGCTGAGGTAAAATAGCGATGATAAACTGCTCATCTCAACACAGAATGAATGTGGTTGTGATGATCATTGAGCCCGGATCTCGGAGAACGTCGGTAAGAGTGATGACAGAACAGCAGCAAACGAAAAAAGCGTCAGGGATGCATTTATGGGTTTATAAACTCATTGCGATCGTCAGTCTGATTTTGGCGATTATCGGTGTTGTCTTACCGGGCCTGCCTACAACCGAATTTGTCATTTTATGTGCATGGGCATCAGCGAAAGGTTCTCCTACGATTCACCGTTTTTTAATGTCGAAACCCTTTTTCCGTAACATGATAGAAAACTGGCAAAACGGTAAAGTCATCTCCAGAAAGAATAAGATTTTGTCGGCGGTATCGATGTCGGTTTGTTTACTGATTTTATTGTTGCACAAGGTTGCCTGGATCTGGGTGGCGGTATCGACTATCGGTATGTTGATCGGCAGTTACTACATCTGGAGGCGTCCGGAAAAGCTGCCGGACTCTCAGGCCCTCAGCAAAGACGAGCTCTGATCCCTTTGTGCTTTATCATCGGATATCCATCCGGACAGTTGGATGCTGTGCGGATGGTATCAAATATCACCTAACCAATGCTATCGCATCAGAAAAATTTAATCGCACCGCGTCCGCCAACCACATCATGTTCTGTAGGTTCAGATTTGTCCGAGGGCGTATTCTTTTCCGGTTTTTTGTCGGTAAGACGATTATTTTTGGCGGGATTTTTCCCTTGTTCAGGCTGATAATGTTTGCCAATGATCAGCTCATTGTTATTGGTTTTTCCCTGTTTCGATTGATGTGAATTTTTGCTCGCCGGTGTCTTTTTCACGGGGCTATTTTTGCCTTTACGCTGTGAAGTATTCTCTGAAGCGGTTGTTTGAGATGTTTTTTGATGAGACTGATTGGGCTGCTCTTGACCGGGGTCTGCCTGAGATGATTCAGCGACAGGGACATCACAAATGACGAGATAGTATTCACCGTTGAATTCGACCAGATCACCATCGTACATTTTACGGCGTTTACGCAGTTCGAGTTCACCATTAACCACGACATATCCCTCAGCAATGGCATATTTGGCTTCCCCTCCGCCACTGACGACATCCGCTATCTTAAGGACTTTATACAGTTCGATGGGCTGACTGTTGACTTCAATGCCAATCGCTTCGATTTCAATTTCTGTTTCTGCCGCTTCATCAGCGTGGTCTTCATTATTTTGCATCGGTAAATTCTGAGTGATGATTGAAGGGCAGAGTGTATCGGTTTGTCATAGAAAGTGACAATGCTATTTCTCGAAAAGGAGCTTTCGGGGCAGGGATGGTTTAGGAGACAGAGGGTTACGGGGACAGACACTTTTGCACGTTTACTTTGCGTATGCTGCTGCCGATGCAAAGGAGCGGTTGATTTTGGCTAGCAGCGGTTTTGGGATAGCCATGATCCTGAAGATGAGAGCCTCAACATACAAGCGTTGCAAAAATCTGGCAGCGCTTGTATGTTGAGGCTCTCATCCTGTTTGTGTGTGGCGCAGAATACATCTGTTACCGACTGAATTGCTGTACCAGTCGCTGTAAACTTTCCAGTCGTGTTACAAGAATATTGGTTCGATCAACCGATGATGACGAGAGGGATTTTGTTGACTGAATGGCATCATTCATCCGAATCACATGTTCGTTGATCCCTTGAGTCACTTGTACTTGTTCGGTAATGGCTTGTGCTGTGTATGCACTTTGCTCACCGATAGAAACCAAGTCATTCACAATCGCCTCGAATGATTCCTTGCTTTGTTGTGATTTGGCGACGCTTTGCTCAGAAGCTTGCACACCTTCTTCCATTAATTCCCCCGTTTTATTGACGGTGGTTTGCAGTTCTTCAATTTTCGAGCGAATGTCTCCGACAGATGTGCTTGTCTTGGCAGAGAGAGCACGGACTTCATCTGCGACCACGGCAAAGCCGCGTCCGTGCTCACCGGCTCTTGCGGCTTCTATTGCGGCATTGAGAGCCAATAAGTTAGTTTGTTCGGCGATACCTTGAATCATTTCCAGAATCGTTTCGATGCCATGAACGTCATGGTAAAGTTGTTCCAGTGCGGTTTTTGAATGGGTGAGATGCTGACTCAGGAGATGTACGGTGCGGACGGCTTCGTCAATGGTCTGGGTGCCTTCCCGCGCTTGCGCTTGTGCGTCGCTAGCAAATTCAGCACTGTGCTTTGCCTGTTTAGAGACTTCATCAATGGAGGCCAACATTTCTTCGGCAGACACGGCCATCGCACTGGTTGCTGCTTCTTGTCCGTTCAGTTCTCGATCAATCAACTGGCGGTTGTGAACTTCTTCATTGGCTGCCTGGAGCAGCGTGGCGGACGTTTCTTTGGCTCTTGCCGTCGCGGCTCTTAACTCTGCACGCTTCATCATTAGTGCTAACTCGATGCGAGAGAGATCATCACAATACCCTGTATACGGCTGTTCCATGAGAGGGTTGTTGTAATGCTCTTGTGCCAATTCATTCAAGGTTGTCATACGCTGTTTCAGTCGCAATGAACATGCAGCCTGAAGCAGAATCGATGGGATCATCACGCCGAGCATCAGTGGGGCTGATAAAGTCGTAAAAGCAAAAGCGATTAGGGTGAGCAACTGTATCAGCATGAGCCCGAATGAGAGATTCATCCATTGGGTGCGTCTGATGGTGACAGCACCTTTTTTCAAACGACGATAAAGTGATGCCGCCCGTGAAATTTGTGCATCTGTCGGTTGTGTTCTAACGGATTGATACTCGTAGATTTTGCCATCTTTGCCCATGATGGGGGTGACAAAAGCCGAGACCCAATAATGACCGGAATTTTTACATTGATTCTTGACCAGTCCCATCCAGCTTTTGCCGGATTGTATATAGTCCCACAACTGGGCAAAAGCCGCCTTTGGCATGTCATCATGGCGAATGACATTATGGGGTTTACCGAGGAGCTCCGTTTGTTGGTAACCGGCAACCCGGCAAAAAACTTCATTGCAGCAGGTGATATGACTGTCGGGGGAAGTGGTTGAGATGAGACTGTCATTCTCTGAAAACCTGACTCTTTTGTCTGTCATCGTAATCTCTTTATTATCTCTCTATCCGTGATGATGAATGCGGCTTTTCTGAATGAAATAAGCACAGTGATGGGGATGCATCTTAGATTATAATTCTATCAAATAAATGTGACGGAACGTTGATATGGGTCATTAAGTGATCGCTATTGATGCTGTGTCGTTTATGCTGTGCTGGACTGCACAGTTATATGATCTTGCATTGATAGCGTTTCAAATTACATGCTATGTTGACAGAGAACATGGATTGCGAATGCACAAGCATGCAAAACCTGAAGTTTTCGAAACATTTACTACGACTAGTATTGTTTTGAAGTCTTCAGGTTTTTTTATATGAAGAATGGGTTTAGATGAACATGCAGGTTGAAAAAGTACTGAATAATAATGTCATTATCTCTATTGATGAGCATGGACATGAAGTTGTGGTTATGGGCAAAGGCATCGGCTTTCAAATGAAGCAAGGGATGTCGATTGATCAGCAGTTGATTGAAAAGGTGTTTACGCTAGCCAAAACTGACGATAAATCGTTTGACGTACGTTACCACGAACTGCTGGAGAAAATCCCTTTGGAACTGCTTTCTGTGACGGAATCGATTGTAAGCTTAGCGAAGCAAGAGTTGCCGGGACAGTTACATCCGAGTGTCCATATCTCTTTAGCGGATCACCTATTTTTTGCCATCGAGCGAATGGTCAATAATCAGTCGGTCAAAAATCCGATGCAATGGGAAATCCGCCAGCTCTATCCACAGGAATATCGTGTCAGCCTGAAAGCACTAGATTTGTTGAAGGCATCTTCGGGGATTCAGTTTGATGAAGATGAGGCTGGCTTTATCACGTTGCATTTAGTCAATGCGCAGCTCAATGAGGATATGAATAATACGGTCAATGTGACGAATCTGATTCGTGATATTGTGCAGATGATCCAGTACCAGTTGGAAATCAGTCTGGATGAAAAAAGTACCGATTTTCAACGATTAGTGACCCATTTGAAATTTTTTGCGCATCGCTTGATTCATCAGAAGGTTATCGAGTCTGATGATGATTCAATGTTTATCTCCGTCAAAGAGAAGTATCCACAATCGTTTGATTGTACAGAGCGAATTGGTCAGTACGTAGAGAAAAAATATCAACATGTGATGACTTCAGAAGAGATGATGTTTCTGACTGTCCATATAGAGCGGGTCAGACGGGCCGCACTATGATGATGTAGAAAGCATTGGTTAGACAATATGATTGAGAACACATGATGACTGAGAACATATGAAATGAATCATTATCAGGCACTGGCGAGCCAGATTCTTATCTTTGTCGGTGGGGCGAACAATATTAAAAGTGTCACCCATTGTACGACACGTCTGCGTTTTGTATTGAAAAATGAAGCGAAAGTTGCAGATGAAAGGCTGCTTGAACTGCCGGATATTGTCGCGGTGATGAAGTGTTTGGGCCAGTATCATATTGTGGTCGGTGGGTATGTTGTCCAAATCTATGATGAGCTTCAGGTATTGTTAGGCGAACACGTAGAAGATCCGCCTGTTCACGGATTTTTGAACCAATTTATTGATATTATTACCAGCATTTTCACCCCGTTACTTGGACTATTAGCGGGTGCCGGTATCCTCACTGGTATGTTGGCGTTATTTTCATCCATAGGGTGGCTGACCGTTGGGAGTGGTAGTTATCATTTACTGAATCTGGCATCGTCATCAACCTTCATCTTTCTGCCGATTTTTCTGGGCTATACCGCAGCCAAAAAGTTTAAGGGGCGCCCGTTTGTGGGGATGGCCATCGGTGCTGCCATGGTTCATCCTGATATTATCAATACCGCAGGTTTATTTTTTTCACAAAATGGCCCACAAAGTGTTGCCAGCAGTCAGACGCTCGATACGTTTTTCGGTCTGCCCATTTATTATATTGATTATTCATCGAGTGTTATTCCGGTGATACTCGCCACATGGATGAATGCGAAACTAGAGCATTTTCTCGCGAGGTACATGAAATTTTCTTTTGCAGATTTACTGATCCCTGCGCTGTGTCTTGCTGTGACTGTCCCGATGACGTTTATTTTTATCGGCCCGCTCTCATCTTGGGTTGCCTTCGAAATTTCATGGCTGATCATTTCGCTGTATCAGGTTGGCCCGGGAATCGCAGGGTTACTGATGGGGGGACTCTGGCAAGTCCTTGTGGCGTTTGGGATTCACTGGGGAGTTGTTCCCGTCATTATGAATAACCTGTCTGTCTATGGTTATGATGTGTTGGTGCCTTTGTTGATGCCTGCTGTCTTCGGGCAGGCCGGTGCTTGTCTCGGGCTGTTTTTGCGTGAAAAAGACCGTAAGCGAAAAGGACTCCTGGGGGCTGCCACCGTCACCGCGTTTTTTGGGATTACGGAGCCGGCGGTGTACGGGTTTACATTACCCAATAGGCGGCCTTTTCTGTTTGGCTGTTTGGGAGGCGCTTTCGGCGGATTTTTGGTCGGTCTTTATCAAACCAAAGTCTATTCCATGGGCTTCATGAGCCTGTTCACTTTGACACAAATTATTCCTGAACACGGCATTGATGCTACCGTTTATGCCGCCTTAGTCGCCAATCTTATTGCCGCATTATTGGCTGGATACCTGAGTTATTATTTTTCGGGTCAGTTGGTTCAGAAAACATCTGATGTTCAGCACCATGGTGGTATTGAGCAAGCGTTTATGCCAGAAAAAAAGCCAGAAAAAAAGCCAGAAAAAAAGCCAGAAAAAAAGCCAGAAACAAAACGGCCATCCGTGCAGGTCTCCAGTTCGGTCGCTATGACGCTGGCATCACATACGCAGCAACAGCAAATCGCCACCGATGAGTCACCCCAAAGTGTATTGCGTGACACGATCTATTCACCTTTATCCGGGGCGATTCTGCCGCTTGAAGAGTCGGCGGATTCGATTTTTTCAATGGGGATTTTAGGCGCAGGCGTTGTGATTATTCCTGATAGTGGCACTGTGTATTCACCGGTTGATGGGGAGGTCGTCTCCGATTTTAATCACAGCCATGCGATTGGCCTCAAAACGCAGCAGGGCGTGGAAGTTTTTATTCATATTGGTATTGATATGGCCAAACTGGAAGGGATACATTTTTCCGTTGCTTTGCAAAAAGGAACGCAAGTAAAACGCGGACAACCGATTATCTTTTTTGATCATGTGGCGATTTCCGGGATGGGATATGACCTGGAAACAGTGGTGATTATCAAAAACTCAGCAGCGTTTGATGACGTAATATGCCATGTTCAAAAGGGCGATCCGATTGAACATGGCGCGATATTGCTGACCGTTCGGGCCGAAAGTTGACGACTACAGTTGTAGTCGTTTTTTCAACGAGGAATAGGCATTGGTTGCTTTGGCATAAAACAGTTTGAGCCCTGAGCAAAGATAACTGAGCCCGGCTTCACCGTCCGGTGTGCGGATGAAGCGACTTTTCGGGCACTCTCCCCAACATAAATTGAGGAAGAAACATTGATTACAATGTTTTGGCAGAGACTCAAATTTAGCAAAGCCAAACTTTTTCTGCGCTGCAGAAAACACCAAATCCCCTTGATGAGTTTGTTGAATATTACCCAGCTTATATTCGGGATAGACGAAGTGGTCACACGAATAAATATCACCATTGTGTTCAATCGCAACAGCCTTACCGCAGACTTGAGCATTTACACACTTCTGCGGTCCGTGGTTGAACATGATTGAGATGACATTTTCAAATTGATCGACAAAGGTTCGGCCAAAATCACGCTGAAACCATTCATCCCAAATCGTACACAGAAAGTTACCCCAATCGATCGGATCGACACTCCAGTCTGTCACGACGGAGTTTTCATTGCCGGGTCTTGCTGCCGGAGAAGAAATTAAAGGGAGTTTATCCGGATCCCACTGTCCCGGTGCGACTGATTCAAAGTCTTTGGTTTCGATACCGGGGATGAATTGAATGATGTTCGGTTTTACCTGATCCCGGAGGAAGCGATAAACGGCTAACGGTTGTTGTGCATTGTCCCGGTTCACCACACACAGTGCATTAAACGAAATGCCGTATTGGTGAAGCAGCGCCACTTTTTCCATGACTTTTGCATGTGTCGGCATTTTGGTTTTGGTGTAACGATAACGATCATGAAATTCTGCCGGACCGTCGATCGACAGACCGACAAGGAAATCATGTTCCTTTAAAAACTGGCACCATTCATCATTCAGAAGCAGGCCATTGGTCTGTAAATCGTTATACACGATTTGATCCGGGCGCTTATATTTTTGTTGTATGCTGACCACCCGTTTGTAGAAGTCGAGCCCCGCTAGTGTCGGCTCTCCCCCTTGCCAGGTGAAATCGACACTGGGACCGGTATTGGCTTCCATGTATTGCCGGATATGAAGTTCCAGTAAGTCCGGGGCCATTCTGGGACGTTTGGACTGATTCAAGAGCTGCTCTTTATGTAGATAAAAGCAATACGTACAATCCAGATTACATAACGATCCTGTTGGTTTAACCATGTTGTGATAGCTGTAGTAATCATCATCACCGAGCTTTGGTAAGTGCAGGGAAGGCCCCGCTTGCGGTGACGGATCAACAATATTGATGGGGATGGTGTGGTCATTCATGACATGGCTCTCTGAATTATCGTTATTAAAAATGTGGATAAAAAAAACCTAAACAACTCAACACCCGCAATGGATGCTGACTTATTTAGGTTTTGCCTGATATGAACAGTAACAATCCTAGCTTTGCTCTCATCTTTATCGGCCGTGTCTTTCAATCATTTCATGCTAGCCAAGACGATGTTGACAGACATGATGATTGGAGGACTGCGCCTGACTAAGAGCATAAACATACCCACCCGTAGATAGCAACATCTGTGACGAGGTAAACGCTGTATTTGATCACAGATATCATATTGCAGTCGTGTTTTTTGGGTTGTTTATCACATAAAGGTGGCTGTGCTATTGGTGTATTACATAGTATTGAGCATGTTTGGATATCAATCGTGACCGGTCCGTATTTTGGCCTTAACCACCGATAGTTACGAGTATCATCCTCAATTTGCCGAAGTGCCGGTTCTGAGCATGCAAGAGCGAACCTTTCACGGCTATGAGCGAGCCAATGGCGATCTTCCAATCGTGCGAATTACATATTGTTTTTTTGGCCGTGTAGGAACAATACTGTTCGATACTGACTATTGTTCAGATTGATTTCTATACTAAATGATCGGATTCACAACTCTCATTTGATCGTATTGACCAATAGAATAAGCAGAATTATGGTGTGGCTGTTAATCAATGCATTATTAAATCCAAGGCAATTGATCACCTTGGTAAGCCTATGAGGCTAAAAGAATTGTTATCGCGAAAGCGAGCAAAACCTGATTTCACTCATTCCGAAATAGTATTTGGTGAGTGGTCAGGTTTTTTTTATACATAAAATTCAGTTTTTCGTTATTTCTCGGGATTGTTACCACTGACAGGGCAAAACCTAGAGAGACCCAACCGTATGGCATTTGGGGCTCTCTGGTTTTTTTTATCAACATAAAAAATAATAAAATTCAACACGTGAAGGACTTACGATGAAAAAGAGAACGCTTACCATGCTTATCCCACTGCTGCTTTCCTCGGCCGCATATGCAAAAAGTGACACCAATCCATGGGATTCAGACGTGGTCGAAAACTATCTGAATCCGAATAAAGGGGCTGAGATTAGCAAAATCAGTGATCCTGAAAATAATTCGCGCTGGTATGCAACTGTACGTCTTAAAGGTAATGCTGAAATAGCTCGCGGTGATTCCGCTAAGAATCGCGAGAGTGCTTATTTACAGGGTAATCTACGTTTGCGTGGTAAAACCATGCTGACAAATGACGTGGGTTTTATTGGTGATTTCTGGCTCAAAGTGCAGGAAAACCACCGTAGAGTTGACGGTGTGACCGTCAGTAACTTTGAAGGTGATTTGGAAGATCGCGTTCTTTGGGAACAGTTTCGTTTTGGCTTTGAGTCGGACGAATACGGTGCACTGATGCTCGCTAAACATACGGCAACTTGGTCAGTGTTTGCTACCGATATCGGTGTTCAGGGATTGTACGATACCCAGGGGGATGCAGGTGTTAAAAACTCGGACAAAATCATTTATAAAAACCAATTTGATAATAACCTCTTTTTAAATGCGAGTTACGACACTCAATCCTACATTATGGGGGTAGACCTTGGTTATCAGACGGCTGATTTCTATTCGTATGCCCCTGACTCATATGGTGTTTATGTTTCTGCACACAATGGTCAGCCGACGCTGGAAAATGGTGCCGGTAACTTTATTATGGGTAACGCAAACCCTAACGGAAAGGTGAACTCAGATTCCGGACGGCCTCGTAACAGTAAATCTGAATATACCTATAGTCTGGTGGGTTATAAACAATTTGGGTTTAAGCATAAAGTGGCGGCCAACATTTCATATTCTAAGATGGCCAGCAATGAGAGTGCGAGCCTGATTGAAAGCCGTGGTTATGCGACGAAAGGGCTTGGACTTTCAGGGACGGTCAGCTACCAGATGTTCCCGGACGGATTAACTGGTTTTTCTCCGGTCGTGACTGTTTCCCAGGATGAATTTGGGACCACGGCTGCGCCTGAGCTCCAATACTTTATTAAACCTTACATGCGTGTTTGGGCTGCACACGTATTTAACTCAAGTGGTCAGGACGTCAGTAAAGTCGAGTTCCAATTTGATTTTTAAAGGTATGTAATTCGTTTAAAAGGACAGAATATGAAAACCAATCAACTCAGAGAAATGATCTCGCATCATTTTGGTAAAACCAAAAATTCATCAGCGGATAAGCATCCATTGTGTGCGGGAATAAATGCGGTTGCCAAGAAACAGCTTTTTAATGTTTTTTCCGTGGTAGCACTGGCTTCGACGATGACGATACCAAACATGGTTGAAGCAGCGCAGGCACAAGCAAAAGAACAACATCAGCCGAATGTGATCGTTATCCTGCTCGATGACGTCGGTTTCTCCGATATCGGCGCTTATGGTTCCGAGATAAAAACGCCAAATATTGATGCTTTGGCTGAAGCGGGGATTCGTTATAATCGTTTTGATACCAATGCCATGAGTGGGCCGACTCGTGCTTCATTACTGACGGGGCGAAACGCGCAAACGGTTCATATGGAAGATCTACCGCCTAAACACATCCCTGGTCTTATGCCTGCTCCTGGTCCGGCTAAAGATGTGCCATTGGGGAGCGGCCCGGCCAACAGTGGTGAATTGCCTCTGAATGCCCAGACAGTCGCAGATGCTTTCCGTTCTGATGGTTATGCGACTTACGCCTTGGGAAAATGGCATCTGGCTCCGGAGTATGCAGAGGGGAACAAGTGGCGTGATCGTGAATTCTGGCCCTTGAAAAAAGGCTTCGACTATTACTATGGCTTTATCAGTGGTCACGCAGATCAATGGCATCCTAAGTTGATGGAAAATAACGATAAGATCCCAACACCCCAAATGCCGGGTTACCACTTGTCTGTGGATCTGACTGATCATGCTATCCATCTGATGGATGAGCACAATCCCAAACCGAAGTTTCTGTACTTCGCCCTAGGGGCAGCACACGCACCTTTGCATGTACCCAAATCATATATTAACGCGTACAAAGGTCAGTATGATCTGGGCTGGGATAAACTGCGTGAGCAACGGTTTAAACGTCAGAAAGAGCTTGGCATTATCCCGGCAAATACAGTACTGCCGAAACGGGAGAAAGGTGATCTGGCCTGGGCTTCTCTGACTGCTCAGCAAAAACGAGTCTATGCTCGGTTTATGGAAACGTATGCTGGCTTTCTCACCCATACGGATGAACAGATTGGTCGTCTGATTCAGCATCTGAAAGATACCGGTCAATACGACAATACGATGATCGTATTTGCGTCAGATAATGGTGCCGCTTCGGAAGGTACTCAGAAAGGGGGCTTCTATCAACCATATATGGATAAAACGACGGTTGAACAAATGGATGCCGATCTGGATAAAGCGGGTGGTCCGGAAACTTATATGTTGTATCAGCGTCCTTGGGCATGGGCTGGTGCTACGCCATTTCGTCGTTACAAATTGTGGCCATTTGCCGGTGGTGTGAGAACACCGCTTATCATCTCATGGCCTGGGCATGTGACTGATCCGGGGTCGATTCGCCATCAGTATGTCAATCTGATTGATTTGGGACCCACAATGCTCGAGGCTGCGGGGACTCAATTTGCTGATAAAGTCGATGGTGTTAAACAAATTCCGGTGGCAGGTAAATCAATGTTATCGACTTTGACCGACAAAAGTGCGAAAACCCGCAATGTTCAGTTTTTCGAAATGCGTGGTCAGCGTGCCATTACGCAGGGGAAATGGAAGGCAATTGCGATGCACAAACTCGGTACCGAATTTGCTGATGATCAATGGGCTCTGTTTGACACTGAAGCTGATTTTTCAGAGTCGAACAACCTAGCGAGTAAGTATCCGAAAAAAGTGGCAGAGCTGAAAAAACTGTGGTGGTCAGAAGCCAACAAGTACAGTGATCCTGCGGTTATCAGGCCGTTTAAGTTGTTGTACCAGTTCAACCATATGGATGACGCATTCGGTGATTAATCCTCCAGCATAAAATATATGTCAAGCGAGTTTACCGGGGGAGCACCTCGGTAAACTCAGTATTTCAAGGGATATTATCCTGATATTGATGCAATCAATACGAGTAGATTCATTGCCCAACAGTTTTCACGATGTATCAAGCTATATTGGTTTTAGAACGAGGATTGGTTTTAGAACGAGGCTTCAGCCGTGTCTTCAATCTAACAAACATCACCAGATTACCGGACAGAATCAGTACTAACCCAACGATGGCGGTTTCCGTCCAAACATAACCTTCAAATAGCGTCGATATCGATAAAGCAACTAACGGGAATAAGATGGTCGCATAAGCCGCAGCCCCGGTCCCGATACGCCCCACAAGAGCAAAGTAAGTACCAAAACCAATCACGCTACCAAAGATGGCCAAATAGAATAAAGCACCGATATAGCTCACCGTTGTTTCAAGGGTGAAATGCGTGCGGGTGACAACAATGATCAGTAACATGGTCAGCGCGCCATAGAGCATCGCATACGCATTGGTTGACAACACATCGAGCCCTCTTTTTTGATGGCGGGCACTGATAATATTACTGATCGAGAAGCCGTAGGTGCCCAGTAAGCACAAAGCGATACCGATCAGTGTTGCTGTATCAAAATCATTGGCTAATAACGTCTCCCAGAAGAGACAAATGATGCCGACAATACCGATAAAACTGGCAAAGGCGAGCCGATAGGTAATCCGCTGACCGAGAAAGAGCACGCCATTGATTGCGTTAAACACAATCGCCATTGAGAATAAAACCGATTCTAACCCACTGTTGATATAGTGATTGGCGGAATAAAAACATAAGAAGTTAAAACAGAAGACGCATAATCCTTGCAGCAGACAGAAGAGATGATCGCGTCGCCTGATGGATTGCAGTTTCCCTGAAAATTTCAAGATGCCAATCAACAAACAGGCAGCAATTGCAAAGCGATAAAAAACCGAAACCATCGCTGGTACTTCGCCTGTTTGTAGCGCAATCGCAAACCAAGTTGTCCCCCAGATGAGGACTGTCATGATATATAGTGAACCGTTGATCATATAATTGTATTCATCTTAACTGTGGTGAGACCATTTTAATGGCGTTGTCATCATGGGGATTACAGCGGCTTGCTGATGATTTACATATTCTTGCGGATTTCTGAGGATGGTCTCGCCGGGATGGGTTTACTTGCCCTCATGATCCCCCATACACTAGTTAAGGTTTAACGATGATATACCGGAGAAGATGAGCCATGTCTAAGCCGTACCGGATGATTGAATGTTTGCAGCAGTATCAGGCGGAGCAGTTAGATACCACGATTCTGGAGAACGGGATCGGGATGTCATCTTGGTATAATCAACATGCGCTCGTTGATGTCGATTCCCCGGATCACCATACATTGAGTTTATATACCAAGGATGGTTACCAGTCTTTCCTGAAAACCCCGCATGGCTGGCGTAACGGTGGGCGGCCTGATCGGCTGTGTTTAATGCCTAAAGATTACTCGTCTGTGTGGGATATTCGTGGGGCAATATCGTTTGTTCATTTCTATTTTACAGACCAGCATTTAAGCGATGTGGCGGAATCGGTTTGGGACAAGAGCCCATACGGGTTAAGTATTGATGAACGCATCTTTGCCGATGATCCGCAAATCACCACGCTATATCGACAATTCCTATTGAATCTGAGTTGGCATGATTCGGCTGACCGCTTAGCGCTGAGTTCAGCGACAACCTTGTTATTAACCCACTTAGTGCGCCACTACACCAATTTTAAATGGCATCCGCTCCCCGTCACTGGTGGGCTTGCGCCTTTCCAGCTTGCCAGAGTCAAAGGCTATATTGACGCGAATCTGAGTGCCAATATACAACTCTCGGATTTGGCGGCAGTCGCAAATTTAAGTGAATATCATTTTGCCCGGATGTTTAAACAGTCTGCCGGACTGACACCCCATCAATATGTGATGCAACAGCGCTTACTGTTGGCGAAAACACTGCTGAAGAAAACCGATCTATCTTTAGTCACCATCGCTTTACAGTGTGGTTTCAGTTCATCGGGGCACTTTTCCAATCGGTTTAAACTTGCCAGCGGGTGTACCCCAAGCCAATATCGACAAAATTATATAACCCGGTAATCAAGACTGAAGCGTGGATTGCTCTGCCACCGGTTTGGTGTCGATGCCCCACGGAGGCAGGGCGTTTGATCAGGGTTAATTTAATAGTTGATGGTTTTCTTAACCGGTGACTTCTTGACCTGTGACAAGGTTGCCATCAGGGCGGTGATCTCAGGCAACAGCTTGGCGTGACTCGGCGTATCATCCTGATCCAGCCAAATCAGCTTACCAATGTTCATCGGTTGCGCTTTCCGAGCTAACGTTTCAAGTTCGGGCAAATATTCCGCACCGGGGTGGCCTTTGCGTCGGTAGGGCAAACGCTGCTTATAACGTTCAACGACGGTCTCCGGCGACACTTGGTTCCACACTTCGATTACATGGTGAACATCGGATTGTTCGACATACTGGAGCAGTTCTTCTCTAGGGCGGAAACCAAACCAGGCATCGACCACATAAACACATTCGTCCGGGGCCTGAGCTATCGTGTTCCAAATCACTTGATAAGCGGCCTGACCGAGTTTGCGGTTGAGTTTGCGGTCCACATCGTGGTACAGCCCCATAAACGGCTCTTTAATGGTATCGATCGACAGATAGGGACAGGTGAAATAGTCGGCAATTTGAGTTGCCGTCGTGCTTTTGCCTGAAGCTGGGATTCCATTAACAAGAATGACAGTTTTCATAGTAAATTCAGCACCTCTTCTTTCGTGGTCGCGTGTTTTAATTGCTCTCGTGTCTTTTCATCACTGAGCCGCTCAAAAATCGGTCGTAGTCCCTGTTCAATATGACTATGACTATCTAAAGCACATAACATGATAATGAGATCAACTTCAGGGCTTGATTGAATGGTAATCGGGTGTTTGAGTGTCACTAAACTAAAGCCGAGTCGATTCACGCCGTCCTCGGGTCGTGCATGGGGCAGTGCAAAACGTTCGTCTTCGAATACGTAATAAGGGCCGGTTTCTTCAGTCGTTGTTTTAATCGCATTTAAATAAGAGAGATTAATAAATTGATGCTCCAACAGTGGACGAGCGGCGATATCGAGTGCATCTCGCCAGTCTTTCGCCTCCACTTGTAATTGGATCGCATCGGCTTCAACTAAAAGCTCTTTCAGCATAATGTTTCCTTCTCAGAAATTTTTTCGCGCCGTATTTCTCAGCTCATTCATTTTGTTAAACACATCGTTGACGTTATTTTTGTATGACGGAACTTGCGCATAAACCGAGGCCGCTTGGGTGTATTTCACCAACAGGGTTTGTTGGAGCGCGATATTATCCGGTTCTGCGGCGTAGCGCTCTTCCAGTTGCAGGATGTCTTGATGAATCGCGTCGGCCTGATTTTCGTTGACCTGACTGGCTGCATGATTGGCGAATAATTTTTTCAGGAATTGCATATGTGCCCCCTTAATTGCCCCACCGAAGCGGGGCTGAGTATGATGATTTAAGCGACATAATTCATTTAAGAGATTTATTGAAATAAGCGCATTTTTTCAGCAATCACTTCTCTGACTGCTTTACGTGCCGGAATAAAGAACTTACGCACCGAGTCATCGACTTTGCCGCTCGAGAACGTATCCTGGCAGTGTTTGACCCACTGAACATTCATCTCGGTGCCGACATTGACTTTATCCATACCGTGACGGATGACATAACGCATATCTTCATCACTGACCCCGGTGCCGCCATGGAGAACCAGTGGTTTGTCTACGGCTTGATGGATCTCTGCCAACAGTGCGTGCTGAATATTGGTTTTGGCCGTGTAGGAACCATGTACCGTCCCGATACTGACCGCCAGCATATCGACGTTAGCCTGACTGACAAATTCCGTTGCTTCTGACACCGAGGTAAAGGCGATATCACTGTCTGCGATGGCTTTACCATCTTCCGCACCACCAATAGCGCCTAATTCTGCCTCGACAGTGATATTGAACTGATGGGCGTAATCAATGACGATATTGGTATTGGCAATATTCTCGCTGAGCGGCAAATGAGAGCCATCGTACATCACACTGCTGAAACCACTGTCGATGGACTTTTTGATGTCATCGATATTGGAGCAGTGATCCAGATGTAAACAGGTTGGCACATCGTGCGTTTTCGCCAAAGATTTGATGGAAGCCACCAGTAACTCACGACCTAAATACTCCGCAGTCCCGGTTGAAATTTGGAGCATCAGTGGTGAGTTGGTATCGAGCGCTGCTTCGAAATATGCGGGAAGCATTTCAAGACAGTGGACGTTAAATGACCCCACCGCATGAAAACCACGCTGTTGTGCAATGGGCAAGAGTTGTTTGAAATTAAGCAGTTTCATTGGTGATATCCTTGTTATCTTCAGAGCGAGAAAGTGACCTGTTCACGAAATAGGTAATCGCGATGACGAATGCGATGAACGTCACGACAAATCCCCAGTTGCCGTTGAAGGCGTTGCCGAGTAGCAGACCGGATGAAATGACATCGGAGTCACTGAAGGTCACACCGACAAATCCATAGGTTTCAAGTAGTGGGATGAGGATTGCGGGCAAGAAAGTGATAAACAAACCGTGGACCACGCCACCGATGATTGCGCCACGTCTGCCGCCCATCGCGTTACCGAAAATGCCAGCCGTACCACCGGCGAAGAAGTTGGTTAATAATCCCGGCAGGATCATGGCGAGTCCGAATACCGGGAACAGTAGCATCCCAATCACAGTGCCCACCGTGGTGGATAAGAAACCTAAGATGACGGCATTGGGTGCATAAGGAAACAGCACCGGACAATCTAACGCAGGTTTCGCATTCGGCACCAAACGCATCGCGATACCTTGGAACGCAGGGACTAATTCTTGCAGTAATAAGCGGACCCCGGAGTACAGGACAAATACGCCGGCGACAAAAACCATCGCCTGCATGAACGCGTACATCAGGTAATTCATCCCATTCGAGTATTTCGCAATGTATTCCGGACCGGCGGCTAATGCCGGGATGAGGTACATCGGGATCATCACGACAGCCATCGACAGATAGGTGTCATTCAAGAAAGAGAATGCTTTCGGCAGTTGGATGTCTTCGGTTGATTTGGAGTTTTTGCCGACTACTTTCGCGACTGCGGCTTGCACCATATAACCAATGGTACAGAAATGCCCCAGTGCGATACTGTCGTTGCCTGTGATGCGCCGGACCACGGGTTGTGCAATAGCAGGCATCGCGACAGCCATAATGCCACCAAAGATCCCACCGGTCAGAATCAGGGGGAGTCCGGTTAGTCCGGCTTTATAGCCAATGACTGCGCCAATGGTACTCATCCATAGCAGCGCCTGACCGGTGAGGAATATATATTTCCATGGCGTGAATCGGGCAATCAGTATATTGGTGGCGAATATGACGATGAGCGTTAAAGCCACTTCACTGCCTAACTGTTTGTTAGCAACACCGGCAATGGCGGCAACATCAGTAATATAGCCCTTCATCCCGAAGCCCGTGGTAAATATTTGGTTTAAAAAGGTGAGGGTTTCGACAATAATATTAATACCAGCCATCATGACTAAAAAGCCAAGCATGGTTTTAAATGTACCTTCAAAAATTTTACCGTAGGTTTTTTTCTGTAATATCAAACCGATCATTGCAATAAATGCAATCAGTATTGATGCCTGACCTAATAAGTCTTTTACAATAAATTCGAAAAAGGCGCTCATAAGATGTGCTCCATTTTTAATCAGTAGGGTGCCATAGCTTAATTTTTAATTAAGCTATGTTTGGGGGTTATATAAATAAAATGAATAGAGAAATATTATTAATGATTAAAAAATTTATTTAATTTCTCTTCCATTTCATTACTGTCTGTAAATTTTTGGATAGTAATTATCTTTTCTGCATCCTCAGGAGAGGCGCTTGCTTTTATTGCGTCGGAGAATGAACTTGAGGTAATAATCGCATCAGGTTTTAATGCTAAAACTTCTGACACAGTTGTATGGTTTAAACTAAAATCAATACCGAGTTTTTCCAGTATCGGTTTGGCTGTCATTTCTAACGCAAAACTAGAGCCCAAACCACAACCGCATACACACCATATATTATAAGTCATGAGTCAATCCTTCTTCATGTTCTACCTTTCATCACGTTATATTATGTTTTCATATAATTTCTAATTGTTTTGCTAGTTTAAAATAGTGGCCTTCCTTATCAATTGTCCGGTTTTGCATTGTGTTGAGATCCACCGGTATTGGTTTATTGCTGGCGTTGATGACAATGACTTTGTTCGCCATGCCACTTTTTATACAACGTACGACTTCGCTGGCAGCAATCGTACCTTGATAAATCTCTTCCGTTGTCGGGTTGCCATTTCTTAAGCCAAAACCTAATGTTGTTTTTCTGATTCGGATACCAATTAAAGGTTCTAGTTGTTCGGCAACCGTATCAATCGAACCCTGAAATCCCGGCGTATATTCATGGGTATAACTTTCGGCACATAAAATAATCACGCTGTTTTGAATGGCTAATTTATCTTTGACCCGACTGGCTAATTCCTCAGTCGGAATCATATGTTCCGGAATCAGTGCGAAATCAGCATTCGATTTTATTGCCGACTGGAGCGTTAATTCCCCGCAATATGCACCAAGCACTTCAACCATAAATACCCGATTCGGTAATGCCCGACCTGTGTTCCTTAATTTTGTGACTTCATGTAATACTTCTTCACAGGCGGTTGAAAATCCAATCGTATATTCCGATCCTTCTAGATCATTATCCACCGTCATGCCGACGCCAAAACAGTTCACCCCATATTGACTAAGTTTATGGAGAAACTTCATCGATCCGTCACCGCCAGCTAAAATAAGCACAGATATTTTTTCTTTTTTTAAACGACTTGCAATGAGGTCATACTCTCTGGGATTTAAATGCCGTTCTGAACGACCCGATGAAATAATCGGCATTGAAGAAATCGAGTAATCAATCAAATCACGATAGCTGATATCGATCTTGCTACCGTTCAGCAACCCGTAGATACCGCCATTAAAAATAGTAATATCCGCACCGGACAGTCTAGCCACCTGAAATATAAAGTTATTGATACCGGCGCCATCTCCGCCACTAATCACGATACCAATTTTCATAGATTTCTCCTTATTTTGTTATGGTTTGATTATTAATTACTCAATAAGGGTTTGTTGTGATCTAGATCGATAAAAAACAGATCAAAAAACAATCTATG
Source organism: Vibrio gazogenes (assembly GCF_023920225.1). Taxonomy (NCBI): domain Bacteria; kingdom Pseudomonadati; phylum Pseudomonadota; class Gammaproteobacteria; order Vibrionales; family Vibrionaceae; genus Vibrio; species Vibrio gazogenes. Next base: position 864,529 of record NZ_CP092587.1, read on the forward strand.
GATAAAAGAGATCTCAATCACAGGAGTTTATTGTGACTTGAGTCACACAAATATTTTAATTGTAAATATTTTGTTAATTTTAGTATGGGAAGAAGTATGGATTGATGGTTCTGAGAGTCTTCAAACAAGAGCAAGATATATGAAGAATCGATCACTCTTTGGACTAAAAGGTGTCTATCAAGTCGGTGGCTATTCAGAATAAAAATTAAGCAGTTGAAGATTGCTTTTGAGAGTTGCCGCAGATTTTCAAGAAGAGTCGTTTGGCTTGCCCCACATTGCCCCAAATAGCTAGACCCAATTATCCAGACCCAATCACCCTAAGTTCAAGCAACTAGGGTGTGATCCGCCCCCGACAAACCCGTTCGGTTATCTCCCGTAATTTATCCACTTCACTTTGTAAATACGTCAGCTCTTCGGCGGTGATCTCGTAATGCTCGGAATAACGGGCATCAATGTAGGCGCGTTTGAGGCGCTGGAAGCTGCGGCGGTGGAATTTGTTGTCCATCGGGAATAGCTCGGCAAAGGCCGGATCTTGTTGGGCGCACATCGAGCGCAGGCTTTCAATATTGTGGGTTTTGGGAAGATAGTTGGTACACACTAACAGGGTGCAGGCGAAAAAACGTTCGGTGGCTTGGTGAAGCATGAATGCAGCGAGATTCAAGTCTTTGTTCTCGAACATGATTCTGAAATATTTTTCATGTTGCTCAGCACTTTCAAACCAGTGGCTAAAGTGTTTACTGGCTATCGCAACGCGCTCTGCTTCACTTAAATTCCCCGGCATGGGCAGCTCTCGCTTATCGGCGCTGAACAGTTCAATGCCTTGTTCACGAATATCAGCAAAGAAGTAATGACCTTGCTGGAGCTGCTGGTGGACTTCATTGAGTGTGTGGACGATCAAACCGAGTGGGGCAGAGGTGACGCGACGCGCGATCTGCTCTTCGGCGCTGTGCCACACTGCGTACTCTTCGACCAATGATGAGCGGTTGACGATCACCAGAATATCGTAGTCGCTGATATAACCGTTGGGTCGGTCGCTCACCCATGTGCCTTTGGCATGGCTGCCGAACAGGATAATTTTAAGGATCCGGAACTCAGCCTTGCTGCCATTTTTGTTGCGCAGAAAATCATCCAGCGTATCGCGTAATACGGTGGTGATGGTGTGAAGTTCTTGTTGCTTCCGCTCCGGGAGGTGATCGAGTGCTGTTTTCATCGCGGTTATCCTACTATGAGCCGGGGGTAAAACAAACCGTTACCGCGTCGAGTGGGGTTGTTTTTGCTGAACATTGCCAGTTTTATCATGATGATACCTTGCTGTGATTCAATGCTGGTATCGTGAGCGATTTTGTTGGCAGTGGCGAGGCAGGCGGGGTCACTTTGCGACACAATTCGTGAATTCCCATACTTTTTTGATACTTTTAGAGACCAAAAGGCCACCGGATGGTGGCACTTTTGTGGTTTGAATAAGCGTGTTTAGTTCATTTCTGCAATCGCGGTTTGCCCTGCAATTCGGCCAAACGTAAATTAGTATATAAAAATCCCACATCATCTGTGGGCTGTTGTGTTACTTGTTGATTAGTGCCAATATCCCGGTGAAATTCTTCTGGGGTCATGTGGTAATTGTTTTAGAGTATATTCATCGACAAGATATCTTCTCTCAAAGCTTCTTTTTCTTGCTCCGGGGGCAGGAAGCTCACGTAGTAACGCAACAACGGCTTGAACTTCTTTTGATTCGAATCTGTATCCTTTAGCCCAAAGCCCATCTAAAACAAGCATCAGTTCTTTATATGTTTCGTTAGCATCTTGTTTGGCTTCATACTGTTGATATAGTTTATATATCATCGAGCCGACAACACCATACTTTCTTAGCTCGGCTAATTGGCCTGTAAGTGATGACATTATGCTTTCCTTTTTTTACTAATAAAGATACTGAGAACATAAAGCGAAAATAAAAGCTCTAATAAATGAGAACCCCACCAATATTCAGGAAATCTTTGTTCTGAATATTCAATGACAGGATATATCGTCTCACATATGATTAATACAGGATATGATAAGCCAATAAGCTTAAACTCTTTCTCTTTGAATATTTTTATGTCTCGCCAGACACCAAAGAGGCCAATTAATACTAAGACTGTAATGATTCCGCCAAGGAATTCTAAACTTTGTTCAATTATATCACCCACATATGCTGATGCATTTGCTAATGATATGGCGATAATAATTAATATAAAAAATAAGCCAGCAACATGTCTAGATGCCATAAAATAACCTATACCTAACCAATGAACATGTGTAGGCATCGTATCACGCTATAAGTAAAATGTTCTATTTGAAGCAAGAGCATTTGTTCTACTTAAGAAAAGATAATGAGATCCTTATTCAAAAATACCCCACAGAGACTGTTTATTATTCTGTGCCTTTAATCCGCCCCCGACAAACCCGCTCGGTTATCTCCCGCAATTTATCCACTTCACTTTGTAAATACCTCAGTTCTTCGGCGGTGATTTCGTAATGCTCGGAATAACGGGCATCGATGTAGGCGCGTTTGAGGCGCTGGAAGCTGCGGCGGTGGAATTTGTTGTCCATCGGGAATCGCTCGGCAAAGGCCGGATCTTGTTGGGCGCACATCGAGCGCAGGCTTTCAATATTATGGGTTTTGGGCAGATAGTTGGTACACACTAACAGGGTGCAGGCGAACAGGCGTTCAGCGGATTGATGAAGCTCAAAAGCAGCGATCGGATAATCTTCACGTTCAATACAGTGGCCGTAGTTAAGATAAAATGATTCAGCGTTAGCAAACCAACGTTTAAAGTGTTTTGCTGCAATCGAACGTGATTCTTCCTCACTTAAATTCCCCGGCATGGGCAGCTCTCGCTTATCGGCACTGAACAGTTCAATGCCCTGTTCACGAATATCAGCAAAGAAGTAATGACCTTGCTGAAGCTGCTGATGGACTTCATTGAGCGTGTGGACGATCAAGCCGAGTGGGGCAGAAGTGACCCGACGCGCGATCTGCTCTTCGGCGCTGTGCCACACCGCGTACTCTTCGACCAATGATGAGCGGTTGACGATCACCAGAATATCGTAATCGCTGATATAACCGTTGGGACGGTCGCTCACCCATGTGCCTTTGGCATAGCTGCCGAACAGGATAATTTTAAGGATCCGGAACTCAGCCTTGCTGCCATTTTTGTTGCGCAGAAAATCATCCAGCGTATCGCGTAATACGGTGGTGATGGTGTGAAGTTCTTGTTGCTTCCGCTCCGGGAGGTGGTCGAGTGCTGTTTTCATCGCGGTTATCCTACTATGAGCCGGGGGTAAAACAAACCGTTACCGCGTCGAGTGGGGTTGTTTTTGCTGAACATTGCCAGTTTTATCATGATGATACCTTGCTGTGATTTTATGTTGGTATCGTGAGCGATTTTGTTGGCAGTGGCGAGGCAGGCGGGGTCACTTTGCGACACAATTCGTGAATTCCCATACTTTTTTGATACTTTTAGAGACCAAAAGGCCACCGGATGGTGGCACTTTTGTGGTTTGAATAAGCGTGTTTAGTTCATTTCTGCAATCGCGGTTTGCCCTGCAATTCGGCCAAACGTAAAGATATCAGCCAGTGCATTACCACCAAGACGGTTCCCCGCATGGATACCACCGGCCACTTCACCGGCTGCGTAGAGGTTCTTGATTGGCTGGTTATTTTCATCAAGCACACGCGTTGCCGTATCAATCTTCAGGCCGCCCATTGTATGGTGCACGGCGGGTTGGCGTGGCGTTGCATAGAAAGGTGCTTTTTCCACTTTCAAGCTAAATGTATCTTTATGGAATTCAGGGTCGTGTTCAGCTTCAACATAGCTGTTGTACTTGTTCACGGTCTCCACCAGTACGGCCGGATCCATCCCCACTTGGCGGGCTAAATCTTCCAGTGTATCGGCTCTGAACAGGGTGCCGGCTTCAACTTGACGGTCAATTTTCTCCTGACTGGTGTTGGCTGCGGTCTTCTTGATCTCATCATCCGCAATCAGATAGAACAACCCCCCCTCAGCCAATGCCGCTTTGGTCAGAACGTCACGCCCTGCGAATTCATTGATAAACCGTTTGCCTTGTTTGTTCACAATGACGAAGTTTTCCGGTGGCACCTGAAGACCGCTGAACAGTTCGCCGGTGTTCGGGTCTGCGACCGGCATCATCTGAGTAAAGCCCATTCCCGTTAATCCGGCACCTACGGACTGACCCAGCAGGATGCCGTCACCTGTCATCGCGTAGGAATTGGTTGTCTTGATATCGTCAGCAATGTTGCTCCAGTAGGTGTTGTACTGTTTGAGCATCTTGGTGTTCGCACCAAAGCCGCCGCTCGCCAGAACAACCGCTTTCGCACGAATCGTGATTTTCTGACCGTTGACGCCCGTTGCGATAACGCCTTTGATCTCGCCATCTTCGATGATGAATTCTTTCGCCGGGCTATCGGTGATAATGGTGCCGGACATGTCTTCAATATATTTGCTTAACGCAAGAATGAAGGCTGTTCCGTATTTTTTCACGGGCTTATGACCACGACGCCAGAGCGCACCGACCGGCGCAAAGACGATATCTTTGTCATATTCCACACCGATATCTTCAAGCCATTGAACGCTCTCTAACGCGCGATCGGTTAAGATTTTAACCAGATCATATTGGCCATAGATATGATTGCCTTGAAGGTCAGTCCGTTTACCACCGAAATAAGTCTGCATTCTGTGCAGCAGCGGTGAATCAAACAGGTAACCTTTATTTTTACCAAACTGTGCTTGGTAAGCGGCGAATTCTTGTTTTAAAGCGCGGAAGTCATCCCGGTACTCTTCGTGAATATCACTTTCATCGATGCTGAGAAGCGCTTCAATGGTGTGTCTTTCACCGGGGTTTTCTTCAAACGTGCGTTGCCATTCGGGATCTGCTGCGTTAATTGGACCACCGGTACGGATCGTATTCCCTCCGACGGCTGGGTATTTTTCCAGCACAATAGCTTGTTTCCCTTGTTGTAAGACCGTTGCCGCAGCACTTAAACCGGCACCGCCGCCGCCAATCACCACAACATCACAACTGTATTCTTCATCCCCCTTGTTTAAGCTACTGGCCGGTTTCGGACGACGTCTTAAAATATCAGGGTTCACGCCCGCCAGTTTCACGGCCTTCGCGACACCATCGAGAACCGCATGACTGGTTTCAGACGCGCCGGACAGAGCGTCGACATTCAGTGTCTGACCTTCGATGATTTTATCTGGGATACGAACGAATACCACGTCTGCCAGACCTTCTGTCTCACCGGCTGTGTCGATATCAATCCGTTCTATTTTCTTCTCGCTGAACGCCACTTTCATTGGCAGCGCACCACCGTGACCCAGCGCGTGAACGTCATAAGTGCCCGGCGTGAACGAGAATGCTTCTTCCTCATTTAATTGGTTGGAAATCTTGGCAAAACGCATGAAGCGTAAGAAGCAAATTTCTAAGAAGTCGATAGTGCTATCGCTGTTCAGCTGGCCATTGTCATCAAAAGCTTGATGTGCATTGCCTAGTAGGAATTCGTATCCGGGCATCACGTTCGCATTGACGCCGGGGGCATCCAGTATTTGACGCAAGTGCAACTGAGCCCGTGAAGAGCCTTGAGCATCAATGGATGCGCCGATGATCATCACCGGCTTGCCATCAAGCGGATGGAGCTCGTAGCTCAACCATTCCAGAACACTCTTCAGGCTTGACGGAATCGAGTGGTTATACTCGGGGGTCGCAATAATGACGCCGTCACTTGCGATAATTTTCTCGTTGATTGCTAGCAGTTGCGGATTGTTGGATGGGTTGTCCTGATTAAACATCGGAACTTCGTTGATTTCCAACAACTCGATGTCTGCTTTGTCTTTGAAATACGCTTGCATGAACTGAAGCAGTGTCCGGTTGTGGGACTTTGGCGAAGTGGTTCCGACGATTGCTGTAAATTTCATTGATCTTATGCCTCTTGAGTTTGCCAAACGTATTTTTTGTCTTTTTTGATGACGGTTTTTTCTGATAAGAGTTTTGTTATGAGTTGCGTAAACAGCACAAATTCTCTAAAAATCTCATCGAGTTCAGCGCGCTTCTCTTCATTGATTAAAGTGCCGCTGGTGTTAAAGGCAGATTGCGATTTTCCTAACAGGAATTCGCTGCTTGGCATGAGACGTGCGGCCAGTTCTGGTGAGTCAAGAATCTGGCGAAGATGCGCTTGAGCGCGTGAGGAGCCCAGCGCTCCGTGGGATGCGCCGACAATCAGTACCGGCTTGTCGGTCAGTGCCTGACTGGTATAACTGATCCATTCCAATGCGCTTTTCAGTACCGCGGGGATCGCGTGGTCGTACTCTGGCGTTGCAATGATGACACCATCCGCCTGAAGAATTTTAGCCGATAGCGCTGCGACTTCTTCAGGGACTTGGTCGTCTTTCACTTCGTAAAATACAGGCAAGTCTCTGACTTCATAGAGTTCAATTCGGGCTTCTTCTTTGAAGTGCCGTTGCATAAATTGCAACAGCATACGGTTGGTTGACACATTAGAATTGGTGCCAACAATTGCTAAGTAGTTCATATGAGAAATCTTCCTGTATGTTTAATAACCATAATTAAATTCTGGTTACTGTTTTAACATAGTCTGAAGTGGCTATCTAATAGTAATATGTTAGTTATTAATAAGTAATTTGTTATAGTGGTAAGGCTGGCAGTTTAGAAGGGAAATGAGATGTTAAAGTACCACAATCAAAACACTTTATATTACATTGATGCTTTGTTGCGGTTTAGCAATTACAGTAAGGCTGCTGATTCGCTCTATATTTCCCAACCTTATTTAACGCAGGTCATCAAACGTATTGAAAATGAACTGAACTGTCAGATCATCAACCGCAGTGAACTGCCTTACCGTTTAACCGAGCAGGGGAAAGTTTACTATGACTATCTCAGCTCTCTTGAAACGCTTTACGCCAACATGCGCAGGCAAGTCACCGCTTTAACCGATGTGGATAAAACGACAATCAAGATCGGGATTTTAGCCAGTATTGGTAGCTACCTTATCCCATTGTTTTTGCCTGATTTTTTGGCTCAGTTCCCCCATTGTCAAATCGAGCTGGTGGAAGATATTCCGGAAAATAATGAGAAGCGGTTATTAAAGGGTGAAGTGGATTTTTTCATCGGGCAGAACTCAAGTCATATCGCCCCGAATTTACTGGCTGTGACATGGGGAAGACATAGCTATTTTGCCATCATTCCGAAGTCTTGCGCGCTTTATCAAAAGGATACCGCCAATATTGCTCCGGGCAGCATTGCGATAGAAGATTTATTGCGGCAGAAGCTTGTATTAACCGCCAGAGGTTCGGCAATCAGAGCGCAGGTAGACCAGCTATTCAGTGTTTATAAAGTAAAGCCCGACATCATGCTGGAAAGTACCGAAATAAGAACCGTGAGGCGTCTTGCGATGGCCGATTTAGGCGTCACTTTTATCCCTGAGAGTCTGGCAATTACTCCCAACCCTTCACAGTACAATATCTATGAGCTGCCTGTAGACCAATTAAATTTAGATTACTTCATTGCCTATCATAGTGAGCGGAAACTGTCAGACTTGGATCAAGGTCTGCTGGATTCGTTTTTGCACATTAAAGAGACCACCGCGCACGAATGAGACAGAACACCGATGGGACGGAAAGGAGAACATATGACTGACGCCAATCAAATGATCGAACTGATGGGGACGAAGATTCGCCTTTATTTCAAGGGGGAGCAGGCTGATCAATGGGTCGCAGAAGCGTGTGCACTGTTAAGACACTACGAGCAGGTTTTTAGTGCCAACGATAAGAACTCTCAACTATTTGCGTTGAAAACGACGGCGGTGAAAGCGCCGGTCGTCGTTGACCGAGACTTGTATGAACTGATCAAGATCGGCAAAGCGCACAGCCTTGAACCCGACAGTTTTTTGAACATTGCCATTGGCCCGTTGATTAAGCTTTGGCGCATCGGCTTTAAAGAAGCGCGGGTTCCGAGCCAAGAGGAGATCAACAACGTCTTGGGTTGTTTAGATCCTGCCAATATTGTCCTCGACGATGCGCGTCATTCGGTATTCTTTGCTCAAGAAGGTTTAGAAATCGATTTGGGGGCGATTGCGAAAGGGTATTTCAGCGATAAGGTCATGGACTTCTTTAAAGAAAAACAGCCGGTTGCTGCCATGGTTGATATCGGGGGGAATTTGCTGGTTTACGGTGAGTCACCCAAAAACAACCTTGATTGGGATGTCGGGATTCAAAATCCTTTTCTACCGAGGGGCAATTGTGTTGCCAAAGTCGCGATAAGAAATCAGTCGGTTGTCACCTCTGGCATTTATGAACGAACCTTTAAACACGATGGCAATCAGTATCACCACATTTTTGATAGCCACACGGGTTACCCTGTCGACAACAATGTGGCTTCGTTAAGTATTATTGCCGATCAATCATTGGATTGTGACATCTATACCACCAAGCTGTTTGGATTAGCTCCCCAAAGTATTTTAGAAACGGTGAATCAAATCGATGGTCTGGAAGCCGTAGTGATAACTGTTGACGGACAGTTCGCCGTGACAGCTAATCTCAGGAACAAGGTAACCATGGCTTAGGCTGCGATTGTTCTTCTGGACCATGATGAGCGTACCGGTTAACAAAATAGATATATTTGGTTATAACATCTCTTCTCATCCATTTATTTTTGATAATGTGTACGACATTAAAACATGATGGGAGAGCGAAATTAAAATGGATAAAATTGTTCAAATATCAGATATACACTTTTGTATTAAAGATAAAAATCATTCTTCAAGGAAGCATTTATCTTTAGTGTTAAACAAAATTAATAATTTATATGATGAATATATTTTAGTCCTTTCAGGCGATCTGGTCATGAACGCTGATCGAGCACATTATTTGGCGCTTTATCAATATATAAGAGATTTTACTAAAAGTGATATCTATGCGATTCCCGGTAATCATGACAATATCGCGCTCATGAAAGCATTGGCTATGCAAGAGGAATGCTTTAAAATTCAAGATGTTTTAGAAATAGGGAACAATGATATCGTTTTCTTGGACTCCAGTGAAAAAGGAGAGCATCTCGGTGGAGGAAAGATCGACCTTGCTTATTTTGAAGTCATAAAGTCTCAGCTTAGAGCGCGCGCCAATAAAATCGTTTTCATTCATCATCCGCCTTTTAAAATTGGCGCAGATTGGTTTAAAAAGATATGTCTTGATAATGGTGATTTATTGATGCAATCACTATCGGAAATAGATAATTTAAAATATCTTTCTTATGGGCATTGTCATAATTACTTTAGCGAAGAAAGAGCAAATACGGTATTTCTATCATGTCCGTCTTCATGGATTCAGTTTGATCATTCTTGTCATCATGAAACAAAATATGATCAAGAAAAAGAGATTGGATTTAACGTCTTCCACCTATCCGATGATATCTCCCATGAGACGGTAACAATCTCTGTTTGTTGAGTTATCACTGTTGGCTTCGTCGTTATGGTCAGAGAGGCGCTCTAGTTATGTGAATGCGAGTCAACTTGAGCCATGCTTTCTTCAGGAAGATAGGTATCGGCGTGAAAGTGCCGATGAACATCACAGGAGTAGGTGATAAAAAACTAGCCAAATTACACAATCTTAATTAATCTGATCTCATAATTGCTAGATTTTGAGATGAAATTCATGTCAGGTAAGTATTTATCACCACCAGAGTGTCCATTTGATACAGTCGGTGACATTTTGTTTGAGATTGGTAAGCAGGGGCTTAATCCTAACGACTATAAGGATTACATCACGCCATTTTCTGATGATTACTATTCATTTAATGAATTTAGGCGTAGGGTCAAGCTTGGTTTAGAAGTCAAATATTGTTGGTGGTTAACTCGTCTGTCCAGAAATAGCACCTTAATTGATCTAACACCCTTAGAAGATAAACCATTGCCTCCGGACTTGCCTGAGCAAGTGATTCAAGCGCTATTAAACTCCCAAGACTATACACAATATTGCCGATTCAACAATTTGCATGAGTTTGGTCGCGTGTTATCGCAAATTGATCGGTATACCACGCATAGCGCCATGCTGGGTATCCTGGAACAAATTGGTGAGCGAGCGCATTTTGAGCATTTAGCGAATAATTTAGTGGATGATGAGGCGATATCGAGCAGTCAATTAGAAGGCGCTGCCACAACGACAATCCTTGCGAAAGAAATGATTAGAAAAAAAAGGAAGCCTCGTACTGACGATGAACGGATGATTTTTGGAAACTTTGACCTAATGCAAAATGTCTGGGAGCTTAAGGATGAGCCGTTTAGCATTGCGTTGATCAGAAATTTACACAGCGCAGGAACGAGGACGTTAGATCAAGAAAAATATACATCAGGCTTATTTAGAACGACGGATGATGTTGCGGTTGTTGATGCTGAAGGGGAGGTTGTTCATCAACCACCCAAACACGATGCCATTGAGAGATTACTCACTCGGGTCGTGAATTGGTTAAACGCCAATGGCAGTGGCGTTCATCCTGTTATTCAAGCTATCACACTTCACTTCGTCATCGGTTATGTCCACCCATTTCGAGATGGTAACGGGAGAGTTGCTAGGGCTTTGTTCTACTGGTATATGTTTAAATCTGGTTATACAGGTTTTCGTTATATTGCGATATCAGCGTTACTTAAAAAAGCCCCAATTCAATATGGTGTGAGCTACCTAGATACGGAGCATGATAACTTAGATCTAACGTACTTTATTCAATACCAGTTAAAAGTGATCGGTCGTGCTATTGATGAGTTTATTTCCGTTTATGAACGAGCGGCGCAACGAATGCAGGAATTAGAAGAGCAATATTCTGGCTTGGAAGATATCGAGAGAAAGATCATTGGATTTGTCTCTGGTGAGCCTCGTTACCGTAAAAAGCCAACGGTAACAGCGAGGGAAGTTGAGCGTTTGTTAGGTATTAGCTATAACAGCGCGAAGCAAAAACTCGATGATATGGTCACAGCAGCAATACTAAAATCTGAGAAAATTGGTAAATCCACAGAATATTTCTTAGCGTGAGAATTGAAATTAGAATAAGGTATAGCGTTCGTTAGCATAAGCCTTCTCGCTTCATTAAGCTCTTGAATTTTTTGCTGCTCAGGCGTTAGCGCTTTATTGGCAGCATCTTCCTGCCTTGGAATGAAAACACCCAATGAAGTACATGAAAAAAGCCAGCAGCTAGAGCTTCTGGCTTCGTAAAAACTGTCAACGTATTTTAGGACGGGACAGGACTTTCAGTTGTGAGCGATCCAGTTTGGTTCAATCTGGTTATGCATTGGCATCTAACGGGATATCTAACGACGGTGCAGAAAACGCATAGATACCGATAAGTGCCGGTATGGTTGTTAATGCGGCATATGCACCAACATAACTGGCATCATAATCAGACAGGAAGCTCACAATGAGCGGACTCATCCCACCAAAAATTGAAAGAGCCACGTTATAGCCAAGCCCTAGAGAAGTCGTGTTATTTTGGGCGATGGAAAATAGCACGGTAGCCAGATTGGCTAAAATAAGCGCTGAAATCAGGCTGATCGTAATAAATGCGATCCATTGTTGCCATCCATATTGACTATGAATCAAAAGGTAATAGGCCGGGTAAGAGACCACTAAACCAGCCAGTAATCCCCTCGAAAAACTTTTCTTTGGTGACGATATGTATTTGTCGGTGATCCACCCAACTAACAGTATCATCACGAGTAGGGTCACTGAATTGACCAGAGCAAATGGTTGAATGGGGAAGTCTTTTGCCAGAATGCTGCTGGAAATATTCTGCACATAGAAAACCACGGCTCCGGTAGCCGATACCAACCCGATTCTCACGGTGGCTCTGACATTATGGGTTAAACGAGTGGATTGTTGTGTCGCAAGTACAGTCGGCAACCGAAGACGGAACCAAAAACTCATCGCAATATTGATTGCCCCGATGACTAAAGGAATTCGCCATCCATAAGATTGCATCTGGCTCTCCGATAAGGTGTCTTTCAGCCCCATTACGATCAAGATGGAAGCAATTACACCGACAATCGAACTGGCAACAATCAGGCTACTGAGGCGAGCGTGTTGTTTTCGGTCACTGCCTTGATGCAGGTATTGAATGATGGTCGGATATTCGCCGCCAAAACTGAAAGCCTGAACCATTTGCAGGCATAGGAGGAGTACGACAAGGCTCTCTCCCAATATATTCACAGGTAAAGCTGCCATCAGTAGTGTGGCACCACCTGTCAGACTACTGGTGATGATCAGCGCTTTTTTTCTTCCCTGAGTGTCAGCAATTTTGCCAATCACCAGTCCTCCTAATGGACGGATCAGAAATCTCAGCGCGAAAATACCCCAGACCATCCATTCAGAATGAGCGATTCCATGACTGGATAGCAAATGAGATAAGTAAGGAGAAATAGCAGCGTAGACTGCAATATCATAAAACTCGAATGCATTGCCCGAGACAATCCCTAATCGTTGTGGCCAACTTAACATGTTAATGCTCCATAATAATTTCTACTTGGTTCCCGTCCGGGTCATGTGTGAAAAAATAAACAAACCCTCCCAGCCGGGCTGTTTTGATCTCTGTACAAGGAGATGACTTGGCGAGTTGCTGGCGTGTTGCCGTAATGTCGTCAACCTGAATTGCTATATGTGTGATTCCAATACTTTGAATATTGGGCATCGTGTCGATGTGTGAAGCGGATGGATGGTCATATTTTAGGAGAGTAAAACAGAAAAGCTCTATTGCTGGGCCAGACTCTGAAGTCATGATAACAATAGAGACTTGTTCATCAGTGTAGCTTTTGAGTGTGGTGTAGCCGAACTGCCCGTAGAATCTCTGGCTTTTGCCGAGATCACGACATGTTAAAGAGACGTGGTGTAAACATCCAGACATGCATCAAGAATCCCATGTTTGTGTAACAATTGAAAAAAGGTAGAGCGATTGCCCGTACAGTGAATTTTTCTCTTAATCGTATCAATACGTTTTCGCTCTGCGGATTCACTACAATGATGTTTCCAGGCGATTTCTTTGGGGGAATTGAAAGATAACAGAAGGCGGATGGTACTCATTTCTTTCGCTGTCAGGACAATATCACCAAACCGGAAATGGTTTTGATCATACATATGAGCATCAGGCGTATCGGATGAAACCACCACTGACTGATAGGGGAGTGTGGCAACCTGATGTTTCAGCCATAATTTGTGAGCATGATAAGCCAGACTGGGGCGGAGAACGGCCAACTGATGACTTTCTTGGCTGGTTAATTGATGACGACAGGCCAGAGAAACGATCTCAGCCCGTTGTGGGCAGAGCCAAGTATAATCCACTTTATCCGGTATGCGATACTTGTCTAATAATTGATGATATTCTGCGTCTTTGTCCCGCCACGATGCGAGTCCTGGCGACATTCGTTGCCCTACTGTTCCGTTTAATCCCTGTTCCCAGTAGCTCAGATGCCAATCATAGTCTGTCGATAGGGTATAGATTTCCCGAGTGTCTAGTGAAATCACTGAATAACTGATGTGTATTGCATCATCATATATCCTCGAAATGAGTCGGCTGAATTGCGTGCAAGCCTTTGCCATTTCTATTGAACTAACATCCATTTTGGGGGGATTCCTGCTTTATTTCTTATTTGAACAAGCGCACTGACGTGAATATGTTACTAGTTGCTACGCAATTTGCAACCTGTCAAAAAATGCCACCTGATTTTTATATTTTTTTTCGGCATGATCGAGAGATAAGAATCAAAAATTGGCAAGAGATATGGCTTATGAATAGTGCACAACATCAACTCGTGAATAGTACGCAACATAAACTCGATGAAATTGTTTTTTGGTGCAGTGTCGTCACAGAGTGTAGTAAACATCAAGAGGAATACCCGATACAAAAGCGGGATAGAGCAGCACTGCTTCGCTCGATTGAAGCATTGCAGACAACGATCAGTTTGAATATGGAATCACTTATTGCTGGTGATGCGAATGGTCTGGTTTAAGGAAATTGTCATTGTTCTACTAATATTCGGTTATCATTATGGAGAAATATCTTACCGGTATGCATAATTGAGTTGCCATTGTTTAGAGCCACTTGGCAAAATCCTCAATCTCAGACCTTGGCCGCCAATCAGGTTGTACTCTTTTTCCTTTAGCTCTTTCGTCGCGGCATCTTTAGGAACCATAAATTAGGGACACGATATCAAGGTTGGGTTCTACCCGTGTTTTTATCGAGTAGGTTGATTTTGTTCCTTTGTCATTTTACCTTTCTAGAGCTCTAGACCGCTTGCGGGGTTAACCACATCGTCTGGCTCCGCAGTCTTGCCTTAGACATCATATAGTTGGCACTATCTAGTGCGTATTTACTATTTCAAAATGCACCCATTTCGTTGGTAAAGGTATTAATTTGACTCATATCTTGAGTGATCAAACTCAGCCTTTTGATCGTTATTGAGCCTAAACTACAATTTTGAGGGAGTGAGCAAGGAAACAGACATATATCTGAACTACGTTAAGATAAGGCATATTCAAGGAATGGAATAATGGCTGATATCTATCAAGACGGAACTGAAGAGTTACTTAAACGAAAAACACCGACATATCGTCAAGCATATAGTGATCGTACTGCTTGGTTTATGTCATGTATATCGGAACTTGCTTATAAACGTTTTAATGAGTTTATACCTGGTATCAATCTCCAACGATTTGTGGAAGAGGAGTTATCGAAACTTGTTTCCGATAAATCTCCGAGCAAAACCGCTAAGTTTATCTCTATGGTACAAGGTCTAGCTTATGACCATCAAGAGGAACTTAAAGAACTTATTCGAGATTTAACCTACCTTAATACAACGTTAGTCAAAACATTTGATAAGAATGGCACGCAGGCTATTTTGGTGGAAACGGAACAATTTTATGTATTGTCATTTCGAGGAACCGAAGCGACAAGTATACGAGACATCAAATCGGACACCAATGCCGTTTTAACTAAATGTACAACAAAAGGTTTTGTGCATTCTGGCTTCAAACAGGCGTATGAACAAGTCGAGAGCGAAATCGTACTTGAGTTGAAAAAGCTTGAAGATGGAGGCAAACCGATATTTATCACGGGACACAGCTTAGGCGGTGCAATTGCTACAATCGCAACCAAAAAATTGAGATTCAAAAGTGGGATTGCAGCATGTTACACATTTGGCTCTCCACGAGTCGGAGACCATGAATGGATATCAGAAATCAAAACACCCTTACATCGAGTCGTTAATGCAGCTGATTGTGTCACAATGCTGCCGCCAAATGGTGTAGCAATCGGGGTGCTTGCCATGTCAGTTGCTTGGTTACCCAATATAGGCGCTAGAGTGAGTGGTTGTCATCTAAATTTGGGCGATACATACATGCAGGCAATATGCGTTTTCTGTCAAATTGCAAGGGTGAGCCGTATGACGATGTTCAACTGCTTTATCATGTTTCACTTCTTTATCGTTTGAAAGCCCTGTGGATCAAAGGCAGAGCCCCAAATAGTCTACTTAAAGATCACTCAATTAGTGTCTATCGAAAAAAATTGAAGGTAGTCGCAGAGAAGCGCCAATCTATTGATTAGTCATGACGGTGGCGTTTAGAGCAGTTCTATATTGTTGATAGAAAAGGGGGTCGTTCCATGAAAAAACTATTAACCATATTATTTGTTCTCATGTCATTTACAGGTTGCACCACAAAGTTACCAGCAGAGATCGTGACTCTATCCAGTAGTATGGAACAGCAGTTATTGAGTTCTCAAAGGTCTCATATCGCCTTGGTTCAATCATACTTCCAAATGGTTAGACAGCAACGGGAGGATTGGATTCAAACCGTCTGGCTTCAAAAGTACCTGAAAACCTTTATTAAAACTGGAAAGCTTGAAGAGACAGTTAAAGGAGAAGTGGTATGGGATCAGTTCAATAAAAAATTTGTTACGCCAAAAGCACCTTACCAAGAAGTTCAGAAGTTTGACACGTTGATGGTCTGGACAGGACAAGTTCAAAAGCAGTTAGCAAAAAAAAGGCAGGAGTTGATTACACCTCTTGATCGACAAGAGCAAGAGTTAATTATGAAAGTCAACGCAGCATATGCACAGTTACTAGCCAATAATGCAACGATAACGGCGCATCTGGCGAGCATTAAAGATGTAGAAGATGTGCAAACACGGTTATTGAATCAGGCTGGATTAGACGGATTAAATGCCGATATCACTGAAACCTTTAGTCAGATGTCTGAGGAATCAAATAGGCTTAATCAGAAACTGAGTGAAGCAAACAGCAAACTAGGAGATTGACATGGATGAGTTGGGCAACCAAGCTGCAGAACAAGCAAATTTGTCACTATCGCAAGAGGAAGAAGCGTTGATGGTTAAAACAAGCGTTGACTTAGATGCACTTATTCCCTTGGTTTTAGATGAAGAAGAGCAAGTGGCACTTAGACACGTTATTCAGGAGTCGACAGCACGTAATGAAAATTGCGCGCAGTTAGTTGAAAGGCTGCAGAATACTGCACAAATTAGTCAGGAAGTGATTGGTAAAGTCGTCAATGTAATTAGGGGCACACTTGCGTAGTTTAAGTCCGTGATGAGTTCTACTTAACCCGCCATTTGGTAAGAAAAGCTTACGTACGAGCGGACAGACTTCTGGGCTGATATATCAAATAAACAGTTTATCTTTTGGTTTTGCTTCTTTGACCTGAGTCGCAGTTAATGGTGTGGTCTGTCTTGCTATAGGAATACTCTTTTAGGAACACTGAAAACGGGAATTTTGATTGGTGTTCCTACCAGTGTTCCTAAAAATACTGGATTTTGCAAATCTAATCTGGACTGTACAAGACTATGCTGCATCGTAACTTGTTGATTTTACTTTGTTGAAGACAAGAAAAAAGACGCCCGAGGACGTCTTTAAACTATGATTTGGTGGAAGTTACGGAAATAGAAGAACACCAATTATTCCAAATTCTAGCGCATTGGGAAGAAATGTTAAAGGACACTTCTTTGAGTAATGATGCCCATAAAGTTAAGGCTAAAAATAAGCGGAAAATGGAGTGGTAAATTAGGCTGGAATGAACTGCTCAGGGTGGCGCTTGTGCCATCTTGAGCAGCTCAACGTGTCGTCTTTCGGCCAAAAGCGGACGTTTGATCTGTTATTTATCTTAATTAAATGCTTCCCGTTATATTACTTCCATTTTACTCATGCGGATTCGGCTTTTTTGAATGCCGAGACTACACAGGGTTTCAGTATGAGATAAACGCTCTTCATCTCAAAGGTATGATACAGTGAATTTGGGGGGCGCTTTATTGATGCGATTACCTTTTCAAAATAGAGCAGATCTACATCGGATAGGGAATGCCCGAGAATGAAAACCTGCTCGATATTTTCTATGCTTTCGAAAAACTCCATGTGGTCACAAATGACCGTTTGAGTATCTTTGTAGCTGGAAGAAAAATAATCTTGCAGGGCAGTTTTCCCTAGTTCGAAGGAGTAGTCATACTGATCATTCATTTCTTCTTCCCATCGCTCAAGCTCTTCGTCGCTCAATCCTGCGGGCGGCTTAGGAGGGGCTGCTCGAAAATTATTGGGATCAACACCATGCCCCAGAATGATTTCGTCGCTATTAACCGCCTTACCATGAATATATGTAATATGGCTTTCCGATATACCGTAATAGCTTTCCAGTGTGTCGGTATAGTTGAAACTCAGAAATAGTGCTTGAGAATCTAAAGAAGGCGTTTGTCTCTGGGGATTACGGAATAGTCAACTTTCGAGATAAATTCATGGAAAATGAGTTTCTTAGTCAGGCTATCAACATCCATTTCCATGTCGATAGCAAACGTATTCCAGTCGCGATCGCGAAAATCCGGCGCGCCAGGATTGGCAAGTGAGCCGGTAAGCGTCATAGACTATTTCCACATCTAGTAATGAGAGGCTATGCTCGAAGTCTTTCCATAAAGGATCGACAGCTCTATCATTTCTATCAATATGCGGCAATCCGAAACACTCTAAAAGCTGATCGTAAATGCTGCCATAGTGCTCTTGTAGGTACAAACCGAATGACTTGTAATGTGTATCAAGCTTGTGGTGCAGATCGAAACCGTTTCCGATAATATACAGGTCATTCATTTTATTTTTCTTCTCGGCCAAAAGCGGACATTAATTAACAACCAACTTGCAAGCATAAAACCACTAACTAATAGTGTTTTTGAGTTACTAGAATTTTTTTGCAAATACGTAAATTTCTGTCAATTCACATCATATTTCACGTATAGTATGGAAACAGTTATGAACAAAAGGTGCATCCCACATTGTACTTAAGCAGCGATTCTCAATTTTAATTAATATGGTCTTTATTACTATTGCATGAGTAACAATTAATAACGTTTTAGTGCCATGCTCCTTTTTCAACACATCCAGAAACTTTTTTATTCGATAACCAGCCTCTTGAAAACTCTCTCCGGATTTCGGTTTATAGCAATGTGGGAAGTTCCAGAACATTTCATAATCGACTGGGTAGAGAGACTCTACATCTCGCTTCTTCACCCCTTCCCAAGAGCCGAAATCTAGTTCAATCAAGTCGTCATTAACAATTATAGGTTGACGTTCATTTGTTACTATTCGTGCTGTATCCTTAGCTCGCTTTAGCGGGCTGCTCATACATAGATCAAATTTATATTGTGACAAATTCTTTTCAAGCTCTCTGGCTTGAGAAATACCAAGATCTGTGAGAGGAGTATCAGTAACTCCCTGCATTCTCTTTTCTTTGTTTGCCACGGTTTCTCCATGACGCACTAAATGAATTTCCATACCTCACCCTATAACCACAAGGTTTTTATGGCTGTTTCTTATCAATAGAGGAATCCAAGGCTCCTCTCTACCTTGTCGAATAACTGTTCCTGGACACCACAATGCTGTATAACAAGCTGTAGGAACATTAAACATGGTAACGTAAATAGCTTCCATATTATCAAACCCAAGCCTTCGGTTAGCCGCTTTTTCTTTTGCGTCAGGCATTCCGTCTTTCTGATACTTTTTAGTTAAAACTTGCTCCCCGATCAATGCTAATTCATCCCTAAGAGCATCGTTAATCACATGGCTTCCCCGCATTTCTTCAAGCTTACATGTAGATACAAACTTCACTTTTCTCATGTCAAACCCTGCGCTCACCAAGCAGGACTCTATTTTTTTAAATCCAATATCAGTGGCAACGTGAAAAGCAAAAATTAGATTTGCAGATCTCAATTTTATAATTTGGCTCTCATTAAGCTTGATATAAGAAATGTTTTTCTCAGTTTTTTCACTGGATTCTCCGAGCCAAAATTTAATTGAACTTGCAGCTTGTGTGCCTGAGACTATATTGTCATCATATATAACTACAGAATCTCTATCGGACTCTATTCTATCCGATGCCTCTCTAATTCCATGAAGACTCTCTCCCGAAAGGCTCTTAAAGTTAACAATCCCTTTTATGCTCTTCCCACTACTTTCAGAAAGAGGAATATAAAAGACATTTTCGCTATTTATTCCTTCTTCAATAACTTTGAAATGGTTAGTAAATGCTCTTTGCAAAGTTGCCCTGTCCAATACTTTTATACTTTCTATTAGACTTATGGCGTTCTGCCTGAGTGTTGGAGGGATTTGAACTAAAAATTGTTGTAGTGATTTTGTGGTCACGGAATAACCTTCATCACCATTGTAGCTACTTAGTTTTTTCGCGAGAGATGATAGCTTCTTGTGCTTTGCCTCTAGGTCAAATTTGTATAACCTAGGATGGGTGTCGTAATACCCTATTTTCGAAAGGATTTTCATAACTCCTTGTACATCTTCGTTAGACAAACCGCAAATTTTTGCGGACAGAGCATGATCAATCACCGGCCTCAACAGCAAATCCGGAGACTCTCCTAATTGCTTTCCGTAGAGCTTATTTCCGCTAGAAAAATTATGCACTAATGAACACGCTTCGAAATCCTCATAGAAAACAATTTGAGCTGCAATAGCTACTATACAAGTCCATTCCTTTGGAGAATAAATAAAAATTGTATTTTCACTTCGATCTTCGCTCTCCCAAGAAAACCCGCCAGATACAGTTTTTAGATTGCTTCTTCCTTTCCCTCTATGGGTAATTAGCTGAATTTTAATTTTGTCTGAGTCTAAAGATTTATCTGGAACAGCGAATACTCCATCTAGTATTCCTTCCTGCGAATATTTAGTGCCAAAAAGAAAGCAATCATTTAGCTCAATAGATTTCTCTACAATTCGTACGCATATTTTGTGTTTTTCTTCTGGGCTAGAAAGTTTCTCGTTAATACTTTTGAATAAAAAGCCCTTAACATCTTTCCAAAACTCATCTATCTCTGCGTCTAGACTACTTTCTTTAAGAGCATCAGGAAATTCATTAGATAGGGTGCTTGAAGATATTGCCAGCGATCTTCTGTAATGCTGGCGCGACAATAGGTTATCTTTTTCATCCTGATTAGTCTGAGCAACGGACTGCAAAGAATCCAAAAGATGCATATCTGACCCATGCCAATCATAAATTAAATCAGTGACTTGAGAGTATTCTGGATGAGACTTTTCTAAAATGGCCCTATCCAGCATGGTTGATATTCTCTCATAGAACAAAAGAAGCCAAGGATGGGTTTGTATCCTCCAATTTGTGAGTTGCTTGCTGATCGCGAATTCTCGTATATTAAATGGGTCGAAATCATCAACTAGAAAAAAATATGGCTCCCTATCAAACTCTTCCAGCACATCAAAATTGTACACACCCTCAGCGCCTTCAATATCTCTTTTTTCAAAAGTGATCGCTGACTGTACTCTCTGATAATCAAGCGGTATGTGTATCCCACAAGAGTCACTATCTCTATATATTCTATCTATCGATTTACAACCAAAATCTCCATGCAGAAGGTCATATATCATTAGAGAACTTTTGGAAAATGGAATGCCAAGCATTGCGCTGCACAGCTTTATTGATGGAGATATCTCATCCTCGTAATCCTCAAACAGATCAAGATTATCGTAGTAAACTTGAAAAGGCTCTGAGAGAATAAGAAAACAAGATAAAAGTCTTGGAAGTATTGTGCGCTCTGAAAATCTTTTATCTAAGTATAAATGGCAATCAGCGTTTCTAAATTTAGATTCAATTTCAATGATTGGGAAACCGGCAATAGTAAGAGAGCGCAAACTTTTCTCTGAAATATATCCTTCTTTTATAAGAGTATAAATTAATCCGGCTGAGATTTCTGACAACAAAGCCGCGTGACATGTCAGCACATACTCTTCCTTACTAAACACCCCATACTGGGATGATCTATTGCTACAAGATTTGATGAGATCAGTAACAACATGATACGCTCCAAGAGAATGCTCAAAATATGTCGATCTTGAAAAAGGATATATATGTGAAGATTGTGGAATAAGCTGAACATTCCTCAGCCGCTGGAAAGCAGGCATATTAATCAGCTGAACTGTAATTTCATCGACTTGAACGTTACCCCATATTCTATCCTTTATAAACTTGGCTCTAGAGCCAAGACTTTCTTTAGGGTATTTTCCAAAAGAAAAAAAGTTAGACAAAAACATTTTAACATCGTCAGTGTATAAATGACTGTTTTCAAATCCCTTTTTCCATTCACTAATTTGATATAATTGTTCCATTTATTTTTAACACTCTATTACCGACGCATGAGGAAGATGATCCGAAGCTTGCTCAAAGGGAAGTTTTTTATTAATTCGTCCTATTTTGAGATCACATCTACTTTTTACAAATATCCAGTCTATTTTTCTACCAGTTCCATGCTCAGTAGGTGATAGGTCGCCGTCATAGACATACCCTCTATCAATTAATAGCTGTTGCCGGGATAACGGGCAGATCATTTCGGATGAGTGTTCATTAAAGTCACCCGCAATCACGTATACATCAGCCGAAACAGATTCGAGCTGATCTACATACTCGACTAATTCGTTATATCCGCGCAGCTTTATTTCCAACTTTTTTTCTGGATCTGTCTCATCTCCATCATAACCTTTTAAATGCACAGACAATACGGCGATTAGCCGACTTTTCTTGTCCTTAAATAGCGCACATGGAGCCGCTCTGTATTTCAGGTCTTTAGTTCTTACAGTATGACTTTCGATCGGTTGTAGTTTTCTTGGATTGTAAACAATGCTATTCCCATGTATACGTTCAAGGACTTTGTTTTTATGCTCATCATATACTGCAGTTTTATAACCCCCATTAAAAAAATCTTTTGTCTCACTATTAAGCTCTTGAATACATGCAATATCAAAGTCATAAACTTGCATATTTCTAATCAACTTTGGACAACGTTCAATCCAGTTATCTTTTTCGTTACCATCCTTATCAACAGTAAAACCCTGTGGAGTTTTAAATTCGACTGCATGGAATGGATTTAAAATATTGTAGGTAAGAACAATCAATTTGGTCACCTTTATTTTTCTCCAAGCTATAGAATATGAATTTAAATTAAAAGTCTATATTAAACACCTATTTTAAGACCATTATGCCATAGCGTACTGTACTTTGGACGGCCAATAGCAGACATTTCAAACGTAGCTATACTGCCTGTTTCACCCACATACACCGGCTTACATTTTTCAAAAAGCATATAAATCCCGCTTCCGATGGTTGAGAGCTCACCCCAATGTCATTAACTTAAGCCAACATAGTGTATAAAACTCTTAAATATCATATAATTATGACTTGTTTCGATACCTTAAAAGGCCGGATTCATAACTTCCCGGTGTTATCTTCCGATGAAAGGCTTCAAAACCTTGGTTGATTGTCCTTGTTGGCATAAGTCTTCCTCAATAGGCTTTGTTTCTGGTCTCTTATCCTCATATTGCAATGTCCACTATGGGTCGTAAGCTGTTGTTTCAGCATAGTATATTTACGAATCTTCCACACAACTTATTGCATAGTTTTTTTGCTCTTACAACTCTAGGGTTAGATATAGGTCACGAATCTCATCAGGAAGTATGCAAAGGTAGTCTAGGGTTTGGGCTTCGGTGGCGTGTCCGAAGGCTCGCATGAGGATCGCGACGTAAGCTTTGTTTTGTATGCGTTGGTGGTAGCCCCATGTTTTGTGTAAGGTGTGGGAGCCGTAATTTTCGGGCAGTCTTACTTCGTTACACCACAGTTTCACCAGCCTATTTACGGCGGCAACGGTTAAGGCTTTTCTGCTTCGCTGCGATAGGAAGAGTGGGGCTTTGGGGTCGTGCTTTCTTGGATGGTAGGCTAACCAGTTTTGCAAGGTGGCCTTTGTTACATGGTTGATTACCGTTAGGCGGTATTCGCTGTTTTTGGACTGTCTGAGGTCAAGTGTATCACCAGCTCGCAAATGCAGGGTTCTACCCCGTTTTCACGGACGGTTTAGTAAAGACGTAAACTTGCTGTCTTGATTCGCCAGTCTACGTCTCATTCTTGGATTATGGAACCGTTCGATATAATCAAAAATATCTGCTCTGGCTTCATTTCTTGTCCGGTATTGTCGATAGTTGATTCGTTCCCGTTTCATCACACCGAAGAACCCTTCACAAGCCGCGTTATCTGCACAATGGCCTACAGCACTCATGCTGCTGGTTAGGTTCTTTTGCTTGAGAAAGCGCTGATAATCTCCACTGGTAAATTGTGTGCCTCGATCAGAATGTAAGATAACATGATGTCTTTCCTGTCGCTGCCAAACCGCCATTTCGACGGCTCGAATCACCATATGACGGTCTTGTCGATGATGCATCGACCAGCCAACGATGAGCTTGCTAAACAGGTCAAGCACTACACACAGATAAAGTTTCCCTTCAAGTGTCCCAATTTCTGTAATGTCTGTGACCCATTTGGTTTCCGGCTCCAAAGCATTAAAGTCCCGCTCAAGATGATCCTTTAAACCGTCAGGACGTGCGGACTTTCGCTTTGCCCCTCACCCCTCAACCTTTTTTACGCGGCCAGCCATAAAGTCCATTCGCTGACATCAGCCTGGCCACACGATTTAAGCTCGCCTTCAACCCTTCTGCTTGCAGATCTTCGTGCATACGTGGTGCGCCGATAATGCCGCCGCTATCATCATGGAGCTCGCGCATTCGTTTTAATAACGTTGCGTTAGCAAGAGTACGCGCACTTGGCTGACGTTCCACCCAAGCATAATAACCACTAGGGGAGACGCGCAAACAACGGCACATGAGGCGAACAGAAAACACATCGCGGCAGCGCAATATCGCAAGATACCTTACGGTAACTCTTTGGCGAAGAACGTTGCCGCTTCTCGCAAAAAATCACGTTCCTTTTTCACTTTAGCTAATTCGCGTTTTAGCCTCGCCATTTCTTCATCACGAGGAGAGCCAGTGCCTTGAAATGCTTTATCTTGAGACTGCTCCGCCTCTCGTTTCCAACGGTTTAATAAGTTAGGATTGATGCCGATATCTAATGCTATCTGACGACAACTGACACCCGGTTGCTGAGTCAGCGCAACGGCTTCGCGTTTGAATTCTGCAGAATATTTTCTTCGCTTGGTCATAGACACTCCTTTTAGGCATAGTATGCCTCTTTATAGATGTGTCCGTAAAATATGGGTAGAACCCGTCAAACGCATATTTGATGCGGTTTTTTCGCTCCAACAAGAAAAACAATTGCTGAGTAAACTGTTGATCGTTAATCGCTTCGGTGGCTCGTTGTTTGAGCATTAGTTGTCGTTGTGTGGCTCCATCCAACTCTTGAAAGCTGGCTCTCATACTTTCCATCCTAGCGACACTCTCCCTTATTTCAGTAAACAGACAATCAAACATCACCTTATGCTCACGAGCGGCGATCATTGCACTGGCTCGGCATTTGGTTTTTAAGCTGATTTTGAGTTCTTTTTTGGCACTGGGTATGACGCTTAGAATATCTAACGGGGTGCGCTGGCGAAAGTAAAAGGTATGAAATCTGTTGAGATAGAGGAAATTATTTGTGGTCATTGTGTGGCTCACCTATGTGGCTCACCTGATAAATTGACCTTGAATAGTGGAAAATGAATGGAAAGTAGATACAAAAATGGCTTGTAAATCATTGATTCACAAGCCATTTTTATTTCCAATTGGTGGAGCTGGCGGGAGTTGAACCCGCGTCCGAAAATCATTCATCTTTGGTACTACATGCTTAGTCGATCTTTAATTTCACTACCACCTGCGAACCGACACGCGAATGAATAGCTAACCTGAATTATGTCTTACGCTTCATCCCTCAGGTGGGGGAATCCACGCCAGCTTGTTTTGGTTTGACCATCTGAACTCCCCGTCCTACAAGCAGAGGCTAGGGCAGATGGGCTCTCAGCAGGTTATTAAGCTGCTAGTGCGTAGTTTTCGTCGTTTGCGACTATTTTTTTGCGGTTTGTTAACGAGGCCTACCGCACCTCGGCATGCACCTCAGACTGCAAAATTCCCGTCGAATCCTGAATCAGCCCCAGAGGTAGAGTGTGCATACTACCAGAATTGTTCCTACTGTCTAGTGCTGCACAATCATATGGTTAAGTTTAACGCAGTGAGCTCTTCATCACGCGATCTTTTTGGCGTTGCCAGTCACGGTCTTTGGCCGTATCACGCTTATCGTGCAACTTCTTACCCTTGGCAACCCCGATTTTTATTTTGACCCATGAGCGAGACCAGTACAGCGATAGCGCGATTAAGGTCATCCCTTCACGATTGATTCGGCCGAATAAATTATCGAGTTCACGACGAGAGAGAAGGAGTTTGCGTACCCGAGTCGGGTTGGCAATCACATGTGTCGAGGCTTGTTGCAGTGGGATAACGCTCATGCCGGAGATAAAAGCTTCTCCGTTACGCAAGAAGACATAACTTTCTGCGATATTTGCTTTGCCCTGGCGAAGTGATTTCACTTCCCAGCCCTGAAGCTCCAGACCAGCTTCTATCTCATCTTCAATGAAATATTCGTGGCGAGCTTTTTTGTTCAGAGCAATCGTGTTGCTCCCTGCTTTTGATTTTTTCTTTGCCATAGTGGAGCGTATTATACGGATTGCGTGTAGCTTGGGAAATCCTTTTATTGGCATTGGTGCAAAATATACACAATTGTCTGATAAATCTGCGATTATTGTCATTGCGAGGCGATGGATTGACAGGTTGAAGTCAGTCGGGAGTGAGATGCTGACCTTGAGCTCACTTGTGTATCACAGTAAAATTACGGCGCTTAGGTGTAAAGAGGAAGAAGGAGCATCAATGAAGCAGGTGAGTCGTTCTGCACTGGTATCGTTTAGCGCTGAACAGATGTTTAATTTAGTCAATGACGTGATGCGTTATCCTGAGTTTTTGCCGGGTTGTTCCGGTGCGAGAGTGATTGAGTCAAATGCTGACAAGATGGTCGCTTCTGTTGATGTCTCCAAAGCGGGGATCAGCAAAACATTTACTACATTGAATCAGTTAAAAACGGGTGAAGCTATTTTGATGAATTTGGTGGACGGCCCTTTTAAAATGCTGCGTGGTGGATGGTATTTTACACCGCTCGATGAATGGGCTTGTAAAGTTGAACTGAAGCTTGAATTTGAGTTTTCCAGCAAGATGATTGAGCTGGCATTCGGCAAAGTATTCAATGATCTGACCAATAATATGGTGAATGCTTTCACCAAACGGGCAAAGCAGGTGTATGTATGACGGATGAAGAGAATACGATTCATGTGGAGGTTGTGTATGCGCTGCCACATGAGCAGCGCGTGCTGTCGTTGGTTGTGTCGCCATCGATGACGGTGGAAGAGATTATCCGCCAATCGGGTGTGTTGAATATGTATCCGGAAATTGATCTGGCCAAGAATAAAGTGGGGATTTTCAGTCGTCCGGTGAAATTGGATGCGACAGTCCGGGATCGAGACCGGATCGAAATTTACCGGCCATTGCTGGCCGATCCGAAAGAAATTCGCAGGAAGCGGGCAGAGAAGGCAAAAGCTGCGGGAACCGCTGACCCGGTAACCGGCGGTAAACTAAATCCACTTAAGAAATCGTTGTGATTCTGATAGTAAAAAAGCTCGCACCGCGAGCTTTTTTTATAACTGATGGTTTGACTCGTTTACTGGACGCTTTCAAAGAATTGGTCACTGTTATGAAAGTCACCAGCCAGATGAATCAGTGACCCCCTCTTGTCAAATTTGACAATCAGATTCTTCTGAACCGGATCTTCATGACCGGAGACATGATGATAAATGTAGTACCAAGTATCGGGATAACCATTCTCAACGAGCATCGGAGAACCAAGAACATAGCGGACCTGTTGTTTGGTCATGCCGAATTTCAATTGATCAACTTCTTGTTGATCAACGTAGTTGCCTTGGTTGATATCAATCCGGTAAACCAACATATCGGTAACCGATGAACATCCACTAAGGACAAGTATTGCTAATGACGCGGTGATGAGAGACTTCTTCAATTGCATAGTTTGTTTACTGCATTGTCATTTAGAGTGAAAGCTTGGCTGATAATAAACAAGCTTGGTGAAGAAGTAAAAGGGTTCCCCACCATCTTATCTCACTCTCAGACTACAAATTTTAGATTTTGTTGCATCTGATCGGTTTTTTTTCAAAATTCGTCACTAATTATAGAGCCTGATGGTCATATGAGCTGCTTTTCGAACGGTTTAATTGGATTGGACAGCCTTATTTGGTTAGACAGATAGAGTTGGTTAGACAGATAGAGTTGACGGTATACCTCAGTTCATGAGAAGCACCCAACAACCATAGCGGGATGACTGAGAGGGTGATATCGCTTCTCATGACCTGAAGTCTGTCTGATTAAGTTAAGTGATGAATCATACCGCTTTATATTCAAAGCTATTCATCTGATATAAAAATAGCCAATGATTGACTTTAGATATTCATAAATAAAATATAATTGGTCTGATGTTTAATATTCTGATTTATACTGAATTGATTGATAATAAATTGATGAATCTGAATTATTTATATTGGTGAATCCTTGTGAATGAATTCATATGATAAAAAACTATCGAGTAGGTGGCATGTTTCTATCAATTGCCGACTTAATTTATTGTTCTTTTTAAAGAATAGAACGGCATAGGCAAGTGGTTTAAATTTACGCAAAAGCTGATGGATTTCTATTAAGCTTTGCCAATATTCATCGGAAACCTGTTGCTTCCAATAACATAATGCTCTTCTTTTTTGTTCGATAGTGACTTGTTTGATACGGCATAAGTCCATAAGTAATAGATAAATGTCTCTTGCTTTGAGCTTCGGACTTGCGTGCATAATTGATTCTTCAAAATCAATCAGGCTGAGCTGATTATGCTGGTCGATTAATATATCACGCAGTGCCGGGCGTCCATGAGCAATATCCGCATTATGTAATTTGATGAATAGATTGAACAGTTGCATCAATGTATCATCAGTAATACGGTCTGCCTCAACCTGAGAGAGTGGTTGGCCTTTGTCGGGCGTAACAAAGAAACGTTTCCCTGCTAGTGTGATTTTAGGAACTTGAAATCCAATCGAATTTAAATAAAGCAATACCGATTTTTCATGTTCAAAACGTGACCATGAATTCATCGTTGCCTTTGACTGGAAGCATGAAAATAAATTGAACTTACTCGCAAGTGACGAGAGCTTTCGGATTAAGTTAGATTTATCCTCTCCGCCAATCTTTAACCAATAAGTTTTCTTTTGATTCGTGATTTTAATAACACCATTGATGTTTCTATCAATGTATTTTATGCATTGTTCTTTTAACATAACATGAATATATTATTTGTATGATATTTTGAATGGGCAATGACGAATTGCGGCACATTCTATCCGTTTTTTGTTAAGTTAAGATCAAATGCAGAAAAAATCAAAATAAATATCGGGCTGGATGTGATTTAATCAAAATGCCCGATATTTATTATGAAGAGGATATTCAGAATATTGATGATAAAATAAATTAGTGTAAAAATAGTTATGCAGCTACGAGCAATAACTCTTTTGCATTCGCTAAAGTTGTTTCAGTAATTTGACTACCGCCAAGTAATCTTGCTAATTCTTTAATCCGTTGCTGATTGTCCAGCTTGAGCATTTGTGTTTGGGTTTTTCCGCCTTTCGTTTGTTTAGCAACAAAAAGTTGTTGATGTCCACAACCGGCAACCTGTGGTAAGTGGGTGACACACAAGACTTGGGTCGACTCGCCCAACTGACGTAGCATTTTCCCGACGACAGCGGCTGTCGGGCCACTGATGCCGACATCGACTTCATCGAAGATCAAACTTGGGGTTTCGACTTTTTGTGCAGTAATCACCTGAATCGCGAGTGATATTCGCGATAGTTCTCCGCCTGAGGCGACTTTCGTCATCGGTTGCAATGGTTGACCCGGATTGGTTGAAACCATAAAGCTCACCGAATCGAATCCGAGTGGAGACGGGTGATTGTCATCATAATGAATATCCATCTGAAACTTGGCTTTTTCCATGCTCAGTTCATGCATACTCTGACTGATTAATTTATTGAGTTCTTTGGCATAACGCATTCTGGACTGATGCAGTTTTTCAGCGCGGTGAACAAATGACTGATACGCTTCTGCCACAATATTCTCAAGCTGCTCAAGTTTTTCATCGGAATAGTCAAGCTCGGAAATCTGTTGGCGTAGGTTTTGGTGGTGCTGGTAGAGATCTTCCGGCAGCACATTGTGTTTACGAGCCAGCGACATGACTTTGGAATAACGGTCTTCAATATGTGCCATTTGTGCCGGATCTACTTCTATCCGATCCAGATAGTCGCGCAGTTCACTGTTTGCTTCTTCCAACTGAATCAACGCTTCTGCAAGCATGGCAGGCAACATTGCCATTTTTTCATCCAGCTCGGCTAACTGAACCAGAACCTGATTGGTTGACTGAAGTAAACCGATAGCATTGACTTCATCGCCTTCGTTTAATAGTTGGATTGCATTTTGGCTGAGGGTGAGTAAGTCACCACTATTGGTCAGGCGTTTGTATTCCTGTTCCAGTTCGGGGAACTCATCTTCACTGATCGATAATTCGTTCAGTTCTTTAATTTGATATTCGAGTAATTGGAGCTGTGCCTGATTCTGTTGGCTGTTTTCACGGATTTGTTTCAATTCATGACTGGCCTGACGCCAATTTTGGTAAGCCACCCGTGTCTTTTTCAACAAATCGGCATGACCGGCATATTGGTCTAACATGGTAAGTTGGTGCTCACTTTTCATCAGTTGCTGATGGGCGTGCTGACCATGAATATTGATCAGTAATTGGCCGAGTGATTTTAGCTGTGAGATCGGTACCGGATTCCCATTGATAAATGCGCGTGAACGGCCTTCTTTGGTAATCACCCGGCGAAGAATACAGTCGCTGCCGTCGAGCAGCTCATTATCTTCGAGCCAACGGGTGGCGTGCAGATTGTGATCGAGAACAAATGCAGCACAGACTTCGGTTTTTTCTTCACCTTGACGTACCATACTGGCTTCCGCCCTGCCACCGAGACACAAACTGAGCGCATCAATCGCAATGGATTTACCTGCACCGGTCTCGCCGGTAATGGTGGTCATTCCTTGAGAAAGTTCTAACTGTAATGATTTTACGATTGCAAAATTATTGACACTTAAATGAGCCAGCATGTTCACACCTGTACGTTTTACCAATGCTGTATAAAGAAACAGTATATACTGTTTCTTTATACAGTAAAGATGTTTGGTGATTTTATTTTCACCAATATATCAGGCAGGACGAAACGGCTGAATTGATGCATCTTCAGCCTTGCAAATGACAATTAATGTGAGCTTTCAGAGCTCTAGAACAACTTACTTGACCAACCCAGTTTGTTTCTCAGGACATGGTAGTAGCTGTAATCTTTCGGGTGAATCAAATGTAATTTATTCGGGCTGCGGTAGATCAGCACTTCATCTCCGGGAGAGACCGGGAGCGAAATTTGTCCGTCACAACTGATTTCCTGTGTGCCTCGGTTATTCGGTGAGACAGACAGTTTGATCCGACAATCACCATCAACGACCAAAGGGCGGGATGACAGAGTGTGTGGAAACATCGGTACAAGTGAGATGGCGTTTAAACTCGGTGACAGAATTGGGCCGCCCCCCGACAGTGAATAAGCGGTTGAACCGGTTGGTGTTGAAACAATCAGGCCATCCGAGCGCTGGGAAAAAGCGAAAATGTCATTAATGTACACCTCGAACTCAATCATATGGGCGATTTTTCCCGGATGGAGAACGGCTTCGTTTAAGGCCGCATTATGACTTTTAATCTGCCCGTTGCGGTGAATTTCGGTTTCCAGCAGAAAGCGTTCTTCTTCAATGTATTCGCCTGCGAGCACTTTTTGTAAAGCCGCTTGAAAATCTTCGGGATTTAAGTCGGTGAGAAATCCTAGACTCCCGCGGTTGACCCCAATCACCCGAATTTCAAAACGGGATAATACTCTGGCTGCGCCGAGCATGTTACCGTCACCACCGACAGCAATAGCCAGATCGGCTTTTTTACCGAGTTCAAGTAAAGGAGAAAAACATTCGGGCGGAAGATCCGTAAGAATACTGCTCAGTCGATCATCGATAAACACAGAATATCCTTGCTCTGACAACCACTGGTATAACTCACGATGGGTTTGTATCGCAGACTGGTCCCGTGGTTTACCAATGATGGCAATCACGGCAAAAGATTTTTTCATAATGTTTCCAATCGAATTAGGCTTGAATCAGGAATCTTCATCCCCATAATAAAGGCAAGTTATGCTTTTATGCGAATGTTTAGTGTGTTGAATGTTGATCATCAATACAAAAGATCATGGAACTCTGGAGATATCATGAGCAACGAAGAGAATAAAGTCAAAGAAGAAGAGCTGCAGCAAGAATCGGTAGCACAAGAAGAGACTGAGGCTGAAGTCGTCGGTAGTGAGGCTGATATCGACTGGAATGAAAGCGATGCACCAGAGGATGAGCAAGACGCAAAAATTGCCCAATTGGAAGCAGCGCTGTTGACGAGTGAACGTAAGGTGAAAGAGCAGCAAGATGCCGTCTTGCGTGCACAGGCAGAAGTTGAGAATATCCGTCGCCGGAGTGAGCAGGAAGTTGATAAAGCGCGTAAATATGCGCTGAGTCGTTTTGCGGAAGAACTACTACCGGTCATTGATAATCTTGAGCGCGCGATTCAGGCGGCAGATGCTGAGAATGAAGTGATTAAGCCTTTGGTGGAAGGGATAGAGCTGACGCATAAAACCTTTATCGGTACCATTGAAAAATTTGGTCTCAGAGAGATTAATCCTGAAGGTGAAACATTTAATCCTGAGTTGCATCAGGCGATGTCCATTCAGGAAAGTCCTGACCATGAGTCAAATACCGTGATGTTTGTGATGCAAAAAGGTTATGAACTGAATGGTCGTGTGGTTCGTCCTGCGATGGTGATGGTTGCGAAATAACCGCATCTCAGTCATGAGGTGATTGCCTCGCATCAATAAAATAACAAGGTTGGCTTTTGCCAACCTTTTTTATCGCCCATCACTGCGGTGTGAGATTATTTCTCGTATGGCTAGACTGGGTGCGGATCATGCCCGTCACGGCTTTTCTTCCATTCCCACATCATCAGAACAGCAATGCATACCATACCGATTAGACGATAATTATCGGTAATAAACAGGGTTGCTGCCGCCAGTAACAGGAAAATCAACCGCAGGATGCCTGACATTGGGCGGAATAGGTAACCTTCGATACTGCCCGCAAATGCAATAATCAGTGCAATACACCCAAGGACGGATTCAATAAATGCCAGTGACGTTTCGGTTTGAGTCCAGATGAGGCCGGAAAATGCCATCATCGCTGGGATTAGGAAAAATCCCTGTGCCAGCTTAAAAGCCTGAACCGCAGAACGCATGGGGGAGGCGCTGGCAATACCGGCACCGGCAAAAGCGGCAAGAGCGATAGGTGGCGTTACATTGGACGTTTGCGATAGCCAAAAAACAATCATGTGTGCGGTGAGCAGCGGTACACCGAGATCCATCAAGGCTGGTACTGCCATGACGGACAGCACGATATAGGCAGCGGTCACCGGGAGGCCCATCCCCAGAATTACGGCCGCAATTGCAATAAACAATAATGCAGACCAGAGATGCCCCCCGGATAGTGAGGTTAGGAATTGGGTAAATTGCAGGCCGATCCCGGTTTGTCCGACCACACCGACCACAATGCCGGCGGTTGCACAGGCAATCGATATAGGCAGCGCGAGAATGGCCCCTTCTTTCATACCTTCAAGTACGAGTCTGATGCTGATTTGGGTATGTTTGCGCGTGATCGCAGCGATGAGTATCGCGGCACATCCGGCAATACCGACCAAAATCGGGGAATAACTCATAATCAACAGCGCGGTGATCATGATCAATGGCAGAAGGAAATGCCATCCCTGTTTCAAAATCCGGCTAATTTTCTCCGTTTCACTCATGCCTTGTAGATTGAGCTTACATGCCATCAGATGAACATAAAGTAACGTACAGGCAAAATAGAGGATTGCCGGTGCAATCGAAACCAGAATGATTTCACTGTAAGGAATACCGGTAAATTGTGCCATAACAAATGCACCGGCTCCCATAACCGGAGGCATGATTTGTCCTCCGGTTGACGCGGCGGCTTCAATGCCGGCTGCTTGCTCTGCTTTATAACCGAGCTTTTTCATCATCGGTATGGTCAGAGAACCGGTTGTCACCGTATTGGCAATGGCTGAACCGGAAATCGATCCCAAAGCGGCAGAGGCCAGCACACTGGCTTTGGCCGGGCCACCTTTTGATTTTCCGGCAATCGAAAATGCGGCATCGATAAAAAATTGCCCGGCCCCGCTGACTTGTAAAAATGCCCCGAACAGGACGAAAACGAAAACGACACCCGCCGCGATTGCCAGCGGTGCACCGAAGACACCGTTGGTGGAATAGATATGAAAGCGGATCATTTCTTCTAAGGAAAAACCTTTACTGGCAATGGCATCCGGCAGGACATTGCCAAATAGCGCATAACTCAGAAAAATGACCGCCACAAACACCATGACCATTCCGACAGTCCGACGGGTGGCTTCCAAGAGGAGCAGCAAGAGCAACAGCCCTGCGTATTGATCATTCGGCTGCAATCCGTCCAACAGGAAACTGATATCATCATAGTCAAATGGAATGATTCGGCTGGCAGCCCAACAAGTGATGATGATCAACACCATGTCGAGACAACGTAGCACCACATATTTAGCCGGTGAGGCGGTGTCGATCCGCGCTGCGGGGTACGCTAAAAAGACAAGGATCAAAACCCAACTGAGGTGGGTGGGTCTGAATACGGTTGCTGACAGATCGGCCGTGATGCCTTGCCATATCTGGAACACCGTCAGCAAAACTGCGATCAGGCCGGTCACGAGCGTGAGACTGTTGGCGAATTTCGTGTACCGGGATAAAACCTGAGTCATAGC
Organism: Vibrio gazogenes; assembly: GCF_023920225.1. Taxonomy (NCBI): domain Bacteria; kingdom Pseudomonadati; phylum Pseudomonadota; class Gammaproteobacteria; order Vibrionales; family Vibrionaceae; genus Vibrio; species Vibrio gazogenes. Next base: position 899,025 of record NZ_CP092587.1, read on the forward strand.
TAACTCCAAATGTCATGTCATTACATAAAGCAAAATCAGATGACATATTCGGCTGAACGCTGTCATCTGATTGGTGGAATCATCAGGGTATGATTTTATTGGTGATGCTCTTGGTAGTATTTCAGTGCACCGGGATGGAGTGGTACACCTTTCAGCTTAGGCATGTTATCGATAGTCATAAACTTCGTGACGCCAACCGCCTGACGAATTTTGTCGATATTTTCAAAGGCGACTTTGGTCATTTCGTAAGCCAGCTTGTCATCCATCTTTTGATTGGTGACCAGGACGTTCCAAACCGCGGGTACCTCGAATTCCGGGACATTCTTATAGCTGTTAGCCGGCGCCGTGAATGCCTGATAGGATGAGTTGGCGGCTGAAATTTTCTTTAGTTCCTGAGGGGTAAAAGAGAGAATTCGGATTTTGCGGGTGAGTGACAGCTCTGTGATTGCGCCAACACCGAGACTGCCGACAATGACACCTGCGTCAATTTGTCCATTCGCCAGCGCGCTTGTGGTTGCGGTGTAGTTCAGTGACTGTGCTTTTACATCGTTTTCCGTGATACCGAGGATGTTCAGAATATTTACCGCACTTACCCGTGTACCTGAACCGGGAGCCCCGAGCGAAATTTTCTTGCCTTTCAAATCACTGATGGTATGGATATCCGAATCAGCAGGGACAATGAACTGGACGACGTTTGGATACAGGGCGAAGAGCACCTGCGTCGGCATTTTTCGCGGAAATGGCTTTTCTCCCGTATAGGCTTTCAGCGCGACATTCCCCATTGCGATACCGACCAACTGTTTTTGCGTAGCAACTTTGATGATGTTTTCTACGGATGCAGCGGTGACTTCGGCGCGCATATTGAAATCAGGGATATTTTCGCTCCAGATTTTAGCCAGTGTGCCGCCAAGTGGGTAGTAAGTCCCGCTCTGACTGCCTGTTCCTATGGTGTAGTTATTCGCAAAGGCTGGTAGTGCAATCGTCAGCCCGAGGATCATCAAACCTTTCTTGACGATGTTGTACATAAAAAACTCCCTGTTTTTCTGGTGGTATAAAAGAAGTATTTACATTGGGTACGTCCATTGCCATGCCGGGCATAAGCAATGTGAATCTCGTGTAAATGTGAAGGTCATGTATTGGTTTTGATATCACGATGTTGATATCTCTGGGTATAGCGGGATTGATAAAATACTGGGTAGGTCACCAAACTGAGAGTAACTTTGTGAGATGAGAGTGAATCACATGGTGAATATCGTGATTGATTTTAACGATTCGTCGATGTCTGAGCGCTGCTGAACCCTGATCTCCGGTCAGAAAATAAGGAAATTTGTATTTTTTTCATTTTTTCCCTTGAAAAGGTATTTTCTGCCCTTATCTAAGGGGCATAGAGAAGCAAACTTCGTTTGTTGAGCGGTGAGTTAGGGGTTGAAACCCGATTCTCCAACCCCATATATGGGGTACTGGCAAAACGACAATAGAATTATTCGGAGATGTCCTGATGGGTAAGATCATTGGTATTGACTTAGGTACTACAAACTCTTGTGTTGCTGTACTGGATGGTGGAAAACCTCGCGTAATTGAAAATGCTGAGGGTGAACGTACAACCCCATCTGTAATTGCTTACACTACAGACGGTGAAACACTTGTTGGTCAGCCAGCAAAACGTCAAGCGGTTACCAACCCTGAGAACACATTATTTGCAATCAAGCGTTTGATCGGTCGTCGCTTTGAAGACGAAGAAGTTCAACGTGATATCGAGATCATGCCTTATAAAATTGCCAAGGCAGATAACGGTGATGCATGGGTTCAGGTTCGCGATGAAAAACTGGCAGCGCCACAGGTTTCTGCTGAAGTTTTGAAAAAAATGAAAAAAACCGCAGAAGATTTTCTGGGTGAAGCCGTAACCGGTGCCGTGATTACTGTCCCTGCGTATTTTAATGATGCTCAGCGTCAGGCAACAAAAGATGCGGGCCGTATCGCTGGTCTGGAAGTAAAACGGATCATTAACGAACCAACGGCCGCAGCGCTGGCCTATGGTTTGGATAAAGAAGGCGGTGACCGTGTTATCGCTGTATACGACTTAGGTGGTGGTACATTCGATATCTCTATCATCGAAATCGATGATGTCGAAGGTGAGAAAACATTTGAAGTATTGGCGACCAACGGTGATACACACCTAGGTGGTGAAGACTTCGATACTCGCATGATCAATTACTTGGTTGATGAATTCAATAAAGAGCAAGGCATCAACCTGAAAAATGATCCGTTAGCAATGCAGCGTCTGAAAGAAGCGGCTGAGAAAGCGAAGATTGAGCTTTCTTCTGCACAACAGACTGACGTGAACCTGCCTTATATTACGGCAGATGCAACGGGTCCTAAACACATGAATATCAAAGTGTCTCGTGCAAAACTTGAGTCTTTGGTTGAAGATCTGGTTCAACGTTCTCTTGAGCCGATGAAAGTTGCTCTGGCGGATGCAGACCTGTCTGTTGGTGGTATTACTGACGTCATTCTTGTCGGTGGTCAGACTCGTATGCCAATGGTTCAGAAGAAAGTAGCTGAGTTCTTTGGTAAAGAAGCACGTAAAGATGTGAACCCGGATGAAGCTGTTGCTGTCGGTGCTGCGGTTCAAGGCGGTGTCCTTGCTGGTGATGTGAAAGACGTTCTGCTGCTTGACGTAACACCACTGTCGCTGGGTATCGAAACCATGGGCGGTGTAATGACCAAGCTGATTGAGAAAAACACCACGATTCCTACCAAAGCGAATCAAGTGTTCTCAACTGCCGAAGATAATCAGAGCGCTGTAACCATCCATGTACTGCAAGGTGAGCGTAAACAGGCGACATATAACAAGTCTCTGGGTCAATTTAATCTGGAAGGCATTCAGCCTGCACCGCGTGGTATGCCACAAATCGAAGTAACCTTCGACTTGGATGCGGATGGTATTCTGCACGTATCTGCAAAAGATAAGCAGACCAATAAAGAGCAGAAGATTACAATTCAGGCATCTGGTGGCTTGAATGATGATGAAATCGAAAAAATGGTTCAAGAAGCGGAAGCCAATAAAGAAGCGGACAAAAAGTTCGAAGAATTGGCAACTGCACGTAACCAAGCTGACCAAATCATCCATGCAACTCGTAAACAAGTAGAAGAAGCCGGTGATGCGCTTCCTGCGGATGACAAAGAAAGCATCGAAGCAGCAATCAATGACCTTGAAACAGCGCGTAAGAGCGGTGACAAAGAAGAAATTGATGCCAAGACTCAGGCTCTGATGACAGCGTCTCAGAAACTGATGGAAATTGCACAGCAGCAAGCGCAAGCACAGCAAGCTGGTGGTGCAGAGCAAGCGTCTGGTCAGGAAGATGATGTTGTTGATGCTGAATTCGAAGAAGTCAAAGACGAGAAAAAGTAATCAGTGAATGACTATTCATTGATATGACTTCAGACCTTTTCAGGTATGATACGGGCGTTTGGGGTGACTCTAACGCCCGTCTGTTTGTAATTTTGGTGTCGATTTAGGTCATGTTTCATTCTGTGTGAAATATCATCTATATCGATACATCTACCGGGCGACAAGCGTCGCTTGCAGTAATTAATTGGTGACGAAGAACATGTCAAAACGTGATTTTTACGAAATCTTAGGCGTAAGCCGTGATGCCTCTGAGCGTGATATCAAAAAGGCCTATAAACGCTTGGCGATGAAATTCCATCCTGACCGTAATCCGGGCGATGACACCGCAGCTGATAAGTTTAAAGAAGTAAAAGAAGCGTATGAGGTGTTAACCGATCCTCAGAAAAAATCAGCTTATGATCAGTATGGTCATGCCGCATTCGAACAAGGCGGTGGTGGTTTTGGCGGTGGCTTCGGTGGCGGAAACGCTGACTTCGGGGATATCTTTGGTGATGTATTTGGGGATATCTTTGGTGGTGGCCGCCGTGGTGGTGGTCAGGCTCGGGCGCAGCGCGGTTCGGATCTTCGCTACAATATGGAACTCACTTTAGAAGAAGCTGTCCGCGGTTGTTCGAAAGAAATTGAAGTCCCCACGATGGTTCATTGTGATACATGTAACGGCAGTGGTGCGAAGAAAGGGACCACGCCTGAAACATGTGGTACTTGTCACGGCCATGGCCAGGTCCAGATGAGACAAGGGTTTTTCGCGGTGCAACAGACTTGTCCGACTTGTCATGGTAAGGGAAAAATTATCAAAGAGCCTTGCCGTGATTGTCATGGTCAGGGTCGTAAGCAACAACGTAAGACGCTCAATGTGAAGATTCCTGCCGGTGTTGATACGGGTGACCGGATTCGTCTTACCGGAGAAGGTGAAGCGGGTGAAATGGGCGCGCCAGCCGGTGATTTATACGTTCAAGTTCATGTAAAAGAACACCATATCTTTGAACGTGAAGGCAATAATCTATTCTGTGAAGTACCGGTTAGTTTCTCCATGGCAGCACTCGGTGGGGAAGTTGAAGTGCCAACACTGGATGGCCGGGTGAATTTGAAAGTGCCGGAAGAAACGCAGACCGGTAGAATGTTCCGGATGCGCGGAAAAGGTGTGAAGAATGTTCGTGGTGGTGCTGCCGGTGATTTGATTGTACGTTTGGCTGTTGAGACACCAGTGAACCTGAGCTCGCGTCAGAAAGAGTTGCTCCGTGAGTTTGAGGAATCCTGTGGTGGTGAAGCGGCAAGTAAGCACAAGCCTAAATCGGAAGGTTTCTTCAGTGGTGTGAAAAAGTTTTTTGATGACCTCACGAGCTGATCAAAACCAAATAATGAATGTAAAAAACCTGCTTCGGCAGGTTTTTTTATGTCTGTCATGTGTCTGGATGATCAACTTTGGCGGATGGTTCAAACTGTGGGTGTAATTGTGATGTTTATCATGTGGTTATTTAGTTGATGTCACAGCGAGATGTTTGCTTGAGGAGCAGATGAACCGTTTTATTTTCTTATCATAGGGGGAAATGACATTAATCGATTGGAAAAAATATGCGCACAGGATTTTCCCTGCTTGAATTAGTTGTGGTGATCGCACTACTGGGCCTTTCCCTATTGCTGGTTGTCCCTCAATTCTCTCAACAAATGGAAAAGGAACAGTTAAAAACAGCGGTCAGTGATGTTCAGGCATTCATATTACAAGCAAGGTCACTGGCAATCACTCACCATCAAAATTTGTGGTTACATCTGATCTTTCCATCATCATCTGCCACTAATAACGGCGTCTCTCCGGGTTGGCAGTTGTGGGTGAGTACCGCTGAAGATCGCTCGAAAGGTCAGCGTTTACTTACGCTATCCGGACAACGCTACCGGAAGATTCTGGTTCGTTCCGGATTCCCGCAAAACCGGTTATTTATCGATGGTCACTCCGGCAAATTAGGTAATGGCAGCATCACGTTCTCGGCCCGCAATACACCGGAACGACAAATCAAAGTGATAACATCTTACGGCGCGGGACGAGTGCGTCACTGTAGCGTTGGTACTGCAATATATGGTTATCCGGCATGTTAGTGAAAACAGTGCGTTTCTATCATGCGCAGCGAGGAATGACGTTGTTAGAAGTCCTACTGGCCAGTGTCATCAGCAGTGTGTTAATCCTCATGGTGAGTCGGCTGATTGTGACTGAACTTCGGGTGACGGAACATTTGAGTCGCAAAATTCAGTTACATCAACAGTTGCGGTCATCGTTGGCATTAATCAAGCGAAACCTGTTGATGGCCGGGTTTGATGCTTCAGCACATATACCTGAGTTTTTGCAAGGGAGTCAGACGCTTACCGATGTCCGAAATGACACACAAGTCGGATATGTGTATCAGGGAAGTTCAACCGCTCAGAATGATTTCCACCATGTCGTCTATCAACTTGCAGCAAATCAATCCGGAGGCGTTGCCTTACGGCTGTGTGAGAAACAGCATGACCGTCGACTCACATTTGAACAAGCGGCATCTTCCGGTGAATCTGGACCATGCTTCTCGCTGTTCGATACGGATTGGATTCGTGTCGATGCTTTTCAGGTTCGTTACCAACCCCTCCAATCAAACGCTGGGACGTTGATCAATACCGGGTGGATCGCGATCCATCTGAAACTATCTTTGGTGCAAGATCCGTCGATTCATGAATCTGCTGATTTGGCATTTTTACAGCGGCATTGGTCGTTATGAAGTGGTGCTGTTTTCGTCGTACATCGATTCGGCAACAGGGGGCTGCAACATTGTTGCTGACGACACTGATGATTAGTCTGATGCTGTTCGTGGTGGGACGTTCTGCATTGCTCAGTCGTTATCAATTGGCTGAAGTTCAGCATGAAATCGAACGTCGTCAGTCTTTCTGGCTGGCTGAAGGCGAGCTTGAATGCCTGTGGACACAGGCACGTTCACGCCATGCCGGAGAGACCTTACCTTCTGCGTGTCAGCAGATTGAACATCAAGTCAAGTTGGTCTCTCCGCAGGATCAACAACTGACCGCGACCGTCGGGACGACGACCCTACAAAAGCGCTATCGTCTGCCCTTACCGGACTCTGCCGGTGCCGTGAAAACGAGCAGTCGTTTGATATTGATGAAGCAAGCCTCGTTTGCGCCGGCGCTCGCTCGTTTAAATACTGGGGGGCGTTGGCAATGTATCGCTTTACGCTATAAGTATGATTTTTATGCACCGTCGGTCAGCACTTATCATCCGGAGCAGTTATCTTATCCGCTATATTCGGGGTTACCGGGGGATTCAGGACGATGTGCCGGGTCGTATCACTCAGTTGATTTGCCGGCCAAAGATGCGAAATCTGACTACCAGCACACGCCCAGTTTATCGCCTTTTCGGGACCTGTTTGGTGTTGCGGTGCAAGATTGGTTTCAAGTAATGTCAAATCCTCAGGTTGGGCGAATCCCTCAATCTCTGAATGAAACCGTTAACGGCCAAATGCGTTACCAGCGTGCAGTTGAATTACCACACAGTCAGTTTAATCCTGAATGTGGCGCTCAAATCGAAGACCTGATTTGGCATGGGAAAATGATCATCTGGGTCTATGGCGGCTGTGTATTGTCTGATCCGGATGTTCAACGGATCAATATTGCGATTCAGGCAAAATTTCCTCAGCAAGGGATTATTGTGCTGATTCAGGATGGATTAGTCGGAATTGAAAGTCATCACGCGCTACAGGGTATGCTCTATCAGTTTATTTCACCACAACATGCGAGTATGGAATTTCAGCGGTGGGGTGACACGACATTACAGGCAGCACTCACCGAGTCTTTGACGCAAGCCCCGCAACCGAATATCTCGCCTGAGCAAGTGAGTTATTTCCAACTCGGCTCTTTCTATCCGGCGGGTGGTCTCGTGCTGGATGCTGATAGACGTTTTGCGGTGGTTCAAGGACGCATTGATTTTCATTATCGACGCGATCTGTTGATTCAACCACTCAGCCTGATTCGTCCGGCTCAGTGGCGTGGGGAAAGCTGGTATGAGCCGTAGTGATATCAACCGACATGTGCAACATGGCTGTCGTGGGAAGTGCTGCGGGAATTCTTTACTCGAAGTGATGATCGCTCTGGTGATATTGAGCATCGGTATACTGAGTGTGGGGCAGTTACAACGGCTGACGATGTTTCAGACCCGGGAGATTTTTCAGCGGACACAAGCGTTGGATCTTGCAAGCTCAACCCTGGAACGTTTACGCACGCATGGTTCGGCAAAGACAAGTCGTTCAAATATAAATCGTTCAAAGACAGATAGAGCAAAGACAAACGGCGTTGTGATGAACCATTTGATGGGGGTCGGTTCCGTTGATTTCGAGCAGCTCAAAACCCATCAGGATTGTGATTCTCAGGATGATTTTTGTATCAAGATACAGGTTAGCACCTCCCTATATCACGGTGATCTGAAGCCGGTTCGTGTGGTTGTGAGTTGGTTGGGGCAACAGGGGAAAACGCATCAAGTTGCGCTTTCCACCATGATTTCACGATTCAATGAATTTGAATCGCGTTTGCCTAAGAGCGTAGCCCCTGCAAGTGTTGCGCATGAAATTGTAAATGTGACTCAATGAAGCTTTGAATAAAATAATAGCTGTGATCATAACCGGGGTGAGACTGATAGGTCAGTTCGCACTGTTGGTGATCGGCCACTTCGAGTAAATCCCAAGGTTTCAGTTGCTCTTCCAAAAATGGGTCCATTTCACCTTGATCAATCAGTATCGGTATCGGACACGCTTTTTGTCTTAGCAGTTCAGTTGCATCATAGGCCTGCCACTGTGTCTGATCGTCGCCCAAGTAAGCTTTCAGTGCTTTTTGTCCCCAAGGGCAGGCGACAGGATGACAAATCGGGCTGAAGGCTGAAATCGAACGATAGCGCTCAGGATTTTTGATGCCGATTGTCAGAGCACCATGGCCACCCATACTGTGACCTGAAATCGAACGCTCAGCGGTCACCGGAAAGTTTTTTTCGATGAGTGAGGGCAGCTCATTCACAACATAATCATACATTTGGTAATGTTGATTCCAAGGCGCTTGGGTCGCGTTGAGGTAGAATCCGGCGCCAAGCCCCAGATCATACTCGCCTTGCGGATCATCCGGCACGCCTTCTCCTCTCGGGCTGGTGTCCGGTGCCACAATCGCAATACCGAGAGCGGCTGCTTTCTGGAATGCGGCGGCTTTCTGCATGAAATTCTCATCTGAGCAGGTCAGACCGGATAACCAGTAGAGTACGGGAACCGGGTGGCTGTCACTGGCGTCTGGTGGCAGATAAATGGCGAAACGCATCGTACAATTGAGACTATCTGAAGGGTGGGTGTACTGCTTATGCCATCCACCAAATACTTTTGCCTGGCTGATTTGTTCTAACATGTGTCAGACTCCTTTTCCCGTCTCCGGTTCGTGCAAGACCAGAGACGGGTGCATAAAATTATGGTTTGAAGTGAACCACAGAACGAATACTTTCACCTGAATGCATCAAATCAAACGCATCGTTAATGGCTTCCAACGACATGGTATGCGTGATGAATTCTTGCAGACCAAATTCACCGGCAAGATATTGTTCAACAATACCGGGCAATTGCGAGCGACCTTTGACACCGCCAAATGCACTACCGCGCCATACTCGGCCGGTCACCAGTTGGAACGGACGTGTTGAGATTTCTTGTCCTGCACCCGCGACACCGATGATCACGGATTCGCCCCATCCTTTATGACAACATTCCAGCGCCTGACGCATAACATTGACATTACCGATACATTCGAACGAGAAGTCCACACCACCATCAGTCATTTCAACAATCACTTCCTGAATGGGTTTGTCGAATTTCTGGGGGTTGATACATTCAGTTGCGCCCAGTTGCTGAGCCAAATCAAATTTACTTTCGTTAATATCGACACCGATAATTCGGCTGGCACCGACCATCTTTGCCCCGATAACCGCAGATAAACCAATCCCGCCTAAGCCGAAAATAGCGACAGTGTCACCTTTTTGAACTTTGGCTGTATTCATCACTGCACCCATACCGGTGGTTACGCCACATCCCAGCAGACAAACTTCTTCCAGTGGGGCTGCTTTGTTGACTTTAGCCAACGAGATTTCCGGTAAGACGGTATATTCAGAGAATGTCGAGCATCCCATGTAGTGATAGATTGGCTGACCGTCTTTATAAAAACGGGTCGTTCCATCGGGCATGAGCCCTTTACCCTGAGTTTCGCGAACGGCCTGACACAGGTTCGTTTTGCCTGAAGTACAGAACTTACATTCGCCACATTCTGCGGTATAGAGTGGGATGACGTGGTCACCGACTTCAACGCTGGTCACGCCTTCGCCAACCATTTCAACAATACCCCCGCCTTCATGACCAAGAATCGATGGGAATATCCCTTCTGGATCTTCACCGGACAGTGTGAATGCATCTGTATGACAGACACCGGTTGCCACGATACGTACCAAAACCTCACCGGCTTTCGGATACATGACATCGACTTCTTCAATGCTGAGTGGCTGATTTGGTCCCCAAGCAACGGCAGCTTTGGATTTAATAAATTTCTGCTCTGACATCTTCTTCCTTTCCTGTCTGTAAGGTGATCGGGATCGTGTGATAAACCACGGTGAAACTGAGTATAGTTCTTTTCTTATATTTTATAATCGGGTAAAAAAGAGAATAACTTTTACATAATGGTAATAATTAATCATGGCCATATGGGATGGTGTCAGCGAATTTGTCGCCGTTGCTGAGACGGAAAGCTTTACCCGCGCGGCACAGAAATTAACCACGTCGGTGGCGAATGTTAGTCGTCGAGTCGCTGCATTAGAGGAACGGCTGGCGATTAAGTTGTTGCTGCGCACCACACGGAAAGTGTCACTGACGGAAGTCGGACAGGTCTACTATCAACAATGTAAACAGTTGGTGGAAGGTCTGGAACATGCTGAGCGTACTGTGACCCAGATGCAGCAGATGCCGATTGGACGGCTGAAAGTGACGGCACCAGTGACTTACGGAGAGCAGAAAATTGCGCCGTTGTTGCATGATTTTTTACAACTGTATCCGAAACTGGAGTTGGAACTGGTACTGACCAACCGACAATTGGATTTAATTGAAAACGGCGTTGATTTGGCGATCCGACTCGGGCAACTGCATGATTCCAGTTTTGTCGTCAGGAAGTTAAGTCCCCGACGGTTGCATGTTTGTGCGGCTCCGGCATATCTGGCGCAGTATGGTGAACCGTATACGTTATCCGAATTAGCGAAACATCAGTGTCTGGTCGGTACCAATGATCACTGGCGTTTCAAGGATCATCATCATGCACGCTCTCTGGGAATTCGTGGACGAATCCGCTGTAACAGTGGCGTGGTATTGCTTGATGCGGCCTTAAAAGGGATGGGGCTTGCTCAGTTACCGGATTACTATGTCGAACCTTATCTCGCAAGCGGCCAACTGCTGGAAGTATTGACGCGTTATCGGGATGATCGGGAAGGTGTCTGGGCACTGTATCCTCAAAATCGGCATATTTCACCGAAAGTCCGTTTGTTATCTGACTATCTCTATGAAGCGCTTTCAGAAAAGGCGGGGCTCAGATGATATCAACGTGAAACATCGTGAAACGATTCAGGGTATAATGTGGTGAAAGATAAAATGCAAAGAGATAGAGGACTCATGCAGGCGCAACATTTTTCTGCTGATGATGAACGGTTTATGCGTCGGGCGATACAACTGGCACATCAAGCAGAGTTGGAAGGGGAAGTTCCGGTCGGGGCCGTATTGGTCAAAGATGATCAGATTATCGCGGAGGGCTGGAATCGGTCTATCACCGCCCATGATGCGACAGCCCATGCGGAAATTCAGGTTTTGCGCAAAGCCGGACAAGTGTTGGAAAATTATCGGCTGGTGGATTCGACGCTGTATGTCACGCTGGAGCCTTGTCCAATGTGTGCCGGTGCGTTATTACACAGTCGAGTCAAACGTATTGTTTTTGGTGCATCAGACTTGAAAGCCGGCGCAGCAGGCACCGTGATAAACTTGTTTGAGAGTGATGCCGCCTACCATTATGCGCAGATTGAACAAGGGTTACTCGAAGCAGAGTGTCGTGAACAACTGCAAGGCTTTTTCCGGCGTCGGCGTCAGGAGATTAAAGACCTCAAGCGTCAGCTACGGGAGAGTGGCCAATCCGATCCGTCTGATTAGCCAATGGTGTAGACACTCATTGCTCATCGGTGCACAAAGCGAAATGACAAAAGTACAGTAACAAAAGCAAAATGGAAAAGTCACCGGTGCTGGTCGCGGATGTGCTTTAAATCATGGTCAAGCGTTTGGGGGAGTGCTGTCTCCTTCTTTTGGTTTGGAGAAGGAGACGTCTGTGGTTACTGGATATTCCCACCGTGGGATAGTGATTCAGACTGGTGAGTGGATTCACTCACCAGTCTGATGCGTAAAAGCCCGATGGCGGGCAAAAATTTTCTTTTTATTGTTGGCTAGTTTACGTTTGCGGTGAATCGCTGCTGTTGTCCGCCATAGATGCTTAGACTGTGTTCGTTTTTTCAGCATGGATTAACCTCCTTTCAAAAATACCAATAGATAGTCAGTACAATCTCTTCTTAATCGCCTTCAATCAGCTTTAAGAATCAGACAATTGTCTTTTACAGATGTATTATGACCGGAAGATGAACCCGACGAAATGTCGGGCATTTCTAATATGTAAGGGCTTCCATAACAAAAATCAAGCGTTGAATTGCGTTATTGTGCTCCCGTCTCACGGGTATCCGCGTTTGTGGTAGTGTCTTCATCGGCATCCATATTTTCAGCCGAACCATCTTGCTCGATGGCTTCATTCGCATCAGGGATCATTGCCTGAATCACAGTTAGATCATCGATGTTGGTACTGTCGTCACTCTCTGGTGCCTTGGCGTTGATATGACCAATCATACTTTGATAATAGCGGCGGATATTTTCGACATAGACCAGCGCTTCATCGCCCCGGGCATAACCATAACGCGTCTGGTTGAAATAACGACGCTTTCTCAACAGAGGAAGGCGATCTTTGACGTCTCCCCAGGCATTTGGGTCTCCGCCTTGTTGTTTGGTCAGGTGACGTGCATCCATCATATGTCCGTAGCCCATATTATAAGAGGCCAAAGCGAACCAGATTTTCTCATGTTCCGGTATTGAATCAGGAACTCGACTCACCATACGACGAAGATATCTAACGCCACCACGGATCGACTGTTCCGGATTAAGCCGGTTCGTGATCCCAACGGATTTGGCTGTCGTCAAGGTGAGCATCATCATGCCCCGAACACCGGTTGGCGATTTGGCTCTGGGGTTCCAGTGAGATTCCTGATAAGACAATGCAGCGATGAGACGCCAGTCGAACTCATCGGCATATTTTTGGAATAGCGGAGCCCACTTAGGCAGTCTGCTGTCCAGTGCTCGGATAAACGCTCTGGTATCGACGTAATCAAACGTCCCGATATGGCCGATATATTTTTCTTCCAGTGAAGCAATGGTACCGGCTTGTTTCTGATTACCGAAAAATTCAATCATCAGAGCATAAAGGCTTTCGTCATCCGAACGACGGATAAACCAAGAGATAGGCTGATCATCGGTAACTTCAAATGCGGTGGCTAAGTCGGGATAGATCCGTTGAGCCAGCGATATTTCAACCGAGTCAGCGATCGTGAACATCAAGTCTCCCTGAGAGACTTCTTTCAACAGATCATGAACATCTGAATCCGTTTCTATCTGAAACTGAAACTGAGGATATTTCTTTTTGAGTCGCACCAGTGTTTGCTCAAAGTGAGAATCATCGACAACATTTAGTACCTTGTCTTGTTCTGGTGTATTTAAGAGTTCTTGTTGTTTCTGAATCAGTTGATTCATGTTGCGGGGATGCCATTGACCCTGACGGTAGACAATTTGCTGACTGACATAATAATAAGCAGGGCCGGGACGGAATTTTTGGATGCGTTGCGTATTTTGGATCTGACCGGCTGCAATGATATCGACTTCGCCTCTTTCCAGAGCCGGAAAAAGCGCAGCAACACGATAAACCGGTTTCATTTCCAGTTTGACCCCGAGGGATTTGGCAAATTCGCGTGCCAGTTCATAATCCATACCCGATGGTCCTTCCGGCCCGATAAAATACGAGAGCTGATTGTTCAGGGTACCGACGCGTAACACCCCGCGCTCACGGATCTGGTCGAGTTCGCTTTTCGGTTTAGAGTCGATCTGACAGCCGCTGAGTAAGGTTACCATGAATATAAAAGCGAGGAGGCTATGGGTCTGACATCGGAATTTTCGGATCATGTACAACGTATCTCTTTTCATCATGATGCTTTTATATCAAAGCCCCACCGAATCGCAACTTTTAGATGTGTAAAATGGTAAATTATGTCGCTGAGAATGGCATGAAAGCGAGAGATTTCAAAATTCATAAAAAAAATGACGCAAACGGTTGCGTTTGGTGTTACATCACAAAAATAATTCCTTTATAATGCGCCGCACAATGTAGGTGAAATTGGTATGAATTCAAGTTTTTTCAATTTAATTGTTTGAATTTATTCCAATACTACCTTAACCAACAGCAACAGAGACCTAAGCACATGAGAATTTTCCGTGGCTCCCCAGCGCTTTCTGAATTCCGAGTAAACAAACTTCTTGAACGGTGTCGTGAGCTGCGCTTACCCGTGACCGGTATTTACGCAGAATTCATGCACTTTGCTGATTTGACAGCCGATTTGGATCGTCAAGAAACAGAGAAATTAGAAAAATTGCTGACTTATGGCCCGACCATTGAAGAGCATCAGCCAGAAGGGTTGTTGCTGCTGGTTACACCGCGTCCGGGCACCATTTCTCCATGGTCATCGAAGTCGAGTGATATTGCACATAACTGCGGCTTGGATAAAGTCAAACGTTTGGAACGGGGAACGGCTTACTATATTGAGTCCTCAACACCATTGACTGAAGCGGAACAAACAGCGCTACAAGCTCTACTCCATGATCGCATGATGGAAGTGATCTTTACGGATCTGGCATCGGCTGCCAGCCTATTCCACAGTGCCACACCGGCAGAAGTCACGGCGGTTGATGTGATTGGCGGTGGACGCAAAGCATTGGAACAAGCCAATCTGACGCTTGGTCTGGCGCTGGCTGAAGATGAAATCGACTATCTGGTTGAGAACTTTACCAAACTGGGCCGGAATCCGAATGACATTGAGCTGATGATGTTTGCACAAGCAAACTCAGAACATTGTCGTCACAAGATTTTTAATGCGGACTGGACAATAGACGGGGTTCAACAGGAAAAATCCCTGTTCAAGATGATTAAGAATACCTATGAAACGACCCCGGATCATGTGTTATCCGCATACAAAGATAATGCCGCAGTGATGACCGGTTCGAAGGTGGGACGTTTCTTCCCGGATCCTCAGACGCGTCAGTACAACTACCACACCGAAGATACCCATATCCTGATGAAGGTGGAAACGCATAACCACCCGACAGCGATTTCGCCATGGCCCGGCGCTTCAACAGGCAGTGGCGGTGAAATTCGTGATGAGGGTGCAACCGGTATTGGTGGCAAACCGAAAGCGGGTCTGGTTGGCTTTTCGGTTTCTAACCTGCGTATTCCTCATTTCGTACAACCGTGGGAGACCGATTTCGGTAAACCGGGTCGTATCGTCAATGCGCTGGATATCATGATTGAAGGGCCTTTGGGCGGTGCGGCATTTAACAATGAATTCGGTCGTCCGAACCTGTTGGGATATTTCCGTACCTACGAAGAGAAAGTAACCTCTCACGCCGGAGAAGAAATCCGCGGTTATCATAAGCCGATCATGATTGCCGGTGGGATGGGGAACATTCGCGACGCACATATTCAGAAAAAAGAGATTCCGGTCGGCGCGAGTCTGATTGTGTTGGGTGGCCCCGCGATGAACATTGGTTTGGGCGGTGGTGCTGCATCTTCCATGGCTTCCGGTCAGTCGGCTGAAGATCTGGATTTTGCTTCTGTTCAACGTGAAAACCCTGAAATGGAACGACGTTGTCAGGAAGTAATTGACCGTTGCTGGCAGTTGGGAGAAAACAACCCGATTGCATTTATTCATGATGTCGGTGCCGGTGGTATTTCGAATGCGTTGCCGGAGTTGGTCAATGACGGAGAGCGCGGTGGTAAATTCCAGTTGCGTGATGTGCCGAATGACGAGCCGGGGATGAGCCCGCTGGAAATCTGGTGTAATGAATCACAGGAGCGTTATGTTTTAGCGGTTGCGCCTGAACATATGGCAACCTTTGATGCAATCTGTCGTCGTGAGCGTGCCCCTTATGCGGTTGTCGGGACCGCGATGGAAGAACGCCATTTGACACTGGAAGACTCACACTTTAACAACACGCCGATTGATATGCCGATGGATATTCTGTTGGGTAAACCACCGAAAATGCATCGTGAAGCCACAACACAGAAAGTTCAGGGTTCAGCTTTGGATCGCAGTGGTATTGAGTTAAATGAAGCGGTTGAGCGTGTCCTGCGCTTACCCGCAGTGGCTGAAAAAACGTTCCTGATTACCATTGGTGACCGTTCTGTTACCGGGATGGTGGCACGCGATCAGATGGTCGGCCCGTGGCAAATTCCGGTTGCCAACTGTGCCGTCACCACGGCAAGTTTTGATACCTATTGTGGTGAAGCGATGTCGATGGGTGAGCGTACGCCTGTCGCATTGCTCGATTTTGCTGCGTCAGCCCGTCTGGCGGTTGCTGAGTCGTTGACCAATATTGCGGCAACCGCGATTGGCGATCTGAAACACATTAAATTATCGGCCAACTGGATGTCTCCGGCTGGTCACCCGGGCGAAGATGCCGGATTGTATGAAGCGGTTAAAGCGGTCGGTGAAGAATTATGTCCGGCTCTTGGTCTGACGATTCCGGTCGGTAAAGACTCGATGTCAATGAAGACCAAATGGCATGAAGCCGACGGTGAACAAAAAGAAGTGACGTCGCCATTGTCTCTGGTGATTACTGCTTTTGCCCGAGTTGAAGATGTCCGTAAGACGGTCACCCCCCAACTTCGTACGGATTTAGGGGAGACCCGACTGATTGCGATAGATTTGGGGAATGGTAAAAATCGCCTTGGCGCAACCGCATTAGCGCAGGTATACAAGCAGCTCGGTGATCAACCGGCTGACGTTGATGATGCCATGCAACTAAAAGGCTTCTTTGAAGCCATGCAGGTATGTGTCCGCACCAACAAACTGCTGGCATACCATGATAAAGGCGATGGTGGTTTGTTGGTCACGTTGGCTGAGATGGCGTTTGCCGGTCACTGTGGTGTGAATGTTGACATTGCTACATTGGGAGATGACGTTCTCTCTGTGCTGTTTAACGAAGAGTTGGGCGCGGTGGTTCAAGTACATGAGCATGATGTCGATGCAGTGCTGGACATACTGGCACAACAAGGTTTGCAAGATTGTACTCATGTGATCGGGACTGTTGAAGCTTCTGATCGGTTTGTTGTGACACATCAAGATCAAGTTGTTTATGAGCGTTCCAGAACTGAGCTCAGAACGATTTGGGCTGAGACCACTTATCAGATGCAGGCACTCCGTGATAATCCGGATTGTGCTCAGCAAGAATTTGCTGCGAAGAAAGATAATGCCGATCCGGGGCTGAATGTTCATCTGAGCTACGATATTCATGAAGATGTGGCTGCACCATTTGTGAATACCGGTGCCAGACCGAAAATGGCCGTGCTGCGTGAGCAGGGAGTCAATTCTCATGTTGAGATGGCCGCCGCTTTTGAACGGGCAGGGTTTGATGCGATTGATGTTCACATGAGTGATGTGTTGTCTGGTCGTATCACATTAGCGGAGTATCAGGGATTGGTTGCTTGTGGTGGCTTCTCTTATGGGGATGTCTTAGGTGCTGGTGAAGGCTGGGCAAAATCGATTCTGTTCAATACGCAAGCCAGAGACATGTTTGAGGGGTTCTTTAACCGTCAAGATACCTTTGCACTTGGGGTGTGTAACGGATGTCAGATGTTGTCCAACCTCAGAGATTTGATCCCGGGCGCTGATTTATGGCCGCGATTTGTCCGTAACGAGTCTGAGCGTTTTGAAGCCCGTTTCAGCTTGGTTGAGGTTCAGCCATCCGATTCGGTTTTCTTCAGTGATATGGCCGGTTCTCGGATGCCAATTGCGGTTTCTCATGGGGAAGGTCGGGTTGAAGTCCGTGATAACGCACATTTGGCTGCGCTTGAGCAATCCGGAACGGTTGCCATTCGTTATGTCGATAATTATGGGCAAGCGACTCAGCAATATCCGAATAACCCGAATGGTTCTCCGAATGCCATTACCGGCCTGACAACCACTGATGGCCGTGTCACCATCATGATGCCTCACCCAGAGCGGGTTTTCCGCACGGTGGTGAACTCATGGCATCCTGATTCATGGGGTGAAAATGGCGCCTGGATGCGAATGTTCCAGAATGCACGGAAAAATCTGGGCTAATTTCTGAGTTTATTCTGATAGAAATATGAGAGAAATCCCTTGTCAGTCGGCAAGGGATTTTTTGTTTATGTTATAGAATTGTTTCGTGAGCAGGTGGTTTGCTCACTTTTTTTTACATATTTTCTGGCGGCATCTGCTAAAAAAATAATTCAAATTAGTTTTATTGTTTGTTTTAAGTTTATTTGTATTTATTTTATTCTAAAATTGAGTTGAATCTATAGTTTTTGATGCTTATTTTTGTTGATTTATTGGTTTAAATAACTGTATTGTCTCTTTATTCTAACAACATTAATTTTTTGCAGAGGATAAGGATATGTTGATTGGTGTACCAAAAGAAATTAAGAACCATGAATACCGCGTTGGGATGACGCCTGCGAGTGTTAAGGAATTAACCAAAAGAGGTCATCACATCTTAGTTGAAACATTAGCCGGAGCCGGGATTGGGTTCTCCGATCAGGACTATATTGACGCCGGGGCGACAATTTGTCTCGATGCTGCGAAGATTTTCGCGGAAAGTGACATGATTGTGAAAGTGAAGGAGCCTCAAGCAAGCGAGCGAGCCATGTTGCGGGAAGATCAAATCCTGTTTACTTATCTTCACCTCGCTCCTGATGCGGCTCAGACGCATGATTTAATTCAAAGTAAAGCGGTGTGCATTGCTTATGAAACCGTCACAAGCGCAAACCGGACATTACCTCTGTTGGCACCGATGTCGGAAGTGGCCGGGCGGATGTCAATACAGGCTGCGATGACCTCATTAGAAAAATCACACGCTGGCCGTGGTTTATTGCTGGGCGGTGTTCCGGGGGTTGAGCCGGCTAAAGTGACAGTCATCGGTGCGGGCGTCGTGGGACGCAATGCCGCACAAATGGCGGCGGGTCTTGGGGCCGAAGTGGTGATTATCGATAAAAATATCGATGCTTTACGCGATATTGATGCGATTCATCAAGGGAAAATTACAACGGTTTATTCCACGGCTGATGCGATTGAAAAACATGTTTTATCTGCTGATGTCGTGATTGGTTCGGTGCTACTGCCCGGTGCCGAAGCGCCGAAATTGATTACCGCAGAGATGGTCAAACGGATGAAGTCTGGCGCTGTCCTTGTGGATGTCGCGATTGATCAGGGGGGATGTGCTGAAACGTCGAAGGCCACAACCCATCAGGAGCCAACGTATATTGTCGATGATGTGGTGCATTACTGTGTCGCGAACATGCCCGGTGGTGTTGCCCGAACATCAACCGTTGCGTTAAATAATGCGACGTTGCCTTATATTATTGCACTTGCTGAAAAAGGTTACCGCGCAGCATTGCTTGCTGATGAGCACTTCCTGAACGGGCTGAATGTCTATCATGGGCAACTGACCAACCGCTTTGTTGCAGAGAGTCACGCTCTGGAGTATGTCGATGCCAAGGTTGCTTTAGCCGATTAATGGTTGATTCGCGATTGAAGTCATATTGTTGATTGTTGCCAGTGAGCGGTTGAATTTCAATCGCTCACTTTGCTTTACTCCCGTTACTGTGGACCCGTTATCGAATTGAGTTTTTAAAAGGGGATGATTGCCCCTCACCTCTCTTTCATCTCTTCAACTGTGCTGTGTTTTTCAGACATGCTCAGCATTTGGTTGTCAATGAAAAGATAGATTTCTTCTATAGTATGGATAGGTTGAAACCATTATCACTTCATGTGGTCTATTCCTATACTGGAACCTGATTGAGCAGATTGCAAAAGAAGGATTCCTTATGTCTGAGTCGTTACCTGAAAAAATAGCCGGTGCTGAAAGTCAGGTTGCAATGGAAACATTGTCTAACTACGAAAGTGAAGCATGTCATTCCTTTGCATGTCATCAGTACTTATTGGTTGAAGCTCTCGCCAGTGAAACACCTCAATCTTACTCATTCTGGGATATGTTCTTTTTTTAATTTTTCGGTTGAAACATGTTGGATGGAACGTTTCAGATAATAGAGTAACGGATTGATGAGTCTTTTTATTCATCACCCTGACGTCCTATCTTTCATGGGTGCAGGAGTCACTCATTAGAGTATTGAGTTCAATAAATCAAAACGCTGCGAAGCAGGAGACAGACAATGGAACAGAATAAAATGTCAGGAAAATGCCCCGTCATGCATGGTAGTCAGACTCGTGTCGGTGGCAAAGGCACTAAGAATGTTGATTGGTGGCCAAATCAGCTTAACCTCAAAATCCTTCATCAGAATGATGAAAAATCAAACCCACTCGGTGAAGATTTTGATTATGCCGCTGCCTTTAGTACGCTTGATTTGAATGCTGTGAAGCAAGATATTGAGGCCGTTCAGAAAGACTCAAAATCATGGTGGCCGGCTGACTACGGACATTATGGTCCTTTTATGATTCGGATGGCATGGCATGCTGCCGGGACTTACCGGACGGGCGATGGTCGTGGTGGCGCATCCACAGGAAATCAGCGTTTTGCACCATTAAACAGTTGGCCGGATAACGCGAACTTAGATAAAGCGCGTCGTCTGCTGTGGCCGGTGAAACAAAAATATGGCAACAGCTTGTCTTGGGCGGATTTGTTCATTCTGGCCGGGAATGTGGCTTTGGAATCGATGGGGTTAAAAACCTTTGGTTTCGGTGGCGGACGAAAAGATATCTGGGAACCAGAAGAAGATATTTACTGGGGTGCAGAAGATGAATGGCTTGGTAATGACAATCGTTATACCGGAGATCGGGATTTAGAAAATCCGTTGGCTGCGGTCCAGATGGGATTGATTTATGTTAACCCTGAAGGCCCGGGTGGCAAATCGGATCCACTGGCTTCAGGCCGTGATGTTCGTGAAACGTTCGCTCGGATGGCGATGGATGATTATGAAACGGTCGCTTTGACTGCCGGTGGGCATACGTTTGGTAAAACCCACGGTGCAGGTGACGCGGCGCTTGTCGGGCCAGAACCGGAAGCGGCCTCACTTGAGGAGATGGGGCTAGGCTGGATAAGTACCTATGGTAGCGGTAAAGGACGCGATACGATTACCAGTGGTCTGGAAGGTGCGTGGACACCAACGCCGACTCAATGGGACAACAGCTATTTTGATGTTTTGTTCGGCTATGACTGGAAATTAGTGAAAAGCCCTGCGGGAGCAACACAATGGGTGCCCGTTGATTTGGCTGAAAAAGATAAAGCACCGGATGCCGAAGATGACGCCGTGAAAGTCGGTATTATGATGACCGATGCAGATATGGCGATGCGGGAAGACCCGATATACCGGAAGATTTCAGAACATTTCCATAAAAATCCGGACGAATTTGCCGATGCATTTGCTCGGGCTTGGTTTAAGCTGACTCACCGGGATATGGGGCCGAAAGTCCGCTATCTTGGTCCTGAAGTCCCTCAGGAAGATTTGATTTGGCAAGACCCGTTACCTGCGGTTGATCATGGTTTAGTCGATGCGCATGATGTTGCGGCATTGAAAGCAGAGATTCTTGCGACTGATTTGACGGTATCGGAATTGGTATATACGGCGTGGTCTTCAGCGGCAACATTCCGTGGTTCGGATAGTCGCGGTGGGGCCAACGGGGCGCGGATTCGTCTTGCACCGCAGAAAGACTGGGAGGTCAATCAGCCAGAGCAACTCCAGAAAGTATTGCATGTTCTGGAGGCGATTCAGCAAAAATTCAATGCGGCACAGAGCGGTAATAAGAAAATTTCGCTGGCAGATTTAATTGTGCTGGGTGGCTCGGCAGCGATTGAACAGGCGGCGCGTCAGGCTGGTCATTCGATTACTGTGCCATTTGCTGCGGGACGAACCGATGCGACCGATGAGCAAACGGATGTTGAATCATTTGCGGTACTTGAACCGATTGCCGATGGTTTCCGCAAT
This sequence comes from Vibrio gazogenes, assembly GCF_023920225.1. NCBI lineage: Bacteria > Pseudomonadati > Pseudomonadota > Gammaproteobacteria > Vibrionales > Vibrionaceae > Vibrio > Vibrio gazogenes. The sequence continues at coordinate 920,833 of NZ_CP092587.1, forward strand.
TATCAGAAACGGACTTATACCGTTTCAGCTGAAGAGTTACTTCTTGACCGTGCTCAGTTGCTGACTTTAACGGCACCTGAGATGACGGTTCTGATTGGTGGCATGCGGACACTGAATGCGAATTTTGGTCAGTCACAACACGGTGTGCTGACAAAAAATCCGGGTGTTCTGAGTAACGACTTCTTTATTCACTTGTTGGATATGGAGACTGAATGGAAACCGACTTCTGATGCGGCTGATATTTTTGAAGGTCGTGATCGTCAGAGCGGCGATGTGAAGTGGACTGCTTCTCGTGTCGATTTGGTCTTCGGTTCTAACTCGCAGTTACGTGCATTGTCTGAGGTTTATGCAGGTCATGACGCTGGAGAGAAATTCATCCGTGATTTCGTTAAGGCATGGGTGAAAGTGATGGAAGCTGATCGGTTTGATTTAAAATAATCCCACGTGATATGTGCAATGTGAAATCCCCTGTCTGTCGGCAGGGGATTTTTTATTGCGGCAACATTGGGTCATTCTCTTTGCTTATTCAAATCAGTGAAACATGACCTGAACGGCGTGACTCTATTCATTTTCTTACCTTGGACTTGAAAGCGTGGGAGGTTCATATTTTGTTACAGGTTGATTTATTACAGATTGATTTGTTATAGATTGATTTAATGTCGTAATAGAATATTTCTACGTATTTTGCTCATCAATGTCCTACATTTCGCTGCTTATCTTGTCTTTTTACTAACTCATCGTACCTGAATCTTATTTTTCATATCTAACAGCCTTGCCAAAGTTGATAAGTAAGTTGTTGTATGTGCAACAGAATGTGTTATTATTTCTCACATATGAGACATTTTTACTATTGACTTGTTGTTTTTTATCTGATCTTCATTTTTTTGGTGGTCGGTTTTTGGGTCAGTAACTTTTACTTTTGTATTTGAATCGGCGTTAGTGTAGTGGGGGTTTATGAAACAACTTGGATTAAAAAAATTGCTAATTTTGTCCGTCATGTTGCTGGTCGGCATATCGGTTTCAATTACCAGTTATGTACTTTATTCTCAGGAAGAAAAAATCCTGACAGAGAATGTTTTTCAGTCGAGTGAAAACTATGTCGCATCGAAAGCGGTGGTTATTGAAACCATTCTGCAAGAGAAAATTAATGGGATTCATCGACTGGCGCAGCAGTATCAGCATCAGGAAATCACTAGATCTGAAGATGAGTTGATTCCATTGACACAGTCGCTGGCGGCGGCCATGAATCTGGATAGTTTTGTGATTGGTCTGGATGATGGCAGAGCATATTGGAGTATGGAAAATCAATCTTGGCCGAATCATCGACTGAAAGGTGATGCTCGGGATACTGATTGGTATAAGCAAGGACAGGCATCTGGTTCGGTGAGTATTACACCGCCATATCTTGGATCATCTAAGCAAAAATACTGGGTCAGTATTCTGGAAAAGATCAAAGATGGTGTGATCACGACCGATATGGAGCTCGATTTCTTAAGTCAAATCGTCAAGGAATCGAACAAAATTCCGGGTGCTGTTGCACTGATTCTCGACGAGGATAGCCGGATTTTGGCAACAACATCTCCTGCTTTGAAATTGGGCGATGATCTTCGTGATACTCAGTGGGGACGTCCTTTGGCTCAACATATGGTAGAGCATGAATTTAGCCATCTTGGCTATGCTCTGAATGGAACAGATAAGCTGATGTTCTCTCACCGGATTCATTTAGGGCAGAAGAATTGGTATTACATGATCGGTTTGGATAAGTCAGTTGTTTTTAAGCAATTAACCGAAGCCAGAAACAGTGCAATTCTTTTCTCATTCCTTGCTTGTTTGGTCAGTGTGATTCTCACTTATTTCCTGATTCAGGTACTTTACCGTCCTATTTTATCATTGAAAGAAACCATTCAGGGGCTGGCCAGCGGAGAAGGTGATTTGACCCAGCGGCTAAAAGTCGAAACGAATGATGATTTAGGCCAGATTTCTCAGGGCGTGAATCAGTTTATTGAAAACCTGCAACATATGATGCTGGAAATTCAAAAGTATTGTCACTCGCTACAAGCGAATGTTGAACATATGCTGGGTCAGTCAGAGAAGAATAGTTCAATTTTGCAAAAGCATGTTTCGGAGACAGAACAGGTTGTCACGGCAATTGAAGAAATGAGCTCGACGGCTGACTCGATGGCGACGGATGCGGCAAATACAGCCAGCCTCGTGGCGCGTACCAATGAAACCAGTATGGAATCTCGTGAGATCATTGATCGTTCAAAAGAGACTGTTTCAGCTCTGATTGATGATGTGGAACACTCTGTTAGCGATGTACATAATATGACGCTCGAAACACAGAAAATTAATGAAATACTCAGTGTGATTGGGGAAATTGCAGAGCAAACCAATCTGCTGGCTTTGAATGCTGCAATTGAAGCGGCCCGGGCAGGAGAACAAGGGCGAGGATTTGCGGTCGTTGCTGATGAGGTGCGTAGCCTTGCCAGTCGGACCAAAGATAGTACCACTGAAGTTGAGCAAGCACTGAAGAGTCTTGCGAATGGTAACCATGCGGTGGTGAATTCGATGGAACATACACGGACGCGCTGTCAGGAGACGGCTGACGGTGCCGGTCAAGCTGCAGATAGTTTGGAAGTGATCTCCCAACATGTTATGGATATTAATGATCTGAGCTCCCAAATTGCGACAGCAGCCGAAGAGCAAAGTTGTGTGACTCAAGAGCTGAGCCGTAATATGTCGGCAATCAATGATATGGTTGTTGAGCTGGAGTCGATTGGCGTGCAGTCGATGTCAGATATGGGTGATATTGCGGATATTAATAACAGTCTGACGGCAATTGTTTCACGTTTTAAACTGTAAGATAGTGATTGTCGGATACTGAATCGAGATGAATAAAAACCGAAGCAAATGCTTCGGTTTTTTGATCCGGATAAAAGACTTTCAAGTGCATATTTTTGCACCTGCTGATATGATGCTTAAAAAATTCAACCTCATGTCAGACAAGGCTCTCAATGGATAAAGTGCAATTTTCCGTCGGTCATATCACCTTCTTTTATCAGCTGACGCCTGAGCAGCAAAAATTGGCTTCATTAACTGAAACGACGACGCTTGACCTCAGTGAGTGGCCCCAGTTTTCTGAACAATTTACCAGTGCCATTCAATCCGCTATTCCTGATGAATTGAAGTTACCGACGGAGAAGCAATTAGGTTATGCACGGCGTATTGCCTCGGACCTAAAGGTTGAACTTCCTGACGGTTATCAAGACAGTGCTCTGATTTGTCTGGCATTTTTTGCTGAACATAAACCGGCACATGATCGGATGCTGGCAATCTATAAAGGCATTAAAGGTAATTTATTGGGATAAACGGATGACGGGAAGGGGATGATGTATTTGCTTCCCGTCAATTGTAACGGAATCAGAATTGATCGCAGCAGCGAACTGACTCTGTTAACGGAATTGGCCGACTTCAGGAAGGAATTCAAATCCAGCGCTCGCAAGACGATCGATCAACGCTTGTTTATCGAGTTCGTAATAAGATGCAAGCTGATCCAGATCTCCGGCAAAATCATCCCGTAACTTCGTATTGACCAAACTGAACAGCAGAATCGGATCCATCGTGGCAAAGTTGGCAAGATTCATCATTTATCCTCAAAGTCTGAAATCAATAAATTGGCAGCAGCAAAGGCGGCTTGCTCACGAGTCTCCTGTGGGAGAGATACATCGGCAGCGATACTGTTGAGTGCGCGCAGAGCACAACTGATCGCTTGAGGGATGTAAGCCTGATCGCCACTGCCAATCTGGGCGTATCGCTCACGGATTAAATCACAGCAATCGTATACTTTCATAATGGGTATCCTTGCAATTGTTTTTGGGTCATGCCAATGAAAAAGGGTTGCCAGAGCAACCCTTTCGCACAAGCCAATCGTTATCGAGTAAGCTGCGTCTGAAGATGTGCGACAACGTCACCCATCGGTACGGAAGTTTTTTCGCCGGACCGACGGTTTTTGTATTCGAAATTGCCTTCATCCATACTGCGGTCACCGATAATGATCATGTGTGGAATCCCGATCAGTTCCATATCGGAAAACATCACGCCGGGGCGCTCTTTGCGATCATCGAACAGGACATCAATACCTTGCGCTTGTAAGTCAGCGTATAATTTTTCTGCTGCTTCTTGAACACGCTCGGATTTATGCATATTCATCGGTACGATCACGACTTCAAACGGTGCAATAGCATCCGGCCAGATAATACCATTCTGGTCATTATTCTGCTCGATTGAGGCAGCAACAACCCGTGTACATCCGATTCCGTAGCACCCCATTTCCATGGTGACGCTTTTACCATCCGGGCCCAACACATTGGCTTTCATTGATTCTGAATAGTTGGTGCCCAACTGGAAGATGTGGCCGACTTCAATGCCTCGTTTTAGGAGGAGCGTACCTTGTCCGCATGGACTTGGATCGCCTTCAACGACATTACGCAGATCGGCAACTTGCCCGAGTTCAACGTCACGGCCCCAGTTAATCCCGAAGTAATGTTTATCATCGATGTTCGCACCTGCCGCGAAGTCGCTCATCACCGCGACGGAACGGTCAACCACACATGGTAATTTCAGACCGACAGGCCCCAGCGAGCCCGGCCCTGCGCCGACGAGTGCACGAATCTCTTCTTCGGTGGCAAACGTCAGTGGCGCTGCAACTTCAGGTAAGTTTTCTGCTTTCACTTCATTCAGCTCATGATCACCGCGAACCAACAAAGCAATAATAGGTGCTTCAACATGATCCGATGCTTTGACGTAAAGTGTTTTGATCGTCTTTTCAATCGGCAAATCAAACTGTTCAACCAACTGGGCGATGGTTTTGGCATTCGGCGTATCGACCAGAGTCATTGTCTGTGTCGGTTCCGCTCGTGTTGTTGCCGGAGCCAACGCTTCTGCTTTTTCAAGGTTGGCTGCGTAATCTGACTCAGTTGAGAAGGCAATTAAATCTTCACCACTTTCAGCCAGGACGTGGAATTCTTGTGAACCACTGCCACCGATAGCGCCTGAATCAGCCAGCACAGGACGGTAATCGAGACCCATACGATTGAAAATACGGCAGTAAGCGGTATGCATATCCTGATAGGTTGCTTCCAGACTTTCCCGATCGATGTGGAAAGAGTATGCATCTTTCATGATGAATTCTCGTGAACGCATCACACCGAAACGGGGACGAACTTCATCACGGAACTTCGTTTGAATCTGATACAAACTCAAAGGCAACTGTTTATAGGATTTGACTTCGTTACGAATCATGTCGGTGATGACTTCTTCATGAGTCGGTCCCAGTACAAACGGTCGGTCGTGGCGGTCTGCAATCCGCAGTAATTCGGGGCCGAACTTATCCCAGCGGCCAGTTTCCTGCCATAGCTCCGAAGGTTGGACAACCGGCATCAGTGTTTCTACGGCACCGGCTTTGTTCATTTCTTCCCGAATAATATTCTCGACTTTACGCAGCACACGCAGCCCGGTCGGTAACCAAGTATAAAGGCCGGAAGCGAGTTTCCGAATCATACCAGCCCGTAGCATGAGCTGATGGCTGACGATTTCTGCGTCGTTTGGTGTCTCCTTCAATGTTGAAAGAAGATATTTACTGGTACGCATGATGGTATCCATTCATTAAGTTATACAACAACCCTCGGTTGATTTGAGGGCGCATTAAATTAGCCGTCAATAATATCAGTCATTTTCGTTTGTCAAAAGCGTTCTATTGCGGTAACCGTGATGATCGACTGACTGACACAGAATTTGACGTTCAGATCGAACAAATTCACCGCATATTCTTTCTCGTCGGGTTTGTCTTTTTTATAAGCCGGACGAGGATCCTGCGCTAAAACCTGAGTAATGACGGCTTCAATTTCATTCGCTCGGGGATGGGTGGTGAGTGATTGGCGCGCGACATCACTGAAGCGGACATCCGTCGATGTCGGTTCGCGGTCGGCATACCCGCCGTGGGCATGTTCAATTCGGTCAGCATAAGGGAGGTAAGGTTTAATATCGATAATCGGTGTGCCATCCACCAAATCAACGCTGCCGATGTCGAGCCATGTTTGGTTGCCTTCCTGACGGATACCGTGTAATTCGACCGCTGACATACCAATGCCGTTGGGACGAAAGGTTGAGCGGGATGCAAAGACGCCGATACGTTCGTTACCGCCAAGCCGGGGCGGGCGGACGGTTGGTTTCCAGCCGGCACTGAGATTCTGATCGAATAAGAACAGGAGCCACAGATGGCTGAATTGCTCGATACCACGGACTGACTCCGGACAGTTCGCTTCACCCATCAGTTGAATTTGAGCGGTTGCCGCCGGGACTAGCCGGGGTTGTCGTGGTACCGCAAATTTCTCTTTGTAAGGACTATGAATGATGCCAATCGGAGCGAGCGTATGGCCGTTTGGTGTCATGATTTCGGCCCTGACGCTGCCCGGGTTGATTTGGCTAAAATCCGGTCAAGATGGTTGGCAAAGTCACGGCGTTCGGCTTGGCTCATGACAGGAGGCCCGCCGGTTTGAACCCCGCTGGCGCGCATGGTTTCCATAAAATCGCGCATGGTGAGCCGGGCTTTAATTGTATCAAGGGTAAACCAGTCGCCACGCGGACTTAATGCCATGGCTTGGTGTTCCAAAATTTCACTGGCAAGCGGAATGTCGGATGTGATCACCAGATCATCGGCGGCAACCCGGCGGACGATTTCGTTGTCGGCAACATCAAAACCGCTTTCTACTTGTAAGAAGCGGATATTGTCGCGGCGGGGTAGCGGAATCACGTGATTCGCAACAAAAGTACATTTGACTCCGGTACGCTCGACAGCCCGCAGAATGACCTCTCGGATGACTTTCGGACAGGCGTCGGCATCGACCCATATATTCATAATTTCTGACCTGACTGTTGTTCTAGTTGTGCGACTCGGGAGACAAGATCAGCAATTTGCTGTTCAAGCCGGGCAATTCTTTGTTCGGTTTCAGATGACGCCGAAGACTCAACCGCAACCTCGACCTTGGGAATTTGCTGAGATGATTTCCAGCGTTTGATGGTGGTGACAATGGCGGGAATGGGTATTTTGGTACTCAGACGCGCTTTGATCAGTGCGACTGTCGGTTCCTTGCCTTCATTGACTAATTGTAAAATCACAGATTCAAGCTCTTGTGATATGTCTTTTGTCAGCATAAGTATCCTTTTTTGAGACCTTCAACGTAAGTGCTGTTATGGCACGATTTTACGCTGGATAGCGCTGCAACAAAAGTGCTAATTGGTTTGTAAGAGATCGCTTACAAGTGCTGTGAGATATAGCGGTATTTGTAATAGAGTAAATACTCCAGTGTTAGTTAAGTTGTTGATTATTATTTATTTTAATGGAGTTTAACGCGGCTGTCTATAAAGTGAGCGGACCAGTGTATTGTCGGAAAAATGCAAACGTCGTACAGTGAACAGGTCGGCAGGGAACGACATGGATAAAGCATTAAGGATGATGTCTTCGGGAATGAAGACGGATGTTAGGGATGCATTCAGGCTGGAGTGCTGAGGACAGCGTAGGGAAGCGACAACAGGCGTGATGTCTGTTGCAGGAAGCGTAAAAGATCACGTTGAACAATCATCACTTTACTTTGAACCATTTGAATAAAATGATGCCAGCGTGATTGGAAATCATCAGGATGATGAAGGAAACCGCTTAAGGACGAGTGATGTGTACTGAATACGGGAAATTCAGTGTTATGGATAACAGAGGACACCGCTTGGATGCGATGCAGCAAGGATAGGTTGAAGGATTAGCCTTTGTTATGGATGATGCAGGAAGCTCTTATTGGTGGCCGGAGCGCTACTGTTAAGACTGAGCCCCGATGCCGTTATGGTGTCGGGGCTTTCCGCCATTTCTATTCCGAGACTGGCATCCACCATACCTGTAAATTTAATCAATTTTCATTGGTTTAACATTGACGTTCGCAGAGAATCATCGGGTTCGGGCGAATGGAACAAGGATGAATTGTGACAATAGCAACGCAAAGAATGCTTTTGCTGCCTTATACGGATGAATATGAGTTCGATTTTCTATCGCTACTATGTTCATCGGGGAATCGGTTGTTTCATCAGCAGCCGTTTAGTGTGTCCAGCGCCCGGGCAAAGTTTCATCAGGTTTTAGTGGATTCAAATGTCTACGCGATGGCAATTGTTGATAATGAACATCGTGAATATATGGGACACCTTGCTTTAGATTTACACGAGAAAGACGTCGGGGAGCTTCAGTTTATCCTCAGTCGTCTTTATTGGGGTAAGGGTTATGGTACCGAGGCATTGAGTGCTTTTTTACAAAATGTATCTTTACGACTCTCATTGACAAAAATTAGGATTTTTGTCAATGAACAGAATCAGCCTGCAGTCGCCTTAATGCGGAAACTTGGGTTTATCTCCCGGCCCTCATTATCAGAAACCCCAGAGACGCTCTATGAGTATCCACTCACAGTCGATGGACCGGCACAAAAAATTTGGCAGGGCTGAATCGGATCATATCCAAATACCCTTCATAGCAATCATCTCCCAAAGATGAAAACTCGAATGTGTATCTGGTATGCCAGTGCCAGTGCCGTTGTTCATCAACAAGATGGTGTCTGAATGTAATGCTGACGACTTGCAGTTCCAGTTGACGACACTTTCTTTCTATCGTCTGTCTGGCAATTTCGGCCTGACGCCGTTGTTGCCAGAACAAGAAGCAGCCAAAGCAAACCAAGAAAATTATCATCAATTCCTGCATGGCTTTACCGGCTTCTGGTTTGTTGCTGGAGTGTTGACAGCGCAGTTGCCAGTTCTTCAGATGCTGTTGTATGGAGTAATGGTAATAAAATGACCCTCAATTCAGGAAGCATCACTAAGTCGGCAAAGAGCTGATTAAACAGCGCCTGCTGACCGGTTTGAGCCAGTCGGGTCAAGAATAATTCAGCCTGCTGTGGTTGAGTGAGTGCTGACCAACTGCGACCGGCAATCCCGATCAATATTTCTGCATGGCACAGTTGTGGTTGTGCCAACAGGCTGGCAACGGTTTCCTTCAATTGTTTACCCGGAGCGCCGGATAAGGCTCGGAGTAAGGCTGAAAGAAAGAACAAATCGGGGGAAGATCGCTGTATTTGTTCATGCACCATCGCTTGCAATTTATCGGCAATTTTTTCGGTCAGAGGCGTATGTTCCAAAGCGCCTAACAGTGCATAGCAAGGCTCTGACGGGAGATGATTTAAGGCTTTCAGCAGACTGGGTGCATTTTGTTCCTGTCCCAGTCGAGCACAAATATCTGTGATGCCCTGTAACCCGATTGTTTGCCAGTTGTTCCAGCCGAGATTTCCCTGAAAATAGCATTGTGCATGTTCATAGTATTGACTGGCTGGTAATTTGAGCATCGCTCTTACCTGACTATGAAACACTGCCATTTTTTCTTCCGGTGGGGTGAAGGTATAGGGGTTGTTCGCCAGTTTCTGTTGTTGCGCTTCAGTCAGGTTTTGATGAATCCGAGTGCCCATCGCTTCCAACATAAAACGGATGAACTCACTGATATCCGTCGGTTGTAGTCGGCCTCTTTCATCCAGTTCAAACTGCAAAAACCAAATCCAGGGCTGTTTGGTTTCATTCCAGTAAACAATTGCCAGCCGAGCCATTCGCTGGAGTGGATAAGGGTAAGCTTGCTGTGCCTGCTCTATTCTGGCAAAACTCTCTGAAGCAATGGGTTGAATGCGACGTCCGAGATCAACAACCTGATATTGGCAGCCACTTTGCTTCAGGAGTTCGGTCAGCGTATATATTGTTTTCATAAGTTCCATTCTTGTCAGGCTCATGTTGTCGAAGAGGATTCCTATCGGAATCACTGGATCTTAGCCTCTGGGATAAGTTTAGTTTTGTCTCCAATACATGGTACCCTATCTGCCGATTTCAAGTCGTTTTTTTCTTTATGTCAAAATATTATCAGTTAAATCAATCACTCCATGAACTCGAAGCATGTCTCAAAATGCGACAGCTATGGCAGGATAGACCGCCATCAGCGCAGGCTTTGTCGAGCCGGCAGCCATTTGCTGTGGATACGTTATTACCGGAACAGTGGCTACAGTGGATTTTTATTCCGCAGATGCGACAACGAATAGCTGAAGCGGCGCCCGTTCCGAGTGGTTTTGAAATGACACCATACTTTAGTGAAGTTTGGCGAGACAATCCGAGTTATCAGCCTGTGATTGCCACATTAATTAAGATAGAGGAGCACTGTCGTGGTGCTTGAAATTATTTATCAGGATGAGTTCCTCATCGCGGTCAATAAGCCTGCCGGTATGTTGGTGCATCGCTCTTGGCTGGATAAACATGAAACCCGATTTGTAATGCAGACGTTACGTGATCAGATTGGTCAGCATGTGTTTCCTTTACATCGGCTTGATCGTCCGACATCTGGCGTGTTGGTGTTTGCGTTATCCAGTGAAGTCGCTGCACAGGCGATGCCGTTATTTGCCAGTCATCAGATGGAAAAAACCTATCATGCGCTAGTCCGGGGATGGATTGAAGAAGCCGCGGTACTTGATTATCCGCTGGTTGAGGAACTGGATAAGATTGCAGATAAGCACGCCCAAACGGATAAACCGGCTCAACCGGCAGTCACGGCTTATCGGCCATTGGCTAAAGTTGAAGTGCCTTATTCCACCGGACGTTTTCCGACCAGTCGTTTTGCGTTGATTGAAATGAAGCCTCAGACAGGGCGTAAACATCAGTTACGTCGGCATATGCATCACTTAAGTCATCCGATTATCGGTGATACGACTCACGGAGATGGCAAACAGAATCGTTTATTCAGAACGCATTACGATTGTCACCGTCTGTTACTGCATGCATCGCGTCTTCGCTTTGTTCATCCGGTAACCGGGGAGACGGTCACGATTCAGGCTTCATTCGATCAATCATGGCAACTATTGTTTGACCAGTTCGGCTGGCGTGGTTTAACCGATCAATAGGCATAAAAAAACTCCCTGAGGGAGTTTTTTTATGGGTTATGCATTCAAATTAACCGATGATTCAGTCAATTGAGATTCAATGACCGCTTTATTGCATGTAATCACGAATGGCTTGTTCAATGCCGGCTGCATCTAATCCGAGTTCGGCATGCAATTCACTTTGCGTGCCCTGATGAATAAATTGGTCCGGTAATCCCAGATTTAACGTGGGCTTCAGCAGCTTTTCTTTCATCAGAAATTCAATCACACCAGCACCGGCACCACCAGCAATCGCATTTTCTTCCAGTGTGACGAGCACATCATGCTGTTGTGCCAAATCGCGAATCAAGTCTTCATCCAGTGGTTTCACAAAGCGCATATCGGCGACGGTCGCATCCAGCGTATCAGCGGCTGTCTGCGCATGTGGCAGCAAAGCACCAAAATTGAGAATAGCCACTTTTTTACCTTGCCTGACGATGCGACCTTTACCCATTTCCAGTGCGGTAAACTGATGCTGGATCTCAGCACCGGTGCCAGCCCCTCTCGGGTAGCGCACGGCACTTGGCCCTGAGTGTTGATGGCCGGTGTAGAGCATTTGCCGACACTCGTTTTCATCACTCGGTGTCATAATCACCATATTGGGAATACAGCGCAGAAAACTGAGATCAAATGCGCCCTGATGAGTCTGCCCATCAGCGCCAACCAGACCAGCCCGGTCAATCGCAAACATGACGGGTAAATCCATAATCGCTACATCATGAATTAACTGATCGTAGCCCCGTTGCAGGAAGGTTGAATAGATGGCGACAATCGGGTGATAGTCGCTAATCGCCATACCGGTTGCTAATGTGACGGCATGTTGTTCAGCAATCGCGACGTCAAAGTATTGTTCAGGATATGCTTTGGAAAACGCCACCATGCCGGAGCCTTCCCGCATCGCCGGCGTGATAGCCAGCAGTTTGGGATCGAGTGCGGCCATATCACAAAGAAAGTCACCGAAGACTTTTGAATAAGTCGGGTGCGTCCCGCTATTTTTAGGCAGAGAGGTATCATTGGGATCAAACTTCGGTACCGCATGATAACCGATTGGATCTTTTTCGGCTTGCTCGTAACCTTTGCCTTTTTTGGTCATGATATGAAGGAATTGCGGGCCTTTGAGTTCACGCATATTTTTCAGCGTTTTTGCCAGCTCGATGACATCGTGTCCGTCAACCGGGCCGATATAGTTAAACCCGAGCTCTTCAAACAACGTGCCCGGAACGACCATTCCTTTCAGGTGTTCTTCGGTTTTCTTGGCAAACTCTTTAATCGGTGGCAGGCCGGAAAGGACTCTTTTACCGCCTTCGCGGATCGATGTATAGAAATGACCAGAGAGTAGTTGTGCCAAATGATTATTCAAGGCTCCGACATTTTCTGAAATGGACATTTCATTATCGTTGAGAATCACCAGCATATCAGGATGCAGATCGCCTGCATGGTTCATCGCTTCAAAAGCCATCCCCGCGGTAATCGCACCATCACCGATCACACTAACAACTTTTCTTGATTTCCCTTCTTTACCGGCACAAATCGCCATCCCTAATGCGGCACTGATCGAAGTCGACGAATGACCAACGGACAACGTGTCATATTCACTTTCTCCACGCCATGGGAATGGGTGAAGGCCATCTTTTTGGCGGATTGTCGGCATGGCTTCGCGTCGGCCGGTCAGGATCTTATGGGGGTAAGCCTGATGACCAACGTCCCAGATCAACCGATCAAACGGTGTTTCATACACATAGTGAAGCGCAACAGTCAGTTCGACTGTTCCTAAGCCAGAGGCAAGATGTCCGCTCGACTGACTGACCGAGTTGAGCAAGTAAGTTCTCAGCTCTTCACACAATTTCGGTAGCACGTCTTTCGGCAGCGTTCTCAGCTCCTGAGGCGTATTTGCCAATGCCAGTGTCGGATATTTTGAAATATCAAGGGTCATTATTTTATGCTTTTGATCTTATTAACTTTTCCGCTCAATCACATATTGAGCGAACTGTTTAAGTAAATCAGTGTTATAAGGAATAGATGCCAGAGCCTGAATGGCTTCATCCAGTAAAGACTGTGTTTTTTGCTCTGCTCCGTCGAGTCCCAGTAGTGAGGGATAAGTACTTTTGTGGTGCTTGGAGTCCGAACCTTGGGGTTTCCCCAGTGTCTGGGTATCACCGATAATGTCCAGAATGTCATCCTGAACCTGAAATGCAAGGCCGACGGCATCAGCATAGCGCTCCAAGTAGGGCAGGATCGACTGTCCTTTTTCACCAGCTGATAACGCACCGAGACGTACGGCACATCGAATTAACGCACCGGTTTTATGGCGATGAATGGTTTCTAATTCGCTCAACGTTACTTGACGACGTTCGGCTTCGAGATCTAATGCTTGCCCCATACACATCCCCATCGCACCGGACGCGTTCGTCAAAGCCTGAATCATTTTGATACGGTAAGGTTCGGCATGCTCTGCCAGAGACCCTTCGGCAAGAATCGTGAACGCCAGCGTTTGTAACGCATCTCCGGTCAGAATTGCGGTTGCTTCGTTAAAGCGGATGTGACAGGTCGGTTGTCCCCGACGTAATGCATCATCGTCCATGGCCGGTAAATCGTCATGGATCAGTGAATAGGCATGAATACACTCAATCGCCGATGCGGGCGTATCGAGTTCTTCCGGTTGACATCCCAGCATCAGTCCAGTGATGTAAACCAGATAGGGGCGAATGCGTTTGCCGCCCAACAATAATCCGTAGCGCATCGCTTCAATCAGAGATTGATTCTGATGTGGAAATTGCTCAAGCCAACGGTTTAACTGCTGGTTATTCCGAGCCTGATAAGTGCTTAGAGTGGTTATCATATGAACTTATACTTCTGATTGTTCATCAGATTCGACGAAATTACTCAGAGCTGCTTCATCACTGTCACTGAGCAGGATTTTGACTCGCTGTTCAGCGTCGTTGAGTTTCGTTTGACCGGCTCGGGCCAGTGCAATACCCCGTTCAAAGGTTTTCAATGCGTCATCCAAAGGCAAATCGCCATTTTCAAGTTGGTTGACTAACGTATCCAACTCTTCAATTGTGGCCTCATATGACATATTTTCAGGTTTTTTGCTCGCCATAGAACTTCCAATCGGTGAGGAATGGGGGAAAGTTACCGCAGGGCGTGGAGATGGTCAAATAGAACCGGAATAATTTACTCCTACAGCACAATTTTGCGCTCGAATTAGAAAAAATCAATCGCTAAAAAGGCCAGTTGCTAAGTTTTTATTGATGGCGTGTGTGTTGCTGCTAACTTTCGGGACTGACATGATATCGACAGATAAAGTATTTAAATTAAACTGCCCTTATTCCTTTTTGTCGCAGTCATGTGTTTCAGCGTTATAAGTTTTGCCAGAGATCATAAATATCGGGCTTTGGTGAGGATTCAGTCGTGCATCTATGATTTTCTATTGGTTTTCGGTATAAACTTATACACAGTTCCCCCTGAGGCTCCGAATCCAGAGAATATCAGGTGTTGATACGACGTGATGGTTTGCTGTTGTTACTGCAGTGATCATTGAATCGTGAGACGATAGTGGAAATACATTTGGTAATATAAAAACTTTACTGCATTTTTTTTGTAGAGAAAGTCCATAATATTAGTTAAAGATTTGATGCCGTTGCCGATACCCTGAGTCAGAGAACTCTCAAAATTGAATGGTTGCATGAGGAGTGTTTCGTGGATTTAGCTACACTGATTGGTTTGATAGGCGGTTTATCCTTTATCATCATGGCCATGGTTTTGGGTGGTGGTCTGATGATGTTTTTGGACATCACCTCGGTGTTAATTGTTGTGGGTGGTTCAACATGCGTTGTCATGATGAAGTTTACTTTCGGACAATTTTTTGGCGCAGGAAAAATTGCAGCTAAAGCGTTTATGTTTAAGTCTGATGAACCGGAAGATTTGATTGCCCGAATCGTTGAAATGGCAGATGCGGCCCGGAAAGGCGGATTTCTGGCCTTGGAAGAGATGGAAATCAGTAACAGCTTTATGCAGAAAGGGATTGACCTGTTGGTTGATGGTCATGACGCTGACGTTGTGCGTTCGGCACTCCAAAAAGATATTTCCCTCACAGAAGAGCGTCATGAAGCCGGAACGGCGGTATTTAGAGCCTATGGTGATGTTGCACCTGCAATGGGGATGATCGGGACGCTGGTCGGTTTGGTCGCGATGCTGTCAAATATGGATGACCCGAAGTCGATTGGTCCGGCGATGGCGGTGGCATTGTTGACGACGCTTTACGGTGCAGTTATGGCAAACATGATCTTTTTCCCGATTGCAGATAAGTTGTCGTTACGTCGCGAGCAGGAGATGCTGAATCGACGCCTGATCATGGATGGTGTACTGGCGATTCAGGATGGACAAAACCCTCGTGTAATCGATGGCTATTTGAAAAACTACCTCAATGAAGGCAAGCGAGCGTTGGATGTCGACAACGAGTAAGCGCGGGGAAGTCAACGATGGATGATGAAGAGAATAAATGTAAATGTCCGCCTCCCGGTGCTCCTGCATGGCTGGCGACATTTTCGGACCTGATGTCTCTGCTCATGTGCTTTTTCGTGTTGCTCCTTTCTTTCTCCGAAATGGATGTTCTGAAGTTTAAGCAGATTGCAGGTTCAATGAAATTCGCCTTCGGGGTTCAGAACCGACTGGAAGTGAAAGATATTCCCAAAGGTACCAGTGTGATCGCTCAGGAATTCAGACCGGGGCGGCCGGAACCAACGCCAATTGATGTCATCATGCAACAAACCATTGATATCACGCAGCAAACGCTTGAATTTCAGGAAGGCGATGCGGATCGTGCGGGCGGGACGCAGCGTGAAGAAGGAAATCTGACCGGTGGACAGTCTCCGGAAACATCGACGCAGGATAATCAAAATGATGAGTCGGTTGACCAGCAACAGCAAGCTCAATCTCCGAGTACGGAAGAGATGGAAATTGTCTCGGAAAATCTGAAAAAAGCATTAGCAACAGAGATTGAACAGGGCGCGGTCGAGGTTGAAAACCTCGGTCAGGAAATTGTGATTCGTATTCGAGAGAAAGGCGCATTCCCCAAAGACTCTGCGTTTCTGCAACCGAAGTTCCGGCCATTGGTGCGGCAAATCGCGGAATTGGTTAAAGACATTCCCGGTATTGTCAGGATTTCCGGTCATACGGATAATCAGCCGCTTGACTCTGAGTTGTATCGTTCAAACTGGGATTTATCCGCACAGCGGGCTGTTTCGGTCGCGCAGGAAATGGAAAAAGTTCCCGGATTTGATCATGAAAGAATGGAAGTTCGCGGTATGGCTGACACCCAACCGGTAGCTTCGAATGATACCGCGAGAGGACGAGCCCAGAACAGACGTGTGGATATCAGTATTCTTCAAGGTAAACCGACTTATAGCGATGAAGTGCCGGCGGTGCCGCAACCGACCACTGGTAGCACCAAACCTTAAAGCAGGATCATCCGGAGAATAAGTACCGAGATCAAGTGAATACTGTACCCTGCGTGTTAGAATCGTGATAGAAATGAAAAGTAAGCCATATGGCTTACTTTTTTTATCGCGCTTTTTTATCGAGATGAACTATTAATTGGACGGAGGATAACTATGGTGAATCAAGTAACCATTGCAGAGCAGGGACCGGTGTTTTCAGAAATTGTTCAGGGATACTGGCGACTGGCCGATTGGCAGATGACCCCTCAGGAGCGGTTATCTTTCTTAAAGCAGCATGTTGAGCTCGGGATTACCACGGTTGATCATGCTGACATTTATGGTCAGTACACGTGTGAGAGTCTGTTTGGTGAAGCCTTGGCATTAGACCCGTCAGTACGACAGCAACTGCAGATTGTGACCAAGTGTGATATTCAATTGTGCAGCGATGCCTTTCCGGAGCGACAAATTAATCATTACAATACTGGCCGCGCCCATATTCTCCAATCCGTCGATAATTCCCTGAAGCGTCTCGGGATTGATGAAATTGATGTGCTGTTGATTCATCGTCCTGATGTGTTAATGAATGCCGATGAAGTGGCGGACGTGTTTGCCGTATTACATCAGGCCGGAAAAGTAAAACACTTCGGCGTGTCTAATTTCTCGCCCTCGCAGTTTGCTTTGTTACAGTCTCGTCTTGATAAACCACTGGTCACCAATCAGGTTGAAATCAATCCGCTTCATTTCGACGTCGCTCATGATGGCACTTTAGATCAAATGCAAATGCTCAGGACTCGGCCAATGGCTTGGTCATGCTTGGGGGGCGGTGCCATTTTTAGTGGGGACAGTGAACAGGCACGGCGTGTCCGTCAGGTTCTTGCCGATATTGGTCAAGAAGTAGGCGCTCAAAGTATCGACCAGGTGATCTATGCTTGGGTCAGACGTTTGCCCGCGTTGCCCATTCCAATCCTTGGTTCCGGAAAAATTGAGCGGGTCAAAGCCGCTGTCGCTGCGCTGGAGATCGAGTTGAGCCGTGAACAGTGGTATCGCGTTTGGGTTGCATCCAAAGGCCATTCTGTTCCTTAAATCCAACGACTGTTACTACACAATGCCAAGAAGTCAATCAACGGCATTCAGGTGACTTCCTCTTATGAACATCCACCGAGAACCGATTTCAGGAAGAATAGATGTTTTCCCTGTTATCGCTTCTCGTGTATAATTCTGCGCCTTTCATTGCTGTTTGTTTATGCCGTTGACAGCTAGACCGTATGAATCAAGACAGTGACGTTTTAATCTGAGTTGCGAATAATCCTATGAAATTTATTGTTAAGCCCCATCCGGAAATTTTTGTTAAAAGTGAATCGGTGCGGAAACGTTTTACCAAAATTCTCGAATGTAATATTCGCAATATTATTCAACGCCGAACAGAATCGGTCGCGGTATTTAACCGTCGTGATCATATTGAAGTCACCTCAGAGAGCGATCAATATTATGCAGAAACACTCGAAGTTTTGACGCATACACCGGGCATTCATCATGTGCTTGAAGTGAAGCAGTCTGATTTCAGTGATCTCCATGATATTTATGAGCAAGTATTGGCGCACAGTCGGCATCTGATTGAAAACAAAACCTTTGTGGTTCGCGCCAAAAGACGCGGTCAGCATGACTTTACCTCGATTGAATTGGAGCGTTACGTCGGCGGCGGGCTGAATCAAGCGGTTGAAAGTGCCCGGGTGAAACTTAACAATCCTGATGTGGTCGTCCGGGTTGAAGTTTCCGGTGAGAAACTGAACCAAATTATTGCACGTCATCGTGGTTTGGGGGGCTTCCCGCTCGGAACACAAGAAGATGTCTTGAGCCTGATTTCCGGTGGATTTGATTCTGGCGTTTCCAGTTATCTGCATATCAAACGCGGTTCAAAAGTCCATTATTGCTTTTTTAATTTAGGTGGTCCTGCACATGAAATAGGCGTGAAGCAGGTTGCTTATTATTTGTGGAATAAGTTTGGGTCGTCGGCTAAGGTCCGTTTTATTGCCGTTGATTTTGAGCCGGTTGTGGCGGAAATACTGGAAAAAGTCGATGACGGGCAGATGGGCGTGGTTCTCAAACGCATGTTCATGCGGGCAGCAGGTATGATTGCTGAGCGATTTGATATTCAGGCACTGGTGACCGGTGAAGCGTTAGGGCAGGTTTCGAGTCAGACGCTGACCAATTTACGTCATATTGATGGTGTGACTGAGCGTTTGATTTTACGTCCGCTGATTAACTGGGATAAAGAAGATATTATCAACCTTGCCAGAGATATCGGGACTGAAGACTTCGCCAAAACGATGCCGGAATACTGCGGGGTGATTTCTCGACGTCCGACGGTCAAGGCGGTTCAGGCAAAACTGGAAGCAGAAGAAGCGAAGTTTGATTTTTCAATTTTAGATCAAGTGATCTACAACGCGCGTCAGATGGATATCCGGAATATCGCTCAGGAAACGGAGCAGCAGGCACCGGAAGTTGAACTGGTTGATGCCATTCAGGAAAATGCCGTCGTGTTGGATATTCGTAGTCCGGATGAAGAAGATGAGCATCCACTGATTCTGGAAGGGGTCGAGGTCAAACACCTGCCTTTCTATAAGCTGGCAACTCAGTTCGGTGATTTAGATCCGTCAAAAATCTATTTGCTGTACTGCGCGCGCGGCGTCATGAGCCGTTTGCAAGCGTTATACCTCAAAGAACAGGGGTTTGAGAATGTGAAGGTTTATCGCCCTTAAAACCGCTTTGCCTGATAAGACCAGCCGCAGTGACATGCCGGCTGGTTTTTTTATTGGTGGGGGGATGGAGAATCACAGGTGACGGCACCGAGCAACGTCGAGCACGTTGAAGGCTTGTTGTTGGCGTGTATCGCAGAAAGTCGTGTAATTGATTTGTGAGTGAGTTTTGACATCGTTCGATTCAATACACTGACTCGCAAAAAAGGATTGAGCAGATAAAAATACACCGCCCATCGGAAGGCGGTGTGAAATATTTGACAGACAGGTCAAAATAAATACAGGAAGTATGCTTTGTGGCTGGGAGCCACAGAACAAGTGGTGAATCACCACATACTCGAAATACGAGTTTGCAAACACAACATCGCAACACAAAGTCTATTGATCCTAAGGAGAATCAAGTCATTCAGACTTGTCTGCGGCAGAAAATATAGAGTTTTTCTGGTAGGTAAACAATGGACAAATTATAATGCTTCGCATAAAAAAAACTAATCCAATTTAATAAAGGATCATTGTGTGAACAAAAGGTTGCCACCGTTAAATGCTCTGCGGGTTTTTGAGTCCGCAGCACGTCATTTAAGCTTCACTCAAGCGGCGGAAGAGTTATATGTCACTCAGGCCGCAGTCAGCCATCAAATCAAGTCGTTAGAAGAATTTCTCGGGTTGAAGCTATTTATCCGAAGAAATCGCTCCCTTTTGTTAACAGAAGAGGGACAAAGTTATTTTTTTGAAATTAAAGATATTTTTACAGCGATTCAAGAATCGACGA
Organism: Vibrio gazogenes; assembly: GCF_023920225.1. Taxonomy (NCBI): domain Bacteria; kingdom Pseudomonadati; phylum Pseudomonadota; class Gammaproteobacteria; order Vibrionales; family Vibrionaceae; genus Vibrio; species Vibrio gazogenes. The sequence continues at coordinate 940,829 of NZ_CP092587.1, forward strand.
ATAAACTCCTGTCCCGGAGTGAAAAGGGGACATTAACCATCAGTTTGCCACCGAGTTTTGCCATTCAATGGCTGGTGCCTCGTTTAGCCGACTTTAATCAACAGCAACCGGATATCGATGTTCGGATAAAAGCAGTTGATAGAGAAGAAGGCTCTTTAGTGGATGATGTCGATGTCGCTATTTATTACGGCAAAGGGCTGTGGCCGGGCTTAAGAACAGATAAACTTTATCAGGAGTTTTTGATCCCGCTTTGTTCGCCATTATTGCTGGCGCAGGGGAAGCCTCTCCATTCACCGGAAGATTTATCTCATCATACGTTGTTACATGATACTTCCCGGCAGGATTGGAATACTTTTGCTCGGGAAAATCATTTATCAGGCATTGCGGTTGATCATGGCCCGATTTTTAGTCACTCAACTATGGTGTTACAGGCCGCGGCTCATGGTCAGGGTATTGCGCTGGGTAACAATGTGCTGGCACAGCCTGAAATTGAGGCCGGGAGACTGGTCCCATTATTTGATAAAGTGCTGATGACAGATAACGCTTTTTATCTGGTTTGTCATGAAAAACAGGCCAATACCGGACGTATTGCCACATTTCGCAACTGGATGTTGAATCGAGCCCGGCGGGAGCAAGAAGTGATTTTGGATGACAGCTATGACAGTGAGTCAAAATAGAGCAGCGAGTAAGGGCATGATAGACAACGAATACCAACCCAATAGTGAATATGTACAGTTTAATGGGCCGAGCGATGGGCCTGTGTTTATCTTTGCCCATGGTGCCGGTGCTGATATGACGCATGAGTTTATGGATAATATTGCGTGTGGATTGGCAGCAACAGGGATTCGCGTGATTCGCTTTAATTTTCCTTACATGATTCGCAGAGCGCTGGAGGCGAAGAAGTTTCCGCCGGATCGCGCACCGAAACTGATGGCTGCTTTTGAGTCGGTCATCCGACACTATGCGGCTCAGCCGGTGGTGATTGGGGGAAAATCCATGGGCGGGCGTATTGCGAGTCTGCTCAATCAGCATCATCAGGTCAAAGGCATTGCCTGCTTAGGTTTCCCGTTTCATCCTCCGGGAAAGCCAGAGAAGCAGAAGGGAGAGCATTTGGCTATATGTGAAAGGCCGTGTCTGATTTTACAAGGGGAGCGGGACACGTTTGGTTGTCGCGAGGAAGTCACAGCAATGGCGTTGAGTCCGCAAGTTCAGGTTGTTTATGTGCCTGATGGTGACCATAGCTTTAAGCCTCGCAAACGTTCAGGTCATACCGAGCAAGACAATCTTGCCTTCGTAGTGGAAAAATTAAGTGAGTTTATTTGGAGCACTCATCATGAAAAGTAAATTGCTATTTCTTTTTGCTGCCTGTTTTGGGGCGTTTGGGGTAGGGCTGGGGGCTTTTGCTTCCCATGGTTTAAAAACCGTTTTATCGCCGAATCTACTCGGGGTGTTTGAAGTCGGCGTTCGTTATCAGTTTATTCACACTCTGGCATTACTGGGATGTGGTGTGATGATGCTACTCTCATCACAGCAAGCGGTGCAGAAATATTTTTATCGGGCAGGAATCTGTTTTATTATCGGCATCTTTTGTTTTAGCGGCAGCCTGTACGCACTAGCGCTGACCGGTGTGAAATGGTTCGGTCCAATCACACCTTTCGGCGGCGTCTGTTTTATTCTGGGATGGGTGCTGATGTTTGTCGCTGCGTGGAATATGAAAGAGGTGAATCAGTGAAGCAGGTCATGCTCTATTGCCGTGCCGGTTTTGAGAAAGAATGTGCCGGAGAAATTCAGGACAAAGCAAGCCGAATCGAAGTATTCGGCTTTCCGCGTTTGAAGTATCAGACCGGATATGTGCTGTTTGAATGTTATCAGGATGGCGATGCCGATAAGCTGATTCGAGAGATCGACTTTCAAAGTCTGATTTTTGCGCGTCAGATGTTTGCCGTTTGTGCGGCGTGTGAATCTTTACCGAAAGACGATCGAATCTCGCCCATTCTTCAGTCGCTGGGCGACATGGAAGGGTTACCTCGCTGTGGTGATCTGCGGGTCGAAACCCCCGATACCAATGAAGCGAAAGAGTTGCTGAAATTTTGCCGTAAATTCACGGTACCGCTGCGCCAAGCATTGCGGGGGAAAGGCATTCTGTTTGGCAAAGATGAGCCGAAGAAACCAGTGCTACATGTCTGTTTTGTCGCGCCCGGTCATTGCTACATCGGTTATTCTTATACCAATAATAACTCATCGTTTTTTATGGGAATCCCACGTCTGAAATTTCCAGCGGATGCGCCGAGTCGTTCAACGCTGAAACTGGAAGAAGCATTTCATGTGTTTATTCCCCGCTCGGAATGGGATGAACGTTTAGCTTCAGGCATGTGGGCGGTTGATCTGGGGGCATGTCCCGGCGGCTGGACCTATCAGTTGGTGCAGCGTTCGATGTTTGTTCATGCGGTCGATAACGGCATGATGGCGGACAGTCTGATGGATACCGGTCAGGTCAAACATCATATGGAAGATGGCTTCAAATTTGAGCCACCGCGTAAGAATGTCACTTGGTTAGTGTGTGATATGGTCGAGAAGCCGGCTCGCGTCGCACAACTCATGGGAGAATGGTTGATCCGCGGCTGGACGAAAGAGGCACTGTTTAATCTGAAATTGCCGATGAAGGGACGTTATGACGAAGTGTTGCAGGATATTGATAATCTGAAGCATTTTCTGAAGGATAACCACGTCAATTTCCGGTTACAGGCCAAACATCTTTATCATGATCGGGAAGAAATTACCGTGCATGTTCGGAGCTTGTCCAATATCTCTCCTCATTAAGTGAGTTGTAGTCGGCTTTTTAGGTGCTTGGGAGCGTGTCTGTTATGACACGCTCTCCGATGGCTGAAAGCGGATATCCTGCAGATTGAATCCCAACTGGATATCGGTTTTGAGGGTTGCGACTGCTTTGCACTGACGTGCCAATTCAATATGTTCGGTGAGTTTTTTCTGGTATTTCTTCGGTAACTCCGTACTTTGATAAGCCTGTTCAATATCGCTAAACTGATTGAGAATTTCCTTCGCTGCCTTCGGGCCAATCCCCGGTACCCCACTGACTTGACTGGAATGAATGCCGGTGAGTGCCCAGTAATCACAAAGCTGTTCAGGGCGGACACCGAATTCTTGGGTGATAAATTCTTGATCCAACCACCGGTGCTGGAAATAATCCCGAATTCTCAGCGTCGGAGAGAGCAACTGACAGTAGCCCTTATCGGTTGAAATAATCGTCACTTGTTGCTGATGACTGGCGACTTTGGTGGCCAGCGTGGCAACCAAATCATCGGCTTCGTCACCACTGGAGAGAAGAGAGTCGATGCCGATTTCCCACCATGCTTGTTGAATGGTATCCATATTTTGTCTCAGCGCATCGGGCATCGGTTGCCGTTTTTCTTTATAGTGAGGCAGCAGCTCTGCACGCCAACCCCGATCTTCAGAATCATGATCAAACACGGCAATGATATGCGAGGGAGAGGTTTCTTGAATAATTTTGGCTAAAGTCCGGCTGGTTGTTTGGCACGTTCTTTCAATATCTTCAGCATTGGGTTGTGCTGAATGAACGCGGCGAATCAGATTCAGTGCGTCGATAATGACAAGGTGTAGAGACATTCGCGTTCTTCGCTTAGGAGCATGTTAAAATAAGGGCCGAAGCCCTTATTCTAGTGGATAATGACATACTCGGGCAACCCATACTACTTGTTGGCAATTTTATAGCAGGGCTCATAAGCATGTCCGCCGGGCAGTTTCATACGGTTTTGTTTGACGAAGTCTTTCAAGAGCTTGTCCATTTTCTGCATGATTGCCGACTCCCCATCAATGATGAAAGGGCCATGTTGTTCGATTTCACGAATACCTTCCGCTTTGACATTCCCTGCCACAATGCCTGAAAACGCCTTGCGTAGGTTCGCTGCAAGCACTTCCGGTTTTTGGTTCATGTGCAGATCAAGGTTCGCCATTGCGTGGTGAGTCGGCACAAACGGTAACTGAAACTCCGGATCGATTTTGAGTGACCAGTTGAAACTGTAAGCATCACCATGCGCTTTTCTGAATTGGCGGACAACAGGCATTGCCTCATTCATCTTGCGCGCGACTCTTGCGGGATCATCAATAATAATCTGATAGTGTTTGCGAGCCGCTTCTCCCAATGTTTCACTAATAAATTGATCGATCGAGTTAAAATAGTCTTCACTACCTTCCGGGCCGGTCAGAATAATTGGGAGTGGTTGTTCGGCATTATCCGGATGCATCATGATGCCGAGAATATATAACAGCTCTTCAGCCGTACCGGGACCGCCGGGGAAAATCACAATACCGTGCGCCATACGAACAAATGCTTCCAGACGTTTCTCGATATCTGGCATGATGATCAGCTCGTTAACGATCGGGTTTGGCGGTTCGGCGGCGATGATTGAGGGTTCGGTCAGACCGATATAGCGTGCATTTTTATAACGCTGTTTCGCATGGCCGATGGCCGCGCCTTTCATCGGGCCTTCCATCGCTCCCGGACCACAGCCAGTACAGATATTGAGCTCGCGTAATCCGAGTTCATTGCCGACTTCGCGGGTATATTGGTATTCAACCGGATTGATTGAATGTCCACCCCAGCAGACCACTAGGTTTGGTGTCAGTCCGGGTATGAGTGTCCGAGCGTTACGTAAGATATCGAACACCAAATTGGTGTTATAGACAGAATCGACCTGATCATATCGTTTGCTATCTGCGACATGCATGTTGACATAAACAATGTCCCGTAACACGGAACAAAGGTGTTCTTGAATCCCTTTGATGATTTCGCCATCAACAAAAGCATGTTCAGGAGGGTCGATCAGCTCTAGTTTAATGCCTCGTTCCCGTCTGAGGACGTTGACATCAAAGTTCTGATATTTATCCAGCAGCTCTTTGGAGCTGTCGGTGTGGCTGCCAGAATTCAAGACTGCCAGCGTACAATTTCTGTAAAGTTGGTATAGATCCCCGCTGGATGCGGTTTTTTTCAGGCGTTCAACTTCAATCTGCGAGAGCAGATCCATACTTCCGGTCGGGCTGATATGAGTAATCATGAATGCCTCCTTGATAGTCAGTACGGAATAATATGTTTTTCTAATATGTTGAGGCTAATGATAAATAAATATAATAACTGTATGATTTTACAGTAACAATTTAGTCCGTAGATAATCAACTAGGGAACTGAAACCGTTCAATGATGTGATGTCCGTCACTCTATTGAACCGGGTTGATTAAAAAATACTCATTCTTAAGCGGCTGTGCTCAAACGCTTCATTGCCAACTGACTTGGCTTGCTCCTGCTTTTTTGGCTGTTTGAAAAGCATGATACACCCGTTCAAGAATCTCTTCCGGTGTATCACCTTCTTGAAATGCAACACTGGCGGCACTCAGAGTAATGGTGAGGTGTTTATCTTTGAATTTGAAAGGAAGCCGTTCGACTTGGCGCAAAATAGTTTGCATGAGTAAGTAACTTTCCTGTTCGGCACGATCCGGCATGATGATCATGAATTCTTCACCGCAAAAGCGAGCGACTGTATCGGTTTCAGACAGTTCTTTCTGAATCGTTTTGGCAATAATTTTCAGGGCCTTATCACCTGCTGAGTAACCAAAGTTTTTGTTCAGTGACTTAAAGTTATCGATATCGAGTAACACAATACGAAGGGGATGTTGGTTTTTGATCCAACGATGATATTCTAATTCCAAACGATTATGAAAAGCCGCTCGGTTATACACTTTGGTTAATGGATCTTGTAGTACTCTTTGCGCTTGATCTTCAAGCCGACAGCGATAGTCGTGGGTTGATTCGTACAGTGACTCGGCCTGATTACGCGTGTATTCCATCCGTTCAATTAATATTTTTTCACGCTGTTCCGCGTGAGTCAGTCGTTCTGACAAAGCCGTCAACTGAGACAGTAATGGGGTTAAAGTGGATTTGAGTGAAGCATAATCCTGTTCTTTTTCCAGAATCTTATGACTTCGAGTCATCAGCATGTTGAACTCGAGATTCATTTCTTGACGATGTGACAGGTAACTCTGGCTCTGTTGAATGCTCTGTTTGGTACTTTTAAGATGTGTCGCCAAAGAACTATTGAGCTGCTCAAAGAATTGTTCTGATTGCTTACGCTCATGGGTGGTTCCCTCAACAACCAGACGCAGCACTTCCAGCGTCAGCTCCAGCAATGTATCGGGCGTAACGCCGACCAATAATTTGGCGCGGATATCCATCAGCACCTCTCCGGATTCGCCTTCGAAATCCAGCTCGGTGATCAGTGTTTGCAATTCATCGGACAGCTTTTTGTGTAGGGCTTGTTCTGCCGTATGACTCATCTTATTTGTACGATGAGGATTCGTTGCAATAATTTTGACTGAACGCTCATAAAGGCCCAGTAATTTTACCGCCTGCTCTGATTTTGGCGATGGATGAACGGAAGATACGTTCAGTAGATCGCGAAGATCCCGTTTTACTTTTGAAGGCAAACCGGGAATTCTTAACAAAGTCTCTCCACCATGACGAATGTGGCGTTCAAGATTGGTCATTGGTTTTTCCATAGTCAACGTTTGTTGTTTCAGCATGTGTCAATCACAGCAAGTTCAGGGGAAATTCGTATATTAACGTTTTATTATTTTGTTCGTTGTTGCCAACATACCCGTGGTCATTTGGCGTGTCATTGTCACGTTAACAGATGACAGAAAAATGATACATCGTTTCAATACACTATATTCCTTCTCGGATTTGACCTGAAGTCGCTTTGCGTGTCAAACGAACTTTATTGAGTTGGGATCTGAACGGTATTAGACCGGAGGATGCAAGTGGGCTTGCCATGAATGAACGAATTGTATAAGCCCTTATTCTATCAGTGAAAATCATCCGTGAAAGCATGGTTGAGAGCGTGTTCATGTATCTTTGAGCAGATTCTTGATGCTTTCTTCGTTTTTATGTGAAGAATGCACTTTGATCAGTCCTTGGCTAATTGCTTGACGACAGGCTTGACGAATATTGTCGGTTGCAAAGCTGGCCGCAGGCGCATTATCGATGGCTTTCAAGTAGACCCAATGGCTACTTTGCTCCGTGACGCTGAGTTCTCTTGAAGCACTGGTCGCCATCAGCAGGATATCCAGTAATTCTTTCTCATTAATTGCTGTGTACGCTTTCGGTAAAAACGGATAATCGGTAATGCCGATTCGAATCAGCCGATTCAAGTGACTGGATGGCTGGAATTCATTTATCCAAGTTTGAATTTTCTCAAACAATGCTTGTGGAGACGCTTCATCGCTTTCATCGGTTTGCATGTAGTTATGCTCTACATAGACAAGGTTCGCATCCGTAAAATGAAACAGACGGGTGTGCTCATCCAGTTTGTCTTTCAGGTATTCACCAAACGCTAATTCAAGCTTGAGACCTTCTGTGTAACCATGCTCAAGATACATATTCCGCAAGAAAGGAATATCGATCATTGCAAACCGTAAACGATCACTGAGCGGTTCGTGGATTAATTCACCGATATGCCATTGCTCATAAGTATGGCTGCTCTTTTGTAGAGAAGAAGATAGGTCTTCATTCAGCATTCGCAAGTTATTCAAATGAGAGCGAGAATGCATGAACAAGTGATTGTTGAGATATTCGATCTCTTCGCTCTGCTGTCGAATGATGTAGCCACGTCGTAAAATGAGTAGAAAGAAGATAAACCCGGCCGTAAAAAGGCCGTAAGCAATATTTTGTAAATACCGATAATGTTTTTCTTGCTGCTTCAGTGCCCGATCTTGACCGGCCAAATGTAATGTTTGTTCGACAAACATTTTTTGCTGTTTGAAAGCTTCTTCACTGATGTGATTCAACTGATTTTGCTGTCTTTGACTCAATTGGTTGTACTGACGTGAATAGTTGAGTGCCTCTAAATAGTGCCCTTGTTTCTCAGATGCCTCGGAAAGTAGCTTAAATGCCTGCATTAATGTTTGCTCATCCTGAGTCTTGCCTGCCAGCTCTGTGGACTGACGTGCCAATGTAATCGCCCGGGATGTATCTTTTTGATAAAAAGCGATCCCGGCTTTCAGGAGGAGGGTCTGTCCTTGGAGCCGGGGAAAGTTAAACTGCGCCAGTAATGGCTCGATTGCTGACAGATAATCCTCGGCCAGCGGGTAGTTGTAGAGCTGCATGTAGGTCGATGCCAGACGAATCCGTACTGCGATGAAAAGCTGCATATTGTACTGTGTGACCGAGTGATCAAGCACATTCAGATAATAGACGAGTGCCAGATTGAACTTACTTTGCCGATAGTAGATATCGCCCATCCGTTTGAGGATATCTACCAGCACGGGGGATTCCTCATACGCATCATAAAAGTCAGCGGCTTGGGACAGATAAAGCAGTGCTCTATCAAGAACCTTGCGTTCATAAAACAGTTGAGCCAAGAGCGAATTCGTCATCGCCAGTAATGCACTATCATTGGATTCTAATGCACTCCAATAAGCGGTCAGTAACTCAGACAGTGCTTTATTGTAACGCTTGTGATTCAGATAGTGCTTACCGACCTGAATATGATACTCGATCTGTCTTTTGACGGATTGCGTTTTGCTGATGTAGGCTTTGGCTGCTTCATAATGGCGTTCTGCCAGTTCATTCTCATTGGATTTGGAGGCAATTTCAGCCAGAAGCATCAAAATATTATAATGAATTCTTTTACCAAGCTGTTCAGCGTTTTTAAGCTGAGCCAATTCGGCTGAGAGTTTTTTGAGCTGAGTCCGTGCCTGTTGTGCATCATGGTTGAGGAGCCAGTTGAGACGGATCTCTAACTGACAAACTTCGATTTCCAGGTAAGGTAATTGGTATTTTTGGGTTAATGCGATAGCACTTTTCAGATAGCGCAGTGCTTCATCATAATACCCTTGACGAAAGAGCGCCTGAGCCAGTATTTCCATGGCCTCAACACTCGAATTCGGTGTGCGGATGAGATTGTCTGGGCTTTCACTGGTGATCTTCGACGGTGATTTCTCGTTGGTATCCGATAAGGTTCTTTTGGTCAGGTAAGCGGATGTGAGCGATTGTGCTTCCTTCGGCGAAATATCCAGAAGTAGATTGGCTTCTTCCAGTGTGGGAGAGGTATAAACACTCGCAAATACCACATGACAGCTACTGAGAAGCAACCATAAAGATAGCGTATTCCGGATGGTTCTGATCATCGACGCGGTAACTCCCAGCCGGTTTACTGACGAGCCATACGTAAAACGCTGGCTGGCTGGTGATCTTCCGTTGAACGATAAGGATTGATATCCAGTCCGCCCCGGCGGGTATACCGAGCATAAACGGTTAATGATTGTGGCGCGCAATATTTCATCAGATCAGTGAAAATTCGTTCCACACACTGTTCATGAAACTCATTGTGTTCACGGAAAGAGATCAGGTAACGGAGTAGTGCTTCGCGATTGATCTGTCTGCCACGATAATGTATTTCAACGCTGCCCCAGTCCGGCTGATTGGTAATCAGACAATTGGATTTCAAAAGATGGCTGTGCAGGGTCTCTTCAACAAAGGTTTCCGCGGTTGCTTGCTCCAGATAGGCTGCGTTGAATGCATACTGGTCGATTTCAATATCCTGCTCGTCAATACATTCGCCTTCCATGGTGATGATGTGTTGGTGAGTAAAATCATTGACATGTCTGAGGTTCACGGTGACCTCTTCACCGGCACAGTGAGATAAATCAGCACTGAGTCTGGTTTGAACTGTTCGCCAATCGTCAAATTTTGTCTGATTCAAACTGTTTAGATAGAGTTTAAATGATTTAGATTCGATCAGATTCGGGCTGGTGGCCGGGATTGAAACGTATCCAATCGCGACCTGTGGTAATCCTTTGGTATTGAGCCATGAAAGCTCGTAAAGCGTCCAGAGATCACACCCCTGAAACGGCAGCGGTTCCGACAAGTGCAGGTCATTCCGGTTCAAGCTTCGGGGCACTGCTTGTAGTAGTGAAGGATCATAATGACTTGCATAGACAGTATCTTGACCTAATTTAAGGTCAGCCAAGGCTTTAGTATCGGAATATTTGCTCATGCTCAGGACTAAATTCGTTTAGAATACCGAGAATTTTACGCAATCCCCCCGCCAATGTCATTAGGCGTGGGCTGTCTTCGTGAAATGATTGGGAAATTACCGGAGAAAATCGAATCATGAGCGGAGCGCGATTGCTTTCTTTAGCTCGAACTGAAGAAAATGGCGGTATCACAGTGATAACTCGGAGAATAACATGAGTGAAATGGTTCTATCATCATCCCTGACGCGGTTTTGTCAGCGTTATTTAGTGGCATATCAACAGGAACATGGTTCTTTGCCAATGAATACCGAATTAGCGGATTGGCCGTCGCCTTGTATTGATGATAAACAAGGTGACATTGTGTACTGGCAGCCCGTTAGTCGAAGTGAACCCGCGGACTTTTCAAATGTAGAGCAGGCGATTGATCTGAATTTTCATGAGGCGATCAAAGCGTTTTATGGCACGCAGTTTTGTGCTGATATGGAAGCGCGTTGGCAAGGCGAGTCATTAACGTTACTGCAAGTCTGGAGTGATGCTGATTTTGCTCGGTTGCAGGAGAATATTCTAGGGCATTTGGTCACCCAGCGCCGTTTGAAGATCAAACCCACTGTATTTATCGCTTCTACTGATGCAGAACTCGATGTGATTTCGATTTGTAATTTGAGCGGTGAGGTCATTCTGGAGCGTCTCGGTACATCAAAACGGGACATACTGGCACCGACACTCGATGCTTTTTTAGAACAATTAGAACCAATGGTGTAAGTGATGTACGTTGTTGAACTCCAGTTTGAATGTTTTGATAACACCACGGTTGCGGCCGTTGAAGGGGTGATTTCCGGTTTACTGGAAGCTCTGCGGTTTAACGGTCAGATTTTGGGGCGGGAATTCCCCGTGGTGATGGGGGACGGTGAGTTCTTTGTCCGAGCGGTATGTGCTGAAAAACAGAGTTTGCATCCGAATCATCACTCCGATTTTGTCCGCAGATGTATCGCAAGGCTGGCTGGGGCGAGTTTGCTCGCCCCGAAAGTTCGTGTTCTGGGGCGAGATATTCACTCCGAGCAAACGGACCCCGATGAGCCACGTGAGTGGCAGGTACTATATACCACCTATGTTCATACTTGCTCCCCCTTACGGAATGGTGACACGCTCTTGCCGATACCTTTATACCGCATTCCTGCGACATTCAATGGTGATCATAAAGCGGTGATTAAATGGCAGACGGAGTGGCAAGCCTGTGATGAGATCCAGATGGCCGGTGGCTGTCAGGCTGAACATGCCGCTTTAAAAGAGATGATGCTGCCGGACAGTGATTTGTTCCGGCGTGGCTGGGATTTGCGTGGACGTATTGAGTATTTGACGAAAATCCCCACTTACTTCTATCAGTACCGTGTCGGTGGGACCAGTTTGGAAAGTGAACAGCATCGTCGTTGTCCAAAATGTGGTGGTGAATGGCGGTTAGCCGAACCCCTGCACGATATTTTCCATTTCAAATGCGATTCATGCCGGATTGTTTCGAATCTGTCGTGGGATTACCTGAAGTAAGTCATTATAAAAATGAAGCAATAAAAAAGGGCAGATGCCCTTTTTTGTCTTGGTACGAATGTTGTTATCGCGTTGACGGCAACACTTGGTTTTACCAGCCTTTTACAACACCGTCATTGAAGATTTTCATCGCAGCATTATAGACTTCATCGGTCTGATAAGCTTTAACGAAGTTTTGTACATTTTCGTCGTTGACGTTGTTTTCACGCGCGACGATCAGATTCACGTATGGTGACTCTTTGTCTTCGACAAACAGACCATCTTTTTCCGGAGAAAGGTGTAATTGGCTGGCAAACGTTGTATTGATAACCGCAATGGCTACATCATCGAGTGAACGTGGCAGTTGTGCTGCATCTAATTCCAGGATTTCTAACTGCTTCGGATTTTTCACAATATCTTGTACGGTTGCTTTCAGACCAACACCATCGCGTAAGGTAATCAGACCTTGCTGCTGAAGGAGGATCAGAGAGCGGCCAAGGTTGGTTGGATCATTTGGTACGGCAATCCGATCACCTTCTTTTAGTGCATCAACTGATTTGATTTTTTTGGAGTATCCGGCAATCGGATAAACGAATGTATTGCCGGCAATCTTTAATTTGTAACCCCGATCGGCAATTTGTTGGTCCAGATATGGTTTATGCTGGAATGCGTTTACATCCACAGAACCATCGTCCAGTGCTGCATTAGGCGTGACGTAATCGGTGAATGTAACCAGCTCAACATCAAGATTGTATTTATCTTTTGCCACTTTCTTCGCAACTTCGGCAACTTGTGCTTCCGCACCGGCAATCACACCCACTTTGATTTTATTATTGTCGGCAGTTTTATCACCACAGCCGGCGAGCACAAGTGCTGAAGCTGCCGTAGCAATCGTGAGTAACCCCTTTAGACTTAATTTCATAAACTTCTCCTTGGCTTAATCCTGAGTGATGATCATCGATCATCGATGTTTTTATTGTTGATTTATGGTTGCTTATCTATGGTCAACCCGGCGTACGATGGCATCGCCAATCGACTGAATTATCTGAACGAGAACAATGAGCATCACGACAGTCACAGCCATGACGGTAATGTCATAACGGTAGAAACCATAACGAATCGCCACATCACCGAGGCCGCCCCCGCCAACGGTGCCTGCCATTGCCGAGTAACTCACCAGTGTCACTAGCGTGATGGTGACGGCGTTAAGAATCGTTGGCATCGCTTCCGGTAACAGCACTTTGGTGATAATTTGCAGCGGTTTCGCGCCCATGGCTTGGGCTGCTTCAACGAGACCGGCAGGGACTTCCAACAGGGCTCCTTCAATCAGTCGGGCAACAAATGGAATCGCGCCGATGGTCAATGGCACGATTGCCGCTGTTGTGCCGATAAATGTGCCGATCAATAGTTTGGTTAACGGGATAATTGCGACCATCAAGACCAAAAACGGTACTGAGCGACCGATGTTGACCACTGCGCCTAACACACGGTTAAAGCGTCGGTTTTCCATGAGTCCCCTCGGTTTTGTGATATGCAAAATAACACCGAGTGGAATGCCGACGAGAAAGCCGACCAAGCCTGAGATGGCAACCATATAGACCGTTTGCCAAGTGGCATTCAAAATCAGGTGACTGTTTTGGCTGACCCAGTCAACGATGAGGTTAATTGACATACCCAAGGACCTCTACTTTTACATGCTGTGAACGGAGATATTCGATTGCGGATTGAGTGTTTGCATCTTCGCCAAAGAGTTCTGCGACCAACATGCCAAATTTAACCCCACCGGCATAATCGAGATCAGAACTGAGAATGTTCACATCCACATTAAAATCCCGTGAGATATGTGAAACCAACGGGGCATCAACCGTGGCACCGGTGAACTCCATTCGAACGAGCGGATAGCTACTCGGAATACGTTCCGGATGAAGACGACTTTCATAATCTTCCGGAATCGATAAATCCAGTGTCGAACGGATAAACTGGTGAGCGAGTTCTGTTTTCGGATGGGCAAAAATATCGCTGATACTGCCTTTCTCAACCAACTCACCGTCGCCGATGATTGCGACTTCGTGACAGATACTTTTAACCACATCCATTTCATGCGTAATCAGCAAAATCGTGATATCTAACTGACGATTAATCTGTCTGAGCAGTTGTAAAATCGATTGGGTCGTAGCCGGATCCAGTGCACTGGTGGCTTCATCACAGAGCAGCACTTTGGGGTCACTCGCTAATGCGCGTGCAATCGCGACGCGCTGTTTTTGCCCGCCACTGAGGTTGGATGGATATGCCTGTTTCTTGTCGTCAAGGCCGACAAGTGTCAGCAATTTATTCACTTTATTATGGATATATTGCTGATTATGGCCAGCAAGTTCTAGCGGTAGGGCAATATTGTCAAATACAGTTCGGGATGATAACAGATTAAAATGCTGGAAGATCATACCGATATTGCGTCTGGCCTGACAGAGCTGAGCTGCGCTCAATTTGGTCAGGTCAACACCGTCAACAATGACTTCACCACTGGTGGGGGATTCCAGCATATTGACACAGCGTATCAGCGTACTTTTCCCTGCACCGGAAGAGCCGATCACACCGAAAATGGTCCCTTGCCGGATATGGAGATTAATGTCTTTTAGGGCGAGTATTTGATTGTCGCCTTGACCGAACATTTTATTGACGTGATTTATTTCAATCATTAGAAACCCTGACTAGGACGTACTTAGCTTATTCATTGAATTGCGTCTCAGATGACAAACTGTACGCTGAGACATGGTGTGTTGAGATATGAAATCGTGTTCAACCAGAACAACACCTGCGATTTGGTAGTGGATGCTATGGCTTCATGATAATGAAGTCAATCATTTTCGACGTCTAGACGTCTAAAAGTACTATTGTCGTCATTTGTTCGGAAAAAAGCAATCAAAAAACTGAAACGTGATACAAAGGGGATTTGGGTGTATCTCCGCCAGTGAGTTTGAGTATAATAGCCCACATTAATCAGTCCGATGGGGTAAAGCCTTGGCTAAACCAGCAGTGTTTTTGGATCGCGATGGTGTGATCAATATTGATAGTGGTTATGTTCATGATGAGCATGATTTCCATTTCATTGATGGGGTTTTTGAGGCAACAAAACGCTTGAAGGAGATGGGATATCTTTTAGTGGTGGTCACCAATCAAGCGGGTATCGCGCGAGGTTTGTTTAGCGAAGATCGCTTTTTGAGCCTGACTCAGTGGATGGACTGGAATTTTATTGATCACGGGGTTGAGTTGGATGGGATTTATTATTGTCCTCACCATCCTGAGCATGGTCTCGATAAATATAAGCAGGCGTGCGACTGTCGCAAACCCCAACCCGGTATGTTTATCTCTGCGCGTGATTTTCTCAATATCGATATGGCAAATTCGGTGATGGTTGGTGATAAACCATCAGACTTGATTGCAGCCCAGGCCGCAGGGGTTAGCACTTCAATTCTGGTCCGCACCGGAAAACCGATCACTGAAGACGGCGAATCACTTGCTGATGTTGTGCTTGCGAGTATCAAAGACGTTCCGGCTTATCTGGCGGCTCGTTGATATGATCACTGTATTACCGCTTCCGGCCGGAGTGAATTGAATTATTCATGAATCATAAGAAGTTAACTATTCTTGATGTTGCCAGACTAGCCGGGGTCGGAAAATCGACCGTGTCCCGGGTGTTGACTCAGGATGAAAGAGTGAGTCCTGAAACTCGGGCTAAAGTTCTGGAAGTGATTGAAAATTCTGGTTATTCGCCTTCAAAGTCTGCTCAGTCAATGCGAGGGGGCAGCCAGAAAGTCGTTGGTATTATTATTTCGAGACTGGAGTCTTCCTCTGAAAGCCGGGTTGTGAGTCAGATTCTGTCTGTTTTATATCAGCGTGGTTTTGATGTGGTGATCATGGAAAGCCAGTTCAGTCATGAGAAAACCGCAGAACATCTCTCGGTCTTGGCTAAGCGCCATGTAGATGGCGTGATTGTTTTTGGTTTCTCAGGTCTGGATTTATCGGTTTTGCAGGCATGGCAATATAAGTCTGTTGTGTTTGCCATGGAATCGGAACAGATCTCGACCATCAATTATGATAACAGCCAGATGATTTGGTCCTGTCTGGATTATTTGAGTCAACAGTCGTTATCGGATATCGCCTTCATCGGGGTCGATCCGGCAGATAAAACCACAGGTCAGCAACGTTTGGATGCATACTGTCAGTGGTGTAAACAATCCGGTATGGCACCGAATTATCAGACTGGGCAACTGAGCTTTGACAGTGCCTATACGCTGGTCGACCGGGTGATGCATGAATCATTACAGGCGATTGTCTGTGCCAGTGATTCTATTGCCATGGGGGTGATGAAGCGCCTTCAGGAACTGTCCCGGGAAGATATCGTCGTGACCAGTGTTGGCCGGAGCGAGTTGCTTTCTTTTTTGTTTCCAGATATTTACAGTGTTGATCCGGGATATGAAGCCGCAGGCCAGCAGGCTGCCGAGCTCTTAATCGAACATATCGAAGGTCAGAAAACCATCCGGCATCTAGTGCTGTCACCACACCCTACCAAGTGAGATCTACTTCTCATCATCCCGACTGATATTTTTCTCTGGTGTGATCTTTTTCATGCTATGGGACTGTTCCCATTTATTTTGGTTTCAGTTATGTCATGATTGTTCTGTGTTGTGGGAATGTTCCCATGACTGTGACGAATGACGATAACAATCGGACATACGCTGTATGCAAAGTATGAGAGGTCAATATGGCTCGCGACATACCAACAGATGACATCAGGAAACTTATCGCTCACATCGGTGGAGCAGACAATATTGCCAGTGTGACGCACTGTCTGACCCGTCTCCGTTTTGTCCTGAAAGACACAGATAGAGCCGACGGTAAGGCGCTGGAAGCACTGTCGATAGTGAAGGGATGTTTTACCAATGCCGGCCAGTTTCAGGTCGTTATTGGTACGGAAGTCGATCAGGTTTATCACCTGCTTGTTGACATGGCAGGTTTAAAAGAGGATTCCAAAGAAGAGACGAAAATTGCTGCACGGCAGAATATGAATGTGCTGGAACGGGGAATTTCCCATTTAGCTGAAATCTTTGTTCCTCTGTTGCCAGCCATTATTACCGGTGGTCTGATTCTTGGTTTCAGGAATGTGATTGGCGATATCAAAATGTTTGATGGTCAGACCCTGACTCAAATGAGTCAGTTCTGGGCAACGGTTCACTCATTTTTGTGGTTGATTGGCGAAGCCATCTTCTTCTTCCTGCCGGTTGGTGTGTGTTGGTCAACCGTGAAAAAACTCGGGGGAACGCCGATTCTCGGCATTACACTCGGGATCACTTTGGTTTCTCCACAACTGATGAATGCTTATCTGATCGGAAAACAGTTACCTGAGGTTTGGGATTTCGGTCTATTTACGATTGAGAAGGTTGGTTATCAGGCTCAGGTGATTCCTGCGATGTTGGCCGGGGTGGTTCTGGCACTGATTGAAACACGTCTGAAGCGCATTGTGCCGGACTATCTGTATCTGGTTGTGGTGCCGTTTGTATCGATTATTCTCGCCGTGATTCTGGCGCATGCAGTGATTGGTCCCTTCGGGCGGGAACTGGGGAATGGCGTTGCTTATATTGCTAAATCAGCGATGACCGGTTCATTTGCGGTTCTCGGGTCGATGGTGTTTGGCTTCTTATATGCCCCGTTGGTGATTACAGGTATCCATCATACAACCAATGCTGTGGATCTACAGTTGATGCAGCAAATGGGCGGAACACCTATCTGGCCACTCATTGCTTTATCGAATATCGCTCAAGCTTCAGCCGTTGTCGGGATCATTCTGGTTAGTAAAAAACAGGGCGAACGGGATATTTCAATTCCGGCAGCAATCTCTGCTTATCTTGGCGTGACGGAGCCGGCAATGTATGGGATTAACCTGAAATATAAGTTCCCGATGCTGTGCGCCATGATTGGCAGTTCGCTGGCGGCTGGTATTTGTGGTGTGTCCGGTGTGATGGCCAATGGTATTGGTGTTGGCGGCTTACCGGGCATTCTTTCAATTCAACCGCAGTTCTGGGGCACTTTTTTACTGGCGATGGTGGTTGCGATTGCTGTTCCCACACTATTGACCTTATTTTTGTACAAACGTGCTCAGGCGAAAAATGCCGTTGAGGTGGTGGGTGCATAGTCGGTTTTAGTGGTGAAGTTTATGACGATTTTGTTTTCTTTATTTTTAGGTAAGTGAGTATTGATGATGATTCAACCGACATCAACCGATCAATGGTGGAAGACCGCGACGGTATATCAGATTTATCCCAAAAGTTTTTGTGATACGAGTGGTACCGGGACTGGTGATCTACAAGGCGTGATCTCAAAGCTGGATTATCTGGCAGGATTGGGGATTGAGGTCATCTGGCTGACTCCGGTTTATCCCTCTCCAATGGTCGATAATGGTTATGACATTTGTGATTATTATGATATCCATCCTGAATTTGGCACATTAAGTGATTTTGAGCGCTTACTGGCAGAAGCCCATCGGCGTGATATCAGAGTGATGATGGATATTGTTGTGAACCATACCTCGACAGCACATCCCTGGTTTCAGGATGCGTTGGGTAATTTATCCAGTCCTTATCGGGACTACTATATCTGGCGTCCCGCCAAAGAGGGGGGAGTCCCCAATAACTGGCAGTCAAAATTTGGTGGGAGTGCCTGGGAGCCGGACTTCAATACTGGTGAATATTATCTGCACTTGTTTGCGAAAGAGCAGGCTGACTTAAACTGGGAAAATCCACACGTTCGTGAAGAAGTGAAGAAGATTATCTCATTCTGGGCTGAAAAAGGTGTCGATGGTTTTCGGCTGGATGTCATTAACCTGATCTCGAAACACCAGAATTTTCCGGATGATGATGCGGGGGATGGGAAACGTTATTACACGGACGGTCCGAGAGTTCATGCGTTTCTTCAGGAGATCAGTACGGCTGTGTTTCAGAAATATGGCTGTGTTACGGTCGGAGAAATGTCTTCGACGACCGTTGAACACTGTCGCCGGTACTCGGCTCTGGATGGCAAAGAACTCTCAATGGTTTTCAATTTTCATCATTTGAAAGTGGATTATCCCAATCATGAAAAGTGGGTCAATGCGCCGTATGACTTTATTGAACTGAAGAAAATTTTCAATCATTGGCAAACAGGCTTACACGATTCGGGATGGGGGGCTTTGTTCTGGTGTAATCACGACCAGCCACGGGTTGTCAGCCGTTTCGGTCATGAGTCTCAATATCGGGTCGAGTCAGCAAAAATGCTGGCAGCAACATTACATATGATGCAGGGAACGCCTTATATCTATCAGGGTGAAGAAATAGGGATGACGAACGCGGGGTATGTTTCGATTGAACAATACCGGGATATCGAAAGTCTGAATATGTATGACATTCTGGTGCATCAGCAGGGAATGGCAGAAGGAGAGATGCTGGATATTCTGGCTCAGAAATCCAGAGATAACGCTCGTACCCCGATGCAATGGAATCGTGAATTGTATGCTGGATTCAGTCGGGTAAAACCGTGGGTTGATGTGGCAGAAAATTATACTGAAATTAATGTCGCTGCTGCACTTCGGGATCCTGAATCAATTTTTTATTTCTATCAACAACTGATTCGGTTGAGAAAAGAACTGGACGTGATTACCTTCGGAGATTACCGGGATCTGTATCCGGATGATAAGGCGATTTGGGGTTATATCAGACAATCAGAACGGCAATCACTGATTTGTCTGAGTAACTTTTCTGAGCGGTTGCAATACTGTGAGTTACCTCCCGATATGATCAGTCGTCCGGCTCGCTATCTGTTGGGGAATTATACCGGACTCAATATGCAGCATGTAGAGACATACCAACGGTTAAGACCTTATGAAACCCGGATTATTTTATTGGATTGATAACAATGGTATAGAACAGGATTGTGATGGTCTGTATTGATGAGACACAGATAAGAAAAAAGCCAGCAAGATGCTGGCTTTTCTATATGGTGGAGGGGGACGGATTCGAACCATCGAAGGCGGAGCCGGCAGATTTACAGTCTGCTCCCTTTGGCCACTCGGGAACCCCTCCAGAGTTTTGTTCATGCCTGAATCAAATAAAGAATGATTCAAACATGTTGAATATGGTGGAGGGGGACGGATTCGAACCATCGAAGGCGGAGCCGGCAGATTTACAGTCTGCTCCCTTTGGCCACTCGGGAACCCCTCCAGGGTATGCACTTTATATTGAAGAAATATTCCCGACACATCTCTTCGGTGCGGGGCGCATCATAGCAAACCTATGCAGCCTGTAAAGACTTTTCTAAAAATTTATGACTGAGTGATGTCTTTTTGGACAAATGAGTTATTTCTTATTCAACATCAGGATATGTAAGACAAAATCCTGTGCACTTTCTTGTTTATGGTGAACTGTACTTGTCTATGGTGAACTGTAAGTGACAGAATATCGAGATGGTTTATGATTCATCGCAAGTACGATATTGAGTACCGCTGCGCTGAGTATTGAAACTGCAATTGTCGCTGGGGGAAGATAAAATAAGGATGCGCCGACAATTGACGCATCAATGCATAATTGTGTCTTACCCACAGAAATCCCGAACTTATCTTGAATCAATAAGCAGAAGACATTGAATCCGCCTAAGCTTGAACGGTGGCGGAAAAGGATCAGCATCCCCAGTCCCATGAAAAGCCCTCCGGTAATTGCACAGTAAATGACATTGACATGTGTCAACAGAATGAAGTGTGCAAATAGCTCGGTAAACAGGGAGACCAGTAGACCGGAAATCAAACTGTTCAGCGTGAACCGGCGACCAAACCGTTTCCAGGCGAGCAAATAGAAAGGGGCATTACATAGCAGATATAGCACACCAAAAGAGTAGGGGACTAATTGGTTGAATAATAATGCTAATCCGGCAGTCCCACCTGTAATTTCATTTGCCGCTTGCAGAAACATGATTCCCTGAGCAACCAAAAAGCTCCCGGTTATCATGGCAATAATATCTTCCTGAAATGTGTGTTTTTCCATCGATAATTAAAAGTATTGGGATAATTTGCGGAGAATACTAAAGAAAAGGTGATACTTTCGGTAGCTAGCGGTGGTAAATTCAGGTAAACCTATGTCTTTGGTTTTTTACATCATGTAAACCCAAAAGTTGACACTTGTGATGCTATCGTGGTGTGACTTTTCGGTATCATGAAAAAACTGCATGATAATTTGTCTATTTGGGCTTTATGACATAAACCAATTTAGGTAGAATACGCGCCAAGTTAAGTGACGAAAACGTTTGCGTTAAGTCAAAATGCAGTTTTATTAAACTTTCCAGTCAATCTGAGTCAGGAGATACAGATGCTTAAGCGTGATATGAATATCGCTGATTATGATGCGGATCTTTTCGCAGCCATTCAAGAAGAAACTCTTCGTCAGGAAGAGCACATTGAACTTATTGCTTCAGAGAATTATACCAGTCCACGCGTCATGGAAGCTCAGGGTTCTCAACTGACCAATAAGTATGCAGAAGGCTATCCGAGTAAGCGCTATTATGGTGGTTGCGAGTATGTCGATAAAGTTGAAACATTAGCGATTGAGCGCGCATGTCAACTGTTTAACTGTGAATATGCAAACGTCCAGCCTCACTCCGGTTCTCAGGCGAACAGTGCCGTATACATGGCATTATTGAATCCCGGTGATACGGTTTTAGGGATGAGTCTGGCTCACGGTGGTCACTTAACGCATGGTTCTCCAGTTAACTTCTCCGGTAAACATTATCATGTGATTCCTTATGGTATTGATGAAAGTGGTCAGATTAACTACGAAGAAATGGAATCACTGGCCGTTGAACATAAGCCGAAAATGATTATCGGTGGTTTTTCTGCTTATTCACAGATTGTTGATTGGGCTCGGATGCGTGAAATTGCTGATAAAGTCGATGCTTACCTGTTTGTTGATATGGCTCATGTGGCAGGTCTGGTTGCTGCTGGTGCTTATCCGACGCCGATTCCTCATGCGCATGTTGTCACAACCACAACACATAAAACACTGGCAGGCCCTCGTGGTGGTTTGATTCTGTCAAACGCTGGTGAAGAGATGTACAAAAAACTGAACTCTGCTGTATTCCCCGGTGGTCAGGGTGGCCCGCTGATGCATGTGATTGCGGCAAAAGCGGTTGCGTTCAAAGAAGCAATGGAACCCGAATTTAAAGCGTATCAGGAACGTGTGGTGCAAAATGCAAAAGCGATGGTTGCACAGTTCCAAGCTCGCGGCTATAAAATTGTCTCGAATAGTACCGAAAACCACCTCTTCTTAGTTGATTTGATCGACAAAGATATTACGGGCAAAGACGCAGATGCAGCGCTCGGTGCAGCAAATATTACGGTGAATAAGAACTCTGTGCCAAATGATCCGCGTAGCCCATTTGTGACGTCTGGTATTCGTGTCGGTACACCAGCGATTACCCGACGTGGCTTTACTGTCGATGATGCGAAAGAGTTGGCAAACTGGATGTGTGATGTGCTGGATAACATCAATGATTCAAGTGTGATTAATGCGACCAAAGCAAAAGTGCTTGAAATTTGTAAGCGTCTCCCTGTTTACGCCTAAGTCGTCTTCACATTCCGGTGATAAAAATAAACCCGCTTTAAGCGGGTTTATTGTTGTCAAATCAAGTCGATTCACAGCCAAACAAGATATTCAAAAGTGTCAGTGAAAGGGCAATCGCTTGAGAACATCGCCTTCAGTAATCGGGTTAATCTTTAGAGATGCTCAGTGTTGTACCTGACTTACATTTGAATAAGTAGTATTTTTCACTTTCAGTAAATTTGCCTAACCCTTCGCCATCACAGTAATCAATATTGATCCCACGCATGACTTCGAGTGTATCTTCTGATTTGAGCGCAAATTTAGAGCCGTCGGCACAGACGATGCGAACGCGCCCTGCATTATCCAGCGAGTAGACTTTCACGTCGGTATTACAAAGTTCAAAAGACGCTTCGCGGTAGTTATCTTCTTTGGTATTTGAAGCACAACCTGCGAGTGTGAGCGCGAGTCCGACAATGCCCCAGATAGTGGCAGTTTTCATCATATATATCCTTACATCGACAGTGAATTCAAGTTGCCCTCTAGACTATAGAACAACGATCATAGATTCAATATCATGACACAAATTATGGTAATCGTTTCACATTTGCTATGCGGTGTTGTTTCTGAGCAAATCGAAAGCATGGATGTGAGTGTGACTTGTGAGAATTCGTGCTGTTGAGAGAGCACTCAGGCCGATGCAATGCACCGACCTGAGTGGGGTTATTTTACTTCAATGCCTTTGGCTTGCAGATCGGCATGATAGGATGAACGAACAAATGGACCACACGCAGCATGAGTAAAGCCCAGCTCAAGCGCAATCTCTTTCAGTTCATCAAACTCTTCCGGCGGCACATACCGTTCAACAGGCAGGTGATGGCGGCTCGGTGCCAGATATTGGCCCAAAGTCAGCATGGTCACACCATGCGCACGTAGATCTTTCAGCACTTCGACGATCTCTTCTTTGGTTTCACCCAGCCCCATCATTAGCCCAGATTTGGTTGGGATGTCCGGGTGTTGCTGTTTGAATTTTTGTAATAACTCAAGCGACCATTTGTAATTTGCACCGGGTCTGACTTTGCGGTACAAGCGGGGCGCTGTTTCCAGATTGTGATTGAATACATCTGGCGGATTATCTTGCAGGATGGTCAGTGCTGCATCCATCCGACCTCTAAAATCGGGTACCAGCGTTTCGATACGAATATCGGGGCTGAGTGCTCGAATTTCTCGGTTACAGTCGACAAAATGCTGAGCGCCACCATCACGTAGGTCATCCCGGTCAACCGAGGTGATCACAACATATCTGAGTTTCATATCGCGAATTGTCTGCGCAAGTTTGTTCGGCTCTTGTGCATCCGGTGTTAAAGGACGTCCGTGTGCGACATCGCAAAAAGGACAGCGACGCGTACAAATTGCGCCCAGAATCATAAAGGTCGCGGTGCCGTGATTAAAGCATTCTGCCAGATTGGGACAGGACGCTTCTTCACAGACTGAATGCAGATTATTTTTGCGCATGGCGGATTTAATATCCTGAATGCGCTGACTATCTGATGGCAGCTTAATCTTCATCCATTCGGGCTTACGCAGTTGTTCTTTCTGTTCGGTCGGCATGTTTTTGACCGGAATCAGTGCCATTTTGTCAGCGTCGCGGTATTTGACGCCTTTTTCCATTTGAATTGGTTTGCTCATGATATTGCTTCTGTTTTGAATTCTACATGCTCGTAACCCAGTGTTGTTACAAGCGTTGTGATGAGTTGTTCTTCGACGGTGTGCATGTCGGATGGGCCTCCGAGCTCACTGACCTGAACCATTTCCATGCCTTGATAACCACAAGGATTGATTCTTAAAAACGGTGATAAGTCCATATTGACATTCAGAGCCAGTCCATGGAAAGAGCAGCCTCTGCGAATCCGCAGCCCCAGCGAGCAGATTTTTTTATTGCCGACATACACACCGGGCGCATCGGCTCTGGCCTGTGACTGAATATCAAATGCATTCAGGGTCTCGATGACAATGTTTTCAATGTGTGTGACGAGTTCTCTGACGCCAAGCTTCTTACGTTTTAGATCGAGAAGAAAATAAACGACCAGTTGCCCGGGACCATGATAAGTGACTTGCCCACCGCGATCACTCTGGATGACGGGGATGTCTCCCGGGTTGAGAATGTGTTCTGCTTTTCCGGCTTGACCCTGCGTAAAAACAGGATGATGTTCAACCAGCCAGACTTCATCACAGGTTGTCTCTGTTCGCTGGTTGGTAAAATCGTGCATCGCTTGCCAGATAGGCTGATAGTCCTGTTGACCGAGTCGTTTGATAACGAGTTGGTTCTCCATAATATGACTCATCCGCGATAAATAAAGTGTTTGGATTATAAACTGCTTCGAGCAATGGAACTACTCAATGATGATAAAAAATGGCCGCATCTTTGGATGAGCCATTCTAACGATTTGATTAATAAGGAAAGACTGCTACCGTTATCTTTCAAAAAAAATTGAATTTTTCAAAAAATAATAGAATTTTCGGTTGTGTCTATAGCTTTCAGTCCTGTTTACAAAACCATACGTACAATATCAATCGCGCCTAACTCTTTGTAGAGTGTCTCAACCTGTTCGATCGATGTCGCAGTGATATTGATGGAAACTGAATGATAGTTTCCTTTTGCACTTGGCTTGACGGTTGGGCTGTAATCACCGGGAGCATGACGCTGGATGACCTCAAGAACCAGTTCTGGTAACTCCGGTTTTGCGTGGCCCATAACCTTGTAGGTAAATGAACAAGGAAATTCAAGCAAGTCTTTCAGTTTTGCATCTGAGTTTATTGTTAACATAAGTGCAACTCCGGCTGAGGTCGATAGATAAGGAGGGGGATCATACTGATTAATGACATGGATCTCAAGATGCACTTTTATACTCAAATTGTGTGTGTTTGTGTGGTTTCACGCAAACTTTATCAGTTTATTGAATGATTTTAGTTATATAAAGTTAGTTTATATTCTGAATGTGAATTTACTCGAATGCTACTTTAGCGAAGGGTGTGGTACTCAAGAAAAAATAAATGTATAAAGATTAATATGTTAGTGAAGTGCTATGCAGATGAGTGTGTTCGGCTGCGGTACGTCTTATATTGGGCGTATCGTTTATGCAACTGATTAGTGTGTGCTGAAACTGAATCTTGGGTTTATTCTGATAGAGATGGCATTGATTTTGTCGTGAGTTTAGTAGGTTAAGAAATAATGCAGCAGATTGCTAAAAATGCTCATCGTAAAAGGTTTCGTATTCAAGAAACGTGGAAGTTTGTCCTGTTTTGTTGTGTGTATGTCATTTCCTGTGTTTCTTTTGTGGCATATCTGTATGTCCAAGCGAAACAGTCGATTGAAGATGATCTGAATAATCGGCTCTATCATGGTGCTTTAGTGGCCGCTGCGGTTTTGGGAGAGCATTACCATGACGGATTAGTTGATAAAAATTCTAAAACTGAAGCGGAAGATTGGCATGCGATCGAGCGATTGACCGAATATAGCAGAAAGATGGATCTGACTTATATTTATACGGTGATTGAGCGGGGCGGACAGGCGGTTCTCGTATCATCCAGCGCATCTGAAGATGAGTTGAAAAATAATACTTATGTCCGCTTTTTCGATCCCTATCCTGATGCCAGTCACCAATTACTCACCGCATTACATGAAGATCGTATTATCTGGGCGGATTATGATGACCATTGGGGCGACTTTCGTGCTGTTTTCGTCCCGATGCGATCCGCAGATGGCTCGCGCTACATCGCTGCGGCCGAGATGTCGATGAGAGAGTATTACGCACACCAAAAGGCAGAGGAAGGTGAGACCCGCCTTCGATTGGCTGGGTTTTCTATTTTTCTCTTCATTAATTTCAGTATCTTAGTCGGGGGGTATTTAACGTATATCCGACATAACTTGATGCAGTTGCGCCGCAGTACCGCTGCGCTACAAGCGGCCAGGAAAGCTGCTGAGTCTGCCAATCGGGCCAAAAGTAAGTTTGTCGCGGTGATGAGTCATGAAATCCGAACACCGTTGAATGGTATTCTTGGTGCCACCGAACTTCTGAGCCATTCTCGTCTGGATACCAAACAGCAGGAGTTTCTCAATATTATTGAGTCTGGCGGGAGTTCATTACTGGCGATTGTGAATGATATCCTTGATCTGTCGAAAATTGAGGCAGATAAAATTACCTTCGAGCCTGACAACTTCGAGCTGCGCCCACTCATATCGACCGTGATTGATTTAATTCGTCCACAACTGAAATCGTCAGAGATTCGACTGAGTTACGAGATCAGCGACGCTGTGACTCAATACATCCGAAGCGACTCTAAAAAACTGCAACAGATTTTGATTAATTTGTTAGGGAATGCAGCTAAGTTTACTTACCACGGTGAGATTCGCCTCAGCGTGAATTTAACCCGTGATGATCGTGAGCCTCGTCTTGTCTTTAAGATTAAGGATTCAGGCATAGGCATTGAACAAGAACATCTGAAACGTCTGTTCCAGCCTTTCATGCAAGTCGGCTCTCATATGGGCGGCACGGGGTTAGGCCTCTCGATTTGTAAAAGTTTTGTTGAAATGATGGGGGGAGATATTCAGGTCGAAAGTATGCCCGGACTCGGTGCGACATTTTGGTTTGATATTCCCTATCAGGTGGTAGAGCAGGGCGGTGACCCATCCGTTAAAAACAGACAATCGATCCAGCAGTGTACGCCGCTGAATATTTTGGTGGTCGATGATAGTTCACTGAATCAGTCACTAGCACGATTTATGTTGGAGAAATTAGGTCACCGGGTTTATACCATCGAAGATGGTACTCAAGTGCTGAAGACAGTACGAAACAGTAGTTATGATGTGATTTTAATGGATATCTACATGAGCAAGATGAACGGGATGGAAGCCACACGTGAAATTCGCTGTCAGGTTGATATGAAGCAGCCTTATATTGTCGCTTACACGGCTAACACCAGTGAAGAAGATATTGAGCAGTATAAAACCTGTGGAATGGATGATGTGCTGCCGAAACCCGCACAGCTTAAAGATATCGAAAGAGTTTTGCGTCGTGAGTCGCTCCACTGGCCAAAACGGACAGCAGAACAAGAGACATAATCGGCAAGCCGTGTATAAGATTGGATGGATTGTTTGATAACACGAAGAGCTTAGTGACAAAAAAGCCTGACATTGTGTCAGGCTTTTTTCTTGAGCGTGATTTTTACATCACGCGATAGTCAGGGTTAGAATAATCCTTTAAATAACAAGACGATGTAATCCCATAGACGACTGAAAATGCCACCTTTGTTGACATCTTCCAGTGCGATTAATGGATATTGGGCAACATCTTTACCTTCCAGCTGATAGTACAGTTTACCGACGACATCACCTTTTTTAATCGGTGCTTCCAGTGCTTTCTCCAAGACAAAACTGGCTTTCAGGTTTTTCGCTTGTCCTCTTGGTAACGTGACATAGGTATCTTTATCAACACCCAGTGCAACGGTGTCTTTGTTACCCATCCAGATACGCTCATTGATAAACGTTTCTCCGGCTTTATGTGGTGCGACAGTTTCAAAGAAGCGGAAGCCATAGCTGAGCAGCTTTTTACTTTCTGACTTCCGAGCATTCGCACTTTTCGTACCCATGACTACAGCGATTAAACGCATGTTGCCTTCTGTCGCTGAGCTGACAAGGCTGTAACCTGCATGGCTAGTGTGACCCGTCTTAATACCATCAACGTTCATGCTCTTATCCCAGAGCAGGCCGTTACGGTTATATTGGGTAATGCCGTTATAAGTGAATTTCTTTTCAGAATAGAGTTTATATTCGTTCGGCACGTCACGAATCAGTGCTTGCGCCAAAATTGCCATATCATAAGGCGTTGAATAGTGATTGCTGTGGTCCAGTCCGTGTACGTTCTCAAAATGAGTATTCTTCATACCGATGGTGTTGGCCCAAGCATTCATCAAATCGACAAACGCATCTTCGGAACCCGCGACATGCTCAGCCATCGCCACACAAGCATCATTACCGGATTGGATGATGATACCGCGGTTTAAGTCTTTCACTTTCACGGTCGTTCCAACTTCGATGAACATTTTGGAAGAGTCCGGAAAGTTTTTCGCCCATGCGTTTTTACTGATAACTACATCGTCATCTGGAGAGATGTTGCCACGGGCCAGTTCTTGACCGATGACATAACTGGTCATCATTTTGGTCAAACTGGCTGGGGGGAGTTTGGTGTTCATCTCTTTTTCTGCGAGGATTTTACCTGAATGATAATCCATCAGAACATAGCCTCGGGCTGCAATTTGAGGTGCATCCGGAACCACTATCGGAGAGGCTGAAGCAGTGAATGTAAATATTGCCGCTAAGGCAATAAAAGGGGTAGAAATCGACTTTAAAAATATTTTTTTATTCATGATAAATGCAGAATTTTACGATTAGTTATACGTATCTTAACAGAAACTCATTTTCTCAAGCCAGACCCAAAGGGCGATTCGGCCAGATTTTCCGGTATTTATTGTATCTGCCGGTGCTTCCTGATAAAGGCGGTGCTGTAGCCCAGCTGTTTCACCTGTTCCAGCGTTTGTTGCGTCTGGGAATAGTCATGAAACGGTCCGAGAAAAACCCGATGACTACCGTTCAGGCTGTCGATATAGCTGGTCACAGATAACTTCTGACTCAAATCTTGCGATAAAGTTCGGGTTCTTTCCAAATGTGTTGAAGAAGAAACTTGAATGACATAGTCAGATTGGTGTTTTTTAGGGGGAGCCGCCGCTGTCACAGTTGGGCGGTCATAAGTGAGTACCTCTATTTTGACTGGGGCTGTGCCTGTTCGGATGACGTCAAGCTTGTATGCCGCGGCATAGCTTAAATCGATGATTCTTCCGGTGTGGAAAGGTCCGCGGTCATTGACGCGAACAATCGCCGTTTTCCCATTATTCATGTTTGTGATCCTGACATAGCTGGGAATCGGCAACGTTTTATGGGCTGCGGTCATGGAGTACATGTCATAAATCTCACCATTGGAGGTTTGATGACCATGGAACTTTTTACCGTACCAAGAGGCAAGCCCTTGTTCCTTAAAGCCCTTTGGATTTTTGATGATATGGTACTTTTTCCCTCGAACAGTATAGTCTTTGTTTCCGCCAAGACTATAAGATTCGTATTTGGGGTGGGCATCCTCGATATTATCAACGGAAATGGGTTGTCTGGGAGCCACATCATCACGGATATCATAACGGCTGGAAGAGCTACAGCCAGCCATAAACAGAAGGATTGCGCTATAATATAGAAGCAGTCGAATGCTCATCAGATTGCCTTTGAAAATGCTTTTCGGTGAGTATGAATTGACATCAGGATGCCAAAGCCTGCCATGAGCGTTACCATGGATGTCCCACCATAACTGATTAATGGTAGCGGAACGCCAACAACAGGTAAAATTCCACTCACCATACCAATATTGACAAACACATAGACAAAAAAGCTGAGCACAATACTCCCCGCCATCATTTTACCGAAAGCGGTCTGGGCATTACTGGCCAGATAAAGACCTCGCCCGATAATAAACAGGTAAACTGAGAGCAAAGCAACAATGCCAACCAGCCCCCATTCTTCGGCAATCACGGCGAAAATAAAATCAGTATGGCGTTCTGGCAGAAATTCAAGTTGTGACTGAGTCCCATGTAGCCAGCCTTTGCCCAGAATACCACCGGAGCCAATAGCAATCTTGCTCTGGATAATATGATAGCCGGCGCCTAATGGGTCAGATTCGGGATTGAATAATGTTCGCACACGCACTTTTTGGTATTCACGCATTAAAAAGAACCACAGAATCGGCACAAAAGCTCCTGCGGCAAATAGTGCAGCAAAGATGAAACGCCAACTGATGCCCGCGAGGAAAATGACAAAGATACCGGAAGCTGCAATCAGAATCGATGTCCCTAAGTCGGGTTGTTTTGCGATGAGAATCGTCGGGACTAAGACCATAACCAGAGATACACAGAGGGTCTTAAATGACGGCGGGAGCGGATGTTTACCGATATATCGGGCGACCATCAGCGGGACGGCTAATTTAAGTAATTCTGAAGGCTGAAAACGGATCACACCGATATCGAGCCAGCGTTGCGCACCTTTTGATACTTCTCCTGCAATCAGAACACCGACAAGGAGTAGCACCCCACAGAAAAACAGAAATGGTGCCAAAGATTCATAACTTCGGGGCGATAACTGAGCAAGGCCAACCATGATGGTGAGCGCCAAGACCATCCGCATCGCTTGGCGCTCCATCATTGCCATATTTTGGCCACTGGCACTATACATCACTACCAATCCAAACCCCATAACCAGCAGTAGACCGAGTAACAGAGGAAGATCAATGTGCAAACGTTCAAAGAATGCCCGACTTTGGCCTGTAGATGGATCGAATTCCATTAGTTTTTCTTCTCTTGTTGGTCTTCATCTAGAATAATGTGATCGAATATTTTTCGCACGACGGGAGCACCATGACTGGAGCCGCCTCCCGCATTTTCCAATACGATAGTGACAATGGCTTTCGGATTATCGACGGGGGCAAATCCAGTGAATAGTGCATGGTCGCGCAAGTGTTCTGCAAGATCGTCTGCATTATATTCTTCTCCTTCCGCGAGGCCGAAAACCTGAGCTGTCCCTGACTTACCGGCACTTTTATACTTGAGATGCTTGAATGCATGACGTGCCGTTCCGCGAGGACCATGATTGACCAGATACATGCCATTGATTGCGATGTCCCAGTATTTCTCCGGTACGCCGGTAATCGGCGGATAGGTTTCAACTTCTGCCATTTGTCGCTTGCTAAAAGGTTCTCCATTTTCAATGGTAGCCCGGAGGAAATGTGGTGCCAGTACCTTACCATGGTGGACTAAGACCGATATCGCTTTCGTGATTTGCATCGGCGTTGCTGTCCAATAGCCCTGACCGATCCCAACGGGAATCGTGTCTCCCTGATACCAAGGGGTTCGGTGGCGAGCCATTTTCCACTCTCTGGTCGGCATATTGGCTTTACTTTCTTCGAAGATATCAATGCCGGTATATTCGCCGTAACCGAACATTTTCATCCAGCGAGACAGGCGATCGATACCCATATCGTAAGCGACTTGATAGAAAAATGTATCAACGGATTCTTCCAATGCTTTGGTGATGTTGACTTTACCATGTCCCCATCGGAGCCAATCCCGGAAAGGTTTGGTTTTTGAATTGGGAATTCGCCAGTATCCCGGATCATTGCGAGTGGTGTGTGGGGTGATGACCCCTTCTTGCAATGCAGAGACGGCAATTAATGGTTTGACAGTCGATGCCGGTGGGTAGATACCTAATGTGGCACGATTGACCAGAGGATGGTCTTTATCACTCAACAGGGCCCGATAAGCTTTGCTGGTGATACCGTGGACAAAGGCATTTGGGTCATAGCTTGGGCTGGAAACCATTGCCAGTACGCCATTGTCTTTCGGATCAAGGACGACCGCTGAGCCTCTTTTGCCATCAAGCAAATGATAAACGTAACGCTGTAAGTTGATATCTATATTCAGGACCAGATCTTTGCCCGGCACTGGCGGTACATATTTGAGGGTACGGATGACACGTCCACGGCTGTTGACTTCAACTTCCTGATATCCCGGCATGCCATGTAGAATATCTTCGTAATAGCGTTCGATACCCAACTTACCGAT
This sequence comes from Vibrio gazogenes, assembly GCF_023920225.1. Classification (NCBI taxonomy): domain Bacteria; kingdom Pseudomonadati; phylum Pseudomonadota; class Gammaproteobacteria; order Vibrionales; family Vibrionaceae; genus Vibrio; species Vibrio gazogenes. The sequence continues at coordinate 972,742 of NZ_CP092587.1, forward strand.
GTCACGGGTTGCCTGATAGTTCGCCTCTTTTGCTTCTCGTTTCAGGCGTTCGATATCGTGGTCATTGATTCGGGAAACATAGCCGATCACATGGGTCAGCATTTTACCGAAAGGGTAATAACGTTTCAGACGTGCTGTGACAGCAACTCCCGGGTATTTGTATTGATTCACTGAAAACTTAGCAACTTCTTCCGGTGTCAATTGCGTCAGAATCGGCACCGAATTGAAGCGTCGGGTTTGACGTAATTCTTTGTGGAAAGCCGCGACTTGTTCCGGCGTAATATCAATGAGTTGTCTTAACCGCTGAATCGTCGCATCCATGTTATCGACTTGTTCCGGTGTAATTTCCAAATCAAAGATAGGGCGATTCTCTGCCAGTAAGACCCCATTGCGATCATAAATCAACCCGCGGTTTGGGGCGATCGGGACAATTTTAATCCGATTATCGTTAGAGCGGGTTCTGTAATCCTGAAATTGCACGACCTGAAGGGTATACAAGTTTGCAATTAACACCCCAACCAGAACGATAATCGCTAAAAACGAAATGATAGCCCTGTTGCGAAACAGATTGTCTTCTGACTTGTAGTCTCGGATCTGACTGCGTTTGCGAAGCATCTCGTATTATTCTCGATGATAAGGATGGTTGGTGGTGACACTCCAGGCACGGTATAAGCTTTCAGCCATCACAATACGGACTAAAGGGTGAGGGAGCGTGAGTGGTGATAAAGACCAGCTTTGTTCCGCGGCTTGTTTGCAGGCCGGTGATAACCCTTCGGGTCCACCAATTAAGATGGAGACATTACGGGCATCTAATTTCCAGCTTTCCATCTGTTGTGCCAGTTGATGGGTGTCCCAGCGTTTTCCCGGAATATCGAGTGTGACAATACGATGTCCTTTCGGTATTGCCGCGAGCATCGCTTCCCCTTCTTTATCGAGTATTCTAGGGATATCTGCATTTTTACCCCGTTTTCCGGCGGGGATCTCAACAAGCTCTAAAGGCATATCATGCGGGAAGCGACGTTGATATTCATTGAACCCCTGTTCAACCCATTGGGGCATTTTGGTACCCACGGCAACTAGCTGAATCTTCACGCTTTAGCTCCAGAGTTTTTCAAGCTGATAGAGTGATCGCTGTTCTTCTTGCATGACGTGCAACATCGATGTTCCCATATCCAGAACGACCCATTCTCCTTCTGAGTCACCTTCCATTCCCAAAGGAGACATGCCTAATTTTTTGGCTTCGCTGGCGACATGATTGGCAATCGATGACACGTGACGTTTTGATGTTCCGGTGCAGATCACCATGTAGTCGGTGACACTGGACTTTCCGGTGACATGAAGAGCTGTGATATTTTCAGCTTTCATATCATCTGCTTTATCCACTAAAAAATTTTTCAGTTCTTCGTATTGCAATGAAATTTCCTCTAACTTTATCTCTACTTTCTAACGACTTATTTTTATCAGCAGATTTGAATCACAGATGTTTTTCAAACCTGTTTAAAGTATATCATGCTTTTAATCAGGCAAAGCGGGCGTCAAACCGGCTTGGGTAAATTGTAAGCTAAACGCTTGAAGTAATGGCCATGGATTGATGTCGTAGCGTGTTTTGACCGAGAGTTCAATATGACTCAAGGTGTGGATCAGCATGTATAGTTTGTTCGCACTGAGTCGGTTGAGTGCATTCACATAAAGTGAGCGCTTATTTTTCCAAATGCGATGTTTATCCATCAGTGCATGTAGCGATGCGTCTTGCTGCTCGGCATGAAGGATGGTTAGCAAGCGTAATTCTTTCTGGACTGAACGTAACAGTAATACGGGTTCAGTGCCTTCGGCCTCGAGCTGACGCAAAATGCGCTGGCAACGGTTGGATTTTCCGTCCAGTAAAGCATCCGTCCAGTTATAGACAGTAAAATGATTATGTCGGGACAGCGAAGCTTCGACTCGGATCAGTGTCAGTTGGCCATCAGGGTAGAGTAGCGCCAGTTTCTCCAGACTCTGAGCAAGAGCCAGCAGGTTTCCTTCGTGCCATTGTGCCAACATCTGTAACGCTTCCGGGTCGGGAACGAGTTTCAGTTTCCGACAACGCTGCATAACAAATTGTGGCAGGCGGTTGAGATCCGGTGTCAGGCAGTTTACTAAACAGCCTTGTGTGGCTAAGGCTTTAAACCATTTAGTGTTTTCCTGCGCTTTGGTGAGTTTATTGCCAATCACCACCAAAATCGTATCCGGATGCAACATCTCTCCCAGCGCAAGTAACTGTCCCGTTAACTGAGCATTCATATTACCGTCAGGAAGGGTTAACTCGACCAATTGTTGGTTTGAAAACAGACTAAATGCCTGAAAATGGTCAAAGACCTGGTGCCAGTCCAGTGTATTGTCCGCCTGATAACGGTAGATTTCAGTAAAACCTTGCGCTTTGGCTTTTTGGGCAATCGAAAGCCGGGACTCTTGCAATAATAACGGTTCATTTCCGAAGAGGAGATAAACTGGCATCAACTGATGTTGAAGATGTTCCGGCAATTTTTCCGCAAATATACGCATCAAAATCTCAGTCCAACTCTATTGGCTTATTGTGTGTTGATCCGTTGAAACCTCAGTGGTTGACACATGACTATGGCTATCACTCTGCTCAGACATGTTGTGTTGCCGCGAACGCTCTGAACGTTTAGATAAAGTCAGGTCTGGTTTTAAACGCGCCATGAGACGGATAATCTGAGATGAAGCCAGTTGACGCATCTCATCAATAAGCATGGCACTTTCCATTGACTTTGCCAAAGCCGTGAGCGGGTTGTCCAGATAACTACGGGTAACCGTCGTTGTGAACGTTTTGGTACCCACATCGGGAACTGTAACTCGGAACGTCGCATTGAGTGTCAGCTCTTTTTCCGCTGCGATCGTATTCTGATAAATAGACAGTGTTCTTGATGAAATCGCTTCGCTGACGAGATGTAAGTTAGGAATGTCTTCAGCCGGTTCAACGATCTCAATTTCATTCAGTCTCAGTCGGTTTTTGACGATTCGGGTAAACTGACTGTATTGATCGTAACTGGTTACCGATAGTTTATCTAACGCTTCCGGCACATCATAATCTCCCCGTAAATGAAAACCGCAGGCCGTCAACGAGATTGTCAACAGTGTCAGGAAAATATGTCGTAGTAATGAGGGATGAAGTGAACGCATTCGAATCCTATTTTAATCTATTGAACAGAGATAGTTCCAGATCATCACACCGTGTGACAAACCATCGATGATGGGAAATATCCTGTCCTTAAATCACTAGGGGCTGTTGACCTTTCGTGATGGTTTTTGCAGCAATTTGTCGCTCATTTAGTCAAGGCAGGTCATGTGAAGTGTAGCGATCTACATGAACCATGACCTAACGCTGGATAAATGAGCGACAAATGCTGCCCAGAGGGTTCATCTGAACGTGTCTTGCTCTTTGTTACGGGTCATTTGCTTAGGATAGCTAAGCGGCATGCCCCGCGCCGCGATCAATACCTGTTCAGATTGAACAAAATTCAACCATGAAAGGTCAACAGCCCCTAGAGTCAGTAAACATTATCAACATCTGTCTACTGACTCCTATTTAGTGATTGAGTTCATCACAATTCAAGATGTAACGTTATTTTTTGAGTAACGCACCATCTTTTTAGTACGATCTTGTCACTCACGCACTATTCGCATTTGCAAACATGTCGGTGTTGTTAACAGACACATTCATTTATAACATGCAATCTGTCGTTAACGTACAGTCTGTCGTTAACATACAATCCAATTAGTTTGCCACAATGCTCAGTAACTTACCCGGAACATAGATCACTTTCCGGATCGTCAGACCATCGGTAAATTTCTGAACATTTTCGTCTTGCAGTCCCAAGCTTTCCACTTGCTCTTGGGGAGCATCTGCTGCAACGGTCAGTTTACCACGCACCTTACCATTGACTTGCAAAACAATCAGTTTTTCATCTTCGACCAGCGCTTTTTCATCGTAGGTTGGCCAAGGGGCATGATCGAGATCCGAGTTCCCTAAGGCTTGCCACAGTTCGAAGCAGATATGCGGTGTAATTGGCGACAGCATCACCACAATCGCTTTGAGAGCTTCATCCAGTATGGCGCGATCCTGAGGATTTTCCTGAGGCGCTTTGCCCAATTTGTTCATTAATTCCATAATCGCGGCTATCGCGGTATTGAACGTTTGACGGCGTTCAATATCGTCGGTGACTTTCGCGATGGTCTTATGAACTTCTCGACGGAGTGCTTTTTGTTCGTTATTCAGTGATTGCGGTTCAACGACAGGTGCTTCACCTTGAGTGGTGTGCTCAAGTACCAGTTTCCAGACACGTTTCAAAAAGCGGTTTGCGCCTTCAACGCCTGATTCCTGCCATTCCAACGTCATATCCGCAGGGGAGGCAAACATCATAAACAGTCGGACCGTATCCGCACCGTATTTATCAACCATTTCCTGAGGGTCGATACCGTTATTTTTCGATTTCGACATTTTGACCATGCCGGAATGCGCGACCTGACGCCCTTTTGCATCGATGGCAGAGGTGATACGTCCTTTGCCGTCCCGCTCAATTTTTACTTCAGTTGGTGAAACCCATTCTTTGCCACCTTTTTCATTCTGGTAGCTGAATGCGTCGGCCAAAACCATACCTTGGCACAACAACTTCTTGAATGGCTCATCTGAAGAGATGTAACCGGCATCACGAAGGAGTTTATGGAAGAAACGTGAATAAAGCAGGTGCATACATGCGTGTTCAATGCCGCCCACATACTGATCGACAGGGAGCCAATAGTTGGCTTGCTCGGGATCTACGATTTGATCGGCTTGCGGTGAACAGTAGCGAGCGTAATACCATGATGATTCCATAAAGGTATCGAAAGTATCGGTTTCACGCAGAGCCGGTTGACCGTTATAAGTCGTTTCAGCCCATGTTTTGTCTGCTTTAATCGGGCTGGTGACCCCATCCATTACGACATCTTCCGGGAGCCGTACGGGTAATTGGTCGGCCGGTACTGAGTGAACTTCACCGTCTTGCGTGGTGACCATCGGGATTGGTGCACCCCAGTAGCGTTGGCGGGAAACCCCCCAATCGCGCAAACGGAAATTAACGGTCTTGTGTCCTTTGCCTTCTGATTCGAGTTTGGCGGCAATGGCATCCAGTGCTTGGTCGAAGTTCAGACCATCAAACTCACCGGAATTGCACAAGATACCTTTTTCTGTATAGGCTGCTTCAGCAATATCAAAGGAACTTCCGTCTGCTGGTTGAATGACTGGTTGAATCTCTAGCCCATATTTGGTTGCAAATTCAAAGTCTCGCTGGTCATGTGCAGGAACAGCCATGACAGCACCTGTGCCGTAATCCATCAGAACAAAATTGGCAATGTAGACCGGCACTTCACGTCCATTGAGTGGGTGAATGGCTTTCAGGCCCGTATCGATGCCTTTCTTCTCCATTGTTGCCAATTCGGCTTCGGCGACTTTGTTATTTTTACACGCTTCAATAAATTGTTCGATTTCCGGACTATTTTGCGCAGCAATGGCCGCCAGCGGATGGCCTGCTGCGATACCGACATAAGTCACTCCCATCAATGTATCCGGACGAGTGGTGTAGACTTCCAGTGCGCCGTAGTTCGGAACGTCAAACTGTAATTCAACCCCTTCGGAACGACCAATCCAGTTACGCTGCATGGTTTTAACCATTTCCGGCCAGCCGTCCAGTGTATCCAAGTCGTCCAGAAGTTCTTGAGCGTAAGCGGTGATTTTAATAAACCATTGCGGGATTTCTTTCTGTTCGACGGGGGTATCACAACGCCAACAACAGCCGTTTTCGACCTGTTCGTTGGCCAGAACCGTTTGGTCGGTCGGACACCAGTTCACGGAAGAGGTTTTTTTGTAGACTAAGCCTTTTTCATACAACTTGGTAAAGAACTCTTGTTCCCAGCGATAGTATTCGGGGCGGCAAGTTGCAAACTCCCGGTTCCAGTCATAACCGAATCCCAGCAGTTTCAACTGGTTTTTCATGTATTCGATATTTTCATAGGTCCATGGTGCCGGCGCAGTTTTATTTTTGACTGCTGCATTTTCAGCCGGAAGACCGAATGCATCCCACCCAATGGGCTGCATGACATTTTTACCTTGCAGGCGTTGAAAGCGGGAAATCACATCACCGATCGTATAATTACGTACGTGTCCCATGTGCAGTCGGCCACTTGGGTACGGAAACATAGATAAACAGTAAAATTTTTCTCTGCTAGGATCTTCTGTAACAGTAAAGGTTTTGCTACTTTCCCAATACGCTTGAACTTTGGGCTCAATTTCTTGTGGATTATATTGTTCTTGCATCGATGATGTCCGATTATCTTGGAATTTGTGAGTTCAGTTAGAACAGGTACGAATAGATCGCCATAGAATACCTAAAGCGAGAGTACACAACAATAGTCAATCTAGTTTGGAAGAGGTTTGTCATGTCAAAACATAAATCGGGATATGAAACTCTGTTACAAGAGGTGGTTGAAACCGTACAACAGAGTCCGGAAGGGCTACAGCATGCAATCGAAACATCGGAAAAAGTGGTTCAGGCTGCGTCTGATATGACTAAAGATGAATTGGCACTGATCTCTGCTTATATGAAAGCCGATTTGCATGAGTTTGCTGAACATTATGAGGAAAGCAAAAGTGGCCCTTTTTCAGTGATGATTTCTAACTCGATCTGGGAGGCTTTGGCATCGATTACGGATCGAACGGCTTTAGAATGGGCGGAACTGCATCACGAACTGGATCATCAAGGGACGTATAAAGCGGGTGATGTGATTGGCCTTGGTGTACTGGTTTGTGAACGGTGTGGTCATAAAATGGAATATAACCACCCGACAGAAATTATCCCTTGTATGAACTGCGGCCATGATCAGTTCAGCCGGGTTTCTTTTCACTCAAAGTCGTGACAGAAAGGCTGAACTTTGTCACCCGCTCACGTTATATCGTTACTGATCACGAGAGCGGGTGAGGATAAATCCTAAGCATAAACTGAACGCTATCCAGCCATAAAGTGGCCACGAGCCTAACATGCGATAAGGCGTCTTCCCCTGGGTTGGTGTCAGCGTTGCTTTGAGAACACCGGCTTCAAATTGCGGCAACCGATGGGTGATTTTCCCCCGATAGTCAGTGATGGCTGTCACGCCATTATTGGTTGAACGAATGAGGGGGATTCCCAGTTCAAGTGCCCGCATCCTCGCTATTTCCATATGTTGAAGTGGGCCGATCGAGCGTCCAAACCAAGCATCGTTTGACAAGGTCAGCAGAAAGTCAGTCTGATCGGTGACATTTTCTCGGATCTGTTCGTTAAATACGATTTCATAGCAAAGTGCTGCCACGAAGAAGCGGTCATTGGCTTGAATATTCGGCTGAATATAGGGTCCCGGAGAAAATGAAGACATCGGAAGATTGAACAGTGGAGCCAGTGGTCGTAGCCACTGTTCAAAAGGAACAAATTCGCCAAATGGCAGCAGATGATGTTTCTTATATTTGGGTCTGTTGACACTTTGGTATACGGGCGTTCCCTGACCGAGCGCAAGAATACTGTTATAGAATGTGTGATTATCGGGTCTGGTTAATATCCCCGTGAGTAGTGCTGAGTGATTTTTTCGGGCGAGTTCATCCAGAGAGCTCAGATACGTCGGTAATTCATGTTCAAAGGCTGGAATCGCGGCTTCCGGCCAGATGATAATATCTGCATCCCAATTCTCTTGCGTGTAATCTGCATATTTCATCAGCGTTGGCCATCGTTCACTGGGACGCCATTTGAGTGCTTGATCAATATTGCCTTGAACAAGCGCAACGGTAGTTTGACGCTCAGGTTGTGGTGAGACCCAGTGAACCCAATTGAGGCTAGCTGCAATTCCGTAAATACCGAATGGAACAAGCAGGGCGAGCCATTGCCGCTGCAAGGTGAGGTATGCCATTGCGGCAGAGATCAAAGCTATCGCGAGTGTGATCAGTTCGACGCCTCCGATAGGTGCATAATTTGCTAAAGGCGTATCGATTTGGCTATATCCGAGCCAGAGCCACGGAAACCCGGTAAAGACCCATCCCCGTAACCATTCGTTCACCAGCCAAAGTGCAGGGACTACTAATAGATAGCGGATTGCAGACTCTCGAGGAAAATAGCGGTTCAGGGTGTAACCGAACAAGGCCGGATAAAGAGCCAGATAAGCAGAGAGTAACCCCATCAGTAGGATACTGACCACTTTAGGCACACCGCCAAACGTATCAATGCTGACGTGAATCCAATAGACCCCGTGACCGAAGAACCCGAGTCCCCAAAGTAGCCCTAGCAGGAAAGCTTGTTTCGCTGAGCGCCGATATAAGAGAAGAAATAAAAAATACAGAGAGAGGAATGCTAACGGCCACCATGCGTAGGGCGCAAAAGCAAATGACCCGATGGCGCCAGAAAAAACGGCCATGAATGGCCGCATAAAACGAGAATAGTTTGGATTAGACATTAGTTATTATTATTGAACTCGGTAGAGAATGGTTACCGGTTATATTACTATTCTTGAAACTCTTCTGAAATGGTTTCAACGTCAGGAATTGTCACTTGTAGTTGAACAACACGTCGGTTATCTGCACTGGTCACTTTAAATTGATAGTCAGACAATTGCACCACTTCGCCCCGTTCAGGGAGATGACCGAATGCTGTCATCACCAGCCCACCAACGGTATCCACTTCTTCATCACTGAATTTGGTACCGAATGTCTGATTAAAGTCTTCAATCGTCGTCAGTGCATTGATGGAGAAAGTGTGTTTGCTTAGTTTACGGATATCCTGTTGTTCTTCATCATCGGTTTCATCTTCGATATCTCCAACGATTTCTTCCAGTATATCCTCGATGGTAACAAGCCCGGACACACCACCAAATTCATCGACAACAATCGCCATGTGGTAGCGTTCTTCTCGGAACTCTTTCAATAACCGATCGACTCGTTTACTTTCGGGAACGACAACAGCAGGACGGATAACTTCATCAATATGAAATGGTGTACATGTTGAACCGAGATATTTGAGCAGATCTTTTGCCAGCAAGATACCATCAACATGGTCTTTATCTTCACTGATGATAGGATACCGTGAGTGTTGGGCATCGGTGATGAGAGTGATGAGTTTGTCGAGAGATGCGTCTCTGTCAATCGTCACCATCTGAGATCGGGGTATCATAATATCCCGAACTCGCATTTCAGAAATTTGAATGACCCCTTCCAACATATCTTTCGTATCGTGATCGATCAGGTCATTGATTTCCGAATCCCGGATAACTTCTACCAATTCCTGTCGATCTTTGGGGTCGCCCTGAAAAAGCTGACCTAAACGTCCGAAAAAGGACTTCTTACTCGGACCTTCAGAATTCTGCGAATTGTCTTCGTTCATTGTTACTCTATTCAGTCACGCTATCAGACGTGTGATAGCACACATCGTAGAACAGGGGCGTGTTGATTATCTGTTCTACTATTTCTCTGTTAAATATGGGTCTTGATAGCCCAATTTCAACATGATTTCTGTTTCGAGTGACTCCATTTCTACAGCTTCGTCATCGTCGATATGATCATAACCTAACAGATGAAGGCTACCATGTACAACCATATGCGCCCAATGAGCGAGCAACGGTTTATGCTGTTCATCGGCTTCTTGTTCGACAACTTCGAGGCAAATCACCAGATCGCCTAACAGATCCAATGTGACACCCGGTGGTGCTTCAAACGGAAATGACAATACATTGGTCGGTTTGTCTTTTCCACGATATTGAGAGTTTAGTTGCTGACTTTCCACATGGTCAACAATTCGAATGGTGACTTCTGCTTGTGTCTGAAAAGGGGAGACAGCCGCTGTGAGCCAGCGAGAAAAATTCTCTTCAGAGGGAATATTTTCCGGATGTTCTACGGCAACTTGTAAATCGAGCACAATACTCATGATTGATCAGACTCCGGTACGGTTGGAGAAGTGTTTTGTTGCTCTTCGGCTGCGCGGTTTTGTTGCGTTTCCCGGCGTCTTTTTTCGTACTCTTTGCGCTCTCTTTGATCTTGTGTTTCCCATTTTTCATAAGCATTGATAATCCGGGCAACAACCGGATGACGAACGACATCATCTGCTTGGAAGAAATTGAAGCTGATTTCATTGACTTCATTCAGAACTTCTACTGCGTGACGGAGTCCTGATTTGGCACCACGAGGCAAGTCAATCTGAGTCACATCACCAGTGATGACCGCTCTTGAATTGAAACCGATACGGGTCAAAAACATTTTCATCTGCTCGACCGTAGTATTCTGACTTTCATCCAAGATAATAAATGCATCATTGAGTGTCCGGCCTCGCATATAGGCGAGAGGAGCGACTTCAATCACGTTTCTCTCAATCAGTTTTTCAACTCGTTCAAAACCCAGCATTTCAAACAGCGCATCGTACAGTGGACGAAGGTAAGGATCGACTTTTTGACTGAGATCGCCCGGGAGGAATCCGAGTTTCTCACCCGCTTCAACGGCTGGACGTGTCAACAGAATACGACGAATTTCTTGGCGTTCGAGTGCATCAACGGCAGCGGCTACGGCAAGATATGTTTTTCCTGTTCCGGCAGGTCCGACCCCGAAAGTAATATCATGTGTCACCATGTTCATCAGATATTGCGCCTGATTCGGTGTTCTGGGTTTAATCATCCCTTTCTTCGTTTTGACGAAGACTTCTTTCCCGTGCTCAAAGGAAGGTTCAGCATGCTGTTCCAGAATACCGGACTCTTTGATGGCAAGGTGAATTTGTTCCGGTTCAATATCCGGAATTTGTCCTCTGACCGGCGCCGTATTCACATAAAGCGTTTTGAGAATATCGATAGCTGCCGTTGTGGTATGCGGTTTACCGACGACGGTGAACTGGTGGTTGCGGTAATTAATTTCAACGCCCAGACGACGTTCAAGCTGCTTGATATTATCGTCAAACGGGCCACACAGACTTGCAAGGCGACGGTTATCGGATGGTTCCAGACTGATTTCCAGTGTGATAATTTTATTACTCAATGTGACCTCTCATGATGCCATCCTCGGGTTTCCGATTTTGACCGGAAACCGGATGGAGAATAGTTCGAGACTAAGGGGTAAATGTAGCAACTCCCAGTTCATTTTCTCGACGTGTCTTCTGGATTATTTCCAGCGGGGAAGTAACCACGCGTAGATCCATTTCCTGCTCGGTACGAATCAGTTCACCGCGCAGAGAGTTCGGGAAAACATCCACAATCTTGACATCTACAAACTGACCGATCAGGTCTGCTGATCCTTCAAAATTCACAACACGATTGTTTTCTGTTCTACCCCGTAATTCCATCAAATTCTTTTTCGATGGCCCTTCAACCAGAATACGTTGCTCGGTATCTAACATCAGACGTGAGTAGCGCATTGCCTGACTATTAATGGTTTGCTGTAATTCATACAGACGCTCTTTCTTCACGGCCTCGCTCAAATCGCAAGGATAATCTGCTGCCGGTGTACCCGGGCGAGGAGAGAAGATAAAGCTGAAACTCATATCAAAGTCTACATCTCGAATCAGTTTCATCGTGTCTTGGAAATCTTTATCCGATTCACCGGGGAAGCCGACAATAAAATCAGAACTGATTTGAATATTCGGACGTGCTTTACGTAGTTTACGAATGATCGATTTATATTCAATGGCCGTATGTGGGCGTTTCATCATTGTCAAAATACGATCAGACCCGCTTTGTACCGGGAGATGCAGGAAGCTGACCAATTCCGGAGTATCTTCGTAAACCGCAATAATATCGTCGGTGAATTCCAACGGGTGGCTGGTCGTGAAACGGATTCGGTCAATACCATCAATCGATGCAACCAACCGTAATAGATCTGCAAATGAGCATATCTCACCATCATACGTGGCGCCACGGTACGCATTGACGTTCTGGCCGAGCAAATTGACTTCGCGAACGCCTTGTTCGGCAAGTTGCGCAATTTCATACAGCACATCATCCATTGGACGGCTGACTTCTTCACCACGCGTATATGGCACCACACAGTAAGTGCAGTATTTTGAACAACCTTCCATGATGGAAACATAGGCAGTTGCGCCATCAGCCCGAGGTTCCGGCAGACTGTCGAATTTTTCAATTTCTGGGAAGGAAATGTCCATGACGGGCATTTCATCAGATTGAGACTGCTTAATCATTTCCGGCAGGCGATGTAGCGTTTGTGGTCCAAAGATCACATCAACGAATGGTGCCCGTTCACGGATATGGTCACCTTCTTGAGTGGCGACGCAACCACCGACGCCAATGACAACACCCGGTTTATTATCCTTTAAATTTTTCCAGCGACCTAATTGATGGAATACCTTTTCTTGCGCTTTTTCTCGGATTGAACAGGTATTCAATAGTAGGACATCTGCTTCCTCTGGTTCTTCTGTTAACTCATAGCCACTTGCTGCGTTGAGTAGGTCGGCCATTTTGGATGAATCATATTCATTCATTTGGCAACCCCAGGTTTTAATTAGCAGTTTCTTACTCATCTCACTTTCGCTCGTTTTGTCTGTCTGAATGCTTTGGGGCTCATGCCCCTAGTATATACTGAAAATTACCGTACTGACGGTAAGCGGCGTATTGTACTGTTTTCAAAACCTGCTGACCAGTGTTTAACACTGATCACAATATACAATGAAACGGCAATCAGAGGTTTGATGTTATTTATTGTTAAATCATTGGCAATATCTTTGTCTGACTAAGTGAATGAGACAAAATTAGTTCTCAAGATGACAGTGAGCCCGTACAATCACGGGGTCAAAATTAGTCATAAGTAGTCAGCATTATGGAAATATATCAAGTTGCTGTTGTCGGTGGTGGCATGGTCGGTGCCGCTTTAGCCTTGGGGTTGGCACAGCAGGGTAAAAAAGTTGTTTTACTGGAAAGCCATCAGCCACAGCCTTTTGATGCGATTCAACCCATGGATGTTCGGGTCTCTGCTATCTCGATGGCTTCGGTCAAACTGCTTGAATCATTGGGTGTGTGGCAACATATTGAGTTGATGCGAGTGTGTCCCTACCGTCGCCTTGAAACATGGGAATCTGTTGAATGCAGAACCAGTTTTGATGCACATGATATCGGGTTGGAGCAGTTAGGTTATATGGTTGAAAATCGTATTATCCAGCTTGGTATATGGCAGGCATTTCAGCAACATCCTAATTTAACGGTGAAGTGTCCGAGCCGCTTACAAAAGATTGAGTTCGGTGAGCAGGAGAATTGTTTACACCTAGATGAAGAGCCGATGATTTGTGCTCAGTGGGTTGTTGGTGCCGATGGTGCTCATTCTCAGGTGCGTGATTTCGCTCGTATCGGGGTCACCGCATGGGATTATCGTCAACACTGTATGTTGATTCATGTAAAGACCGAACAGCCACAACAGGACGTGACTTGGCAACGCTTTTATCCATCAGGTCCGCGTTCATTTTTACCATTAAGTGGGCATCAGGCTTCGCTCGTCTGGTACGATTCACCCCAGAAAATTCGCCAATTGAGTCAGTTATCTTCAACACAACTGGCGCAACAAATTCAAGCACATTTCCCCCCAGAGCTTGGAGAGGTCGATGTGGTTCAGCATGGGTCATTTGCTTTGACTCGGCGCCATGCACATCAATATGTTGCCAAACGTTGTGTTTTGATTGGTGATGCGGCTCATACGATTCATCCGCTTGCCGGACAAGGTGTGAATCTCGGTTTTAAAGATGTGAAGTGTTTGCTCAAGCAGCTTTCAGAATCAAGTAAGCTCGACGAAAGTGCTTTTGTCCGTTACGAACAGCGTAGAAGACCGGATAATTTACTGATGCAAACAGGAATGGATGTATTTTATAAAACTTTCAGTAACGACCATACACCAGTAAAAGTCGTCAGGAATGTTGCCTTAAAATTGGCAAATCATTCCGGGATGCTTAAAAAACAAGTGTTACGTTATGCGATTGGTCTGTCATAAAAGGTAGAATATAAAAAACGCTGCTTTTGGGGCAGCGTTTAATGAATAAACATTCTCACGATGTGATTGTGTTTATTTGGTCACTCGTAGTACAGGCGTTTCACCAACAACAACTGAACCAGAGAGTTTGTTCAGTTCTTTGATTTCATCCATGTTGGAGATCACAACCGGTGTTAGCGTTGATTTTGCTTTTTCTTCTAGAAGTGCAAGATCAAATTCAATCACAGTGTCACCTGCTTTAACAGGTTGACCTTCTTCTGCGATACGCTTGAAACCTTCGCCTTTCAGCTCAACCGTGTCGATACCGAAGTGAACGAATAACTCGACACCATCTTCTGATTCAATAGAAAATGCATGATTTGTTTCGAAGATTTTACCAATTGTGCCGTTTACAGGAGCAACCATCTTGTCTCCAGATGGTTTGATAGCAATGCCATCTCCAACGATCTTTTCAGCAAAAACGACATCAGGCACATCTTCAATATTGACGATTTCACCAGATAACGGTGCAATAATATCAATTGCGCCTGTGTCAGCACTGTCGTCAGATACTAACTTTTTAAGTTTGTCAAACAGCCCCATTGTGTCAGCTCCTAAAGTTTGAATTTATTCTTTCGGGTTATAGTATACTAATGATATGCAGTAGGCGACCACTTTTGTGCACCCACTGCAAATGCTTATATCATTATTGTGACTTTTCTGAGATAAACTTCGCTACACAAGCATCAATTTCTTCTGCTGTAGGGAAAGATAGTGCTTCCTCCGCCATCGCTTTGACTGCTTGAAAGTCTACTTCTCGAATCACTTTTTTCACTTTCGGGATAGAGATTCCGCTCATTGAGAATTCATCAAGTCCCATACCCAAAAGAAGTAATGTTGCCCGTTCATCCCCGGCAAGTTCACCACACATCCCGGTCCATTTACCTTCTGCGTGAGAAGCATCAATGACTTGCTTAATCACATTCAGCACTGCTGGAGAGAGTGGATTATATAAGTGAGAAATCATTTCATTACCACGGTCAACCGCCAGCGTATATTGGGTCAGGTCGTTTGTACCGATAGAGAAAAATGACACTTCTTTTGCCAGATGGTGAGCAATTGCTGCTGCTGCCGGTGTTTCTACCATGACACCAACTTCAATCGATTCATCGAAATCATGACCATCTTCACGCAGTTCAGCTTTGTAGGTTTCAATCGCGTCTTTTAATTCACGAATTTCTTCGACAGAAATAATCATCGGGAACATGATGCGCAGCTTACCATGAGCTGATGCACGCAAGATCGCACGAAGCTGGTCACGCAAGATTTCGCGACGGTCCAGACTGATTCGAATTGCACGCCAGCCGAGAAATGGGTTCATTTCTTTTGGCAAATCCATATATGGCAAATCTTTATCGCCACCGATATCCATGGTACGAATAATGACGGGCTCGCCCTGCATTTCTTCGGCCACTTCTTTATAAGCTTCGTACTGTTCTTGCTCGGTCGGCAGAGAGGTACGATCCATAAACAGGAATTCAGTACGATACAGACCGACACCTTCACCACCGTTACGCATCACACCGTCACAATCTTTCACGGTACCGATGTTACCGCAGACTTCAACACGGTGTCCGTCAATGGTTTCCGCAGGTAAATCTTTCAGTTTAGCCAGCTCTTCTTTTTCAGCAAAGAACGTTTCACGAACGCTTTTTGCTTCAGCGAGTTCATCTTCTGAAGGATTAATGATGATTTTATTGTTGATCGCATCTAAAACGAGGGTGTCACCATTTTTTACATGGTTGGTAATATCATTGGTACCAACAATAGCAGGCAGCTCAAGAGAGCGGGCCATAATCGATGTATGGGATGTCCGGCCACCGATGTCTGTTACAAAACCTAATACATACTCAAGGTTAATTTGTGCTGTTTCTGAAGGTGTCAGATCGTAGGCAACAAGAATGACTTGTTCATTGATTGCACTCAGGTTGACGATATGGATACCTAATGCATTTTTTACAAAGCGGCTACCGATATCACGAATGTCTGTCGCACGCTCTTTCAGGTATTCGTCATCTAATGATTCCAGAGCCGCAGCCTGTTCTTCAATGACGGTATGAATTGCGTTGTCAGCATGGAGCTTATCTTTTTTGATGAGGGCTAAAATTTCTTCTTCCAGCTCTTCATCTTCAAGCAGCATGATGTGGCCTTCGAAAATAGCTTCTTTTTCTTCGCCAAATGTCTCAAGCGCTTTCTGTTTAATGACTTCTAACTGCGTTTTTGATTTATCGCGTGCGTCGTAGAATCGTTGTACCTCAGTGTCTACTTGCGCGTCTGAGATAGTGTTGGTGTTAAGGACGATTTCGTCTTCTTGAAGTAGTAATGCTTTACCGATAGCAATACCAGGAGATGCTAGGATGCCTGAAATCATAGCCATACCTTAAACTGGTCAAATTTATTGAGAGATTACAAAACTAAATGCTAACGATATTGTTAGCATTTGTCATATATCATGAACAAAAGCCATTCTACAATGATAGTAGAATGGCTTCAAAATTCAGTGCTTCGAATTATTCAAGGTGATCCATCAAAGCAACTAAGTGATCAACCGCTTGTTTCGCTTGAGCACCTTCGGCAGAGATGGTAACAACAGTACCTTTGACAAGGCCGAGTGTTTGTAGTTTGAATAGGCTTTTCGCACTGGCACTTTTTCCGTTTGAAGTGACGGTGATTTCAGCATCAAATTCTTTTGCTTCTTTCACGAACTGTGCAGCAGGACGAGTGTGAAGGCCGTTTTCAGCAGTGATTTCTACTTGCTTCTCGTACATTGTATATACCCCAATTTAATTTATTTTTTTCTTAGTTTAGAACCAAATGAAGCTTAGCTGTTGTCACCTCATTACGCTAGTTTGCGATACGGGGGATGACACAGGGCTTCTTGTGTTCTTTATTTCGAACCTAAAAATAAAGCAGGTCTGATATTACCAAAGGTTGGGCAAGGATCAACAAAAAAGCCCCAATTAGGGGCTTTTTTCATAAAAAATTTGATTTCACCACATATTATTGTTGGTTCTCTTTCTCGGTAAATATACCGGCAAACAGTGCGGTACTGAGGTAGCGCTCACCGGAGCTCGGCAGAATAACGACGATTGTTTTACCTTTAAATTCAGGGAGTTCAGCCAGACGATTTGCGGCTACAACTGCTGCACCAGATGAGATTCCAGCGAGAATTCCTTCCTCTTCCATCAGGCGACGCGCCATATCAATTGCATCTTCTGAAGTTACGCGTTCAACACGGTCAATGAGAGACAGATCGAGGTTACCCGGGATAAATCCTGCACCGATGCCTTGAATTTTATGCGGAGCCGGTTTGATTTCTTCGCCCGCCAGAGCCTGAGTAATGACTGGGGATTCATCAGGTTCAACTGCAACAGAGATAATCGCTTTACCTTTTTCGCCTTTGAGGTAGCGGCTGGTTCCTGTTAGTGTGCCACCGGTTCCGACACCTGAGACGAATACGTCAACTTCACCGTCAGTTGCGTCCCAGATTTCAGGTCCTGTCGTTTTTTCATGAATTTCCGGGTTCGCCGGGTTATCAAATTGTTGCAGTAGCAAATATTTGTCCGGGTTACTGGCGACAATCTCTTCTGCTTTGTTGATTGCACCTTTCATCCCTTTTGCTGCTTCTGTCAACTCGAGATTAGCCCCCAGCGCTTTGAGCAGTTTACGGCGTTCTAAACTCATTGACTCCGGCATCGTCAGGGTCAGTTTGTAGCCACGGGCAGCAGCAACAAACGCGAGTGCAATACCGGTATTACCGCTGGTTGGTTCAACAAGTTCAACACCTGGTTTGAGTTTGCCGGATTTTTCAGCTTCCCAGATCATGTTGGCACCGATACGACACTTCACGCTGAAACTTGGATTACGGGATTCTATCTTAGCAAGTACGTTACCCTGGCTCACTTTGTTCAGACGGACGAGTGGGGTGTTACCGATGGTCAGAGAGTTGTCTTCAAAAATCTTACTCATTGTTATATTCCTTTATTGCACATTTTCGTGTTGTTTTATTGAGCGAAAACACGTTTTTTGTGGGGACCCGTAGAGGATAGGATGTCCACTAATATGATGAAAGGATTAAAAAGTTATATCTTATAGGGGTTATTGAGCTTTACGATTCAAGCCATACTGATTCGTTTGATAGTATGGCTGAAAGTTCAATGTACCGATCAGTTTCTTCTTACATTCATCAACGTTTGCAAACTTCCATTGATCTTAATTCTGCGATTTGAGTGTCTCGGCTTTAAACTCATTGACCCACATGGCCGTCGCGCCACAGACGGCGGCGGGCATCACAATCAAGTTGATGATTGGGATGGTTGTAAATAGCGTGACCAGCATACCGAAGCCGTAAGCGCGTCCCTGTTTGCCTTTTAGCTGCATACGCATGGTATGAAAGCTGACTTTGTGATTATCAAAAGGGTAATCACAATATTGGATTGCGAGCATCCATGCTGTAAAAATGAACCAGACCAACGGGCCAATGGTTTGTCCGATTCCGGGAATCAGCAGCAGAATAAATAAGCCGATCATCTTTGGAATGGTGTAGCGTAGCTTGCGCCATTCTCGGGCAAAGATGCGGGGGATATCTTTGAAAAAACTCCAGAGGCCTTCATCGTTTATCGTATGACCATCGAGCAGCTTTTCAACTTTTTCTGCCAATAAGCCATTGAAGGGAGAAGCGATAATGTTGGCAATTGCACTGAAGAAATACATCGTTACAAAAAGTATTGACAGGACAGCCAGTGGCCAAATGATGTAGTTCAGCCATGACAGAAAGTCAGGTACATAAGACATCAGATGATCGAGCCAGTTTCCCATTTGCGTAAACACATAATAGAGTGCGCCTCCGAGCAGTAGCACATTGGCTAGCAGAGGAAGTATCACAAATCTTCTGATCCCGGGGGTGACCGCCAGTTTCATACCGAAGAAGAAATAGCCGAATCCTGAACGTTTTTTTAACGTCATTCTGTTTCCCTATGTTGTTATTGAAAAGAAAGTGAGGCGTTTGCATGTATTCTAACTGACCCAACATAGAATGAAAGTCAGAAAAATCCCGCAGTTCTAACATTAATTTGTTCAAATGTAGGGGTGACTTTTGCTAAAGTGTGTGGATCAGTGGAGAGAATCTCTGAGCATGACATGCTTACTTAAGCGATTCTGTTCAGAAGCAAGTTATCGGGAAGACTGAGAGTTAAAGATGCAAGAATTGCGATTCGTACTCATCATCGTTGGCGCACTCGCCATCGCCGCATTACTTTTTCATGGGCTGTGGACCAGCCGGAAAGAGAGTAAATCGAAATTTGGAGATAAGCCATTAGGCAGAATAGAGGAAAAAGAAGCATCATCTATAAAAAATACCCGAGCTTTTCCGCAGGAGCGTGAGCATAAAAAATCCCGTAAGGAGCCGGACTTTTCACTGGACGATAACACGACTGACCCATTCATGGATGACGACACGCATCATGATAGAGTCGATCCACTATTTGCTGGGTATGTGCCTGAAGAAGATGATCGGTCATATGATTTGGAACATCTGACCATCGCTGATATTGAGGCTGAAAATGAGGCGGGTATTCATGTCGATTCGAATATGGATCAACCCGTTGCACAAGATGACGATATTCAACAAGCCGAACCAGTACAACAAACCGATAGTGGTAGTGATGAGCCGGATTATCAGGTCATTGTACTCAATGTACACTGCGCTGGCAGCGAGTCTTTTGTTGGCACCAAGCTATTTGACAGCTTGCAACAAAACGGTTTGCTCTACGGTGAAATGGATATTTACCATCGACATGCTGATTTATCAGGAACGGGCAAAGTGTTGTTCAGTGTTGCCAATATTATGCAACCCGGCACTTTGAAGCATGATGACCCGAACGCATTTACCACCAAAGGCATTTCATTTTTTATGACGCTCCCTTGTTACGGTGATCCAGAACAGAATTTTAAGTTAATGCTGAAAACAGCGCAGCAAATTGCGGATGATTTAGGGGGGAATGTTCTTGATGATCAACGCTTGTTGATGACACCGGACAAACTTGCCGATTATCGACGCCAGATTCAGGCTTTTAAAGCCCAAGCTGTTTAATTGTATAGAGATACCCAAACAACAGCTTGGTTCAGTTGTTTAGGTATCTGGTGAGGAGGCTCCGGCATGGAGCCTTTTTTCATGAATCCGAGAAGTAAAACATGCAGACCATAGAACAAAAAATTCAAGAATTGCGGGACACGCTCCACCATCACTCTATCTTATATTACGTTGAAGATAATCCATCGATTCCGGATGCAGAATATGATCGTCTGATGAGAGAGCTGATCGCGTTGGAAGCAGCAAATCCCGAGTTCATTGCTCCGGATTCTCCGTCACAGCGTGTCGGTGGGATGCCGCTCGATGGTTTTGAAACGGTCCAACATGAGATCCCGATGCTGTCGTTAGATAATGCTTTTGACGATCAAGAGCTGGACAGTTTTTCGCGGCGCATCAATGAGCGTTTAGCCGGACAACGTGTTGCTTTGTTCTGTTGTGAACCCAAATTGGACGGTCTGGCCGTCAGCTTGCTTTATGAGAATGGCGTCTTAGTCCGAGCGGCAACGCGTGGTGATGGCACCACCGGAGAAAATATTACCGAAAATGTGAAAACGATTCGCGCCATTCCATTAAAACTCAGAGGGGACGACTGGCCGGTTCGCATTGAAGTTCGGGGGGAGGTCTTTATGCCCAAAGCCGGATTTGAAGCACTTAATGATGCTGCTATCAAGAAAGGTGAAAAAACGTTTGTTAACCCGAGGAATGCGGCAGCGGGTAGCTTGAGGCAGCTTGACTCACGGATTACAGCAAAACGTCCGCTCAGTTTCTATGCTTATGGTATTGGTGTGATTGAAGGGGCAACACTGGCATCTTCACATTATGAACGTCTGGTACAGTTAAAGCAGTGGGGACTGCCGATGTGTCCTGAAACCAGTCAAGTTGCGAATCTGGATATGGTGAAGATGTATTATCAGGACATATTACAACGTCGAGAGAATCTGGCTTATGAGATTGATGGCGTGGTCATTAAGGTTGATGATCTGGCGCTTCAGGAACAGCTCGGATTTATCTCAAAAGCACCACGTTGGGCCATCGCCTACAAGTTTCCTGCTCAAGAAGAAATGACCCGTTTGAAAGATGTTGAATTTCAAGTTGGTAGAACGGGGGCGATTACACCTGTTGCAAAACTGGAGCCGGTATTTGTCGGTGGTGTGACGGTGAGTAATGCCACATTACATAATGCAGATGAAATCGCCCGGTTAGGTGTTCGTATCGGGGATACGGTGGTGATTCGTCGTGCCGGTGACGTCATTCCGCAAATTGTTTCTGTTGTGATAGAACAACGACCTGAGGATTCTAAGGAGATTGTTTTTCCGTCACAGTGTCCGATTTGCCATTCTGATGTTGAGCGGATTGAAGGGGAAGCGGTTACACGCTGTACCGGTGGTTTGGTGTGTCAGGCACAGCGAAAAGAAGCGCTGAAGCATTTCGTCTCTCGTAAAGCGATGGATGTCGATGGCTTGGGAGATAAAGTTATTGAGCAGCTGGTGGATAAAGAAATGATCAAAACACCGGCTGATTTATACCGTCTCTCTGCGGGACAATTAACCGTGCTTGACCGGATGGGGCCTAAATCGGCACAAAATGTGGTACAAGCGTTACAACAATCGAAGTCAACCACCTTGCCTCGCTTTTTGTATTCACTTGGTATTCGGGAAGTCGGGGAAGCGACAGCCAATAATTTAGCGCGATATTTCCTCACTTTGGAAAATGTCCGCCATGCGACGCATGAAGCGTTGATTGAAGTGAACGATATTGGTTCGATTGTCGCGAGTCATATCATTGCTTTCTTCTCAGAAGAGAAGAATTTGCATGTTGTGGATGATTTGTTGTCGATGGGAATTACGTGGCCAGACATGGTTGCCGCTGAAACGCCGGAAGCTTTACCGTTGGCCGGGAAAACGGTGGTCTTGACCGGTACGCTGACCGAGTTATCACGTCAGGATGCCAAAGCCGCTCTTGAAGCGATGGGCGCAAAGGTCACGGGGAGTGTGTCTAAAAATACGGATGTGCTATTTGCCGGTGACAACGCAGGCTCTAAACTGACCAAAGCTCAGGAGCTCGGCATCGAGGTGCAATCGGAACAAGATCTGATGGCTTTGATCGCATCACTTTCTTGAGCTCGCCAATACAGATATTGTTGATTGATGCTACGGCATCGGGAGGTCTCGGTGAATATCAGTGAAGTGTCAAAGCTGACTGGCTTGACTGCCAAATCAATCCGACTTTATGAAGAAAAAGGCATATTGTCGCCGCCGCTGCGTGGAGAGAATGGCTATCGGGTTTATCAGCAATCACATATTGATGATTTACTATTGATCGCCCGGGCAAAACGGGTTGGTTTTAATCTTGAAGAATGTAAATTACTGGTTCATTTGGCAAATGATCCGAGTCGTAAAAGTTGTGCGGTGAAAGCTGAAGCGCGAAAGAAACTGACACAAGTCACGCGTAAGCTGAATGAGTTACAGCTCATTCAGTCTCAGTTAGAACAATGGATTGCTGAATGTCCCGGTGATGATAACAGCGACTGCCCCATTATTGATGATTTAAAGGGGCAGTCCTCTCATCGGGAGCCATGAGTATGATGACTGATGGTTCACTCACTGATTCCAGTTGCGCCAGATCAGTAGAGTAGAGAATAGAGCTTACGACGATACTGACTTGCTAATGGATTCCCTTGTCCCAACGCACTTAGAATATCCATAAATATTTTTTTCATCTCCCCGTCATGGGCATTGAGATCGGTGCTCAAAAATGACCAGAGCAGCGTCAGTGCTTCCTCGTCTCGCTGAACCTGATGGTATTGTGCGGCTAATTCACAGGCGAGTTTCGTGTCTTGTGGCGAACGTTGCAATGCGTCTTCTAGTGCAACAATTTCCGGACTATTAGCGGCTTGATGATGTAATTCCAATTTAGCGAGCAGGCTCTTGAACTCGTTATCCTGAAATTCTAAAGGAATATGTTGTAAGAGCGCTTCAGCCGCTTCAAACTGCTGGGTTTCCAATAGGCAATTGGCTAAGGCAAGTTTTACGTCACCTTTATTTTGCAGCGTTTCAGGGAGTGCTTGTAATAAAGTCAGCGCCTGAACATATTCTTGCTGTTCTATCATCGTCAGCGCTTGTTGCAAATTCATTTCGTCTTGGCTGGGAAGATGTTTCTCAAGCATTGCGGTCACTGACTCAATGCTTTGTGGGCCACCTAATCCATCCACAGGACGTCCTTGAGAGAAAAGCGCCAGTGTCGGAATTGACTGAATGCCAAACTGTGCTGCAATGGCCTGTTCTTCCTGACAATTCAGTAAAGCAAGTGTAAAAGCCCCCTGATATTTTTGCGCTAATCCTTGCAAGGGTTGGATCAGCGCCGCACTGGATTCGTCCATCGGTGCCCAAAAATAAAATAGGATTGGCGCAGAAAAAGAGCTCTCTAATAGGTCTCGGATATTTTCTTGGGTGACATCAACGTGAAGTGGTGTATGCATACGGTGAACTTCCTGAATTCAATGGGCGATAGCATATAAATGTGGGCAGGTTGTTAAAAATCAAGTGAAACCGACTATATCCATTAATAAGTATTGTCAGTCAGCGCTGATCCCGATGTGTTTGGACGGTTTTCTACCGACAAAAAGCGCGATTAAAACATGATGAAAAATATCACAACAATACAAATACTTAGCCAGTTTAGCTGATTGAGACTCATTTTTACCTATTCCAGAAAATGTGACATTCTCGGTCGAGAACAATGAGCATATTAGAAGGTGATTATGAAACAATCATGACAGCCAGCCGCGATGCTCTCTTCCCCGTGTTCTAAGCGGCTTTGTTGAGAATGCCATCAAGCCAGCGGGTTGGTAGCAGGCGTTTAAGTACGGCAAAAACTTGTGTGGGTTTGGTAATTCGATATCGGATTCTGGGGGTCGGGCTTTCTAAGGCATGAAAAATCGCAGGCAGACAGTCTTCCGGTGGTAATGAGAACCGATTGTTAGACTTTTTTTGACTCAGGCGCTCAATCTGTTGTTGATATGCTTGGGCATGAATACTGTTTTGCGGTGTCACCCAACGTAAGAATGCCGCCAGTGCATTTTCGCGAAATTGTGTCTCGATTGGCCCGGGCTCGAGAATACTGATATGAATGTCAGTTTGTTTGAGTTCGAGACGCAGCGTATCACTCCAGCCTTCGATCGCAAATTTTGAAGCATTATAGGCACCGCGATATTTCATCGCGGCAAATCCCAGAACCGAACTATTCTGAATGATTCTGCCATGACCTTGGCGGCGAAACTGTGGTAGCAGTTTGGTGGTTAGATCGTGCCAACCAAAAAAATTGGTTTCGAACTGCTCTCGCATTGCCTGAGTGGGGAGATCTTCAAGCGCACCGGGTTGACCATAAGCACCGTTATTGAACAGCGCATCGAGACGGTGATTGGTTAGTGTCATCACTTCTTTGATCGCAGCGTCAACGGTTGTTGGGTTAGTCACATCGAGATGAATCGCTGTCAGACCTTCATTTTGAAGTCGCTGTACATCTGCAATGTCTCTGCATGAGGCAATGACTTGATAGCCTTTTTTATGTAAAGCATGAGCAGTGACGTAGCCGATACCCGATGAGCATCCGGTAATGAGTATTGTTTTAGACATAGTTTCCCCGTGGGTATGTTGTCATTACCACACCATTGGTTGATGTTATGGCAATGTCTGCAAAATCTGTTTGAGTGCAGGTTCCAGATGAGAGTACTTAAATTTAAATCCGAGTTCTGTTAATTTTTTCGGCTTGGCGCGAGTGCTATCAAGAAGCAGTGCTGCTGATTCGCCCATGATTAGCCGAATTGCCCACTCTGGTACGAACATCACGTGTGGTCTGTGCAGTGTTTTTGCCAGTGTTTTACTAAAGATTTTGTTCGGAACCGGATGAGGGGCACAAAGGTTGAATGGCCCGTGAGCATAGTCGGTCACTAATAAAAAGAGGATTCCTTGAACCATATCCTGAATATGAATCCAAGGCAGATACTGATTGCCCGAGCCTATCGGACCTCCGCAACCAAACCGATAGGGCAGCAGCATTTTTGGTAATGCGCCACCGTCTGCTGATAGAACGACTCCTGTTCTGAGTAGGCAAACTCGGGTGCTTTCAGATTCGGCTTTTCTGGCGATATTTTCCCAGGTGACACACACTAAGTGAGAGAATTCATTACTTTGAACTTGCAGGCTTTCATCAATCGGATGATCCTGTTGATCACCGTAAAAGCCGACAGCAGAACCACTGATAAATACGGATGGTGGGGATGAACTGGCATGAATGAGCTCAACAAGTTTTTCGGTGATTTGCCAGCGACTCTGACTAATGACTTGTTTCTGCGTGTCCGTCCATCGTCGATCAGCAATGGGTTCTCCCGCTAGGTTAATCACAGCATCGAAATGGTTGAGATCATGGAGGTTGTCTAAGCTGGAGATCAATTCAAGTGGATAATGGTTGAGATGATTGAGCTTTTCCCGAGTCCGTTTCTCTGAGCGAGTCAATACAACAATTTCATGTTCATGGGTGATTAGCTGCTTGATTAATTCGCTGCCGATGAGTCCTGAACCGCCGGTAATCAGTATTTTCATATCCTATCCATTTCATGTTGTTTGAATGTATCTGTAATGGTTTGAAGCGATTCTATCCGTTGGTTTTATTCATTATATACAGAATAATCATAAATGATTTCATAAAGTAGAGACACGGAGCCGGAGAGGTGTTCGTGTTATATTTTTGTGATTGATTCTTGGTTTTAGCCGATGAATTTAGCGAAGTCACACGCAATATTAGATAGATCTGTCATCATATAATCAAGTTGTTCCACACCAGGCAGGTCGTCGAAGATACTTGCCACAAAGACCTTTTCCTCTCTCGGATCGGGTTTGTCAGTTTGGCTCAAGTGAGGAGACATGAAAGCATTCATCGCGTTACTCAGAGTAATGCTGGAAAGTTTTAAAGATCTACTCCCGATTATTTTGGTTATTGCATTTTTCCAATTAATCATTTTGCAACAACCTCTCCCGGACTTGATTTCAATTCTGGGTGGATTGTTATTCGTTGTTCTCGGCTTGACGTTTTTTATTTTCGGTCTGGAAATGGGGTTGTTTCCGATCGGTGAAAGTATGGCTCAGGCATTAGCCAAGAAAGGGAGTTTGTTGGGACTATTGGGGTTCGCTTTTTGTTTGGGGTTTGGAACTACGATTGCAGAGCCTGCATTGACAGCGGTTGCCGCTGAAGCTGCAAAGGTCGCAGCATCGGGTGGTGTGATTGAGATGACTGCGCAATCGATGAACGACTACACCATGGGATTGCGATTAACAGTGGCCTTGTCGGTTGGTCTTGCCATCGTTTTAGGGGTTTTGAGAATCCTGAGGGGGTGGTCGATTCATTTGATGATTATCTGTGGTTACTCGTGTGTCATGATCCTGACTGTTTTCGCACCTGAAACCATTATCGGGATTGCTTATGATTCAGGTGGTGTGACAACGTCGACGATTACGGTTCCTTTAGTCACAGCGTTAGGGGTTGGACTGGCTTCTTCGATTAAAGGGCGTAATCCGATGGTGGATGGGTTTGGATTGATCGCATTTGCATCGTTGCTCCCGATGATTTTTGTGATGATTTACGGGATGGCGATAGCATGATAACCATTGCTCATTTTCTTCAGGTTTTATGGACCACGATTTTGGATGTATTGCCGATTGTGATCATTTTGTTTGTATTCCAGTTGGTCATATTGCGTAAGCCTGTTGCCCGTTTATCCCATGTGATTCTTGGGTTCGGATACGTCATTCTGGGATTGTCTCTTTTCTTGGTGGGGTTAGATGCTGCATTGTTTCCGTTGGGGGAAATGATGGCACAGCAGTTGACCGCGCCCTCATTTCTTGCGCAAGTCCGTTTGAATGATGCAGAACTGTACCATTGGATCAATTATTATTGGGTTTATCTGTTTGCATTTTGTATCGGGTTTAGTACGACGATCGCTGAACCGTCTTTGATTGCCGTTGCGATTAAAGCCAATAAAGTGTCTGGTGGTTCGATAGGTGTGAATGGTTTGAGGGTTGCAGTTGCTTTAGGTGTGGCATTTGGTATTACGTTGGGGAGTTACCGCATTGTCGTGGGTGATCCGTTGCACTATTACATCATTGTTGGTTATTTGTTGGTGGTGGTTCAGACATTTTATGCTCCCAAAATGATCGTGCCTTTAGCTTATGATTCCGGAGGCGTCACTACATCAACGGTTACTGTACCCGTTGTGACGGCGCTGGGGTTAGGACTTGCATCAACGGTTCCGGGGCGGAGCCCGTTGATCGATGGATTTGGTTTAATCGCATTCGCTAGCCTTTTCCCCATGATATCTGTGATGGGATATGCGCAAGTGACACAGTGGTTGAACCGTAAACGCTCTCTGATGGAGAAAAAAGACAATGCGCTTTAAATTAATCGTTGCCTTTGTTGAAGATAGCAAAACAGACAAAGTATTAGATGCCGCCAGACAAGCAGGAGCGACAGGCGCGACTGTGATCAATAATGCCAGAGGAGAAGGGCTCAATCAGAAAACCACCTTTTTGGGTCTGACGTTGGAGGTACAAAAGGATATGGTGCTCTTTGTCGTTGAAGAACATTTGTCTCGTCAGATTCTGGAAACAATTAATGAAGTCGGGGAGTTTGAAACGGAGCCGGGGCAGGGAATCGCCTTTCAAATTGATATTGAGGATGTTGTTGGCATCTCTCATCAGGTTGAAAAGTTAACCAGATACGTTGAGGACGAATTATGAATAGACATGATAGCGTGAGAGTCCGTGATGTGATGACCGAGAACTATGCCCTTGTTGATGGTCTGATGACCGTTTATGAAGCGATTCGAATAACGAAACAGCAGCAGATCAAAGCGTTGATTGTCGATAAACGCCAAGATGATGATGAATTCGGTATTGTGCTGATGAATGATATTGCTAAAAAAGTGCTTGCCAGTAACCGTTCATCAAAGCGAACGAATATTTATGAAATCATGACCAAACCTGCATTGTCAGTGAATCCTGACATGAAGGTTAAATATTGTGCTCGTTTATTTGAGCGGTTTGGTATCAGCCGAGCGCCTGTGATTGAACATGGCAAAGTGATTGGTATGGTTAGCTACAATAATATTGTCGTCAATGGGATGCTTGAAGAAGACGATCTCGAGTAAAACGAACCTCACTAGGGGCTGTTGACCTTTCGTGATGGTTTTTGCAGCAATTTGTCGTGCATTTAGTCAAGGCAGGTCATGTGAAGTGTAGCGCTCTACATGAACCATGACCTAACGCTGGATAAATGAGCGACAAATGCTGCCCAGAGGGTTCATCTGAACGTGTCTTGCTCTTTGTTACGGGTCATTTGCTTAGGATAGCTAAGCGGCATACCCCGCGCCGCGATCAATACCCGTTCAGATTGAACAAAATTCAACCACGAAAGATCAACAGCCCCTAGACATGAGTTTGCTCGAAGAGTGGTCTATCGATCAATATGACCTAAATTTCGTTCGGGATCGAACACATCCCGAACGCGTTGCTTCAGCGTTTTGGCGTCGGGAAACCCTTGGTCTTTCTGACGTTCCCAAATCTGAATATCATTACAAAAAATTTCGAAACGGCCACCGGTATCAGGGCAGAGCGCAACTTGCTCGATCTCTTCACTGAATGTATGGAGTAACTCTTGTGCTAACCAAGAGGCACGCAACATCCAATTACATTGACGGCAGTAGAAAATACGAATATTAATTTTTTGCATGAATACTGTCTCTCAAGTGGGGATCGCTGGGGTGAATATGAGCATGTAAAAATACATCTAAAAAAAGCAAAAAAATACACACAATCTTTTTTACTGAGCTAAATCGTAGCTAACGAGTACGCGCGAATGCCTATTTTATGATACGTATTGCGTATTTTAGGGGGCTAGTTTCATCAACCCCCATGCTTATTTTTTCAATAAACCTATTTTTTCAATAAAATTAGTTTTTAAAGAGGATGGTTGAGTCGTGATTGAGACTGGTCAGTAGCAGCGTTTTACTGTCAATGATATCAACTCGTCTGCTTTGTTGGGCATCCATTTTAAAAAATTGCTTGATCAGATTTAATTGCTTCGGCGTAAAATCTTTACTCTCGCTGGAAGAAACATCTTTAAACTCGGTCGGAGAGATCAGTAAATAGTTTTCACTGAGTTCCCAAGTACCGGTTTCTGAGATATCTATTTTACTTTCTGGTTCTTTCCCATTGGCATATAACTGAATCACGGAGACACGGATATATGTTTTGTTGGGGAGATATTTGACATTCGAGAGTACATCAACCCGACGGAGTGGACCAACTGAAGCAACTTCATTTTTACTTTCGATCAGGGTGACGACTTTGGACTGCCATTCACTTGATGTCAGCACTTGCTTGAGTTTCAGCCCACTCCCCCAGTATAGCCAAGCACTTAAAGCAATGGATGCTAGTAGCGTGAGCGTCGCAATGCGTTGGTTTATCTTTTTCACTGGCATACCTTCGTGAGATCCTCTTGATTGACAACAATATTCAAGGTGGCATTTTTGTCACTATGTTCTATTGGGTAGATATAGTTCAGTATCATTTTGTTGTCTTGGCCATTGGTTGCAATGACCTGACTCGGTGGTATGTCCATCGAATGTGCTGCCCGGTATTTTTTCACACAGAGTTCAATGGACGGCAGCCATGAAGTTAACTCAGGATGGCTTTTTAGCGTTCTAATCGGAATACCATCAATGACTGTTAAATTACGAAACTGAGAGTGAGTCGGTCCGTTATACGTGATTGCGATGATCGGTAAAATGAATGCGATTAGGAAACTCAGTTTGGTTTTCCAACTTGTTTTTTGAGAAGCTGATTGCGTCATCGCAATCGTCTCTTGATCTGAAATGACATCGAGTGAACTGTTTTTAGATTCCGTGGCCGTGTTATGTGCCGATTCGACCTGTGCATCTTCCTGAAGTGGCAGTAATGCCTCCGATTGATCTTGAGATTCATCTTTGTCTGATGTGTTCGGATTAATGGCAGGAAGTGGTTCTACGCTCGCGATCAACTGATAGCCACGTTTGGGAACCGTTTTGATGTAGCGCGGTGATTTGGTGGAGTCATTGAGCATTTTTCTCAGCGTTGAAATCGCTTGGGTGAGACTTGAGTCATCGACTTCAAAACCTTGCTTACGCCACACAAAATCATGAAGCTCATTACGACGAATGACCTCATTGGGATGCTGGGCAAGCATCAATAGGATTCTACTTTCGTTACTACCTAGCCGGATCGTCTCATTATCATTTTCTTTGTCGACCAACGAGTTATTGTTGGGAACGAAGGTAAAACGTTCAGCCAGAATGAACTTTGAGCTTATGGTATTCATTAATGTCTTCTTTTTATGTATTGAATACTGACGATTGGTGTTGTGATTATCTCAATATCTGAGTTAAGGGCGAGTTAATTTTTCTTGATGCCATTTAGATATATTGAGATTTCTTGAGCACAGGATAATAAAAATTTTAGAAAAAAACACTGTTTTTAGATTGTCTAACCTTGAATTCACTTTCATGACCCATATTTTACTAGCAAGCAAGAATATTTGTATACCTTATGAAACGGTATGAGTGCATTAAGTGATGGAGCTAGTATGAGCGAAACGATTACGAACAACAAAGAAACTCGTGGTTTTCAGTCAGAAGTGAAGCAGTTGCTGAATCTGATGATTCATTCTCTCTATTCAAATAAAGAGATATTTTTACGGGAATTGATCTCCAATGCATCTGATGCGGCTGATAAATTACGCTTTCAGGCGCTGTCAGATTCAGAATTATATCAAGGAGACGCTGACCTTGCCGTTCGTCTGTCTTTCGATAAAGAAGCGAAGACGCTGACGATTTCAGACAATGGTGTTGGTATGAGTCGGGACAGTGTAATCGATAACCTCGGGACGATTGCTAAATCTGGTACAAAAGAGTTTTTTGCCAAGCTATCTGATGATCAGGTTAAAGATTCACAGTTGATCGGTCAATTTGGTGTCGGCTTTTATTCTGCTTTTATTGTTGCCGATGCTGTGACTGTCCGGACTCGTGATGCCAGCCTTTCCGCTGATGAAGGGGTTTTATGGCACTCTCAAGGCGAGGGAGAATATTCGCTGGAAACGATTCGTAAAGAGAGTCGTGGTACCGATATCATCCTGCACCTGCGTGAAGAGGGTGAAGAGTTCTTGTCTGAATGGCGCTTGAAAGAGCTGGTTTCCAAGTATTCTGATCATATTGGCATCCCTGTTTATATCCAAACGGTTAAAACCGACGAAGAAGGCAAGGAAACCGGGGAGACTGAGTGGGAGAAAATCAATAAAGCAGAAGCGTTGTGGACACAACCCAAATCCGAAATCAGTGAAGAAGAGTACAAAGCGTTTTATAAACATGTTTCTCATGACTTTACTGATCCGTTAGTTTGGAGCCACAACAAAGTTGAAGGGAAAAATGATTATACAAGTTTATTGTATATCCCTTCTAAAGCACCGTGGGACATGATGAACCGTGATCATAAAAGTGGTCTGAAACTTTATGTGCAGCGTGTTTTCATTATGGATGATGCTGCCCAGTTTATGCCTTCTTATTTGCGGTTTGTTCGTGGCTTGATTGATTCAAATGACTTGCCGTTGAACGTATCTCGTGAAATTTTGCAAGATAATAAAGTCACTCAGTCACTCCGTAATGCATGTACTAAGCGTGTGCTATCGATGCTGGATCGGATGTCTAGCGATGAAGAAAAATATCAGACATTCTGGAAAGAATTTGGTCTGGTTATGAAAGAAGGCCCTGCTGAAGATTTCTCAAATCGTGAAAAAATCGCTGGACTGCTACGATTTGCCTCAACACACACCGATAGTTCTGAGCAGAACGTTGGGCTGAAAGCGTATGTTGAACGCATGAAAGAAGGTCAGGATAAAATTTACTATCTGACTGCGGATAGCTATGCGGCAGCGAAGAATAGTCCTCACTTAGAACAATTTAAGTCTAAAGGCATTGAAGTTGTTCTGATGTATGACCGCATTGATGAGTGGCTAATGAACTATCTCACCGAGTTTGATGGCAAGCAGTTCCAATCTATCACTAAAGCCGGACTTGATTTGAGCCAGTTCGAGGACGAAGCTGAGAAAGAAAAACATAAAGAGACTGAAGAAGCGTTTAAAACAGTCGTCGAAAGAACGCAATCTTATCTTGGTGAGCGCGTTAAGGAAGTTCGTACCACATTTAAACTTGCTTCGACACCAGCCGTCGTTGTGACCGATGATTATGAGATCGGTACACAAATGGCGAAATTATTAGAAGCTGCGGGTCAGGCTGCACCGGAAGTGAAATATATTCTGGAGTTAAATCCGGAACATGATCTGGTTAAGAAAATGGCGGATGAACCGGATGAAGAGCAGTTTGGTCGTTGGGTTGAAATTCTGTTAGGTCAGGCGATGCTGGCAGAAAGAGGTTCAATGGAAGATCCTGCTCAATTCCTGAGCGCGGTTAACCGCCTCTTGACGAAGGTCCAATAAGTTCTTTTGGTATTCAATAAGCCCGCAGTGCGGGCTTATTTTTTTGATTTATGTAACCTTATGAAAATAATTGATATTTTGTATCATATTCGTCACAGAACGTCAGATATCTATTCATCTTTAGTCGTACCTGACGTTAAAAAACGAATCCTTATGGTAGAATTTCAGACTTGAATGTCTTAGGGAAGGCGTGTATTTTGCTCGCCTATTGAATGGTCTGATGACTTGAATAACACGCTTATACCGAAACTTTCCGTGACAACGTGAATGCAGTGAGTTTCGGTATAATTCATCATTTTCTAAAGAGGATTAAACATGCGCATCATTCTTCTGGGTGCTCCAGGTGCAGGTAAAGGAACACAAGCTCAGTTCATTATGGAGAAATATGGTATTCCACAGATTTCTACCGGTGACATGCTTCGTGCTGCAATTAAAGCCGGCACTGAATTGGGTAAGCAAGCCAAAGCAGTTATCGATGCTGGTCAGTTAGTTTCTGATGATATTATTCTGGGATTGATTCAAGAACGAATTGCTCAGCCTGATTGTGAGAAAGGCTTCTTGCTTGATGGTTTCCCTCGGACAATTCCTCAAGCGGATGGTCTGAAAGCAATGGGGATTGAGATCGACTATGTGATTGAGTTCGATGTGGCGGATAAAGTAATTGTTGAACGTATGGCTGGTCGTCGTGCTCATTTACCATCCGGGCGGACTTATCATGTGGTATATAACCCACCGAAAGTTGAAGGCAAAGATGATATCACAGGTGAAGCGCTTGTCATTCGTGATGACGATAAAGAAGAAACTGTTCGTTCACGTCTGGCTGTGTATCATGAACAGACAGCACCTCTGATTGAGTACTACAGTAAAGAAGCGGCAGCAGGAAAGACCCAATATCTGCAATTGGATGGGACGAAACAGGTTGCTGAAGTAAGTGCGGATATTGAAAAAGCACTAGGATAATCCCTTCATTGATCGATGACTATCAGCCATCGATATCTTGACGGATTAAAATCCAGAGTCTTTCGAGGCTCTGGATTTTTTTCATTCGGCCGAGGCTCTCATTCAAAATCGTGATAGAGTGTAACGCATAGCATTTTTGAAGATTATTTTACTGAATAGGTGAGATCTGGCGTGATGTTGTATCAAGCAAAAAAACAAGGTGTACTGTTAGTAAATTTGGGAACACCGGCAGCAGCAACGCCTGCTGCAGTGAAAGCGTTTTTAGCTGAATTTCTTTCTGACCCACGTGTTATTGATCTTTCTCCTTGGGTTTGGCGTCCGTTATTACATGGCGTGATTTTACCCATTCGTTCACCTAAAGTTGCCCGTTTATATCAGCAGATCTGGATGGATGGTGGTTCACCATTGATGGTGTACTCAATGCGTCAGCGTGACAAGTTAGCGAAATTGCTTGATATGCCGGTTGAGATTGGGATGACTTATGGCCAGCCAAGTGTTCGGGATGGATTGCAACGTTTAATGGCACAGCAGGTTGAGTCTGTCACTATATTACCGCTTTATCCTCAATATTCAGGCACAACCACCGCCGCGGTTTATGATGCTGTAACCCATGCATTGAAGTCATTTACGGTTGTTCCTGAACTCCATATCATTCGCGATCATTATCAGCATCCCCTCTATATTCAAGCATTGGCGGAGCAAGTTCGGCATTCTTGGGAAAATCATGGTCGGGGAGATTATTTGCTCTGTTCCTATCATGGTATCCCGCAGCGATATGCAGATAACGGTGATGTATATCCACAGCATTGCATTGAGACGACTCGACTACTTGCCGCTGAGCTGGGGTTAGAGGCTCACCAAATCGGTACGACTTATCAGTCCCGCTTCGGCAAAGAAGTGTGGTTGCAACCTTATACCGATAAGACTTTAGAAAATCTCCCTCAGAACGGTATCAAGAATCTGGATATTATTTCTCCGGCATTCTCTGTGGATTGTCTGGAAACGTTGGAAGAAATTGCGCAAGAGGGCAAAGAGACTTTTCTGCGAGCTGGTGGTGAGGTTTATAACTTCATTGGCTGTCTGAATGATTCAGATACTTATGTGTCTTTATTTGCCGAATTGGTGAAACATTCGACAAACGAACATGAATAACTTTTTATTCATGTACCTTCGGTAAAACTGTTGCTAGGGTTTATGTATGGGGGATCACAAAGGTTGTTAGGATATGAAACAATGGTATTTACTGTATTGTAAGCGCGGAGAGCAACAACGGGCCAAATGCCATTTGGAAAATCAGGGGGTTGAATGCTATTACCCAGAGATTAAAGTCGAGAAGATTTTGCGGGGGAAAAAGCAAACCTTACTTGAGCCACTGTTTCCTTCTTATATGTTTGTCTGTTTTGACTATGAGAACGGCCCTAGTTTTGTTTCAGTCCGTTCGACGCGAGGGGTGGCTGATTTTATCCGTTTCGGGCAGCACCCTAAAGAGGTAAGTGCGGCGCTGATCGATCACTTGAAAATATTAGAATCTAACACTCAGTCACTTCAGCAGAGTATGCCACAGTGTGGGCAAGTCATTCGGGTGAAAGGGGGACAATTTGCCGGAATTGATGCGATTTATCAGGAAGCGGACGGAGAAACGCGCTCGATCATGTTGGTAAAAATGATTAGTCAGACTGTTGCAATGAGCTTTGATAATCGAGATCTGGAGCTGTCTTAGACCGATTTTATTGTTTAGGTTGGCAAAGCATCATTACGATGATCATAAAAAAACAGCAGGACTTTCTCCTGCTGTTTTTTGTGGCTACTGACTGAGCGTTGAAACTTAATAAGCTTCTTGGTGAACGTTTTTGACAGCACGTCCGGATGGGTCAATACAGTTTTTAAACGATTCGTCCCATTCAATGGCTTTTGCCGATGAACAGGCAACGGATGGGCCGCCCGGAACACATTTTGCTGCAGATTCGAGTGGGAAGAGCTCTTCAAAAATTTCCCGGTATACATAACCTTCTTTGGTCGTCGGTGTATTGTAAGGGAAGCGGAACTGTGCTGTTTCCATCTGTTGGTCGGTAACTTTTTCTTCTGCGACCGATTTGAGGGTATCAATCCAGCCGTAGCCGACACCATCTGAAAACTGTTCTTTCTGCCGCCAAGCAATTGAATCTGGCAGATAGTGCTCAAAGCATTCACGCAAGACGTGTTTTTCCATTTTTCCGTTACCGCACATCTTATCTTTCGGGTTTAAACGCATGGCGACATCAATAAACTCTTTATCCAAGAACGGGACGCGTCCTTCGACACCCCACGCTGCCAGAGACTTGTTGGCTCGTGCGCAGTCGAACATGTTCAGCGCCAGTAGTTTGCGGACGGTTTCTTCATGGAATTCACGCGCGTTCGGTGCTTTGTGGAAGTAAAGGTATCCCCCGAAAATTTCATCAGCACCTTCACCGGAAAGTACCATTTTAATGCCCATCGCTTTGATTTTTCGTCCCATCAAAAACATTGGTGTTGATGCCCGGATAGTTGTGACATCGTATGTTTCAATGTGGTAAATCACATCGCGGATAGCATCCAGACCTTCTTGAATGGTATAGGTCATTTCATGGTGAACCGTACCGATTTGGTCAGCAACTTCGCGGGCGGCTTTGAGATCCGGTGCGCCTTCCAAACCAATTGCAAATGAGTGCAACTGAGGCCACCAGGCTGCTGACTGCTCATCGTCTTCAATCCGCATTGCTGCGAAGCGTTTCGCGATTGCGGAAGTAATCGATGAATCCAGTCCGCCAGACAGCAGGACGCCGTAAGGAACGTCGGTCATGAGCTGGCGTTTGACCGCTGCTTCCAAAGCTTGAGCCAGTTGCTCTTTATCTGTCACATTCCCTTCAACGGCACTGTAGTCGTTCCAGTCTCGCGTGTAGTAGCGGACCGGTTCTTGATCGGATGAACCGTAATAACAACCCGGAGGGAATTCGCTGATGGTTTTACAAACCGGAACTAATGCTTTCATTTCTGAGGCAATATAGTAGTTCCCATGCTCATCAAAGCCTTGATAGAGCGGAATAATACCGATGTGATCTCGACCAACTAAATACTGGTCTTTTTCCTCATCGTACAGGATGAAAGCGAAGATGCCGTTGAGCTCTTCGAGTAAATCTGCACCCATATCCTGATAAAGTGCCAGAATAACTTCACAATCTGAATCGGTCTGGAAATCATATTTATCTTCGTAACGGGCTCTGATTTCTTTGTGGTTATAGATTTCACCGTTGACGGCGAGTATATGTTTTTTATTCGGGCTGTAGATTGGTTGAGCACCACTGTTCAGGCCTACGATAGCCAGTCTTTCATGCGCCAAGATTGCATGATCTGATGTATAAATTCCAGACCAGTCCGGACCACGGTGACGAAGTTTTTTGGACATTTCCAATGCCAACGGACGTAGCTTCGATGCATCGCTTTTTATATCTAAGATGCCAAATATAGAACACATACTCATTCCCTTATGATTTTTTGCTTTGAATGTTAATGTGCCACTTTTTCTAGAAAAGACAACCCTTGGCTGTATGAATTTTTATTAAAAATGCATTTGATGTGAATATTATTTAATTTAAATACACATTTATTGGATAGTATTTAATTTTAAATCGAATTTGATTGTTATTTGTTCAATGATGGGTGATTGATTTAGGTGGTAATTTATTGGGATGGGGGATAGAACAAGGTAACCATACCAGATTGGTTACCTTGATCGACGAAGGTTGTGATTACTCTTCGAGAAGTTTTTGGAGTAAAACCCCATTCAGCATTGCCCGTTTAATCATGGCAAAGGCAGCAATCGGCGGCTGCTTATAAACCTGTGAGGCCACAATGGGAAGGTTTTTATGGAATGCTTTCAGAGATTGATTCTGTACATTGCGTTCAATAGCCGGAAAAATCAAATCTTGTGCTGTTGTGATATCCCCTGCAATGATAATTTTTTGCGGGTTAAACAAATTGACTGTAATCGCGACAGCTTTACCTAAATGGTCACCCACTTTTATCAAAGTTTGACGTGCCAGTTCATCCCCTTGATTGGCGTGATCACAGATATCGCTAATTGTAATCTGCTCTAATTCAGCAAGTGTTGACTGATAGCCTTGGTCAAGAAACTGTCTGACCCGCTTTACGATTGCAGGGTTGGATGCCACGGTTTCCAGACATCCGAAATTACCGCACTGACACTGTGCTCCCAATGGATCGATCTGAATATGCCCAATTTCACCGACATTTCGGTTGAACCCGAGAAAAATTCGACCATTGACGATCATCCCAGCCCCTGTTCCCCGGCCGACACTGATCAAAATCGAATCTTGACAGTCTTGACTTGAGCCGAAATAGTGTTCTGCAAGGGCAAGACCGCGGATATCGTTGCCGATAAAACACTCGACGCCAAAGTGATTTCTGATGATATCTCCCATCGCGAGTTCATCGACATCGACATTGTGCATATATTCCACCACGCCGGTTTCTGGGTTAACCAGACCGGGGAGAACAACACCAATCGCAATTAATTGTTGAATATAAGCTTGTTTCTCTCGGATGAAGTGACGGATATAGTGAAGTAGCCCTTCAATGAGCTCTTTTTGATGCAGATATTGAAACTCATGATAATCGGAAACAATTTCATTTCCGCCCAGATCATAAAGACTGATCTGAATGTAGTCGCGGCCTAACCTGACAGCAACAGAATGAAAAGGAAGCACTTCAGTCTCAAGGGAGATAGCCCGGCGTCCCCCGGTCGATGCCTGTTGTGCGACTTCTTTAATCAGGCCTTTTTCCAACAGTTGACGGGTGATTTTAGTGACACTGGCAGGTGCTAACTGGCTGATATCTGCAACCTGAATGCGAGAAATCGGGCCCTGTTGATCGATGAGCCGATACACAGCGGCACTATTAAGTTGTTTGACTAAATCTACATTACCTTTTTGCGTATCATTCATTTGCTTATGCTGCTCGTATTGCCCGTTTTTTAATCTTGTCATCGGATTGTAAAAATTTTCATCGATGATAGCCTAACCACAAACTCACGATGTTTATTGTGTCGATTTGGTTGCGTGATGTCTATGGTACTTTTCTCTATACCGGCAGACGACGGTATATTCATGAGTTTACTCGTACGATGATGGCTGGTGTCTAAGGCAGTTCATTGTCTGAGACCTGAATATCCTGCCCAAACGGTAATATACTGCCTTATCGCTAAAAATAAAGTCCTCTCCAGTCGAAGCTGCGGGAGCTGTGGCATTGGTCACTAATCTTTCGCCATCTAAGTTTACTTTTCGCACTATTGGCCGTATGCGAATGGTCATTGGACTTCTTACTCTGTATCCAGAGTCAAAAACCAAAAATGCCGCTTTATCGATGTAAAATGATCGATCTCAGGAAATAATCTTAAGAATATCCCGGAATCATATTGTGTAATCACAAAGAATTGTGGATCATTAGGGGTGTTAACTTTTATATCCTAACAGCAAAATTATTCGCGGTGTACTTCTCTGCATTCAAGCAGATGAGTCACGGTCCTGAGAATACAAAATTATTGAGGTGTTATAGATGAGTGAAGCTGAGGCTCGTCCATCGAACTTTATCCGTCAGATTGTTGATAAAGACTTGGCGGAAGGCAAACATACCAGTGTGCATACCCGATTTCCACCAGAGCCGAATGGCTATATCCATATCGGACATGCTAAGTCAATTTGTTTGAATTTCGGTATTGCTCAGGATTATCAGGGCCAGTGTAACTTACGTTTTGATGATACAAACCCAGAAAAAGAAAACATCGAGTATGTTGAGTCAATTAAGAAAGACGTCAACTGGTTAGGTTTTCAATGGGCGGGCGAGGTGTGCTATTCATCTGATTATTTTGATCAGTTGTATCGTTATGCCATTGAATTAATCGAGAAAGGACTCGCTTATGTTGAAGAGCTGGCGCCAGAACAAATCCGTGAGTATCGGGGAACGTTGAATCATCCGGGAAAAGAAAGTCCTTATCGTGATCGCAGTGTTGAAGAAAACCTCGCGTTGTTTGAAAAAATGCGCACCGGTGGATTTCAGGAAGGTGAAGCCTGTTTGCGTGCCAAAATCGATATGGCTTCTTCTTTTATGGTTTTACGTGATCCGGTTTTATACCGAGTTCGTTTTGCTGAGCATCATCAGACCGGTGATCAATGGTGTATCTATCCGATGTACGACTTTACTCACTGTATTTCGGATGCATTGGAAGGCATTACTCACTCTTTGTGTACCTTGGAGTTTCAAGACAACCGACGTTTGTATGATTGGGTATTGGATAACATCACCATCCCCTGCCATCCGAGACAGTATGAATTTAGTCGCTTAAACCTTGAATATACGGTGATGTCGAAACGGAAGCTGAATCAATTGGTGTCTGAGAAATTCGTTTCAGGATGGGATGATCCACGAATGCCAACCATTTCTGGTTTGCGTCGTCGCGGATTTACACCAGCATCGATTCGTGAATTCTGTAAACGCATCGGTGTGACGAAACAAGACAATATGATTGAATTTAGTTCGTTGGAATCTTGTATTCGTGACGACCTGAATGAACATGCGCCCAGAGCCATGGCTGTGTTGGATCCTGTGAAAGTTGTGATTGAGAATTATGACGCTGACACCGTGGAGATGCTGGACGTTGCTAACCATCCTAACAAGCCTGAGATGGGGAGTCGCCAAGTTGCCTTTAGTCGGGAAATCTGGATTGAACGTGAAGATTTTCGTGAAGAAGCAAATAAGAAATATAAACGTCTTGTTCTTGGCAAAGAAGTCCGTTTACGCGGCGCCTATGTGATTAAAGCTGAGCGGATTGAGAAAGATAGTGCGGGTGAGATTACCACGATTTACTGTACTTACGATGCCGATACGTTGGGGAAAAACCCAGCGGATGGGCGAAAAGTTAAAGGTGTTATTCACTGGGTTTCTGTTAGCCAAGGTATTCCCGCTGAATTCCGGTTGTATGATCGGCTCTTCTCGGTTGCTAACCCAGCGGCAGAAGATGATTTTACGCAAGTTCTGAATCCTGAATCTCTGATTCGTCAGCAAGGTTTTGTGGAAGCAAGTTTAGCTTCAGCTCAACCAGAATTTGGTTATCAGTTTGAACGTATCGGTTATTTTTGTGCAGATAACCGCGATTCTTCAGCCGAATCATTGGTTTTTAACCGTACTGTCGGTTTAAGAGATACTTGGGCGAAGATTGAAGCGGTCTGATGTGCTTTGATGAATAAGGAAAAGCCAGCAATATGCTGGCTTTTTTACTGTTCAAATTATACCGTTGTGACAACTTCAATTGCTTCTGTTTCATGCCATTTGAGCACGGATGGGGAACCAGTGGTGAATCAGAAAAGTGGAAAATGTGTGAGATGCGCGCAATTATTGTAGGGAAAACAGTTTTTTTCCGGATAACCTATAGTTTTGCTGGTGTAATCCGATATATTTAACAGATTATTGAATTTACTATTACCTAAGCACATAGCTGAGCTTTATATGCGTCAATTTTTAAAACGTCTGTTGTTACCATTTGCAATAGCAGCCGTGGGTCAGTTTTCTCTTGTTCATGCAGAAGGTATTCGTCTGCTTGGACCAACAGGTCAGGTGCAGTCATCACCCCAATATAGTGAAGCGGTGAGGTCTTCTGCTGCGCAATCAAATAATGAACCTTCCAAATTTTATGGTCCCACTTCCGAAACAGAAACATTATGGTCGATTGCCTCAAAACTCAGACCATCAAATCAAGTTACCGTTCAGCAAACGCTACTTGCTCTCTATCAGTTAAATCCCGAATCATTTGAACAGCAGAATATTCACAGCTTAATTCCGGGAAGTCGGTTACGTATTCCATCTCTCGCCCAGATTCGGAGTGTGACAACTGAAGAAGCGACACGGGTCATGCAGGCTCATCAGCAACGGTTAGATCAGGCGAGTCGTCTCGCAGCAACTGGTTCATCGTCAGCGGTAAAAGCTCGCACCGTAAAACCGACGAAGCCTACATCTGTTAAAACAGATACACCTCCAGCAGCACAACCTGATACGAAGCCTGCACAACAACAGACTAATACTCAGCAAGTGAGTCCGGCGAAAGACAAAATAATTCCGTCAGAGCAGCCGCCTCAGACAGAAGCACCTCAGAGCGTGTTGTCATTTTCTTCATCAGATGCGACAGGAACAGACTCAGAAATTCTGGCTCTTGAAGAGAAAAATCACCGTTTAACACTCATGCTGTCAAAAGTGCAGTCAGAAGTAAGTGATCTGAAGAATGAACTGGGCGATGAAAATAAAGTTCGTACTGAAGTCGAAAAACTGCTGGCTGAAGAGCGCAGAAAACGTGCGGAAGCTGAGCGGATGTCGCCCACATCCCTCGACAAACTATTGTCAAATAGCTGGACGGTCGGTGCGCTCGCGCTTATTCCCGGATTATTGATCGCTTTACTGATCATGTGGTTGGTTGGTCGGAGAAAAACATCGGATACATCATCTGATGCGCCAACGGAAACGAAGGATGTGAGTGATAAACCGATTAATATTGGGGATGCTGCAGAAGTCGGTGATCACGATGATGAACTTGATGACCTGTCACTTGACGATGATCTCTTTAGCACAACCAGCCCTGAAGCAGAAGAGAGTGAGGTTCAGGATGAAGCCGATGTTGATGATGTCTTTGCTGAGCTCGACGATGTCGATCTTGATTTGGACCTGGGGGATGAAAGTGAGGAAGATCTGTTTGCCAGCATCGATGATGATGGTGACTTAGTTGATACGGATCTCGATAGTGATTTCTCTGCGAGTGCAAATGGCATTAGCGTCAACAGCGAAGATAAAGCGGTCGGTCTGGAAGAAATGGAGCGAGCGCTTGAGGATGCGTCTCTTGGGGCGGGCGATGAAGAACAGGCCGAGGATGAGGATTTCGATCTTTCCAGTGATGATCAAGTTGGGATGTCTCAGGACGAAATTGAGATGTTGCTGGATGGTGACGGGCTTGACGATGACTTAGATACGACAGAGCTTGATCAATCCATGCTCGATGATTTATTGGCAGAAGAGCAAGGTGATGAGTTCGATCTAGGCGATGTCGGTGTTGCTTCTGATAGCGAGCTGGAAGCTTTATTTGACAGTATTGAGCAACAAGCCGATCTGGAGCAATTAGAAGCAAATAGTCAGGATGATTCATTCTTAGATGAAGCATTTGATACTGGCGCATTTGACTCACTCGATACATCCGAAGATGAATCAGAAAGTGTTACAGATGAAACGACCGCACTGCTGGATGAGTTACTGGATGAATCGGATGACACCGACGACGAACTTAATTGGGATAAAGAGTTAGAAGATCTCGGTGGCTTTGACTTAGCAGATGAAAGTGATGATGACCTGTTTGATTTTGAAACGCTCGATCTTGATGAAGATTTGGAAGCCGATACTGAACTCGATGAAGACGATACGACTCCGATTGATGATGGGACTGAGTTATTTGATGAATTACTAGAAATTGAACAGCACACTATCGAGGAAGATGATGACTTTAACCGTGAAGGGTTTATTGATGATCTGATTAGTTCCGCACCGGATAAAGACCCGTTATTAGATGAAGTCGATTTTGACGCATCTGTCTCAGCAGAAGCACCGGGAGAGGACTCGAACGACTTTGATTTCAATCCTGAAATTGAAGGCAGTGAACAGGTTGATGAAGATGATTCAGTTGCAGCGAATGAGTTTGGGGTTCCGCAAGATATTGATTGGGATATTGAGGAAGAACTAGAGCCATCTTCTGCATTGACATCGGGCGATGAGGAAGTCTCTGAGTCTGAATTACCTGGTTTCGACGAGACGACCGTACTGAGTGAATTCGACACACCACCTGCCGACACTGAAGT
Organism: Vibrio gazogenes; assembly: GCF_023920225.1. Taxonomy (NCBI): domain Bacteria; kingdom Pseudomonadati; phylum Pseudomonadota; class Gammaproteobacteria; order Vibrionales; family Vibrionaceae; genus Vibrio; species Vibrio gazogenes. The sequence goes on from NZ_CP092587.1 coordinate 1,016,339, forward strand.
CGCGGAGCCACCGGAGAGCGATGATCTATCCGATTTTATCGATGACGAAGCGTTACCAGAATTCGATGAAACGGTCGCACTGGATGAATTCGATGCACCGGCAGTCGATACCGATGCTCCTAAACTGAGTGACTCAGAGATGACCTCTGAGAGTGATTCAGCCATCGACCAGCCAAGTGAAGTGCCAGAATCACCTGCAGAAGCGCCTGTTATCGAAGAAGATCATGCTCCTGAAGCTGACATCGAAACAGAGCAAGTGATTGAGCCGGAAGCGACGCAAGCTGAAGCAGTCGCGGAGCCACCGGAGAGCGATGATCTATCCGACTTTATCGATGACGAAGCGTTACCAGAATTCGATGAAACGGTCGCACTGGATGAATTCGATGCACCGGCAGTCGATACCGGTGCTCCTGAACTGAGTGACTCAGAGATGACCTCTGAGAGTGATTCAGCCATCGACCAGCCAAGTGAAGAGCCAGAATTACCCGCAGAAGCGCCTGTCATTGAAGCAGAGCATGCTCCTGAAGCTGACATCGAAACCGAGCAAGTGATTGAGCCGGAAGCGATGCAAGCTGAAGCAGTCGCGGAGCCACCGGAGAGCGATGATCTATCCGACTTTATCGATGACGAAGCGTTACCAGAATTCGATGAAACGGTCGCACTGGATGAATTCGATGCACCGGCAGTCGATACCGATGCTCCTCAACTGAGTGACTCAGAGATGACCTCTGAGAGTGATTCAGCCATCGACCAGCCAAGTGAAGTGCCAGAATCACCTGCAGAAGCGCCTGTTATCGAAGAAGATCATGCTCCTGAAGCTGACATCGAAACAGAGCAAGTGATTGAGCCGGAAGCGACGCAAGCTGAAGCAGTCGCGGAGCCACCGGAGAGCGATGATCTATCCGACTTTATCGATGACGAAGCGTTACCAGAATTCGATGAAATGGCCGCACTGGATGAATTTGATGCACCGCCAGTCGATACCGATGCTCCTGAACTGAGTGACTCAGAGATAACCTCTGAGAGTGATTCAGCCATCGACCAGCCAAGTGAAGAGCCAGAATCATCCGCAGAGGTGCCTGTCATTGAAGAGGATGATGTCCCTGAAGCGGATATTGAAACAGAAACAGAGCAAGTGATTGAGCCGGAAGCGACGCAAGCTGAAGCAGTCGCGGAGCCATCGGAGAGCGATGATCTATCCGACTTTATCGATGACGAAGCGTTACCAGAATTCGATGAAATGGCCGCACTGGATGAATTCGATGCACCGGCAGTCGATACCGATGCTCCTAAACTGAGTGACTCAGAGATGACCTCTGAGAGTGATTCCGTCATCGACCAGCCAAGTGAAGAGCCAGAATCACCCGCAGAAGCGCCTGTCATTGAAAAGGATGATGTCCCTGAAGCGGATATTGAAACAGAAACAGAGCAAGTGATTGAGCCGGAAGCGACGCAAGCTGAAGCAGTCGCGGAGCCATCGGAGAGCGATGATCTATCCGATTTTATCGATGACGAAGCGTTACCAGAATTCGATGAAACGGTCGCACTGGATGAATTCGATGCACCGGCAGTCGATACCGATGCTCCTGAACTGAGTGACTCAGAGATAACCTCTGAGAGTGATTCAGCCATCGACCAGCCAAGTGAAGAGCCAGAATTACCCGCAGAAGCGCCTGTCATTGAAGCAGAGCATGTTCCTGAAGCAGACATCGAAACCGAGCAAGTGATTGAGCCGGAAGCGACGCAAGCTGAAGCAGTCGCGGAGCCATCGGAGAGCGATGATCTATCCGATTTTATCGATGACGAAGCGTTACCAGAATTCGATGAAACGGTCGCACTGGATAAATTCGATGCACCGGCAGTCGATACCGATGCTCCTGAACTGAGTGACTCAGAGACAACCTCTGAGAGTGATTCAGCCATCGACCAGCCAAGTGAAGAGCCAGAATCATCCGCAGAGGCGCCTGTCATTGAAGAGGATGATGTCCCTGAAGCGGATATTGAAACAGAAACAGAGCAAGTGATTGAGCCGGAAGCGACGCAAGCTGAAGCAGTCGCGGAGCCATCGGAGAGCGATGATCTATCCGATTTTATCGATGACGAAGCGTTACCAGAATTCGATGAAATGGCCGCACTGGATGAATTTGATGCACCGCCAGTCGATACCGATGCTCCTGAACTGAGTGACTCAGAGATGACCTCTGAGAGTGATTCAGCCATCGACCAGCCAAGTGAAGAGCCAGAATTACCCGCAGAAGCGCCTGTCATTGAAGAAGAGCATGTTCCTGAAGCAGACATCGAAACCGAGCAAGTGATTGAGCCGGAAGCGACGCAAGCTGAAGCAGTCGCGGAGCCGTCGGAGAGCGATGATCTATCCGATTTTATCGATGACGAAGCGTTACCAGAATTCGATGAAACGGCGGCACTGAGTGAATCCGATACATTGTCAGCAGATGCGGATGAGTTAGCATCCGAGCTACAGGAAAGCGATGATTTATCTGACTTTATCGATGATGATGCGTTACCAGAATTCGATGAAACGGCGGCACTGAGTGAATCCGATGCATTGTCAGCGGATGCGGATGAGTTAGCATCCGAGCTACAGGAGAGCGATGATTTATCTGACTTTATCGATGATGATGCGTTACCAGAGTTTGACGAAACGGCGGCACTGAGTGAATCCGATGCATTGCCAGCAGATGTGGATGAGTCAGCATCCGAGCCACCGGAGAGTGATGATTTATCAGATGTTATCGATGATGATGCATTCCCAGAATTCGATGAAATGGCCGCATTAGATGAATTCGATACGTCGCCAGTAGACGCGGGTGTCTCCGAGATAGCATCAGACGTGGCTCCAGAAACTGACTTAGCCACTGAGTCTTCTGATTTTGTGGATGAGGGGGCTGGTCTTGAGCCTCTCCCAAGACATTCTTTTGATGAAGATGCATTGGGTGCGTTGTTGGATGAAAATGCTGAGCCTGCGCAGTATGTTTTTGAGCCAAATCTAGATGAAGAGCGGATTGCCAGCGCAGGAATGGATTTAGAGTCGATGCTGAGTATGGGTGGTGAAGATTGGAATGGCTTCAAACTTTCTCCGGAACAACAGGCGTCGATTCCTGATGAAGTGCCGAAAGATGAGCAGGATGTTTGGCGAAGTGAAAATCAAACATATGAACCTCAGGCCGATTCGGAAGATTGGGAAGTTCAGGATGACTTATTCTATAACGAGTCTGAACAGCAGCGTCATTTAACAATTGATGAACTGATGTCTCAAGTTGAAGGACATCACCATCCTTTTGAAGACGTCGATCTTAAACTGGATGTCGGGTTGAATGAATTCCCGGATGTCATCGGAGATATTACGAATGTTGATGTTGACAGCAATGCGGAAGCCGCAGGGAAACTGGATCTTGCGAAGATTTACATCGAAATGAATGATGAAGCAGGTGCGGTGAAGTTATTGGAAGAAGCCATTGTTGACGGGAACGATGATATTCGTCAGGCTGCAAAACGCTTGATTGACGAGCTGAGCCGAAGAAATTAATGGGTGGGGTAGCGAATAGCGCCCCCATAGCGCTGTTCTCTACGGATATCCAAGAGATATCGTCTGTTGTTGATTAGAATTTTTTCCTATTTGCGATTATACTGCCGACCCTGTTTGACAAGAGAAGTAGATGATGAGAATCGCTTTAGGTGTTGAGTATCATGGCGCTCATTATTATGGCTGGCAGCGGCAGCGAGATGTTCCTAGTGTTCAGGAAGCTTTGGAAAAAGCACTGAGCCAAGTTGCGAATCATCCGATCGAAGTCCAGTGTGCTGGGCGAACTGATGCTGGTGTTCACGGTACGGGACAAGTTGTCCATTTTGATACTGAGGTTCAGCGAAAAACGGCAGCATGGACGATGGGGGCGAATGCGAATTTACCCCAAGATATTGCTGTGCGATGGGCACAGGAAGTTCCTGATTCGTTTCATGCTCGTTTTTCAGCGACCGCACGGCGTTATCGGTATGTGATATACAATGATAATTTGCGACCGGCCATTTTGTCGGCTGGTGTCAGTCATTATCATGGTGATTTATGTGTTGAAAGAATGCACCGAGCCGGACAATTGTTACTGGGAGAAAATGATTTTACCTCCTTCAGAGCCGTACATTGTCAGTCTCGCAGCCCGTGGCGGAATGTCATGCATCTGCAAGTCACTCGTCACAATCGTTATGTTGTGATTGATATTAAAGCCAATGCGTTTGTACACCATATGGTCAGAAATATCGCGGGGAGCTTAATTGCTGTCGGCAGAGGGGAGCAAAAGCCTGAATGGATTCAATGGCTATTAGAAGCTAAAGATCGGAAACTTGCGGCTGCAACAGCGAAAGCAGAAGGGCTTTATTTGGTTGAAGTCGAATATCCGCAAGTATTCAATCTACCGGAGCAACCTGTTGGTCCGTTATTTTTACCTGATACATTGAACGAATCGCGTTAGTCAGATTCAAATCATGAGATCAGATTGTTGTAACGTCGTTTCACGAAGGTACAACCAGTTTTTTATCAACATGCAGAGATTTATATGATTTAATCCTCTGGGTGTTTATTGTCGAATAATTTTCTCTTGCCGTTGCAAGGGAGAGGAGTAAGGGTCTTCCACATGAGTTGGCTTGAAAAGATTTTAGAGAAAAGCAATATTGTCAGTTCGCGAAAAGCATCGATTCCTGAAGGTGTTTGGACAAAATGTACGTCTTGTGAACAAGTCCTTTATTATGCTGAGTTAGAACGTAATTTAGAAGTTTGTCCAAAGTGTAATCACCATATGCGGATGAGCGCTCGTCGTCGTCTGGAAAAATTTCTTGATGAAGATAACCGCCAAGAAATCGGTGAGACGCTGGAGCCGCAGGACAAATTAAAATTCAAAGATTCAAAACGTTATAAAGAGAGACTTGCAGCGGCGCAGAAAGCAAGTGGTGAAAAAGATGCCTTGGTCGTTATGAAAGGAGAGCTTTGCGGCTATCCTCTTGTTGCTTGTGCATTTGAGTTTTCCTTTATGGCAGGTTCGATGGGATCAGTCGTTGGAGCACGTTTTGTGAAAGCTGTAGAAGCAGCGATTGAAGCCAAGTGTGGTTTGATCTGTTTTTCTGCCAGTGGTGGTGCCCGAATGCAAGAGGCGTTAATGTCTCTGATGCAAATGGCGAAAACCAGCGCAGCGCTGGAACGTCTATCCCAAAATGGCTTACCATTTATCTCTGTAATGACTGACCCGACTATGGGTGGTGTATCTGCAAGCTTGGCGATGCTCGGTGATATTAATATTGGTGAGCCGAAAGCGGTCATTGGTTTTGCCGGTCGTCGCGTTATTGAACAGACAGTACGTGAAGATCTTCCAGAAGGTTTCCAGCGCAGTGAGTTTCTGTTGGAGCACGGCGCGATTGATATGATTGTTGATCGTCGTGAAATGCGGTCTCAAATTGCGAGCCTGTTGGGTAAGATGATGAATTACCCAGCACAGACAACAGAATCCGGAAATGATAGTACTTATGCGGTACCAGAAGCCGAGAAAAAAGAGTAAAGTAGTTTTCCCATATCTCAATACTATGCTTGTTTAATGAGTCAGAACGCTATGCCACAAGCCACATCTTCGTTATCGATGTGGCTTGATTATTTATCCAGTATCCATCATTCATCCATAGATTTAGGCCTTGATCGCGTTCAGGTCGTGGCTCAGAGAGCCAACCTGTTAAAACCTGCACCAACCATTATTACGGTTGCCGGCACGAATGGGAAAGGTTCTACCTGTGCGATTCTCGAAGCCATCCTGCTTGCTGCAGGGTATTCGGTGGGCGTCTATAGTTCTCCACATCTTATCTGTTATAACGAACGTATTCGGATCAACGGCAAAGTCTTAGCCGATGAAAACCATACGCACGCGTTTGATTTTATTGAAAAACAGCGGGGTACAACGAGTCTGAGCTTTTTTGAGTTCGGAACGCTGGCTGCATTGCGATTACTGCAAGAAGAACAAGTCGATGTTGCGATTTTAGAAGTCGGCTTAGGTGGTCGGTTAGATGCGACCAATGTTGTTGAACATGATGTTTCGGTCATCACGAGTCTGGCCATCGACCATATTGATTGGCTGGGGGATGATCTGGGACAGATCGGGTACGAGAAAGCGGGTATTTTTCGTGCCGGTCAGCCAGCGGTATGCGGTGAGCCTCATCCACCAGCGACTGTTGCCGCCTATGCTGATGAAATCGATGCGGAATTTTTTCAGATCGGTATTCAATTTAATTATCAGGTTGCAGAAGATGTATGGCATTGGCAGCATGGTGCTTTTGATCTCCGTGACTTACCGAAGCCACAGTTACCGTTACCCAATGCTGCAACTGCTTTGATGGCACTTGGATGTGCTGGGCTCGATATCAGTGATATGGATATTGTTGAGGGATTAAAGAGTGCCTCTCTGCCTGGCAGAATGCAGCTAATTAGCCAGCAGCCGGTAATTATGCTGGATGTTGCGCATAACCCACATTCTGCCCAATATCTGGCATCATATATAAAGCAGCGTTTCTCGGACAAGAAAATTCATCTGGTCATTGGTATGTTACATGACAAAGATATTCAGGCAACGATCACCGCTTTATCATCGGTTGTTGATCATTGGTATCCGGCTTCTTTGACCGGGCCTCGGGCTGCTTTTGCCAGCGAGTTGAATCGCTATATTCCTGTTCCGAGTCAAACCTATGAATCACCCGTTCAGGCTTTTAAAGCTGCGATGACACGAGCCCATGAAAATGATGCCATTATCGTCGCGGGTTCGTTCCACACGGTTGGAGAAGTTTTAGATTTTTGGCATAAACGAGGGGTGTAAACAGAGATGGCAAGCCGATTCCAAAGTCGTTTAGTTGGAACCGTTGTATTGGTTGCACTTGGTGTCATTATTCTTCCGGATATTCTGGATGGACAAAAATCACACTACAAAGAAGATGTTGCCAGTATTCCACTGAAACCCGATGTCGATCAAGACACGGAACAATATCAAATTCTAGAGCCGGAGACCGATCAGCTTTCCTTACCTGATTCACCCGTTACGGTGAATGAAAACGAGAATACGACAGCATCGAATGATACCGTTCCGGTTCAAGTTGAAGCATCGTCTGAGTCAGATGATTTTCAGAGCAGTGGTTGGATTATTCAACTGATGGCGCTCAAGAATAGCGACAATGCGAAAAAACTCGTAGCAGATTTGCAAAAACGGGGTTATCAGGCTCATACCAAACAGGAGAATGGTTACACACGCGTGATTATTGGACCTGATGTGTCAAAAAGCAAAATGGAAAGACAACTGGCTGAATTGGAAAAAATTACCGGAGCAAAAGGCCAACTGCTCAAATTTAAACCGTTAAATCCGTAAGAAAACGTTTGCGTCGTCATTTTTTCTGTTAAAATGCGCGCCATCTTAGAATGAGTGAATGTATGAACTGGTTAGATATTGTCATTTTAAGTGTGATTGGCCTGTCAGCATTGATCAGCCTGATTCGTGGTTTTGCGAAAGAGGCATTGTCACTGGCGACTTGGCTGCTTGCATTTTTTATTGCAGGCCACTATTACCCAAAGTTGGCTGTTTATTATTCGAATATTCAGGATGACATGTTCCGCAATGGTGCCGCGATTGCGACGTTGTTTATTGCAACATTAATCGTTGGCGCGTTGGTGAATTATGTGATTTCCCAGCTTGTACAAAAAACGGGGCTTTCAGGAACGGATCGGGTTCTTGGTGTGGTGTTTGGCGGACTCCGAGGTGTTCTGATCATTGCTGCGGTTCTGTTTTTTATGGATGCGTTTACTGCGTTTCCAAGTTCAAAATGGTGGGAAAACTCACAATTGGTGCCTCAGTTTCGGTGGATTATTGTGCAGTTTTTCGAACATTTGAAAACATCATCTAGTTTTCTTACCGGTACGGTCTAAATCGGCCGGTATAATGTCGCAAATCGAGGATTAAGACATGTGTGGTATTGTTGGAATTGTTGGTTCAACGCTTGTCAACCAGTCCATCTATGATGCTTTGACCGTGTTGCAGCATCGCGGCCAAGATGCCGCGGGCATTTGTACCATAGATAGCAATCGTTTTCGTCTGCGTAAGGCAAATGGATTGGTTACCGATGTATTTGCTGCAAAGCATATGCAGCGCCTTCAAGGAACGGTTGGCATCGGACATGTCCGTTATCCGACAGCAGGGAGCTCAAGTGCATCCGAGGCGCAGCCTTTTTATGTCAACTCACCGTTTGGTATCACACTGGCTCATAATGGTAATCTAACCAATGCCCATCATGTTCGAGAGAAGCTGTTTGAGAAAGATCGCCGTCATGTCAATACGACGTCTGACTCTGAGGTGCTGTTGAATGTTCTGGCACATGAAATTGATACGATTAAAGGGAATGTCGGCGCAGAAGATGTCTTTAGAGCGGTTACCAGTGTACATCGTTCGATTAAAGGCGCTTATGCTGTCGTTGCGATGATTATCGGTCATGGCATGATTGCGTTTCGGGATCCAAACGGTATTCGTCCACTGTGTTTGGGTAAACGCAATGTCGGCGGACAAACTGAGTATATGGTTGCATCTGAGTCTGTTGCATTGGATGCAGTTGGATTTGAGTTTATGCGGGATGTTGCCCCAGGTGAGGCAATTTATATTACTTTTGAGGGGGAGCTTTACACACATCAGTGTGCTGATAATCCTCAGTTGAACCCATGCATTTTTGAATTCGTTTATTTTGCTCGTCCGGATTCTTTCATCGACCAAATTTCTGTCTATAGTGCACGGGTCGAAATGGGCAAAAAATTGGGTGAGCGCATTCAACAGGATTATGCTGATCTCGATATTGATGTTGTGATTCCGATTCCTGAAACCTCTTGTGATATTGCCCTGCAAATCGCACAGGCATTAGATAAGCCGTATCGTCAGGGGTTTGTCAAAAACCGTTATGTCGGCCGGACATTTATTATGCCGGGTCAACAACAACGTCGGAAGTCAGTACGTAGAAAGCTCAATGCGATTCGTTCTGAATTTAAAGACAAGAATGTGCTACTGGTCGATGATTCAATTGTCCGAGGCACAACATCAGAACAGATTATCGAAATGGCCCGCGATTCTGGCGCCAAAAAAGTCTATATGGTTTCTGCTGCCCCGGAAATTCGTTTCCCGAATGTTTACGGTATTGATATGCCAAGTGCCAATGAACTCATTGCTCATGGCCGCGATAATGAATCCATCTGTCGTCAAATCGGTGCGGACGCATTGATTTTCCAGACGATTGAAGATCTTGTCAGTGCTGTTGGTATCGGGAATCCGAATATCAGTTGCTTTGAAACCTCGGTCTTTAATGGTGAATATGTGACTGGTGATATTGATCAGGCTTATCTGGACTATCTGGAAGCGATGAGAAACGACGACGCCAAAGAACAGAAAGAGATTCAACAAGAGTTGGCAAGTCTTGAGCTCTATAATGAAGAAAACTGAGGGTCTCACTCTCTGTCAATCGTAACTCTGTCAAGAGTAACAACATCTGGTTCAGAATAAGAATCGAGCAATAAAAGTGGTCTGTCCATCATATGATTTAAAAAGGCTTCCGTGAGGAAGCCTTTTTTTATGGGGTTCGTTCTGAATTATTCAGTGCGATAAAGGTAATGATGTCACTACAGAATCATCGCAGCAATCCAGCCGAAGATAATCAGAGGGATATTATAGTGAATAAACGTGGGAACAACGGTTTCCCAGACGTGTTCGTGCTGTCCGTCTGCATTGAGGCCGGATGTCGGACCGAGTGTAGAGTCAGATGCCGGAGAGCCGGCATCGCCTAATGCAGCGGCTGTACCCACTAAGGCGATTGTTGCCATCGGTGAGAAACCGAAAGCTGCCGCCAGCGGGACATAAATCGTTGCAATAATCGGAATGGTCGAAAATGAAGAGCCTATCCCCATAGTGACTAATAGCCCGACAACCAGCATTAATAGGGCTGCCAACGGCTTATTGTCCCCAATACTATGAGAGAGTGATGAAACAAGCGATTCGACCCCGCCTGTTTGTTTCATCACTGCGGCAAAGCCAGCGGCTGCAATCATGATGAAACCGATCATCGCCATCATATGCACCCCTTTGGTAAAGACATCATGGGTCTCTTTCCAAGCGATAACGCCACCAAAGGTAAATACCATAAAGCCAGTGAGTGCGCCAATAATCATCGAGTCGGTGAACAACTGCACGCTGAGCGCTGCAATAATACCGATAGCTGCCGTCAGAATATATCGACCATTAATCGTATGTTCTGGATTGTGATGAACTACGGTCAATTCAGTTTTACGGTATTCTCTGGGTTTGCGATAACTAAAGAACACCGCAATTAAAAGTCCGAAGACCATGCCGGTTCCGGGGAGTAACATCGCGGTAGGGATCTGGCTTGCTGTGATATTGACCAAACCATTCTCTTGGAGATTTCTCAGCAGAATATCTTTTAAGAAAATCCCCCCGAAACCAATAGGAAGGACCATGTAAGGGGTAATGAGGCCGAATGTGAGAATACAGGCAATCAGACGGCGATCTAATTTGAGTTTGGCAAAAACGCCCAATAGTGGCGGAATCAGAATGGGAATAAACGCGATATGGACCGGGATAATATTCTGGGAAGACATCGTCACCAGAATGAGTGCGATCAAAATAGCATATTTCAAGCCGGTCTGTGTTTCCTGTTGCTCTTTGCCATGAATTTTGCGAATGACCGTATGAGCGACTAAATCGGTGAGACCGGATTTAGAGATAGCGACAGCAAATGCACCGAGCATGGCATAACTGAGTGCGATAGTCGCACCGCCACCAAGACCACTTTCAAACGCAGTGACTGACTCATTCAGACTCATGCCTGAAACGAGCCCACCTATGATCGCACTAAATGTCAGTGCGACAACAACGTTCACACGAAGCAGTGCAAGTATCAACATGATACAGACTGAAATAACGACAGGGTTCATACAATTCTCGTGTTGTAGTATTTTGAGTTAAGGTTAGTTTTCTTCTGATTCGGTATCGGGTAACGGCCAGCCGCCTAATGCCTGCCATTTATTGACAATCCCACAGAAAAGATCCGCCGTTTTTTGGGTGTCATAAAGTGCTGAGTGGGCTTCTTTATTATCAAATGGAATCCCGGCAGTTCGGCAGGCTTTTGCGAGCACTGTTTGTCCATAGGCCAGACCGCTTAAAGTAGCAGTATCAAATGTAGCAAAAGGATGAAAAGGAACGCGTTTGAGGTGACTGCGTTCACTGGCTGCCATGACGAAGCGATGATCGAATGTTGCATTATGAGCAACAATGATTGCCCGGCTGCACTCAGCTTCCTTTTGTTCTTTACGCACCTGTTTATAGATTTCTTTCAGAGCTTCCATTTCACTGACAGCCCCGCGAAGTGGGCTGAACGGGTCATAAATGCCATTGAATTCCAGCGCTTCTTTTTCCAGATTGGCACCTTCAAATGGTTCGATGTGAAAATGGAGTGTGGTTGCCGGCTGAAGCTGGCCTTCATCATCCATCTTGAGTGTGATTGCACAAATCTCAAGAAGCGCATCAGTTTGTGCATTAAAACCTGCTGTCTCGACATCGATGACTACAGGCAGATATCCCCGAAAGCGATCTTTTAAACGCTGTTTATTGTTTACTTCCGTCATTTTGACCATAACCTATGTATCAGGGCTCGCATTATTGCAGATTATACGCCTGATAAAAACCGCAGATATTGATTAAAATGTTGAGAGTCATGGATTGCCACGCAGATTGGCGAGGTTTTTGCATTTCCTTTCCTGTTCCAACATGATGTGGCAAGAGGTTGCCACTTCGGTTGTCTGTTTGGGAACCAGATGTTTGAGAGAATAGCATGTCTATAAAGTATGGGTTGATTGCCGGTTTGGGGACGATTTTGAGTCTCTGGGGGAGTGTCGGATATGCGATGCAAAAGCATTATGTGGCAACGCCCCAACAGTCAAAATGGGAGATGGTGTCTGATACGCCGCTTGAGTGTCGGCTTGTGCATCCGATCCCGTCTTACGGTAATGCTGAGTTTTCTTCTCGGGCAAGTAAAAAGTTGAATCTCGATTTCGAGTTGAAGATGCTGCGTCCGATGGGAGAAACGCGGAATGTTTCTCTGGTGTCGATGCCACCGGCGTGGCGTCCGGGAGACCGGGCGGAATCTCTCTCTCATTTGAAATTTTTTAAACAATTTGACGGTTATATCGGCGGTCAGTTAGCCTGGAACTTACTCAGTGAACTGGAGAAAGGCCGGAACCCGACATTCAGTTATCAGGCGTGGCAAGATCGGGATCGTTTGATTGAAGTTTCATTGTCTTCGGTGTTATTCCACAGTAAGTACAATGACTTTAGTAACTGTATTAGTCGTTTACTGCCGTACAGTTTCGAAGATATTTCATTCACGATTTTGCATTATAACCGAGATAGTGTTCAGGTGAATAAAGCGTCACAAAAGCGTTTGGCGCAGATTGCTGAATATATTCGCTATAATCAGGACATCGATCTGATTTTGGTTTCCACCTATACCGATGGTTCCCGCTCAAAGAATGAAAGTCAGAGTCTGTCGGAGAAACGCGCAGAAGTGCTGCGTGACTATTTCAAATCGCTGGGATTACCAGAGAAGCGGATTCAGGTCGAAGGGTATGGTAAACGTCGGGCGATAGCGAATGACATGACACCGATTGGTAAAGAAAAGAATCGCCGCGTGGTGATTTCGTTAGGCCGGACACAAGTGTGATTGTGCGATAAAAGAACAGGCAGCTTCGTGAGCTGCCTGTTGTATCATTGCTTCGTTCGTCTTCTTGGCGACGAGAACAATCATTTTACTGCTGCGTGTTGATTAACCCTGAAGACCGGCGCCTGCCTGTTTATTCTGAATTAATTCCACCATGTAACCATCCGGGTCTTTGATAAAAGCGATATGGGTGGTCCCACCTTTTACCGGCCCCGGTTCGCGAGTGACGTCACCGCCAGCATCTTTGATGACCTGACAGGTCTGATAGATATCATCGACACCGATAGCAATATGTCCGTAGGCATTACCTAAATCATACGTTTCAACGCCCCAGTTGTAAGTCAGTTCAATGACTGCGCCTTCTGACTCATCGCTATAGCCGACAAACGCGAGTGTATATTTGTATTCCGCATTTTCATTTTTACGCAGCAATTTCATTCCCATGATGTCGGTATAAAATTTGATTGAGCGTTCTAAATCTCCGACACGTAACATGGTATGTAAAATTCGATTGTTGGACATTGCTTACTCCTGAAATGACTGGATATTATTTTTGAGTCGCTCATCTGATGACGAGCGGTTGTATCAGTTTAAAGAACATGGCAAATAAGCGCAAATGACACCGATGTTCCGCTAGCGATGTTCATTGCTTATTGAGCGCTGAGTGGACGAATGCACTGACTTACTGGAAAAGAAACCCATCAAATTGTGGATCGTCGGCGTCAGATAAATGAAATAGAGTCTGTTTGACATGCTCGAGGTGTTGCCACATCGCTTCTTTTGCAGCTTCCGGAGAACGCCTTTGCAGGGCAAACAGGATTTTCTCATGGTCTTCCAGCCAGGCACCCCGATAGTTTTTATTGGTGATACGGGCGTGAAGCTGACGCCACATCGGACTTTCATCTCGCCGTTGCCAAAGATCCCGGACAATATCGCATAGCACACTATTTTGTGAGGCATACGCGATGGCTAAATGAAATTGTTCATCGCCATCATAATCACCATGACCTGTTTCCAACTGTTTTCGTTCAATATCCAAGGCTTCGCGAAGTTTGGAAAAATCATTCTTAGTCAGATTGGTTGCTGCAAAACTGGCAATCTGGCTTTCGATGATCTGGCGGGCTTGTAACAGCTCAAATGGTCCGATATCCGAACGCGTTTTGGGCATCGATGGCTGAGAGGGTTGGGGATCCTGATGAGATAGAGCAATGACATAAACTCCAGAACCTTTGCGAACTTCCACCAGTCCTTGCAGTTCCAGCATGATAATCGCTTCTCTGACGACTGAACGGCTGACCTGCATTGCTTCGGCAATATCTCTTTCCGGAGGCAAGCGTTCACCGATGCTGAATTCTCCGGAAAAGATGCGCTGCTGAAGAGTCAGACCGATTTCCTGATAAAGTCGTTTCGGGGGCGTAGCTGAAATATTCATAGCGCCATCTCTTTGATTATTCTGTTTTTTGCTTATATTCACACAGGTCTTCAATAATACAACTGCCACAGCGCGGTTTGCGGGCGATACAGGTGTAACGGCCGTGCAGAATCAGCCAATGATGAACATCGATTTTGAATTCTTTAGGCACCACTTTCAGGAGTTTCTGTTCGACTTCGTCAACATTCTTTCCTGAAGCAAACTTGGTTCGGTTGGAAACGCGAAAGATATGAGTATCGACGGCAATGGTTGGCCAGCCGAAAGCCGTGTTGAGGACGACATTGGCTGTTTTACGTCCGACACCGGGGAGTGATTCCAAAGCTTCTCGGTTTTCCGGGACTTCCCCTTGATATTTTTCAAGTAAAATCCGGCAGGTTTTAATTACGTTTTCAGCTTTAGAATTAAATAAGCCGATGGTTTTGATATAGTCCTTCAACCCATCGACACCCAGCGCCAGAATCGCCTGCGGTGTATTGGCGACCGGGTATAACTTATCGGTGGCTTTATTGACGCTGACATCTGTTGCCTGAGCGGAGAGCAGCACCGCAATCAGAAGTTCGAAGGGCGTATTCCAGTTGAGCTCAGTTTGTGGCTTGGGATTATTTTCCCGTAATCGTTCGAGAATCTCGATCCGCTTTTGCTTATTCATGACGCTGTTGCTTCCCATTGAAATAAGTATGACTGAGGTGTCATGGTGATCATTCTGTTGTTGTCATTATTGAGTCACTTTCGTGACCCGGGCTCTCTCAATTTGTGGTTTGGTCTGTTTTGGTTGACGAGAAGCCAGATATTTATCAATACAGCTTTTGAGGGCAATCAAAAAACCGACGCAGATAAATGCGCCCGGGGGGAGGAGTGCAAGTAAAAAGCTATTGTCCAGATGTAATACATCGACCCGGAGAGCTTTGGCCCATTCCCCCAGTAAAAGGTCTGCACCGTCAAACAGTGTTCCGTTGCCGAGTAGTTCTCGGATTGCCCCTAACACGACCAGTACGCAGGTCATGCCCGCGCCCATCCAGAATCCATCCAATGCAGAGGGCAGCACATCATTTTTAGATGCGAACGCTTCAGCGCGACCGATAATAATGCAGTTGGTGACGATGAGCGGAATAAAGATTCCTAATGACAAATATAAGCCAAACGCAAATGCATTCATCAGCAGTTGGACGCAGGTCACCAGTGCCGCAATGATCATCACAAAGACCGGGATTCTGACTTCTTTCGGCACATGGTTTCTGACCAGAGAAACGGTGACATTTGAACTAACGAGTACTGCGAGAGTGGCAATTCCCAGCCCCAGCGCGTTGGTGATGGTGGAAGAGACCGCGAGAAGCGGGCATAACCCGAGCAATTGGACTAAGGCTGGGTTATTGTTCCACAAACCATTTTTCATCAATACCTGTGATTGACTCATGACTGGCCTCCGTGACAATTGTAAGGTTGACGATAAAGCTGCTCGCGGTTTTGATCAACAAATTGTGTAATTTTCTTGACGGCTTTGACCACCGCTCTTGGTGTAATGGTTGCGCCAGTGAACTGGTCGAACTGGCCGCCGTCTTTACGCACTTTCCACTGCGATTCGTTTTCAGCGGTTACTTGTTGGCCGGTAAATGACAGAATCCAGTCACTGATGCGTCGATCAATTTTATCTCCGAGCCCCGGGGTTTCATGGTGAATAAGAACGCGTGTCCCGGTAATGACACCTTGATTATTGACTCCGACAATCAGTTTAATCGCACCGTTGTAACCATCGGGAGCAATAGTTTCAATTGCTATTCCCGTCGGCACATCATGTTGCTTGGCGATATAGGCATGCAGTGTCGGTTGCCCGGTTAAATAGGGAATATCCACGACAGTACACGATCCGGAAAGGACATTATCATGAGTTTGGGGGGGAATGACCTGAGCCAAAATTGTGAGCAGCTGTTTTTGCTCCTGTTGTTCAATTTTGTTTTGGGTCAAGTAATGGGTGATCGCAACCACACCTGTTGATACACAGGCAAAAACTGCGAGGATCACTCCGTTTTTTCGTATTGCATTTAGCATTTTGCGCCTCAGTGTCCGTAGGTTCTTGGTTGTGTGTAATAGTCGATCAACGGTACACACATATTGGCGAGAATGACCGCGAAGGCAATCCCGTCAGGGTAGCCCCCCCAACTGCGAATAATGAAGATCATCACACCGATAAATGCGCCATAGCACAGACGGCCTTTCACGGTGGTTGAAGCCGTTACAGGGTCGGTTGCGATAAAAAATGCACCGAGCATGGTGGCTCCGGAAAAGAGGTGAATCAATGGTGATGTGGTTGTTTCGACACCAAACAGCTGGCACAGACTACTGATGACAACCAATCCGGTGAGATAAGCCACTGGGATATGCCATTGGATCACACGAACCCGAATCAGTAACAGGCCGCCGAGCAGATAAGCAACGTTGACCCATTCCCAGCCAATCCCGGCAATGCTACCGAACTGCCTATGCGTTAAAACTTCAGCGATTGAATGACCGGTCCGAAAGCCATTTTTGATAGCATCGAGCGGCGTGGCCATGGTGACACCATCGACGCTGACCCGCAGTTGTTGCAGGGAAAGACCGTGATCATTAAATCCGCTGAAAATAACCGAAAGAGCATCAGATAATGAAGTACTTTCCGCAGACAGTGAGTGTGGCGGGAGCCAACTGGTCATCTGGACGGGAAACGAGATCAATAACACCACATAGCCAATCATTGCCGGATTAAACGGATTCTGTCCCAGACCGCCATAGAGCTGTTTGGCAATCACAATGGCAAAAATTAAGCCGATGACCATAATCCACCACGGCGCTAAAGGCGGAATTGCAACCGCGAGCAACCAAGCGGTGACTAATGCACTGTAATCCCTGAGAGCGCTGACGGGAGAGCGCTGACGTATTTTCATGATCA
Source organism: Vibrio gazogenes (assembly GCF_023920225.1). NCBI lineage: Bacteria > Pseudomonadati > Pseudomonadota > Gammaproteobacteria > Vibrionales > Vibrionaceae > Vibrio > Vibrio gazogenes. Next base: position 1,033,489 of record NZ_CP092587.1, read on the forward strand.
GACTTTCCAGTCCGACAGCGACCATGATACCGAAAATAAGCTGAATGAAAGTGCCCCAACCAAAAAAATAGGTTTGTGCGATGAGTCCGGGACAAGCCGCAATCGCAACCCACTTCATTAAGTCTGAAGTGCTGCGTTTTTGATGCGTGTGCGGAGAACTTGCGATAAAAAATGCCACTACTCTTTTTCCTCCGTATCAGACGCGGATGATGATTGTGCTTGTTGCTGCGCTTTTCTGGCTTTGGCTCGGGCGACGGCTGCAGCAACGGCAGCTTTTTTCGGATCCTGCGCCGTTTCGATAGCTTCAGGTGCCGAGTCGGTTGCATCGGACGGTGTTTCGTCCGGCGTTGGTTGTGCCTGTTGCTGCGCTTTTCTGGCTTTGGCTCGTGCGACGGCTGCTGCAACGGCGGCTTTTTTCGGATTCTGCGCCGTTTCGACAGCTTCCGGTTTCGAGTCGGCTGCATCGGACGGTGTTTCGTCCGGCGTGGATTGCGCCTGTTGCCGCGCTTTTCTGGCTTTGGCTCGGGCGACGGCTGCGGCAACGGCAGCTTTTTTCGCATTCTGCGCCGTTTCGACAGCTTCCGGTTTCGAGTCGGCTGCATCGGACGGTGTTTCGTCCGGCGTGGATTGTGCCTGTTGCTGCGCTTTTCTGGCTTTGGCTCGCGCGACGGCTGCGGCAACGGCAGCTTTTTTCGGATCCTGTGCCGTTTCGACAGCTTCCGGTTTCGAGTCAGTTACAGTGGATGATGTTTCGTCCGGCGTGGATTGCGCCTGTTGCTGCGCTTTTCTGGCTTTCGCTCGTGCGATGGCCGCGGCAACGGCAGCTTTTTGAGCACCACCACTGTCTTTGTCTTGCGCCGCCGTTACCGAAGTCTCAGGGGTTAGTTCGGCATCTTTTTCCGCTTTACGCGCTCTGGCTTGGCGTTTACGCTCCTCGCGGAGCTTCATCATTTCACGATTATCCGGTTCATCGGCCCCGGATTGAAGGGCGGCTTCTTGTTTTGCTTTGGCTCGGGCGATTGCTGCTGCAACCGCTGGTTTCGCCTCGGATTTTGCTTGGGTATTTTTAGATTTCACCCGTTCAATCGCAGCTGCGACAGCATCCTGTCCGCCATTTTCTTTCACCATTGCCTGACGACGGTTATCCGCTGCTTTTTTGAAGCGATTCTCTCTTTCTTGCTTCTCCCGTTCCATCCGGGCCTTTTTCTCTTCGAAACGAATTCTGGCTCGTTCAGCAGCTTCGGCTTCTTGTTTCCGTGTTCTGATTTCAGCTTTGGCCTGACGATAATATTGGACGAGTGGTATCTCACTCGGGCAGACATAAGCACATGCGCCACATTCGATACAGTCTTTTAGATTGAGTGTCTCGCATTTATCATATTCTTCAGCTTTTGCATGCCACTGCAATTGCTGCGGAAGCAAAGACGCCGGACAAACATCAGCACACTGACCGCAGCGAATACAGGCTATTTCTTGCTGGGTCGGTGAAATTTCCCGTCGCGTCGGTGCGAGAAGACAGTTGGTGGTCTTGGTGAGCGGTACATCGGCATGCGGGAGCGTAAAGCCCATCATTGGCCCGCCCATAATCAGGCGAGGTAAGTGTTTATCGGGGTGATAATGATGTGTCTCCAGCAGGTGGCGAATCGGGGTACCTATCAATGCCCAAACGTTACGGGGTTGTTCAAATGTCGCCCCCGTCAGCGTCACAACGCGCTGAATCAGTGGTTCTCCGTGAATTATCGCGCGTTGAATTGCATACACAGTGCCAATATTTTGCACCATCAAACCGATATCGGCCGGCAGCTTGTCAGCCGGGACTTCAAGATTGGTTAGGATCTTGATGAGCTGTTTTTCGCCTCCGGACGGGTATTTGGTCGGGATGACTCGGATAACGAGGTCTTTGCCGGTTGCCGCAGTCTCCAGAGCACGAATTGCTTCTGGTTTATTGTCTTCGATACCGATGATAATGAGTTTAGGTGACAAAATATGGGCGAGGATCGCTATCCCCTGAACAATTTCTTGTGCATAGTGCTGCATCAGCACGTCATCGGCGGTGATATAAGGTTCACATTCCGCAGCATTGATGATTAATATTTCGGTGCGGGCCAGTCCGGAAAGGATTTTTTTTGCGGTAGGAAAACCTGCGCCGCCCATCCCCGAGATGCCGGCTTGACGAATCATATCGATCAAGACTTCCGGTGCGTGTAAATGATAATCAGGGTAGGCGCTATGTTGATACCATGTTTCCTGACCGTCCGGTTGAATGACGACGGCAAGCTCCGGTAAGCCGGAAGGATGAGCGGTTGTCCGTGGCTCGATGGCCGTGACGGTGCCGGATGTCGGTGCGTGCACGGGGAGGTGAAACACGGACATCGATTGCGTCAGTGGTTGCCCTTTTGAAACAGTATCACCGACGGATACCAGTAGGTCTCCGGGTTTACCGATATGCTGCTTCAGGGGAAGCACCAACTCTTCCGGGAGCGTTGCTGCCGCTGGTGGCGTTTGATTGGATTGATGTTTATTTTCCGGTGGATGGACACCTCCCGGGAAATCCCATAACCGGCCTGATTTAATTTGTTCGATTAATGACAGCATATCAGTCTCTAGTTGTGATTATGGTTAGATAAGGAAGCGTCTTCGGTCGTCTTGGTGTCAGTCACATTGACGACAGGAATTGCGTTCATTTGCCATTTCCATGTTTCAGGTGTGGTCTGAACCGGGATCATTTCAATACAATCTGTCGGGCAGGGCGCCACGCAAAGATCGCAGCCAGTACATTCGTCTTTAATGACGGTATGGAGTGCTTTGGTTCCTCCAACAATCGCATCCACCGGACAGGCTTGAATACATTTGGTACAGCCGATACACATGTCTTCATGAATAAAAGCGACCCGTTTGACCGCATCGCTCAAATCGTGGGCAGATTCAGGCACATCTACACCCATCAAGTCAGCAAGCTTTTCAATCGTCGCCTGACCTCCGGGAGGACATTTATTAATGTCATCACCGTTGGCAATTGCTTGAGCGTAAGGACGGCAGCCCGGATAACCGCATTGACCGCACTGGGTTTGCGGCAGAATCGAATCGATTTGATCAACGATCGGATCGCTTTCAACTTTAAAGCGGATCGATGCATAACCGAGAATTGCACCAAAAATCGCAGCGAGCAAAGCTAGTGCAATTATGGCAATAAGAATGACATTCATTACAGTTTAACCAGTCCAGTAAAGCCCATGAAAGCAAGCGACATCAATCCTGCGGTAATCATTGCGATGGATGCCCCTTTGAATGGCGTTGGGACATCAGAGACATTGATTCGCTCACGCATTGATGCAAACAGGATCAAGACTAGAGAAAAGCCGACCGCAGCACCGAATCCATAAATAACCGACTCGATAAAGTTGTGATTTTCGTTGATGTTGAGCAAGGCAACGCCCAATACAGCGCAGTTGGTTGTAATTAAAGGTAAAAAGATACCTAACAGACGATAAAGTGTCGGGCTGGTTTTATGCACGACCAACTCTGTAAACTGAACGACCACTGCAATCACCAGAATGAAACTCATTGTGCGTAGGTAGTCGATCCCCAATGGTGTGAGAATGTAACTCTCGACTAAGTAGGAACAAACCGACGCCAGAGTCAACACAAAGGTCGTTGCCAAACCCATGCCGATTGCCGTTTCCAGTTTTTTGGACACACCCATAAACGGGCATAAGCCCAAAAATTTAACCAGTACGAAGTTATTTACCAGTACCGTGCCGATGAGCAACAAAAGGTATTCGGTCATAATTTGCCGCTTGTGATTTTAATGATCCTCTTATTATCCAGTTTTATATGCGGAATAACAACCAAGGAAGTCTATGGTTTTTTAGGATGTTCAGTCTTTTTGTCACTGAGTCATACGTTCAATCGCGGGTTTTGTTTCCGGATCCGGTGTTCACGAGGGGCTGCATTACAGGGATAGATCCGGGCGAAGTATCGGGCTGGGCGTAGGGATATCGTGGCAATATTCGGTTTCACCGAACCACAATATCGGGGACGCAGCACAGAGTGATGCAGTGCTGCCCCCCGCCTTTGAAGAGATTGGTATACGACAGTTCAGGGAGACGTACTCTCTCTGAACTGTCGGTTTTATCGTTATACGATTTTAGGCTGACCGTCAGATGCAGTCGCACCACCGTCTACCGGTAGGTTCACGCCGTTAATGAAAGAGGCGTCATCGCTTGCAAGGAAAGCGACCACCGATGCGATTTCTTCCGGCTCGGCAGCTCGGCCCAACGCAATCCGTTCATTGAACTTATCGCGAATATCCTGTTCCCAGTCGTTGGTCATGTTGGTTTTCACCAGACTCGGGCAGACGGCGTTGATACGAACCCCATCGGCACCGTGATCCAGTGCCATCGCACGAGTCAGGTTCACGACTGCCCCTTTACTGGCACAATAGAATGCTGCCCCCCAGTCACCACCTAAGCCGGAAACAGAGGCGGTATTAATCATGCAGCCTTTGGTTTTCAGCAATTCAGGCAAGGCAAATTTAGCGCAATAGACGACACCGTCAATATTGACTGAAGATATTTTCTTCCAGTCATCGACACTGCCTTCAATGACCGATCCCGGAACATGCACACCGGCATTGTTCACCAGAATATCGAGTTTGCCGAAATGGGCGACGACATTGGCAATCAGCGCTTCCACTTTGTCTGGGTTAGAGACATCGATGGTGTGAGCGGAAACGCGTTGTTTATCAAAATCTTCAATTGCTTTAGCAAGCTGCTCTTCATTCCAGTCCGCCAGAGCAATGTTAACCCCTTCTGCGTAGAGGCGTTTTGCGATAGCCAGACCAATACCATTGGCGGCGCCAGTGACTAGGGCAACTTTATTGTTTAGGCCTCTCATGCGATTTCTCCTTCCAAATGATGAGTCGTAAAAACGGGATCTTGGTTCTTCTCTGTGCGCGGCATCATCAGTTTGTAGTTATCGCTGTAATCGACAGGGATGGCTAAGACCGATGGGCCTTCAACGTCCATCGCTTGTTTCAGCGTGGTCACCAGTTCATGTGGATTGGTCACCGCGAATCCTTTGGCACCGAATGATTCGGCATACGCTTTGAAATCGATCGGGCCGAATTTCACGCCGGAGAAGCGTTGGTATTTTTTCAGTTCCTGCATCTCCACCATATTGTAGGCGTTATCGACCCACACAATATGAAGGATGTTACATTTCATCCTGACAGCGGTTTCCAGTTCCATACTTGATTGCATAAAACCGCCGTCTCCTGAAACGGAAACCACTTTACTGCCGGGGTTGAGCAAACTGGCGCCAATCGCCCATGGCAGTGCGACGCCCATGGTTTGTTGTCCGTTGGAGATCAGCATCTGACGCGCACGGAAACAACTCAAGTATCGGGCAATCCAGATGTGGAAACTGCCCATGTCGAGACAGAGTGTCGTGTCGGGGGCAATGATTGATTGCATCGCTTTGATCAGTGTCAGTGGGTGAAACCCTTGTTGGTTATATACATTTGGGTAAGCTTTGATGATCTGGCGTTGCTGAGCGACATCTTCCAATACTGATAGCGCCATCGGAGAGAGGCGGGCATAGTCAGAGATACGATCCGCCATCTGATCCAATGACTGGGCGATGTTGCCGACGATTTCCACGCATGGTTGGTAGTTGAGCTGATACTCGGCTGGTTCAATATCAAGATGAATCACCGGGCAGCGTTTACTGTTCCATAACTCGGGGTCATATTCTATCGGGCTAAAACCAATGGTCAGGATCAGATCCGCATCGCGTAGCAAAACGTCACCGGGCTGATTGTTGAACAAACCGACGCGACCGGCAAAGTGATGATAGTAATTGATATCAACGGTGCCCGCTGCCTGATAGGTTCCGACAACCGGTAAATACGTTTTTTGCAGAAAACGTGTAATCGAGGCCGCATTGTCTTTGCGGCTGGCGTGCAGGCCGAGCAAAACGACGCAACGTTTTGCTTTACCGATTCGGTGAACGGCTTCTTCAATCGCAGTCATATCAGCACAACCGGGTTGAACGTATGCAGAAGGAATAATGGTGTCGGTCTGCGTCTGTTCGGATAAAACATCCTGAGGCAGACTGAGGAAACAAGCCCCGGGGCGGCCTGATTCAGCAATGCGGAATGCGTTGGCCATGATTTCACTGGCAGCGTCTACATGTTGTACTTCTGCACTGAACTTTGTGATCGACCGAAAGATACTGACCGTATCCATGCTTTGGTGGGTCTGTTTCTGTTGGTCAGCGCGCTTGACTGCGCCACCAATGGCAATCAGCGGATCGCCTTCTGAATTTGCGGTGGCAACACCGGAGACTAAGTTACCGCAGCCGGGACCGGAGGTCACCATCGTCACACCGGCTTTGCCTGTGAGTCGGCCGATGACACCTGCCATAAAGGCACCGTTGGCTTCGTGACGGACCGGAACCATCTGAATACTGGTGTCCTCAATTGCATCAAACAAGCGGTCGATTTTGGCTCCGGGAATCCCGAAAATATATTTGATACCGAGAGACTCCAGTTGTTGAGCGATCAACTGAGCCCCATTTCTGGTTGAAGGTTTGGTTTGCATTTTTTTAATCCTTATTATTTTGCCTGACGTTGTTATTTTTCCGCCTTGTCGATGGCGGTATGAATATCTTCCGGAGTCAGATTCGCTTTGAGGAACTCTGTAGAAACCGGCGTGTCGATCACCAATCGCGACACTTTGCCGATCTGGAGAAACCCGGATGAAATACTGTAATCCTGAATGTGGCCACCTCCTTGATAATCATCGGTTATGAAATGTTCGTGATAGCCGGGAACATTAATACCTGTGGTGTATTTGGGGCTGCGAAATCCGGCGATGACGCCTTTTCTGTGTGTGAAACGGAATGTGGGTTGTTCTTTGACAACCTCAAGCATTGGCCGGTAGGGGCGGTTTTGTTTTGGTACGGTGCGGGTGCGGACAAAGTCGAAGACGCCATCAATGCGTATTGCACAGAATACATTGTCACTTGGGATCATGTCATCGATCAGTTGATGAACGGTTTCGCGGGACATCCGTGAGGTCAGTGGTAGCTCGATACTCGCTTTGAAAAAGGTCATCACGGCAAAAGGCGTTCTTTGCGTCATGTCCGCCGGATTGGCTGAGCCATCAGATTTGAGCTGAAAAACGTTCTTATCAAAAGCAATGAGCTCGCCATCCAGTTGGTTGAATGTTCCCAAACCGAAATCGCCGTGTTCCAGTAACTGTTCTACGGTAGTCGAGCCTTCGTAAACGCCGGCAATCAGGGCGCTCATCAACGAAGTCTGAAAAATTTCACCATCATTGGTCACGTGATGATATTCAGCAAATTCTTTCGCTATATCGAGCGAACAGTCACACTGAGGGTTATAGAATCCGCGCATGATTTTATCCAGTTGTGCAATTGGGTGTATATTTAGATTGACTTCTTTACCGTACTAAATCCAATATAAAAAAGATTTATTTTGATATGGAAAAAATATGGAATTCCGTTACCTGAAGTATTTCGTTGCTGTTGCTCAGACGCGCCATTTTACAAGAGCCGCCGAACAACTAGGGATTGCACAGCCGCCATTAAGTCAGCAGATTAAAAAGCTGGAACATGAGCTAGGTGTCGACTTGTTTAAACGTCTATCCAGAGGGGTAGAGCTGACCAAGGCAGGGGAAGTGTTTTATACCGATGCGGTGAATATTCTCACTGATGCGGAGCGGGCAATGGCGAAAGTCAGGCAGATTGCTCGTGGTGAAAATACAGAAGTGAAAATTGGTTTTGCAACGTCCACTTCAACCAGCATTCAGGTGCTGGGAAAAATGGGTTATCTGCAAAATGAGGGACTCAACCTGAAGACGGCTGAGTTGCCGATGTCGGAGCTGGCTGTGCAATTGAAGAACAAACAGTTAGATATTGCGATTATGCGACTGCCCTGTTACGCCAGTGAGTCTTTTGAGCGCCAGACATTGTTTGAGGATCCGTTTGTCGCAGTGATTCCTACGAGTCATCCCTTAGCGCAATTTAAGTGTATCCAGATGAAGCAGCTCCGAGGGCAGAGAATCTTACTGTTTCCGCGTGAAACCGGACCAGCTTTGTTTGATGGGATGAATACACTTTTCACAGATGCAGGCATACGGCTTGAACCACAATTCTCCGCGCCGCAGTTGCGTACGACGATTGCGATGGCGCAGGCCGGACTGGGCATTGCGATTGTGCCGTATTCACTGGCTGAGCACTTGGATGATTCCGCTGTCGTCGCAAGTATTGAGGATATACAGTTGACCAGCCGGATTGTGGTCGCCTGGGAAGCATCCAATCTGAATAAGCAGGTGCTAAAAGTGGTGGCAAAGCTCAGTAAAACAGACGGGTGATTGCCGGCGGCGATAGAGGTTTGGCGTGCAGGCAGAAAGTGAAATTCATATCGTCGGTAGTAGCGATGATATGAAGCAGATTACCGAAACACCGAGCCATTTTCATAAGCGAAACAGCCCCTAAATAAATCTAATCCAAATTTTGAGGTGGTTATTCGGACCACCCTATAAAATAGACCCAACGCTGAGTTAAAGCTCAGCGTTGGGTGTTGACACTGTACTTCTCCGAACTTCAGTTTGTACTAAAACAATGTCTAAAGCCTTGTTGATCCTTCACAGGACTTTATAGCTACCTATTTATTTATGCAAAATTATTCAAAGGTTGAATTGAAGCGTATCGGTCGCTTAGTGCTGCCATAGACACCAAGTGAATGAGTTTTTCATCAATCGGATTACCGCTTAGGTCGGGTAATGGCCGTGTTGCACAGGCGTCTTCACAAACAATAACGTCGTAACCCAACTCTACAGCTTTGATAGTTGTCGCAGTAACACACATATGGCTCATGAAGCCGAGGATAATGAGTTGTTTGCGTCCAGTTAACTGCAGCATCTCTTCTAGGTCGGTATTGAAAAATGAGTTAGGTAGCGTCTTATGAACTACTGTTTCGTTGTCATTAGGTTTTACAACATCTATAGCATCTGACAAAGGTGAATCGCAGTTAAATACCGGTGATGCCGAACTCGCTTTATGAAGTATATGGAAAACTGGGGCATTCTTACTTCGAGCGGTTTCTAGTAGCTTTTCTGCGTTCTCCAGTGCTGTTTTTCCTGCTTTGCCCAGCGACAAAACACCATCCACATATTCATTTTGGTAATCAACAAAAAGGACAGATGCATTATTCCAATCAACCTTATGCTCTTGTAGACCAGCAATATTTCGAAGTGTATTTAATTGAGTCATGTTTTTTCTCCTATGAAATTGAAGGAAACTATACCTACATATAAATTCTTAGTTAATTTCTATTTGTGCAAATGACATGTGCACAAATTTAGTGGAGGCAGATTTATAAGGAAAATAACACCAATATTAATCGCACATACTATATGCAAAATTTTTTATATAAATATTAAAAATATTAATTTACTTTTTACATAAACGTCGGAGGGATTATGAACAACACATCATTACCAATATATAACTCTTTAAATAATGCTAATAAAAAGCTTAAAGGAAGTTTTCATGCATTACCCATACAAAACCTTGGAAAAACAAAAGATGTCGTATTGAGTGAGGATTTTAACGCTAGGTTATCTAAGATAAAAGAACTAGAACTATCACTTACCTCACCGTTTTTCGATAGTTTAACTGATCCAAATAAAGCTATAGATGAATCAACGAATATATTGAAAGATATGTATGGTTCTGACTTGTCATTATTCGTTACGTGCGGTAGCACAATATCAAACAAAATCATAATAGAAGCTATTTGTAAATCGTCTGATAAGGTCTTATGTCAAAAAGGTGTTCATCAATCTATATACTTTTCATTGAAGTCTCAGAATAGTGATGTGAACTATGTACAGGATCTGATTTGTAATGATGATGCTTATATCTACTCTGCTGATCCCCAAGGCATCATTGATGCGTTAGTCAGAGCTGAAGAGGCCGGAACACCTTATACAACCCTCATAATCAACAGTCAGACCTATGATGGCGTGTGTTTTGATTTACAAGAGTTTCTTCCTGTTGTCTGTGAAAGAGCTAAAGACATAAAGAACATCGTGATAGATGAAGCATGGGGGGCTTGGTCTACTTTTGATCCTAAGATGAAAGAAAAAAGTGCAATACAAAACGCCTTAACTCTCTCAAAGAAATATGATGTTAACTTTATAGTGACGCATTCTGTTCACAAGTCCTTATTTGCATTGCGACAAGCAAGCATCATCAATGTTTTTGGTTCGGAGGATTGTCAAGCTAAGGTTGTTGGTAGTCACTTTCGAAATCATTCCACCTCTCCTAGTTATCCTATTCTGGCAAGTACGGAACTTGCTTTGAGTCATGCCAATCAATACGCAGTACAGTACTCGAATAGAATAAATGAACAGTGTGAATATCTTAAATCCTTCATTAATGATTTGAACCTGTTTAGATGTCCGAGTTTGACTCTTGAAGAAGAATATCTAATTCAAGATCCGACAAAGCTATGGATAACATGCACCACTAAACTATTAAGCGGTGCTAAAATTCGAGAAATCCTATTTAATAAGTATGGGATATATATTAGTAGATATTCACATAATTCAATTCTTCTAAATCTCCATCATGGAATTTCAAATGAATTAATTGGCTTGCTGACTAATGCTCTATGTGAAATAGACAAGAAGTATAAAACCAAAAACAACCTACTAAATATCAATGTCGGTGATATAGCGAATTCATTCTATATTTTATATCCACCTGGGATTCCGATTTTGACACCAGGGCAAACCATTTGTAACAACGTAATAACTAAGATTAACCAATCAATTTTTGACGATACATCTCTATTAATTGTTGAAGGGAATTAAATAATGCTTCCAATAGATAAAATAAAGGAAATATCCTCTGCTCGAGGAAATAAAAACGCCGTCATTTTCGGTGACAAAAAAGTTACATGGTCTGAGTTTTATAAAGAAGCATACAAAATCACGGTGAACCTGTCTTCGAAGATAGACAACAATCGTGCCGACCTATGTATGTGTTACATCTCACCGAATTGCTTAGAACTGGTTTACTTAATGTCAGCGGCATCTTCATTAAAGATACCATGCACGGGTATAGACTATACGCAGAATTCTGAGAAAATCGAGTCGATGTTGACTTCAACCAATTGCAATATTTTAGTCGTATCATCGTCATACTGTATTGAAAACAATATTAATTTACAGGAATTTGCTAAGCGTGTGACTATCGTTGATTTGGATAGTCAGTTAAAGAATAGCATCAACTTCTGTGAGCTGTTAGAAGATACAGAGGAGCAGTCGGGAGCAATCAAAGTACAGCATCGTCCTTTCAGAAGTATATCATTCACTTCAGGTACCTCTGGTGTACCAAAAACAGTCGTGCGTAGTAAGTCTTTTGATGCTCGAAGATTTTCATTCTTCACTGCGCGTTACGGCTTCTCTTCCGAAGATGTCCATTTGCTTGCAATGCCTTTGTATCATGCTGCCGGTAGTGGTTGGTCACGATTATTCATGCAGTTAGGCGCTACTATCGTTATCGCTAAGCCACATGACACGCTTAATATGGCCAATTTAATTAAAAGTGAATGGATTACTACAAGTGCCATGACTCCCCCACTTTTGAATGATGTGGTCGCTCGTTATTCTCTGGGTGGTTATGCACCTAATGATAACAATTTAAAATTCATCATTGTTGGTGGTAAACATTTTCACCCACAAGCGAAACTTCAAGCTATCAACGCTCTTGGGCCAGTAATCCATGAGTACTATGGAACAACTGAGACTGGTGTTAATGCACTAGCTGAACCATGTGATTTGATCACTAACCCTACAAGTGTTGGTCGAGCTTATGATGGCAACAAAATCAAAGTGGTCGATCAAAACGGTAACCTGCTTCCAAATCATCAAGTTGGACGCATTGCTATTTCAAGCTACATGAACATGGATGGTTATGGGAACCAAGATTCTGAATATGTCGTGATCGATGATGATAAATACCTTATCACCGCAGAGACAGGCGAAATGGATGCTGATGGAAATATTTATCTGAGAAACCGCGCACAAGGTGAAAGTGCACTAAATGTCTATGAACTTGAAAACGATGTAAGACACCTCCCGGGAATCAAAGATGTAGCGATGATACCGGTCTCAAAGAACTCTGTACTTTGTGGGTATGCGATTAACGAGGAGTTTATTGTTGATGACGCCGAATTGGTCAGAAACATTAAGTACATCTGCAAAAAGCTCAAGGTGAAACTTGAAGGTGTTTGCCAAGTTGATTCAATTCCATATTCACCATCAGGCAAAGTTCGTAATGATGATCTCAAGCAGATGATATTGAATAAAGAGACTGTTCGGCCATCAAAGAACTCGGAATCAAAACCAACCAAAGCGTCGAGCATTTCATTCGCACAATTTGTAATAGCAATCTTATGTTTGTTAGGTACTGCTATTTCTTGGGGGGCGATGTTCCCAATAGCGAAGAACGCTTTAACGACAATGGATGCAGTACATATCAGTTTAATTCGATATGGAACCGCGTCTCTCATATTTATAGCAATGTTAGCAGCTAAAGAGGGACTATCATCTTTATTGCCAGGCCGAGACTTCTTCAAACTATGGTTGTTTGGCTCATTTGGGTTCGCAGGTTTCAGTATCTTAGCTTTTGCTGGTCTGGCTTACACTAAACCACAACATGGCGCGATAATTATGGCGCTGATGCCTTTAATCTCAGCTGTCATGATGTGGACACTGAAAAAAGTAAGACCTTCAAATTTCACTATTGTATCGATCGTTCTTGCTTTGCTTGGTGTTCTACTAGTGATTACCAAAGGTGATCTTTCAGCTCTATCAGGTGGCAGCTTATTACCAAGCTTAGTTATTCTTGCGGGTGCGTTTTGTTGGGTAACGTATACATTGGGTGCGAGCTACGTAAGTGGATATTCAGTACTACGCTATACCGCACTGTCCTGTTTCTTTGGTGCATTTACCATCGTATTAGTTGCGTGTTTTACCAACTTCGCTGGAATCACTCAAGCACCGTCACTTAACCAAGTTCTAGCAGTTAAATGGGAGTTAATCTACTTGATCACATTTGCTGGTGTGATTGCTGTTTTCTCTTGGAACCACGGAATAAGCACTTTAGGCCCAATCAACGGTGTGTTGTTTATTAACATGGTACCAATTACTGCTTTCACTATTGGCATGTTCCGCGGTGAAACGATCACGAATACTGAGGTTTACGGCGCTGGTATTACAATCCTCGTTCTGGTGCTAAACAACATTTACAGTCGCTTAGCATCAAAGCCTAAAACTGTAAGTACAAATCGCTTCCAGGTACAAACAGCTCAAAGCTAAAAGAACCTCTTTTTTAAAGAAATGGCAGGATACCCTGCCATTTTTACTAGTTTTACAGCTCATTCTTAAACATTTTCACCAACTCTTCCATGACAAGTTTCTTTGGTGTGGACATTGAAGTCTTCTTCGAAGTGAGCATCCATATCTCGCGAGTAATAGGACTTTCTGGTTCAATCGTACTCAATGCGCTTAAACCTAGTGTTAGTCGTGGTAGAAGTGCAATGCCGTAGCCATGCTCGGCCGCTTTCTTCTGAGCGGATATTGTGTCTGTTTGGAGTTTTATAGCCTTAGTCCCGAACTTTTCAATCAGGAATTTACACTCTGTCAGATGACTGAACTCTGCTGTGTAAGTGATGACATCGACTGGCTCATCGTTTACCAATCGTTCTATCCAGTAATCTGTACCGCACAATACAAACTCTACTTCACCTAGTTTCTTACAAATCGATTCACCCTTTTCAGGAAGATCTAAACGCAATGCGATGTCAGCTTCTTGTTTGGCTATATTCACGTTTCGATTTGATGTATCAATTTCAAATCTCAGTTCGGGAAATCGTGAGTGCAACTTCTTCAGGTTTTCGATGACAAAGTGTTCTGCCAAAAATGGAACCATAGAAATTTTGGCATTCTGATTAAACTTCGAATCAGGCGAAAGAGACTCGGAGAGACTGTTGATTTTATCTCTTAGGTCAACCGAACGTTCGTATAAAAGCTTACCTTCAATCGTTGAATTAAACCCATCGCCTGTACGGTTAAATAATTTAAGTTTTAAAGAATCTTCCAATCGATCTATACGCCTTGAAACTGTCGCGTAATTTACATTCAATCTATTAGCTGCTGTACTTACCTTGCCCGACTCATAAAGCACTAAGAAAAACTTCAAATCATCCCAGTTACTATTGTTCATTCATTGTCTCTTTGTTTAATTTTTATCGAATCCGTTTTTAGAGTATACAATCCACCAATAAGTCGCAAAACAATCAGTAATAGAGGTAAAGCAATAAAAATGTCTTTCAGGACACGATGAGAGAAGCGAGGATTTTTAAAGTATGCTTGCAGGAAGTTTATAGAGGTAATCCACTCTACAAATAGGTAACTGATGTGAGTTTTTCGGTATTCCTTCTCTATTCACACAACACGCCGCATGCGGGACCTCACAGGGCGTTTCAATTAGACTCTGGTCGTTAGACTATTCAGTACAGCCACTGGCTGCAATTTGCCTGAATGTAACTTATCTAAAGACAATTGTTTAGTGCATGAGCACTAAACGATTTCTGTCCAGAAACGTGTCATAAGCGATATGTTAGCGCGTTTACCGTTGTGTGGGCGTGTATAGTTGAATAACCACGTCTTTGTACCGTTTGGTTTTACACGTAAACGAAGGCCGTTACCATCAAAGAGCGTGTGCTCTTTATCTTGTGGTTTAGTGTTAGAGATTTGTTTATCTGTTAAAGATTCAGTTGTTCTTGCCATGATTGGTACATCGTAAATTGGAACATACGGACAATGTACCTATTTGTGTACCTAAACTTCTAAGCTAGTACGAGTCAGGAAAAGACGTTAAGAGAATACAATCCCTTGAAATAGCTAGATTCAGATACAAAAAAAGACGTCCTAGGACGTCTTTTCTCTTGAATTTGGCTCCCCCTGCGGGACTCGAACCTGCGACATACGGATTAACAGTCCGCCGTTCTACCAACTGAACTAAGGGGGAATCATGAAACGGGGTGGATGGTACTTATCCTGACTGAATGTGTCAATGTCTGTGCGCCAAAAAAAGTTCAGAAAACAGCAGAAAAAATACTTTACTTTCTTGTACCCCTTGCGGCTCTAAGGCTTTATTTACTTATCCACTAATTTTGTGGATAAGTGTGTTGATGAAAGTTGATTAAATCTGAAGACGTATTTTTATCGAGCAAATTTTGATTTTTATTTTGATTGTTTTTGCTTGTAACTCATTGTTATGAAATGATTTTTAAATTTATTCACAGCATTTATGAATATAATGAGAATAATAGCTAAATGCGTAAAATGTTAATATATGTGCCGATATTGGGGAAAAGTGGTGGATTATTTTTTGGGGTAAAAACGTAGGTTTTCGCGCGAGGGTAGGCAATATATCAAAACATTTTTCGGATAGCCAGATTATTTTAGAACAGTGTGATTTGTTTTGTGAAATAACTTCTTGCTACTTCGTTGGGAAGGCAGCGACAATAAGAGATATTTTTTCCACATATCCTGTTGTGGAAGGAGCAGATCATGACTTCATTGAGATAATGCAGAGGGAAAGATGAGTAAAGCATTTGAACTGGTTTCTGCGTATCAGCCCTCCGGAGATCAGCCGGCAGCGATTCAGCAATTGTTAGAGGGGTTGGATGCCGGTCTGGCACATCAAACGTTACTTGGCGTGACGGGTTCAGGAAAGACATTTACCTTAGCGAATGTGATTGCTCAGGCGCAGCGCCCGACCATTGTCTTGGCGCCAAACAAAACGCTGGCAGCCCAGCTGTTTGGTGAGATGAAGGCGTTTTTTCCTAACAATGCGGTTGAGTATTTCGTCTCTTACTATGATTATTATCAGCCGGAAGCTTATGTGCCAACCACGGATACATTCATTGAAAAAGATGCTTCCGTAAATGCTCATATTGAGCAAATGCGCTTATCTGCCACTAAAGCTTTACTGGAAAGGAAAGATGCCATTATTGTTGCCTCTGTCTCGGCTATTTATGGTCTGGGCGATCCCGATTCCTATTTGAAAATGATGCTCCACTTACGCCGGGGAGATGTGATTGATCAGCGAGCAATGCTCAGGCGCTTAGCTGAGTTACAGTATTCTCGCAATGACGTGGGGTTTGAACGGGGTCAATTTCGGGTACGTGGTGAAGTGATCGACATTTTTCCGGCTGAATCCGAAAATGAAGCGGTGCGGGTGGAGATGTTTGATGATGAAATTGAACACATCAGTTTGTTTGATCCACTGACCGGTGCTGTGATTCAGAAAGATTTGCCCCGTTATACGGTCTATCCGAAAACCCATTATGTCACGCCAAGAGAGCGGATTCTTGATGCTATCGAACAGATCAAAGCCGAGCTGAAAACCCGACAAGCCTACTTTATTGAGCATAATAAATTGCTGGAAGAACAACGGATTTCTCAACGTACGCAATTTGATGTTGAAATGATGAATGAGTTGGGATTTTGCTCCGGGATTGAAAACTACTCCCGTTATCTGAGTGGTCGAAATGAGGGCGAGCCGCCACCCACATTATTCGATTATTTACCTCACGATGGGATTCTCATTATTGATGAATCGCATGTGACAGTGCCTCAAATCGGCGCGATGTATAAAGGAGACCGCTCTAGAAAAGAGACCTTGGTTGAATTTGGATTTCGCTTGCCTTCAGCTTTAGATAACCGGCCCTTAAAATTTGAAGAGTTTGAAGCATTAGCCCCTCAGACGATATTTGTATCGGCCACGCCCAGTGCTTATGAAGTGGATAAATCTGGCGGAGACATTGCGGAACAGGTGGTTCGACCCACTGGATTGTTGGATCCGGAGCTGGAAATTCGTCCGGTTACCACTCAGGTTGATGATTTATTATCTGAAATACGGCTTCGTAGTGCTCAAGATGAGCGGGTGTTGGTGACAACGTTAACCAAACGGATGGCGGAAGATTTAACCGAATATCTGCAAGAACATCATGTCAGAGTGCGTTATTTGCATTCTGATATTGATACTGTTGAGCGGGTTGAGATTATTCGCGATCTCCGTTTGGGTGAATTCGATGTGCTGGTGGGTATTAACTTGTTGCGAGAAGGGTTGGATATGCCGGAAGTTTCTTTGGTTGCGATTCTTGATGCAGACAAAGAAGGATTCTTACGGTCTGAACGTTCTTTGATCCAAACCATCGGACGTGCAGCCCGAAATCTTCGCGGTAAAGCGATTCTGTATGCCGATCGGGTCACTGGTTCTATGGAGCGGGCGATAGATGAGACCAACCGCCGTCGTGAAAAACAACAGCGCTATAATGAAGAGATGGGGCTTGAGCCTCAAGCATTGCGCAAAGATGTTAAAGATATTCTGGAAATTGGTGATATCGCCAAATCAAGACAGAAGCGTAAAGCACCGCAGCGGCCGTTGTCTCAAGTTGCAGAGCCAGATTCCGAATATGGTTCTCTCACCCCACAACAGCTTGAAAAAGAGATCAGTAAGCTGGAAGCACAAATGTACCAGTATGCGCAGAATCTTGAATTTGAACAGGCAGCGCAAAAACGGGATGAAATCGAGAAACTTCGCGAACAATTTATCATCAACAGCTAAACTAGATGTATAGATAAAAAATAGCAGATAAAAAAATAGCCAATAGAAAGATATCTATTGGCCGTCAGAATGTGAATAACTTTATTCACTAACAACGTCAGTTGGCTAGGTGACCCGTGAGGGTCAATATTACTGTAAGCATATACTATGCCAACTATAGGCTACTAAAATGCTTGTTTTGAGAGGTTCTTTCAAAGTTTTTTGAAAAAATATTTGCAATATGCAATTCTCAATGCGATCATTGTGCAAAATGCAATTTAAGTTGGCTAAGTTATGCAATCTGAACAGTTACCACAAAAAAGTAGATATCTACTGATGGTTGAAGATACAGCGTCTGTTGCTGTGCTGTATCGAACCTATCTTGAACCTCTGGATATTGACATCAATATTGTCGGTACGGGGAAAGAGGCGTTAGAGAGTCTTGAAAAAAGAGAACCCGATCTGATTCTGCTTGATTTACGACTTCCGGATATGACAGGGATGGATGTTTTACATGAGGTGAAACGGAAATACCCGGATGTTCCCGTCATTTTCATGACCGCTCATGGCTCAATTGATACGGCTGTCGAAGCCATGCGTTATGGTGCTCAAGATTTTCTAATTAAGCCATGCGAAGCAGACCGATTACGCGTTACGGTGAATAATGCAATTCGTAAAGCTTCAAAAATTAAGAGTGATTCCGATGATCCGCGCAGCCAAAACTATCAGGGATTCATCGGCAGTAGTCAAACCATGCAGGCCGTTTATCGAACCATTGACTCTGCGGCAGCGAGTAAAGCCAGTATTTTTATTACCGGAGAAAGTGGCACAGGGAAAGAAGTATGTGCAGAAGCCATTCATGCTGCAAGTCGGCGAGGTGACAAACCTTTCATTGCGATTAACTGTGCAGCAATTCCGAAAGATTTAATTGAAAGTGAACTGTTCGGTCACGTGAAAGGGGCTTTTACGGGAGCTGCAACTGATCGGCAGGGTGCAGCGGAGCTCGCTGATGGCGGGACTCTATTTCTGGATGAACTCTGTGAGATGGATTTGGACTTACAGACTAAGCTGTTGCGGTTTATCCAAACCGGTACATTCCAGAAAGTCGGTTCATCAAAAATGAAAAGTGTTGATGTTCGCTTTGTGTGTGCGACAAACCGTGACCCGTGGAAAGAGGTTCAGGAAGGTCGTTTCCGGGAAGATTTGTACTATCGTCTATATGTGATCCCACTCCATCTACCGCCACTTCGGGAGCGATGTGATGATGTTATTGAAATCGCTTATTCTTTGCTCGGTTATATGTCCAAAGAAGAAGAGAAAGACTTTGTTCGTCTTGCCGCTGAAGTCGTGGAACGTTTCAGACAGTACGAATGGCCGGGCAATGTCCGCCAATTGCAGAATGTTTTACGTAATGTGGTCGTGCTGAATCAGGGAAAAGAAATCACGCTGAGTATGTTACCACCGCCATTGAATCAACCGAAAGAAAGTTATCTCCGCTTGGTTCAACCGATGATGGAAGAGAGAAAACCTTCAGTCCATGAAATATTTCCGCTCTGGATGACTGAAAAAATGGCCATCGAAAATGCCATTGATGCCTGTGAAGGAAATATTCCGAAAGCTGCAGGTTATCTGGAAGTGAGTCCCTCAACCATTTACCGTAAGTTACAATCTTGGAATGCAGAAGAGAACGCATAGATATGAGTGAAATCATGAATCAAGAAACGATTTCGTCATTGTCACGGGAAATAGGAGAGGAAAATATTCCTGTCCTACTGGATATTTTCCTCGGTGAATTAGAAAACTATCAGGCGACGTTATCGGAAAGTGAAGGCACAGAACAGCTTGAGCTGTTGAAAGAGATTAGTCATGCACTCAAAAGTAGTGCCGCGAGTTTTGGTGCAGATCGTTTATGTGAGATGGCGATTGACATTGATACCCGAGGGAAACAAGGATTACTGCTTAATACCAAACAGGAAAAACAGAACCTGATCAAACAACTCCGTGAGACATATACCTCTTATATGACTTTAGTTCAGCACGAATCTTAGCTAACCCCAATGAGCAATGATGAGCGTGTGTCTCATCATTGCACGCTACTGATATTATTTGTTATACAGCTCGTGGATGAGCTGCTCTTCAATGACCTGCTTTAGTTTTTCCCGTTCGTGACGCCATCCTTTATCCGGGGAGGCAAGATTACGGGTGATAATTCGACAATCTGCGGGGTATTGGTCCGGTGGAGCCTCACACAAAATCAGATCCGCCAGTCGTCCGCCACAAGCCCGTTGACACCAAATGAGTTTTCGGTTGAGGTCCATCTTCTGAGCAGGGCCGTATTCCGGGGCGAGGTTGTCAATATAAATCAGAACGGCCCGATGGTTTTTCGCAATGGCTTTGCCCAATTCAGGCAGTAGTAACGGTGGCATGATGCTGGTCAAAAAACTACCGGGGCCAAGCAGAATCGCATCTGCGTGATGAATCGCTTCGATTGCTTCATGTGTTGCCGGTACTTGTGGAGAAAGTTCTAGCCGTATGAGTTCTTCGGTCATTTCATCCACATTGGTTTCTCCAGTGACGATGTTGCCATCAATGGCATGCGCGGTCAGATCGGCAGGATGTTCAGACATTGGCAGAATATTGATCGATACATTCAACAGGGTGCGAATCAAATTAATCGCTTCAAGTGGCCGGACGGATAAGTTACCCAACGCAGTTAACATCAGATTACCTAAATTATGACCATCAAGTTCACCTTGCCCTCGGAACCGATATTCAAACATCATCGAAGCGGTCGAGGGTTCGGTAATCAGTTGGTTGATACAATTTCGAGTATCTCCCCAAGCAATACCACCCTGGCAGTGACGAATTCGACCTGTTGATCCCCCGTTGTCCGTCGTCGCAACAATGCCTGTTGCATTAGGACCAAAATCACGAATGGCAGCTAATACACGCCCGAGTCCATGTCCTCCGCCAATCGCAACAATTTTTTTCTCTTGGTAGAGTCTTGTTTGATAAGAATTCATTGTTGCCATCATCTATAAGTGAATCGCGATTAAGAGTAGTCGAATTTTTTGATTCAGAATACTTCTTCTGTGAAAATTTGGCTGGAACACTCAAATTTTTTGATATGGAAGTAGGATCTGTTCAAAAAAATTTGTAAACTGAAAAACATGTTAATTGTGATGACACATGTCTCATAGTTGCCATAGCTCCGAGTTTGACGGGCTAAGTTCCGGATGGAATAGGCTTGTTAAACCTGTGGTCGATGTTGATGACCCGAGGGTGGGATTGGAAATGATCTTGCCTCCCGTGTTTGGAAAGGTGTTCCATGGCTCAATTTGAAGATAGCTTTCAGCGTAAATTTTACTATTTACGTCTGTCGTTGACGGACGTATGCAATTTTAAATGTACCTACTGTTTACCGGACGGATATCAGGCAGAGGCTCAGCGGCCTCAGTTTTTATCGTTGCCGGAAATTCAGCGGGTTGTCACCGCATTCGCAAGTTGCGGAACCTCTAAAGTGCGCTTAACCGGTGGTGAACCGACACTGCGTCGGGATTTTACCGATATCATCCATCTCGTCTCCTCTACTCCCGGCATTGAACAAGTGGCGATGACCACTAACGGATTCCGTTTGGCAAAATCAGCAGCGGAATGGCGTCAGGCCGGGCTGACCAATATTAATGTCAGTGTTGATAGCCTCGATCCGAGGATGTTCCATCAGATTACCGGTGAAAATAAATATCGGCAGGTCATGGACGGTATTGAACAAGCGTTGGCGGTCGGTTTCTCTCAAGTCAAAGTGAACGTCGTTTTACTGAAGGGGCTGAATGACCGTCAGTTGCCCGCATTTCTAGGCTGGATCCGTGACTTGCCCATCCAGCTCCGTTTTATTGAATTGATGCAGACCGGAACGATGGATAATTTTTTCCAGCGACATCATGTTTCGGGGCAGACCGTTTATCAGCAACTACTTGATGAAGGGTGGATTCCGAAGGTGCGCGCTTGTCATGATGGACCCGCTAAAGTTTTAGCACATCCCGACTACCAGGGAGAACTTGGTTTCATTATGCCTTATGAAAAAAATTTCTGTGCGAGCTGTAATCGTCTGCGTGTTTCAGCGAAAGGCAAACTGCATCTGTGTCTGTTTGGTGAATCGGGGATTGAATTGCGTGATTTACTTCAGCAAGATGAGCAGCAATCAGCTCTGATTGAGCGAATTCAACAGGCTTTGGGTGAAAAAGCCGTGAGCCATTTCTTACATGATGGTTACGCGGGTATGACGCCTCACTTAGCATCGATTGGCGGTTAGTCCGCTTTTACCGTTACCAGCCAATAACGCTGACCGGATTGGTCAGAGAGTTATCCGTTGGTAATGAATGTCAATTCCAACGATGCGACATCCGTATGGCGCAAACCGTTCATATGGCGCATCAAGGCGAACCATGTCGCTATCATCAATGATCAAAATAGGTAACTCTCTATGGGACATGCACAAACTGAATTCAGACCGGCAAAAATTGCGGTCTTAACCGTTTCTGATACGAGAACGGAGGAAAATGACACATCCGGCGGTTATTTGGCTGAACAGCTTCAGCAAGCCGGACATCAGCTCGCGGATAAACAGATCGTGGTTGATGATCGCTATAAAATTCGTGCAATTGTTTCCCAGTGGATTGCGGATGAAGATGTTCAGGTGGTTTTGATTACCGGTGGAACAGGCTTTACTTCACGAGACAGTACACCGGAAGCATTAACACCGCTGTTTGATAAACAAGTGGAAGGATTCGGTGAGTTATTTCGACTGGTTTCTTATGAAGAGATTGGTACTTCGACCATTCAATCACGGGCGGTTGCCGGTTTTGCCAACCATACGGTCATTTTTGCTATGCCGGGTTCAACCGGTGCCTGCAAAACTGCGTGGACAAAAATTATTTGCCAGCAGTTGGATGCATCACATCGGCCATGCAATTTTATGCCCCATTTATAAGCTGCGCGGGAGTCAAACATGAGCCAACTCACCCATATTAATGCCGCTGGTGAAGCCAATATGGTGGACGTTTCCGACAAAGCTGATTCTGTTCGTGAAGCAAGGGCCGAAGCATTGGTTTACATGGCGGAAGACACATTGCAATTGATCCTTTCCGGTCAGCATCATAAAGGGGATGTTTTTGCGACCGCCCGTATTGCTGGGATTCAAGCCGCGAAACGAACCTGGGAACTGATCCCGCTTTGTCATCCCTTGCTGCTATCGAAAGTGGAAGTTCGTTTGACAGCAATCGAGACGCAGTCATGTGTCAGAATCGAATCTTTGTGTCGGCTGACGGGAAAAACGGGCGTTGAAATGGAGGCGCTGACAGCCGCATCTGTTGCCGCGCTGACGGTTTACGATATGTGTAAAGCTGTTCAGAAGGACATGGTCATCGGCCCGGTTCGACTACTGGAAAAGTCCGGAGGAAAGTCCGGCCATTTTAAGGTGGAATCATGATTAAAGTCCTATTTTTTGCTCAGACCCGAGAGCTGGTCGGGCAGGCAGAACTTGAGTTGCCATGCACATTTGCAACCCTTGATGCGCTGAGATGCGATTTGGCCAAGCGCTCGGAGAAGTGGGCGTTGGCAATGAACTCTGATCGTTTGTTGGCTGCAGTTAATCAAACCATCGTTTCACTGGATACTGCGATTGATGATTGTGATGAAATTGCATTTTTTCCGCCAGTGACAGGAGGCTGATATGGAATACTCAGTTGCTGTCCAATACGATGATTTTTGTGTCGAAGATGAATATCAGGCGCTGTCTCAAGGAGATGATGCCGGTGCGGTTGTAACGTTTGTCGGCAAGGTTCGGGATATGAATCTGGGCAATCAGGTGACAGGATTACATCTTGAACACTATCCCGGCATGACAGAAAAAGCGTTAAATACCATTTGTGAGCAAGCGTTACAACGCTGGCCTTTACTGGCAATTCGCGTGATCCATCGTATCGGTGATTTGGCGATTGGTGCGCAAATTGTTTTTGTCGGTGTCAGTAGTCACCATCGCGATGCAGCCTTTGCGGCCAGTGCCTTCATTATGGATACGCTGAAGACTCAGGCCCCTTTCTGGAAGAAAGAAACAACCAGTAGCGGAGAACGCTGGTTAGATAGTCGAGATTCGGATCGATTAGCTGCTGAGAAATGGCAGTAATTTCCAATAATTATTGGAATTTAACCCCAAGTTCAATTGATTTTATTTTTTTCTGTCTGTTTTTTTGTTCCCTTGTTAACAATGATGAATGAAATTGAGTGATTCTATTTAGCAATTGGCTGAAATTAGTCAACACTTACCTTAAAGGCTCAGATGAAAGGCTTGAAGGAGAGAACGATGGAATCACTCAAAGTTAGACATTATATGACACAGCATTCGATTACCTTTAAAGCTGATATGTCATTATCTGCCGCATTGGAAAGAATCATTGAGTTTGATGATTTTTTTAGTGGTCCAGTGATTGATGATAATGGCAGAGTGATTGGCTTTTTATCGGAGCATGATCTACTCGATAAGTTGGTGAAAGTCAGTTATTTCTGTCAGGACTCCCATATGGTGGGTGATTGCATGACACAAGAGGTTGATACCGTCAGTCCGGATTTACCGATTATTGAGTTAGCCGATCGTATGCGTGATGGCCACTCAACTTACCCTGTAGTTGAAGACGGGCGATTAGTCGGTGTGATTAATCGGCGGGCTGTACTGAAAGCGATTAATAAAAATCTTCATAGTTGTTTTCAACGTCAGGTATAGATTCGGCGGTCGGATATGCGTATTCATTGTGTTCAATAAGCCTCGAAATGTTATTTCGCAGGCTTATTTTGTCTCCATTCAGGATGTGCGTCACATATTGATGAAATATGATGTCATGTATATTCATTATGTGTGATCTAAGTTGGCACTTGAGGGCTAAATCTTGGTTAAAGTGCTTTGAGCATTCCATGATACTGAAGTTTGAGTATTTCAACCAAGATTACAATGAAGGAGACAATAATGTCAGATAAAGTTTTTCATCTCGGAGTCACGCAAGAAGATCTGAATGGTGCAACACTGGCGATATTGCCCGGTGACCCTGAACGCGTTAAGAAAATTGCTGACCAAATGGATTCTCCAGAATTTCTGGCGAGTCATCGTGAATTTACCCTGTATCGCGCAAAAGTTGAGGGTAAACCCGTCATTGTTTGTTCAACAGGCATCGGTGGACCATCGACTTCAATTGCAGTAGAAGAGCTGGCACAGTTAGGCGTTCGCAGCTTCTTACGTGTCGGTACAACGGGGGCTATTCAGCCTAATATTCAGATCGGGGATATGATCGTGACAACCGGTGCTGTTCGCTTAGATGGTGCAAGTCTGCACTTTGCTCCGATGGAATTCCCGGCTGTCTCAGATTTTGCCGCGATGAGTGCACTCAAGCAGGCTGCTGATGATGAAGGTATTCCGGTTCATACGGGAATTACGGCTTCGAGTGACACATTCTATCCGGGGCAGGAGCGTTACGACACGTATTCCGGTCGGGTAACGCGTCGTTTTCAGGGCTCTGTTGATGAGTGGCAAGCGATGGGTGTGATGAACTTTGAGATGGAATCCGCAACACTGTTTACCATGTGCGCTAGTTCTGGTTTGCAAGCGGGATGTATCGGTGGTGTGATTATCAACCGAACACTCAAAGAAATCCCGGATCATGCAATTATTAAAGAAGTGGAAGCAAAATCGATACGCGTTGTCGTGAAAGCCGCAGCGCTTTTGCTCGCTTGATCTTCACCTAAACTTTTCGGGGCGTCATGTGCGATGACACATGACGCCTTTTATTGGTCTAGGCGGTGAGTAACTTTGGGAGTGGTAAATACAGTGTCTCAATGAGTTCTCCCAGCATATGGTCGTAAACATGAGCAATACTCAACGAGATATCTTCACTCATCTGATACATCGCTTCAGCACTGATATGAGAGTCAAGGGATTTACCCACATCTGATAAAATTACCAGAGCTTTGGTACACGTCGGGGAGGAGATCGATAAGGGACTCACCATCGTTAACTGGTTCACTTTTCTTGCGAGTATGTCTGCACAGTGTTGTAAACGTGTTTGTCCTTCGGGTGTATTCATCTCTTCGATACAGATCCTGAATTGTGTCAAAGCGTCCATTGCATCAATGACTTGCTGCCAGTTCATATGATATTCATCACTCAAATCTTCCCGGTTGACTTCAATTAACCAAGCCAGCATGACTTCATCCATAAGAAACATACAGTGGCGGATTGCTTTACCGTGAATCATTTGATTGCGTGAAATCGTCCGTTCCGACCAATCCCGAATGAGGGCTTTCAGTTTGAGTTGAAGCACTCGATACATTGGCTTGTTATCAAAATGAGCAATGGAAATGAGGTGAGTGGTTTTCTCATTCAGCAGTCCGGCGAGATGCTCGATTTCAACATCTCTGTGCTCACCAAACATGAGAACATGGTGTGTGGCACTTCGATGTTGGCGACACAGATACAGCACCTGACGTAAATCAACAAGCAGTTCATACTTCCGTTGCAAGGTCGATTCACGTTGTTTGGCAAGATAAAACATGAATCCGAGTATACTGACGGAAATCAGCATCGAAATAATGACAAACATAACCAACTCCTTGTTTTTAGAGAGACGGCTTGATTTTGTGGTTGTTGCCCCTTGTGCAATATAGCGTTGTGTGCGCTAAAAACATCAGCCAATTGCATTGAAAGTAAACACGTCTCCCCCACAAAGGTCAAGACACCTTTGTATCCTTGTCGTTAAACAGAAGCAGAATTAGTGCCAGATTATTTTATTTTTAAAATCATTATCTTAACCTTTGATTCATGATTGCATTGCACCGTCGTTGTGCACAAATGATGATCTTGGGGAGATGTTGTATCTGTGTGTGTGGATGCGTATTGATAAAAAAGGCCTTATCGGTATCCGATAAGGCCTCTAATAGGTTGATAATACTATCAATCTTACATGACGCGCATACCCGGACGGGCACCTTCATGCGGTTCGAGTATCCAGAGCTCTTTTCCGCCCGGACCCGCAGCGAGAATCATGCCTTCAGATAAGCCAAACTTCATTTTCCGAGGCTTCAGGTTGGCAACCATCACAGTATATTTACCTACGAGTTCTTCAGGCTGATAAGCGGCTTTGATACCGGAAAAGACCTGACGAACCTCACCACCGATATCCAGTTGGAACTTGAGTAACTTATCCGCTTTGGGGACCGCTTCACAAGATAAGATCTTCGCAATACGGAGATCAACTTTGGCGAAATCATCAAATTCAATCTCTGGGGCGATTGGATCTTTACTGAGTTCCGTCTCTTCCTGAGCGGATGCCTGAATGATGGCTCTTTCGGCCTCAACCGCTTCTTTGGAAGCATCGACCATCGCTTCAATTTGTTTTGGATCAATGCGGCTGAAGAGGGCTTTAAACGCTGCAATCTCATGATCAACTAAAGGTTGTTGGATGGCATCCCAGCTCAGCTCTTGATTGAGGAATGCTTCACTACGGCTTGCCAGCGCTGGCATCACGGGTTTGAGGTAAGTCATCAGGACGCGGAACAGGTTCAGACCCATTGAACAGATCTCTTGCAGCTCCTGTTCTTTTCCTTCCTGCTTGGCAATCACCCACGGAGCTTTTTCATCAACATATTGGTTGGCTTTATCCGCCAAGGCGGTGATCTCGCGGATCGCCCGGCCAAACTCTCGGTTTTCATACAGTTCACCGATATGCTCAGCGGCATCAATAAATGTCTGATACAGCTCTGGTTCGACACAAGTCGCTGCCAGTTGTCCTGCAAAACGTTTGTTGATAAAACCTGCATTGCGTGATGCAAGATTAACGATTTTATTGACGACATCCGAGTTCACCCGTTGGGTGAAATCTTCCAGATTCAAATCGAGGTCATCAATGCGGTTATTGAGTTTAGCTGCGTAATAGTAACGCAAGCACTCTGGATCAAGATGGTCTAAATAGGTACTCGCTTTGATGAATGTCCCTTTGGACTTCGACATCTTCGCGCCATTCACGGTGACATAGCCGTGAACGTATACGTTATTCGGCTTACGGAAACCCGATCCTTCCAGCATAGCTGGCCAGAACAGGCTGTGGAAGTAGACAATATCTTTACCGATGAAGTGGTAAAGTTC
Source organism: Vibrio gazogenes (assembly GCF_023920225.1). Taxonomy (NCBI): domain Bacteria; kingdom Pseudomonadati; phylum Pseudomonadota; class Gammaproteobacteria; order Vibrionales; family Vibrionaceae; genus Vibrio; species Vibrio gazogenes. The sequence continues at coordinate 1,061,393 of NZ_CP092587.1, forward strand.
GGCCTGACTGTTTTTGTGCCAGTATTCGTCGAAATCCAGATCATCGCGTCGATCACATAAATTTTTAAACGACCCCATGTAACCGATCGGTGCATCGAGCCAGACATAAAAATATTTACCGCTTTCGCCCGGGATCTCAAAACCGAAATAAGGCGCATCGCGTGATATGTCCCACTGTTGCAGACCGGATTCAAACCACTCCTGCATTTTATTGGCCATTTCTGTTTGTAAAGAACCAGACCGTGTCCACGCTTTCAGCATGTCTGCAAATTGGGGTAAATCAAAGAAGAAATGCTCAGAATCTTTCATCACCGGTGTCGCACCGGATACGGCAGACTTCGGATTGATCAAGTCTGTCGGGCTGTAGGTTTCGCCACAGGCATCACAGTTATCACCATATTGATCTTCTGAGTGACATTTAGGGCAGGTGCCTTTGACAAAACGATCAGGCAAAAACATTTCTTTTTCAGGATCGTACAGTTGGGAAATCGTCCGGCTGGAAATAAATCCGTTAGCCTTGAGTTGTTGATAAATCAGCGAAGAAAGCTCACGGTTTTCTTCACTGTGAGTGCTGTGATAGTTATCAAAGCTAATATCAAAACCGGCAAAATCTTTCTGGTGTTCTTGACTGACCGAAGCAATCATTTCTTCTGGCGTGATCCCCATCTGCTGTGCTTTCAGCATAATCGGGGTACCGTGTGCATCATCTGCACAGATAAAGTGAATGACATTGCCGCGTAGGCGTTGGTAGCGTACCCAGATATCCGCTTGAATATGCTCCAGCATATGGCCCAAGTGGATAGAACCGTTGGCATACGGTAGGGCACAAGTTACCAGAATTTTTCTTGGTTCAGTTGCCATAACTTATCTTTCGCTCTGTCTGTTATACTCGGATGGCCTCAAAATATAGTCGTATGAAAGTTTGATATGTGATTCTGAGGTTGCCGGAGTGATGTATCAAAAATTTGTGACTGCTAATACTACCCGATGACAAGAATAACGCCAAGGCGTTATTCCTTTCTCTTGCAGGGGTTCTGTCTGGTTTACTGTGGTGTTAGCATAGGCTTTTGGCGCTACCTGATGAACGTGTCGTCACAGGTGAGCGTGTCGATTGAAATCGTATCCGGTCAAGAAGGTAATCTATGCGGCAGCTTACACCTCCCCAACAACTCTGTATCTGGTTGAATCAATTTTCTCACCCTTGTTTGCGTTCCGATTGGGCATCCCAACCGGGGCTGGTTTACACCCATGAAGATGACCGCTATCACATTGAACTCCCTTTTGCTGCGAATACGCTGGCGGACGAGCTACGCCAATGGATTGCAGCGCAAGCTGATCGACCTGTTGCCGGTGACATTTGTGTCCACATCGTGCCGAAAACTTTGCAGACTCAGGTCGCTTCTCCCGTCAAAGGGGTCAAAAATATTATTGCAGTCACTTCAGGAAAAGGCGGTGTCGGTAAATCCACAACCGCGGTCAATCTGGCCTTGGGACTGGCTGCCTCTCATGCTCGTGTCGGCATCTTGGATGCAGATATTTACGGACCATCGGTTCCGATGATGTTAGGGACTGTCCATGCGGAACTGGCGGTTCGTGATGAACGTTGGATGCAACCGGTGCTGTCACACGGACTGTATTCACATTCGATCGGTTATCTGATGAGTCAGGATGATGCCGCCGTATGGCGAGGTCCGATGGCCTCCAAAGCGTTTCAGCAACTGCTCAATGAGACCGAATGGCCGTCGTTAGACTATTTGGTGGTGGATATGCCACCGGGCACCGGAGATATCCAACTCACCTTATCACAGCAGATGCCCCTGACCGGCGCGGTGGTGGTCACCACACCGCAAGATTTGGCACTCGCGGATGCTCGCAAAGGTGTGGCGATGTTTGAAAAGGTCAATGTCCCTGTCGTCGGGTTGGTGGAGAATATGAGTTACCACATCTGTAGTCAGTGTGGTCACCGTGAAGACCTCTTTGGGACTGGTGGAGCGGAGAAAATGGCGCAGGAGTACGGCTTGAGTCTATTGGCGCAAATTCCATTACACCGGCAGGTTCGTGAAGATATTGATACAGGTTGCCCGACCGTTGTTGCACGACCTGAAAGCGAGCATGCTCAGCTTTATCTGGCGATGGCTGAGCGGATTGCCAGCCATTTGTATTGGCATGGTCAGGTGATTCCGGATGCGATCCCCTTCACTCATCTGAAATGAGTTTTGTATTGATTGGACAGGGATTGTCCGTGTTAAGTGCTACTTTGATGAAAGAAAAGATAAATTATGTTTTTTTAACCGTGTGAATCTGGTATCCGACGGAGCTTGTCTCTATAATCACGCCCGCTTATCTGGTTTCTTAGTCAAATGTATCGAGTGAACAATCATGTCTGATCACAATCAATGCGTCATTATAGGGATTGCTGGCGCTTCTGCCTCAGGGAAAAGTCTTATCGCGAGTACCATCTACCGTGAATTGCGAGCCAAAGTCGGTGACCACCAAATCGGTGTGATTACCGAAGATCGCTACTATAAGGATCAAAATCATCTGAGTATGGAGCAACGGGTCAAAACCAATTATGACCATCCGAGTGCGTTGGACCATGATTTATTATGTGAACATTTACAGCAATTGGTTCGTGGAGAGTCGGTTGATGTCCCCGAATATAGTTATACCGAACATACCCGCACAGACAATACGCAGCGTATGAATCCGAAAAAGGTCATCATCCTGGAAGGGATTCTGTTGTTAACTGAGCCGCGTCTGAGAGAATTAATGCATGCGACTATTTTTATGGATACACCTTTAGATATTTGTCTGCTGCGTCGCGTGAAACGTGATGTTGAAGAGCGGGGACGAACGCTGGATTCGGTGTTGAAACAGTATCAGGAAACGGTCAGACCGATGTTTTTACAGTTTATCGAGCCGTCTAAACAGTATGCAGACATCATTGTTCCGCGTGGTGGGAAAAACCGGATTGCTATCGATGTGTTGAAAGCTCATATCGCCAAGTTGCTCAAGTCCTGAACCGGGTATTGCACTGACTTTCTGTTGATTACGGAAATGGCACCTGACAGCGTGCCATTTTTTATTCTCCCCGCCAGATAAACACTTCCATCATATGATGATGCCCTCAATGGTGCATGACGATGAAACAATTATTTCTCTATTGAGCCGCATTTTTTGACATGAGTCTGACGTTGAGCAGAGCGAGACAAAGTGCATATGGTTGTCATTTGATTATAAAATACCTATCTTAAGAAACATTCTTATCGATCAACGGTCTTAGTTCTCTCTAAGAGAGCAGGAAAATGAGTGATCCGAAAAATAAGTGATCAGGAAAATTGCCAATGAAAAAATTACTCCTCACGGTTGTGATAATTTGCGCTGTGATTGCCGCTGGCATCATCACATTAGTCACCGTCGTTGACCCGAATCAGTTCAAGCCGCTGATTGTTGAACAAACGAAAAAAGCAACGGGAATGGATGTTGTGATTGGCGGTGATATCCGCTGGCAGTTTTTCCCTGCGATTGGTTTTCAGGTTGATGATGTATCGCTGAAAAATCCAACAGGCTTTCAGCGACAAAACTTACTGCATGTGTCACACCTGTCTATTGATGTGGCGGTGATGCCACTTCTGGATAAAGAGTTAGACATCGGCAGTATCAATCTGGACGGTGCTGATATTCAGATCGAAACCTTGCGGGACGGTACCACCAATTTAGATCGTCTGCTCCATCAACAGCAAGCACAGCAAACGGACACGGCGAAGCCGACCGATGCTGCCACGCCTGAGCAGCAGACATCAACGGATTCAACTCAGTCGACTGAAAAGGCGCAGCCATGGCAGGTTAGCGTGGCTGGCGTCGATATCCGCGAAGCTCGTATCGCGGTACTCAATGAGGCTCAGCCAGAAAATCAACTCTCGCTTGATGATGTGAATCTGACGGTGAGTGCTTTTGCCCCAAACCAGTGGACGACATTTTCTTGGTCTGTCCAGGGGAAACGGGCCGTGCAACAATTCTCGGTCGCGGGAGAGGGCGACTTTCGTTTATCCGCTGATTATCGCCACTATGCGCTACGCCAGATATCGGTGAAGGGCAGTTATCAGGATGAAACGAACGATATACGTACTCTGACGTTGTCTTTACCGATGTTCGAAGTCGGTCAGGATGCACCGTTTGAGGTGGCTGTTGCAGGTAAACTTGCCGACAATGACATCGATTTTAGCGGGAAAGGCACATTGAATCTGGATGCACAGTATCAGTATGTTCGGGTCAATGGGTTGGATACGCAATTAAAGCTGACTGGCGCGCAACTGCCCGTGAGTCCGTTATCGGTTGCGGTGCAGGGAAATCTTCGGATGAATCTGCCTGAAAGCCAGTTGGATATGAGCGATTTAAAACTACAAGTGGCGGATGTGAAATTACAAGGGAACACGTCGCTTCATTTGGGGAATAAGCCTGCGATTCATTTCCGGCTTCAGGGTGATCAGATTGATCTCAGTCCATTTTTACCACCAGCAACGGACACTGCTGCTGCCACACAAGAGGAGACATCGGCTCAAGCTGCGGTGGCTGCTGCGAATTCGTCGACACAAGCCGCATCGACTCAAGAACCGGATCTGACTGCGCTCAAAGCATTTGATCTCGACGGGACGTTAAATATTGCCGGGCTCAAAGCGCAGAAACTGGCGTTAAACAACTTAGGGATCAAAGTGAATCTGCGACATGGCGTGCTGACACTTGCTGAGTTACAGGCCGATTTATATCAAGGCCATTTACAAGGGAGTGGTGTCCTCAATGCTAGCGTGGCACCTGCGACTTATCAGATGCAGCAGTCTTTGCAAGGGATTCAGATCCAACCGGTGTTAAAAGCGGTGGCTGATAATGATCGTCTTGAAGGTCAAGGTTCAGTCGAACTTGATCTGCACGGCCGGGGTTTAAGTGAAAAACGCCTTAAAGAGAACATTGCCGGGACAGTGAAAGTTCAATTGCAAGATGGTGCGGTCAACGGTATCAATGTTGCTCAAGTCATTCGTCAGGGCTACGCCAAACTGAAAGGCAAACTGTTGGATGACACTGAAAGTGTACAGAAAACAGACTTTAGTGCCGCCAGTGCGACACTCCACTTAAGCCAAGGTGTGGCCACCATCAAAGAGAGCGCGTTACAGTCTCCGCTATTGCGTGTGCATACCCAAGGTGACGTGAATTACGTGGCGCAAACCGTAGATGTGGTTGTTCGTGCATCGATTGTCGGGACGTTGAAAGGCCAAGGCGGAAAAGACATCAATGAGCTGAAAGATGTCACTATTCCGATTCAGGTCAAGGGAAGCTGGACACAACCTCAATATAAGCTGGTGTTCGATGATGTTGCGAAACAAAAAGTGCAGAAAGAACTCGACAGAGGTTTGGAAAAACTGGATGGCAAAATCAAAGATGAGCGTACCAAGAAAGCGCTGAACAAGCTGCTTAAGGGACTTTTTTAGCATGTTCTCGCCCAAGCGCAAATCCGTGATTCCAATATGATGGCTAAGTGACGATCAAGTTGCGCTAAAAAACAAGGACAGGCTAAAACCTGTCCTTGTTGCGTTGTTTGCATCGGGTCACTGTTACCAGTCGATCCCTTGCTGCGCTTTTACACCCGCTTGAAAAGCGTGTTTGACGTTTTTAACTTCTGAAACAGTATCTGCCAGATCAAGCAGTTCTCGATGTGCACCACGTCCGGTAATGATGACCGTTTGCATCGGAGGCCGTTGTTGCAGTGCGGTGAGAACCTCTTCCAGTGCCACGTAGCCATAACTGACCATATATGTCAGCTCATCTAACAAGACCACGTTGAGCGTTTCATCTTGCAACATCTGTTGGCATTGTTCCCACACGGCCTGTGCGGCAGCGGTATCCGTATCTTTATTCTGGGTTTCCCAAGTGAACCCGGTTGCCATGACATGAAATGTGACGCCCAATTTTTCCAGTAGGTTGCGTTCTCCGTTATCCCATGTGCCTTTTATAAACTGTGCCACGCCGCAATTCAGACCATGTCCGACGGCTCTGGCAACCGTACCGAAACCGGATGTTGACTTGCCTTTTCCATTGCCGGTAATCACGATCACGATCCCGCGTTCTTCGGTTGCTGATGCAATTTTTGCATCAACTTTTTCTTTGATTCGTTGCTGGCGTGCCTGATAACGATCAGATTGGTTATCTTCATTTGACATGGTGTCAGATTCCTATTTCATGGGCGCAATAGCGGTATCATAGCGTAATGATGCGATTGCAAAAACCATAGCTTCAGTATGGTCAGTCCTAACAGGATGAGCCACCGGCAAACTTGGTCATTGGCTTGAAACTTGTTCGCTTAAAAACTGCGAATTTGATACCAGCATGTAACTCAAGTACGATTCAATCAATCACAAGCAATCATCACAAGGGTCATCCATGCGTCAACATAAACAATCAATTCTGGTGGTCTGTATGGGCAACATTTGTCGTTCTCCGACAGGAGAAGCCGTGCTCAAAGCGAAAGCTGCGCAAATGGGCATCGCGGTTGACGTCGATTCTGCCGGAACCATTGCTTACCATCAGGGGAACCCACCGGACCGCCGGGCGCGAATGGCCGGAGAACAACGCGGCTATAGTTTTGCCGGGATGAGCGCCAGACAAGTGACAAGCGATGACTTCGCACGGTTTGATATGATTCTTGCCGCCGATCGGGATAACCTCGCTGATTTACAGGCCAGATGTCCCGCAGAGCACCAACATAAGTTATCGCTGTTTCTCAGTCACGGTCAGTCAACAGAAGATGAAATACCGGACCCTTATTATGGCGGCGATGCCGGATTTGAACGGGTGTTAGATTTGTTGGAAGAGTCAGCAGAAGCAGTGTTAAGAAAGTTATAATCCGCACCGGATAAAAAAATCCGCCAGAGCGGCGGATTTTTGTGTTTATACGGCGGACAATATCAGGTCTTAGAAGCTGCGGCTGTATTGTAGTCCCAGTAGGACTGCGTCAGCATGTGTAGTGCCGGTGATCTTGCCGAAACTCGATTCTTCAGTGACGGAGATATCTTCACCGATTAAGTAAGTGAAGCCGAAATCGATATTCGATTTTTCATCCAAGTGATAGGTGAAACCGGCCGAAAGCCACTGGCGATCCGAATCAGGTACAGAGATCGAGCGGACATCGTCTTGTGCACTGGTGTCGTACATATAGCCGGCACGGAGTGTCCAGGTCTGGTTCAGGAAGTAGGTGCCACCCAGCGAATAATGCCAGCCATCTTTCCACTGATAACTATTAATCGTGCCACTGGTCTCGGCTGCGAGGACATCGAATTCAGACCACTTGATCCACTGAATACTATAGTGAACAGCGTAATCGTCATTCAAACGGTGATAACCGGAGAATTCGGCAAAATCAGGCAGCGGCATCACGACTGTATCAGAGATACTGCCACTGGCTTGGGTGTACTTTGCCGATTCAACATCGCCATCCGCTTTGAGATCCGGGCTGTAGTGATAGTCGACACCAAAACGGTTGCTCTCATTATATTCGTATACGGCACCCAAGTTATAGCCGACAGCCCAGCCGTCGGCATCAAGGTCAGTACCGACACCTGAGCTTACGTTTGCTGTTTTTACTGCTACTTGTGCCTGCGGACTGAGTGGGCGTTTGAACTTACCTTGTCCGTAGATCAGATCCAAACCGGCACCAAGACTCCATTGTTCATTGATTCGATAAGAACCGACCACACCGAAGTTGAAACTTTTCACATCGGTTTTTCCACCGAATTCGTATCCGGCATAGCCATCGTCAAATTCAGTTTTAGTCCCGAAATTTGAATAGGCGTTGAGCCCCCAGGCAAATTTTTCATTGACTGGGACGACGAGATAGATGTTCGGTGCAAACGATGTGTCACCCGCACCAGAGTAGTTGGCATTACTTTGGGTTTTGGCGATCTTATTGGTGTAGGTTGCATCGTCCACATCAATCAGTGTGGTGATGCTTTCAACACCAAGTGACAGGGAAACATCATCAAACAGAGCCATGGCTGCTGGGTTTTTCGCAATAACAGAGGCATTGTCTGCGATGACGGCATCACCAGCGAAAGCACGGCCAAGTCCGGTCGCTGATTGTGCATTGAGTTGAAAACCTGCGGCAAAGGACTGCTGGGCGGTCACTGATACTGCTACTGCGATCAGGGTTTTCTGAAACAAGCGCGTCTTGTTCATAGATAAATTTCCTTTTTTAACGGTCTCTAAATGGACCTTGTCCAGTAAATATCCCTAGTATTATTAGAGTATTTACTTAGTTGGCGGCTGATACTAGTGACTAGTGTAGGGCATAGAAATCCGACCAGTTTAAATTTATGGTGTAAAATTACTGATCTGGTAGCTATATGGCATGAATTGGGGTGAAAAAGTTACTTTTTAGAGTATGTGCTCTATCAGAATGAAGTGGTTAAATCATCAAATTGTCATATTTTTAGTGTGGAATTATAGGGTTATATTGATGGATGTATCACGTAGAGCCGTTGACCAATTCTTATATGTGGTAAACTTTCATACATTTTTTGGGGCTTTTGCCGTGCTTCTGAAAGAATTTAGGCTTTTTTCTGTAAATCAAAACAAAATTGATCTATTTCAAAAATTATTCACAGAAAGTCATTATAGTAGCTCATGTCATCTGGTTAGCCGTCAGGTTAACATGTTGAGCAAGATGACACTTCCTTTTGAAGGCTGACTTTACTTTCTCCTAATCAGGAAACTGATTTTTCAATTGGCGTAAGTTAATTGCTTTATACATTCCAACCACACAGTTTTGTGTGGTTTTTTTTTGCTTCAATTTTCATATGAGGATTCACTGCCTGTGTGATAGAAGCATGACTTTCACCCTATTCCCTTTTCACCCGATCACCTTTCGTCAGAGAGCGCTGATATTCAAAATGTGCTTAGTCGCTCTTTTTACAAAAGAAAATTTTGCAAAAGAAAATGAAGTGGTTGTTTGGCATCTGTTAACAATTTAGCTACAATTGCAACAGGTCAGACCTCTACTCTATAAGGACATCATATGGCGACAAAACTATGCCGGACACACGCAGGAGAGCGGGTCGCGATTGTGAGCGGTATTCGCACCCCCTTTGCCCGTCAGTGGACAGCGTTCCGCCAGGCTACCGCGATTGAGTTGGGCACGATGGTGGTGAATGAATTACTACAACGCACCGGTATCGATAAACAATTGATTGATCAAGTGGTCTTTGGTCAGGTGATTCAAATGCCGGAAGCCCCCAATATTGCTCGGGAAATTGTGCTGAATGCCGGGTTAGATGTTCATACCGATGCCTACAGTGTGACACGAGCCTGCGCGACAAGCTTGCAGGCATTGACCGCAGCATCAGAAAGTATTCTCAGTGGTCACACGGACATTGCAATTGTCGGTGGTGCTGATTCTTCGTCTGTCCTACCCATCGGCGTATCGAAAACATTGGCGTCGGCATTGTTAGCCAGCTCGAAAGCGAAAACGCTGACAAAAAAGATTCAGGCCTTTAAACGTATAACATTTCGCGATCTATTACCGGTTCCTCCCGCAATCGCCGAGTATTCTACCGGTTTGTCGATGGGCGATACGGCTGAACAAATGGCGAAGACTTATCAAATCAGCCGCGAGGATCAGGATGAATTGGCCTTTCAGTCTCATCAGAAAGCGGCCGCAGCTTGGGCGTCGGGTAAATTGAGCGCTGAAGTGATGACAGCCTATCCGAAGCCTTATCAGGCCGTGCTGGAGCAGGATAATAACTTGCGGGCAGATACCGACCGGGATGCATATCGCAAATTGCGGCCTGCGTTCGATCGTCGTTTCGGGACGGTCACTGCCGCTAACAGCACGCCCTTAACCGATGGTGCCGCAGCAATGCTGATCATGCGCGAGCAGCGCGCGAAAGAATTAGGACTGCCAATCTTAGGCTATCTACGATCCTATGCTTATCAAGCCATCTCGGTCAAACGGGATATGTTGATGGGGCCGGCACATGCGACACCGCTTGCTTTAGAAAGAGCAGGGCTGACATTAGCGGATATCTCGTTGATCGAAATGCACGAAGCGTTTGCATCTCAAGTGCTGGCGAATCTGAAAATGTTTGCCAGCCCGAATTTTGCCAAGCAAATAGGACGCAGTCACCCTATCGGAGAAGTCGATATGACACGACTCAATGTTTCCGGAGGATCGATTGCGTATGGTCATCCGTTCGCAGCAACCGGTGCCAGACTGGTCACACAATTACTTCACGAGCTGAATCGCAGAAACGGCGGTTTTGGTTTGGTGACGGCGTGTGCTGCCGGTGGTTTGGGCTCTGCATTGGTACTGGAGGTTGATCATGACTGAATTGCATGATTCTGAGCAGAAAAGTTTTCATCTGACGATTGAAGATGATCTCGCTTGGCTGGCGTTGGATGTGCCAGAGGAAAGCATGAATACACTGAAAGCATCATTTAGCGATGAGATTGATGCCATTCTGACGGATTTGTCGCAAGCGGAGCAGCGCGTTAAAGGTTTAGTGATTTATTCCCGTAAACCGGATAATTTTATTGTCGGTGCAGACATCACCATGTTCGAGCAGTGCCAATCGGCCGAAGATGCTGCGAGTCTGGCAAAGATGGGGCAGGATATTTTTCACAAAATTGAAGCGCTGCCGTTTCCGGTTGTCGCTGCGATTCATGGCGTATGTCTGGGGGGCGGGCTTGAGCTGGCATTAGCGTGTGATTATCGTGTCTGTAGTGATGACCCAGCCACGGCTTTGGGTTTGCCTGAAGTTCAGTTGGGTTTGCTACCCGGCTCAGGCGGTACACAACGACTCCCGCGTCTGATCGGATTACTGCCCGCACTCGATCTGATTCTGACGGGTAAAAAAGTCCGCAGTAAAAAAGCATTGAAACTTGGTCTGGTCAACGCTTGTGTTGCGCAAGATGGGTTATTGAATGCTGCGCGGATGATCATCGAAAAACCGACGGACTTCAAGATCCGCTCCGGCTGGAAAAAGCGCTTGACGAAAGGGGTGCTGGCGTTGAAAACCGTCCGCCATTGGGTCATCGAACAGGCTCGCAAGAAAGCACAGGTGAAAGCGAAGCATCATTATCCTGCGATTGATGCCATTTTGGATGTTATCCGACAAGGTTTAGATGACGGTATGAGTGTCGGACTGAGCAAAGAGTCTCAAACATTTGGCCGTTTGGCGATGACCCGCGAATCTCAGGCATTGCGGTCTATTTTTCTCGCCACATCTGCACTCAAACGGGAAATGAAAGCGGATGATCGGGTGAAAGAGGTTCAACATGTCTCGATTTTAGGTGGTGGACTGATGGGTGCCGGTATCGGCTATGTGACGGTCGATAAGGCGAAAAAAAGACTCAGAGTCAAGGATGTCAGTCATCAGGGGGTGCTTCACGCATTTCAGTATATCTATCAACGTTTGAATAAAAAATGTCAGCGCAAGTATCTCTCTGAAGCTGATGTACGGGCATCAATGGCGCAGGTCTCTGGCGGGGTCGATTTTTCCGGCTTCGGCGAAACCGATGTTGTGATTGAAGCCGTATTTGAAGATTTGAAACTGAAACAAGAGATGGTGTCGTCGGTTGAATCACATACCCGAGAGGACACGATCTTTGCGTCAAATACCTCTTCTTTGCCGATTCATGACATTGCGGCTCATGCTGCCCGGCCAGAAAATATCGTCGGTTTACACTATTTTAGTCCGGTAGAGAAAATGCCGTTGGTTGAAGTGATCCCTCACCAAGGGACAGCCCCTGAAACGATTGCAACGGTTGTCCGGTTAGCTTATCAACAAGGGAAAACACCGATCATTGTTCAGGACCAAGCCGGATTTTATGTCAATCGTATTCTCGCCCTCTATATTAATGGGGCGGTACAGTGTTTGATTGATGGTGAGCCGATCGAAAAAATTGATCAGGCGTTGGTCGATTTCGGCTTTCCGGTTGGTCCGATGACGTTACTTGATGAAGTCGGGTTTGATGTGGCTTTTAAGATCTCACCGATTCTCGTTCAAGAGTTGGGTGAGCGCTTCCTTACACCGCCAGCATTGGCGCAGCTAATCAGTGATGGAAGAAAAGGACGGAAATCCGGATTGGGATTTTATCGGTATAAAGGCAAGAAGAAACAGCCGGATCGTTCGATTTACCGTCAGCTAAAAATTCGCGAGCAAGTTTCACTCAGTCATCACGATATTGCATTGCGCTGTGTACTACCACTCTTGAATGAAGCGGTTATGTGTCTTGACCAATCCGTGATTCGCAATGCTCGTGACGGAGATATCGGTGCCATTTTCGGGATTGGTTTCCCGCCATTTTTAGGGGGACCTTTCCGTTATATGGATCAGGTTGGGTTGTCGCAGATTGTCGAGCAAATGCAGACGCTGTCTGGTGATCTTTGTCAGCCATGTCCTGCGTTAATGGCGCGTCTGGAGCATCAGCAACTGTTTTATTCAGAGGAGAGTCCGGAGACAAAATAACAGGGCGGTTGATAGCCCATGCTTGAGTCGGACAAATATGTGTGTGTTGCTGCGACTCTTCCGGAGAACAATTGGAGTGGTAATAAAGCTAGTGTATGCTAACTTGGATTGTCAAACTGTTGGCTAAAAGGACGAAAAATGGATGCATTAGAATTACTGCTAAATCGCCGTTCCGTTGCGAAATTAGGCGCACCGGCGCCAGAAGGGAATGTCTTGGAAAATATTATCCGTGCGGGGCTTCGAGCTCCTGATCATGGTGGGTTGACGCCTTGGCGTTTTGTGATTGCCCAAGAGCACGGATTAAAGAAATTGTCGGATATTTTAGTGCAAGCTGTGATTGCTGATCAGGGTGATGAAGCGCAGCTTGAAAAAGTCAAAAATGCACCTTTTCGAGCGCCGATGGTGATTACCGTGATCGCCAAAGTCACACCGCATGAAAAAGTTCCGGCGTTAGAGCAACATTTATCGGCCGGATGTGCCGTGCAGGCCATGCAAATGGCAGCGCAGGCGCAGGGATTCCAAGGTGTGTGGCGTTCCGGTAAATGGATGTTCCATCCGTTAGTCCATCAGGCTTTTGGTCTGGCAGGTGATGATGAGATTGTCGGTTTTCTCTATTTAGGCACACCGCTGCTTGAACCAATGAAAGTGCCTGACCGAAATTTATCCCGTTTTGTAGAATACTTATAAGATAAGTACCGTTACCGATGTTGTAACACCAAGTATTAACTTTTAACAAAATGTATTGACGAGCGTGAATCATCCTGATGATTTTGGGTCGGGGTGATTCACTGATTTCTGAACCGACCAGATGGTGTTATGAATCCATATGGTATGACATGACGAAATCAATAAAGAGTCTGACTTTCTCAGGCAGATGATCTTTGTGATTGTAGAGCATATAGATATCTCGAGAGTTAGCGCTCCAGTCTTCCAGAACCTGAACCAATTCACCGAGTTCCAGATATTCTTTGATCATGACGTCTGGCATGAGTGTAATGCCTAATCCTTCAGAACAGGCCATACGGATGACATCCAGTGTATTGGCCTGAAACCGTCCCCGCTCATTATTTGTTACGTGCTCTCCCTTGGTGTTTGTGAGTTGCCATTTGAGCAGCGGATTCCCCTTCAGCAGTGAATGGTGGACGAGCTCTTCTGCGTGATGTGGTGCCGGGTGTTTCGCCAGATAAATCGGACTGGCGACAAGAATATCTTTGACTTCATTAATTTTGCGGGCGATGAGTGAAGAATCACGTTGAGGTCCGACCCGAAAAATGACATCCCACTCGGTGGGGTCGAGCTGGTCGGCATGATTGCTGGTGGTGAGCTCAAGGTTGATCTCTGGAAAGTTTCGCATGAAAGCCGTAAACATCGGCATCATCATCCGTTTCGTTAGGTTGGAGGGGGCCGATATTTTTATTTTGCCTGACGCGCCCCGACATTCGTCACTGATTTCTTCGGCGGCGATTGATAAACGCTGTAAAAGAGGAGAACACTCCTCGAAGAAACGCTCACCAGCTTCAGTCAGCGATAATTTGCGAGCATGGCGGTTGAGTAGCCTTAAGTTCAGCGAGTCTTCAAGCGCCTGAATACGCCGGGTGATGGTTGCTACCGGTATCAGGGTTCTCCGTGATGTTGCTGTGTAACTTCCATTCTCGACTACCAAGCGGAATAGATTTAAATCGTCTAATTTCATGGTTTCCTGACATAACGGTTAATTAACGGGTTTCACCTATATACACGGAACTGAATTGTCAAAGTTTGAGGCATATCAACATGTTTATCGAAAACTCATTTTCCAAACATAGTGTATATCCGTAAGAATGGCAGTGGAACATCGAATTTGAAGCTTATTTTTGCGTTCAAAAATAATATTTGTTGTGGTGCATGCCTATTTGAACCGGTGTTTTAATGTATAGTATAGGATGCAAAACGGAAGTGAAATGTTTGTACTAACAGCCCGGAGCGGCTACTTTTAGTAAAAGCTATTATAATTCTCAATAATAAATTCGTGATGAGGTGTTTACCTAGCGAAGCTTTTGAACTCACTTTCTCCACATTTTGCGTTTGTGAGGCAGTTAGTATGTTTAAACCCGAATTTCCTGACTCAGAGAAATTTTCTGGGCAAACACCGTTAAGTAATAAAACGATCCTTGTTGTTGATGACGATCCGGTTTTTCGTCGGATTACCTGTGGTTACCTCTTGTCGCAAGGATGTACCGTTCATGAAGCTGAAGACGGTTTGGAAGGGCTGAAACAGTTGAGAGTTCAACGCCCTGACTTAGTGATCTGTGACATTTCAATGCCAGTTTTGAACGGGTTGGAATTTGTTGAAGAAGTGAGTCTGGCCTATCCTTGTTTACCGATGATTGTTATTTCAGCGACTGATGATATGTCCGATGTTGCCCGTGCCTTGAAACATGGGATTAAAGATTTTCTCTCCAAGCCTATCAGTGACTATTCTCATTTAGGACAAGCGATTACCAATACCTTGAGTGATACACATAGCCATGTCTCGGATCAACGTGATTTTTCCAGCCAGTGGTTTCAAGTCGAAGATGGTGGTGATATTCCGGAAGAACAGGAATTATATTGGCATCTGGAATATTTACAGCAGAATTTAAGTGCTGCCAGAGAACTGCTCAATGCGTTATTGCCGGAAAATGATACCAGTCAAGGCGTCTGGCGATGTAGTTATCGTTTACTTCAGTCTGCCGATACCATGCCCCTTGTGTTTGACTATGCTTGGCTCATGAACGGTCAATATGCTTTCTATATTGTCGATTCAGAGTCTCAGTCGAGTGATGGTATTGCAACGACTTTATTGATTCGGGCTCTGTTCCATGACTATTTACGCGGCCTGCAATCAATGGGCGCCGATTTGAAGGATCTGGCTGATATCTTAGAAAAAGGGATTAGTTGTACCGAATGCGCCTATTCAATTTCAGCCATGATTGGTATTGCGAATCTGAGTGATGGGACATTATCGATTTTGCCAGCGGGTATGGATTGCTTCTGGAGTAACGGTCAAAATAGTCAGCATATCGCTGGTGGTGTTTCGCTTGGTGACAACTGCCGGAAAAATTTCATCACCCAGGATTTACCATTGCGAGAAAGTTCCGAGATCTCTGTCAGTCGTCTCGGTGTCAGTTCATTCTCACTGAATATCAGTCAAAAAACTGAATCATAAAACGACATTACTTTTGTTTCTCATCATCGCATGATGCACTTTTCGCATGATTCCGGTTGAGAGCCTGTTGCTAAGTCCGAAGAAAATCACTAGCATGAGCGGGAAGTGTGCCCACCCTTCGAGTGGGCGTTTGTTTTTTAGGCACCACCAATTTTGCAGTGGTATGCTTGTTTTTTACTGAGACCGCGCGAACGTCAATCAACAAACCAGTTTGAGGCGGGTATCCAGACAAATAGACATAGATGATGACTACAGACACAATTTCACTGATTAAATCCAGCATTAAAAGTATCCCTGATTATCCGAAGCCAGGCATTCTGTTTCGAGATGTCACCAGCCTGATGGAAGATGCGCAAGCATATCGGGCCACGATCCAACTGCTGGTCGAACGATATAAAGAGATGGGATTTACCAAAGTGGTCGGAACGGAAGCACGAGGATTTCTCTTTGGTGCACCGTTAGCGATTGAGTTGGGAGTCGGCTTTGTGCCCGTTCGTAAACCGGGGAAACTTCCGAGAAAGACAATTTCTGAGTCTTATGAGCTGGAATACGGTATGGATACGCTAGAAATTCATGTCGATGCAATTCAAGAAAATGATCAGGTTTTGATCATTGATGACTTACTGGCTACCGGTGGCACGATTGAAGCGACGACTAAACTAATTCGACGGCTCGGTGGTAAAGCTGAACATGCCGGTTTCGTGATTAATTTGCCGGAATTAGGTGGCGACAAGCGTTTGGAAGCTTTGGACTTAGAGGTTTTCAGTATTTGTGATTTCGAAGGTCACTGAGTTGACGATCATTCATGATCAGCAAAGATTTGAATGATGAACAGAAAGTGTAAACGGAATAACTTATGAGTTATCTAGCATTAGCAAGAAAGTGGCGACCCACGCAGTTTTCTGAAGTTGTCGGACAGGCACATGTACTGACCGCTTTAGAAAATGCATTGGCACAGAATCGACTGCACCATGCCTACCTTTTCAGCGGTACAAGAGGGGTAGGTAAAACCACCATCGGCCGGTTATTTGCTAAGGGACTCAACTGCGAAACCGGCATTACCGCCCATCCTTGCGGGCAGTGTGCTGCTTGTCAGGAAATCGAACAGGGTCGGTTTGTTGATTTACTTGAAATCGATGCCGCGTCACGCACGAAAGTCGAAGATACCCGCGAATTGCTGGATAACGTGCAGTATAAGCCTGCACGGGGGCGGTTTAAGGTTTATCTGATCGATGAAGTCCATATGTTGTCCCGTCACAGTTTCAATGCACTGCTCAAAACGCTGGAAGAACCACCAGAATATGTCAAGTTCTTATTGGCAACGACGGATCCTCAGAAATTGCCGGTGACCATTCTGTCCCGCTGTTTGCAGTTTCACTTAAAACCGATTGGGATCGATCACATTGAGCAGCAGCTTGCATTCATTCTCAATGAGGAACAAGTCACTGCTGAGGCGCGTGCTTTGGGAATGATTGCCCATGCAGCCGATGGCAGTATGCGAGATGCGCTGAGTCTGACGGATCAGGCGATCGCACTCGGAGATGGGGAGATTCAGGCAAGTCTTGTGTCTCACATGTTGGGAACCATTGATACAGATCAGGCGCTCCATCTTTTGCAGGCATTAAGCCACAAGCAACCTCAAACCGTAATGGCCTACGTCGAACAAATTGCAGCAAATGGCATTGCATGGGATGCATTGTTGCAATCGCTTGCCACTCAAATTCATCGCATTGCGATGTATCAAATGCTGCCTTCGACGTTAGATAAATTGCAGCCCGATGCAGAAAAAATCAAGCAACTGGCGCAAGACCTCAGTGCTGAAGATGTACAACTGTTTTATCAGATTGCACTGAAAGGACGGGACGATTTACCGCTCTCGCCGACACCGCGCATTGGTCTGGAGATGGTATTACTGCGAATGATGGCCTTTCGTCCCGTCGCGGTTTCTCCTCTCCAGGGGATCAGCACCGACGTCAGTTCTAATGCTACAGCGCAAAAACCGGCACCGGTGGTGGGTGATCATGGTCTGACCGCGTCAACGGCAGAACCTGTTGCATCAACACCTTCTCATCCTCATCAGCCTGAATATCAACGTGAGACGCATGAGAATGCTCACTCTGCACCAGATTCGGCTGCAAATATTCAACCTATGTCTCAGCCTCAGCCAGCCACTGAAGCCGAGTCACCGGCTCCGGTTGATCGTGACGCGTCAGTCGCACCAGCAGTGCATGACAACCATCCATCCACGTCACGCGTTGGCCTGAGACATCAGTTACGTTCTCAACGTCAGTCTGTCCAGTCGTCAGGGGCATCGACAAAAGGCTCATCCGTAAAAGGTTCATCGATAAAAGGGACTGCGCCAAAAAAGTCTGAGACGGCATCAACAAAACCAGATTCGGTTTTTGATCGGTTGATGCAAAAGCGGAATAATGATCTTTTGATGCCGTCGGCTGTTGATTCCGTGTTGGATGCCGAGGCCGCAGTTGATGCAAATGAGCCATATCAATGGCGTCCCACAATCGAAGTTCCGAAACAATCAGTCGATAAGTCAGTCACTCCGGCAGCATTGAAGCAGGCGCTGGCACATGAAAAAACGCCGGAAATGGCGGCCAGATTGACCGATGAGGTTATTCAAGAAGATGAGTGGGCTGCGCTGATACCGCAGTTGAATTTACCGAAACTTATCGAGCAGTTAGCCTTGAATTCATCCTATCAACTGGAAGGTAATACGGTTCATTTATCATTACGTGAACATCAGGCGCATTTGAATACTGATAAAGCTCAAGCTATTTTGAAAGAAGCGTTAGAACACGCGCTGAAAATGACTTGTACATTAGAGATTCGAGTGGCAGATAGTGGTGTAACACCATTGGAACGCCGGGAACTGCGTTATCAAGCAAAACTGGAACAGGCGTTTGTCAGTTTGCATGATGATCCCAATGTTCAATTTATCCAGCAACGTTTTCAGGCACAGTTAGATCAAGAGAGTGTCCGTCCGGTTTAATGCGCTTAATTTTTCTCCTATGTTGACGTAGAAATGAGCGTCAGCATCAGGTGTAAAACGTAGGCCTAAGAAGGGGGGTTGAATTCCCGGCAGGGAACCCCCACAGTATGTGTAATATATCAATGACAGAGAGATAAACATGTTTGGTAAAGGCGGAATGGGCAACCTGATGAAGCAAGCCCAGCAAATGCAAGATCGTATGCAGAAGCTTCAAGAAGAAATTGCAAATATGGAAGTCACTGGTGAAGCTGGTGCAGGTCTGGTCAAAGTGACTATGACCGGCGGTCATAGCGTTCGTCGGGTCGAAATTGATGAAAGTCTGATGGAAGACGATAAAGAAATGGTTGAAGATTTGGTTGCTGCTGCCTTTAATGATGCTGCCCGTCGTATTGAAGAAACCCAAAAAGAGAAAATGTCATCCGTGACGGGTGGAATGCAACTTCCTCCTGGTATGAAGATGCCATTTTAATGGTTCAATAAATTTATGCGTACCAGTCAAATGCTGGAACATCTGATGGAAGCCTTGCGTTGTCTACCCGGGGTCGGCCCCAAATCAGCACAACGCATGGCTTTTCATTTGTTACAGCGTGATCGTCAAGGGGGGCTTCGCTTAGCGGATGCGCTGAGTCAGGCAATGACTGAAATTGGTCATTGTCAGACGTGCCGAACATTTACCGAAGAAGATGTTTGCCATATTTGCAAAAATCCCAAACGACAGGAGAACGGCCAACTCTGTGTGGTTGAAAGCCCTGCGGACATTGCAGCTGTTGAAGCAACAGGACAGTTTTCGGGCCGTTACTTTGTTCTCATGGGACACCTATCCCCCTTAGATGGAATTGGCCCGGCAGATATCGGTTTGGATCTACTCGATTTTCGCTTGCAACAAGGCGGTATTACCGAAGTGATTCTGGCGACGAATCCGACCGTCGAAGGAGAAGCAACGGCACACTATATTGCCGATTTGTGCCAAGTACATCATGTTTCAGCGAGCCGTATCGCGCATGGTGTGCCTGTTGGCGGTGAGCTGGAATTGGTTGATGGGACGACACTGTCTCACTCGCTCATGGGGCGCCAGCGACTTTCCTGATTTTATCTCGTGGGTTTCAGCTATCCATTATGCGAGACATTCGTCATATCGAATTTCTCGCATGTTGCATTGGTTAGGCTGCAGAGATTAAGCCGCCATATTCAATTCAAACATGATCCTGCCGCGTAATCAGTGGGACTGCTTCAATGGGGAAAATGTTGTGTTTTCCAGATCACTGATAATGGTCAGCGCCTCTTGATCGCTGGCACCACAGATTGCCACATCACTTTTGAAATCACTGCATACCTGAGGACGAGCATCGGAGCCGAACAGTTTACAGAGATTATTTTCATCTAATTGGACACAGCGAACCCCGGCTGGTTTGCCGTCAGGCATTCCCGGAATCGGGGAAGAAATACTTGGTGCGATACAGCAGGCGCCACAGCCTAAACGACATTCCATAAATCCTCTGAGAGCCATCATTGTTCAAACTAACCGATCATAACAGACTGGATCCCGATTGGTATACGTTTGTGCTTGAACTCTTTGTCTCAGGCAGGTATAAACCGTATCCGAATCCATAACCACAGAAGTACCAACATGACTATTCCATTCTGGCAAACCAAATCATTAGATGAGATGAGCGAAAGCGAGTGGGAATCGCTGTGTGACGGCTGTGGTAAATGTTGCTTACATAAGCTAATGGACGAAGATACCGAAGAAGTTTACTACACCAATGTGGCCTGTAGCTGGTTGAACAGTAAAACCTGTGCCTGCAAGGATTACCCCAACCGTTTTCAATCCGGTGAGGAGTGTCTGAAACTGACTCGGGAAAATATCGATGAATTTCACTGGTTACCGGAAACTTGCGCTTATCGTTTGTTAGCTCAACATCAACCATTGCCCGAATGGCATCCGTTAATCACCGGCTCTAAATCAGCCATGCACGCAGCCGGAGAGAGCGTTCGCAACAAAGTCGTTTATGAAATTGATGTGGTAAATTGGGAGGATCATATCTTGAATCATCCCGGATCGGCTGAACCCAAATAAACCTTGATGTGGGTACTAAACCCGAGGAGTAATCCTCCCACCAGACCGAGTAGATGCGCTTGAATGGCAACCGGTGCTTCAATCAGCGCTCGGGTTGTCTCGGAAGCGCCGAAATACTGCTCCCAGAAAACCTTGCTACATACACCCACAACGAGTAACCAACTGCTTTTTCTGCCTTGCAAAGCTTCGCTCAGCGCAAAGCTGGCAAATAAACCATGTAATATACCGGACAGTCCGACATAGAAATAAAGCTCAGTCCAGAAAAGTCCAATACCAATGAATACTCCCAATAGCAGGATTTGTTGCCAGAGTATGCGTGCGGAAGGCCGAAAAATGAAAGTAATCAACCAGAGTGCGATCAGATTCATCGCCAGATGGGCAGTATTGGTATGGGTGAAGTTTCCTGTTACGATCCGCCACCATTGACCTTGCGTGATGGCCTGTCTGTCCCAGACCAGTGCATCCGCGATCGGAGAGAACTGAGCGAGGATACAAATGAAACTGATCAGGATAAGTGTGAGATAGAGATGGGATCGCGTTATTGTATTCAATGTCAAAAAGCGCATAAGGCCTGTCTTTGCTCCACGATTGTCCCGTTGTCATCAGCGATTGAGCTTATCATCCTTCAGCATCCGACAGAAGTCCGGAAGCCGGCCGGAACGGCAAGTATTCTGACTTTATCTCTGGAGAATGCTGTGTGTCTGGTTGGCGAAAACTTTACTCAAGATGAAACATTGAACGCTTTATTGAATGAAACGGATGTTGCACATTTTGTCCTGTTTCCCGGAGAAGGCTCTGCCTGTGTCAGTGACATTCCGGCGCCTTCACCCTCGCAGCGCTATAGAGTCATTTTGCTTGATGGTACTTGGAAGAAAGCTTATAAAATGTGGCAATTATCGACCATCTTGCATGAACTTCCCAGACTGCACTTACCGGAATCCCTCCAGAGCTGCTACCTGATTCGCAAAGCCCCTCGAGACAACTGCCTCTCAACTGTTGAAGCCGGATATCATGTATTGTCGAACTGGCAACCGGATCAGGACTTCAGCCCGCTATTGCATAGCTTCGAACAAATGATTCAGTTTCAGCTTGCACAGATGCCACCCGAAGTCAGACAAAGATATGAAGGGGACACTCGCTAGAAGATTTTAGAAGATTAAAGGATTAAAGAGGACACACACCTATAATCAATTAATAAATGCGTTTGGTTCTTCAGTATCATTTAAGGGCTTTAAATGGATTTTTAATCGGCTTATCAAGCAGATAATCAGAGAAAGGGGAGGGGAATAATCTGTGAGTCACAGGTTTTATGGTATGACAAAACCTCAAGGACAGCGACGAAGGCTGAAAGTTTTGTATCGATTAAGAAATATGAAGGCCTATCATACGTTTGCGTTTGAGATGATGTTTAGCGAAGTTCAGACGTTCTGATGAACCAATCCAAAGTCGTGGCTCCTTTTCCAAAGCAGTGCAAAGGGCGAGACATTCCTGCTGAGGCAGAGATAGCCGTGTTAAAATATTTGGCAATTGAGGTGAAATATAGCCTTGTTTATCTGCTTTGATTTGTCGTCCGACCCAATCGACTAATTCAATATAATCTGTTAGCCGGAAAGGAATTACGTGCCTTTTCTCTTGATGTCCATATCCCATAAAATCAGCCAATTCAGGGACTTTCATTTTTCCTTGTTCAAGTGCAGTCAGCCGTTTTTTTAGTGCTGTATGCTCCGACTGTTCCGGTGTTTCAGCGACACCGGCCCGAACAGGGTTGAGGTCAACATAAGCCATCGCTGCCAGTAACGCTTTGTCATCAAGTAAAGCCTGAGATTTGAATCGACCTTCCCAGAATCGCCCGGTGCATTGGTCTTCTTGGTTAGCGAGCAGGGCAATGTCGTAGTTGATTTCTTTCATGAACCAGCTGAGCGAATAGAGTCGCTGGCGCCAAGTCTCAATGATTTGATCACACGCTTTGTACTCTGCTTTAGAGACCAAGTGACCGGACACAAAACGTTGAATTAGCGATGGCATCTGATGAGCGGTACACCATCGTTCAATGACTTCGTGTGGCGAAAGAGACTGGGCTGTTTGTTTATCAATAAAGGCGACCAGATGATAGTGATTACTCATCACCGCATAGGCACAGATCCGGATGCAATAAATAGAAGACAGTGACAGAATCCTAGATTCAACCCATTCACGGCGATGTTCATACGATTGACCGTTATAGTTGTCGTATCCACATAGAAATGAGCGACGGACACAACGAGAAACGCAGTGATAATACGGTGTCACTTCAGGACAGATGAGTTGTGAACGGGCAGTTGTCATGGGTTGATTTTAGGTGATGAGAGATGAGGCAATCGTGAAGGAAGGTGTGAACAAAAAGAAGCTCTGAACCGAACTATTTCGAGTGAATGCAAATTTATATTTGATCGGTTATGCAAAATTTCACTGAAATGGAGAGGGTGATTTGGGTGTGTGTCCCCATGACCCCCACCATCCCCAACAAGTTTAAAGCGTGTGTCCTCGTAAGCTCCCAAACTTTCACCTGAGCCTCTATAGGTGTGTGTCCCCCATAGACCAGACCTCCCCCATAGACCATTCAACCTCATATGTGTAAACCTTTCTTACAAAAGTTGTACAAGAAAAAATTTGTACAACTTTTTGAATTGCACTATCTTAGATTAAGAAGTTATACGGAAATTTCTCTTGTACAACAAATAGAGGTCAGTTCATGGATGTCCAAACCGTTGCGCTGTTCTATGCTCAGCTCAACAAACATAACTTAGATACACTGAACGATATTTATCACGATGAGATTGTATTTGAAGATGCGGCTCATCGTATTGAAGGGGTGACCTCCCTCTCCGACTATTTCATTAACCTCTATCAAAATGTTGAACGCTGCAACTTTACGATTCATGAACAGCACCCGACTGACAATGGTGGGTTCTTGATTTGGACCATGCATTTGCAGCATCCGAAGCTCCGTCAAGGTCAACTGGTGAATGTCCGGGGCGTGACGCATCTACGCTTTCAAGATGGCAAAGTCATTTATCACCGTGATTACTTTGACTTGGGGGAAATGCTGTATGAACAGCTGCCAATCCTTGGTCGTGTGGTTCGCTGGATTAAGCGGAGGTTGGGGCAATGAGTGGCGTACTAATCACTGGTGCGACGTCCGGTATCGGTAAGCAGTTAGCACAAGATTATGCACGGCAGGGGTTGCAAGTGCTTGCTTGCGGCAGAAATGAGGCAGTGTTGAACGAGCTCTGCGAGGTGAGTACTTCGATTATCCCACTGCGGTTTGATTTGACTGATTTTGAGCAGACTCTTGCGGTGCTAAGTGAACTGCCATTTATACCCACTCTGTGGATCTTAAATGCCGGAGGTTGTGAATATATCGATGATGGTGTGATGGATGCACAACTCATGGCGCGAGTGATGCAGATTAATGTACTCGGGGTGGCCAATACCATTGAGGCGATTCAGCCGTATTTAAAATCGGGACATCGTGTAGCCATTGTCGGTTCGATAGCCAGTGAGCTGGCGCTCCCCCGAGCAGAGGCTTACGGGTCATCCAAAGCTGCAGTTGGATATCTGGTGAGAGCGTTACGGCTGTCCTGGGCCAGCAAAGGCATTGATGTAACTTGCGTGTTTCCCGGGTTTGTTGCCACACCACTGACTGAGAAGAATACCTTTGAGATGCCGATGATGATTTCGGTAGAAAGTGCATCTCAGGCGATTCGGTGCGGGCTAGCGAAAGGCGTAGCAAATCTCTATTTTCCGGCTCGTTTTACTTGGATGATCCGTTTGTTGGGGATGTTGCCCTATCGTTGGCAATATCAGCTCGTCAGTCGGTTTTTTGCACCGAAAAGGACCAGACAATGAAGATCGCGATTATAGGTACGGGAATTTCAGGACTCACGTGTGGTTATTACTTGCATCAGCAGCATGACATCACGCTGTTTGAGGCGAACGATTATATTGGCGGTCATACTGCGACGGTAGACGTCAATATGAACGGTCAGCCCTACGCAGTCGATACCGGATTTATTGTTTATAATGACCGTACATATCCTCATTTCATACGCATGATGAACGAAATCGGTGTCAAAGGGCTTCCGACTCAGATGAGTTTCAGTGTGCGTAATGACGCCAATGGACTTGAATATAACGGTCACACGTTAACGACATTATTTGCGCAAAAGCGGAATTTACTTAAGCCGAATTTTTATCGGTTTATCAGCGAAATTCTGCGTTTCAACAAGCTTGCAAAAGCAGCGGCAGACACTCCCCACCAGCACTTACAAACCCTTGGGCAGTTCCTGGTCCATCATCGTTTCTCCGATTATTTCTGTCAGAATTACATC
Source organism: Vibrio gazogenes (assembly GCF_023920225.1). Classification (NCBI taxonomy): domain Bacteria; kingdom Pseudomonadati; phylum Pseudomonadota; class Gammaproteobacteria; order Vibrionales; family Vibrionaceae; genus Vibrio; species Vibrio gazogenes. The sequence goes on from NZ_CP092587.1 coordinate 1,086,543, forward strand.
TTGCCGATGGGGGCTGCAATTTGGTCATCTTCTTTAGCGGACATGCGCGCATTTCCGCTGATGTTTTTTCTGCGGTTTTTCATTAATCACGGTCTGTTGGATGTTACGGACAGACCCCAATGGTATGTGATTGAAGGGGGATCTCGTGCCTATATTGAGCCACTGACCAAAGGCTATGCCGAACGGATTCGTCTCAGAACACCGGTCAAACAGGTAAGACGCAGTCCATTTGGCGTCGATATTGCAACCGAAAGTGGTATCGAGAGATTTGATGAGGTTATTTTTGCCTGTCACAGCGATCAGACACTTGGCATGCTTGAAGATGTCAGTCAGTGTGAAATATCAGTGTTATCCTCCATGGCATATCAGGCGAACGAAGTCGTCCTGCATACCGATACAAGTCTACTGCCCAAACGACCGGCGGCTTGGGCGGCCTGGAATTACTGGTTGCATGGTCATGATGGTGAGGAGATAAAACTCCCGTCACTGACCTACAATATGAATATCTTGCAACACATCGATAGTGAAACAACGTTTTGTGTCACGCTCAACAGCACTGAACATATCGACCCGGACAAAATTCTGCGTCGCTTCGTATATCACCATCCGGTATTTACGGAATCATCAATTCGGGCGCAGCAACGTAAATCAGAGATCAGTGGCGTCAATCATACTTGGTTTTGTGGCGCATACTGGCACAACGGATTCCATGAAGATGGGGTAAGAAGTGCTCTCGATGTGATCACTCAATTGCAATCGCAGGCGGTCAACAGAGACAAGGGTGTCGCATAATGACCAAAACAACGAGTGTTACACGCAGTGCATTGATGGTCGGCCATGTTCGTCACCGTCGCTTCACACCGGTTGCGCATTCGATTCATTCACCACTCTTTATGCCGTGTATCGATTTGGATGAATGGCCCGAGCTCCGACAACAGGTTTGGGGACTGGGTGAACGCTGGTGGCACTGGGCGCGTTTTCGTCGTGCCGATTATCTGGGGGACGGCGATTTGAAAACAGCCGTTCAGGATAAAGTGTTGAAGCTTACGGGGGAGCAAGTATGCGGCAAAGTGCTAGCTGTGGTGCACCTGCGTTATCTGGGGCTCTATTTCAGTCCGGTTAATTTCTACTATCTTTATGATCAGCAAGGCCGCTGGCGTTATCTGCTCGCGGAGGTGAGCAATACACCTTGGAACGAACGACATTATTATGCGGTTCCGGCTGAATCTGGTGAACAGGGTGAAAACTGGACACACGCCAAAGCATTTCACGTGTCACCATTTAATCCTGTGGAACAGCAGTATCGATGGAAACTGAAACCGCTATCTGATGCCCTGATGGTGCACTTGGCGTGTCATCGGGATAGCAAAGAATTTGATGCCACACTGGCGTTAAAAGCACAACCTTTTACCTCAAGAAGTTTGCTTAAATTGTTGATTCGGACACCGATCATGACGGTTAAGGTCGTCACAGGGATTTATTGGCATGCACTGAAACTATGGCTCAAAGGTACACCATTTTATTCACACCCCAAATCCCGCCGACATGAGACAGATAAAAAATAATTAGGAGAACGCGCAATGTTCAATTCGCCTTCATTAGAGATGCCTCAATCACTGACGTCGTGGCAGCAAGGTGCCCGAACCATGGTGCTGAAATCCCTCCGCCTGATAAAAATTGGCAGCCTGATATTGGAAGAAAATTTTGCAGGACAGTCGGGTATTTTTAACCAGAATGTTTCGAACCAAGGCACGATGGAACAATTTGGGTTTGCACATGACGATCAGCCACAGGCCCATATTCGGGTCAATCATCCTGATTTTTATGCCAGCGTGCTGAAAGGCGGTAGCATTGCAGCAGCAGAAGCATATATGGATGGTTGGTGGGACTCTCCCAATCTGACGGCTGTGACTGAACTGATGGCGCGTAACTTAAATGCACTGGATCAGTTGGAAGCACAAAGCAGCGTGCTTGTCCGAGCGATGAATAAAGTGAGTCATTGGTTGAAGCGCAACTCGATTGGACGTGCCAAGCAAAACATCGAAGCCCACTACGATTTGGGTAATGACTTGTATCAGACATTTCTTGACCAACGGATGCTCTACTCTAGTGCGCTCTACCTCAACACTAACGATTCACTGGAACAGGCACAAATGCAGAAAATGGATCGTTTGTGCCAGCAATTGCAACTGACAGCCAATGATCACGTGATTGAAATTGGTACTGGGTGGGGGGCGATGGCGATTTATATGGCGCAACATTACGGATGCCGAGTCACGACCACCACGATATCGGAACAGCAGTATGCGTATGCGCAGGCCGAGATTCAGCGTTTGGGGCTTGGTGAGCTGATTACCTTACTTAAACAAGATTACCGCTTGCTTGACGGGCAGTTTGATAAACTGGTGTCGATCGAAATGATTGAAGCGGTCGGGAAATCCTATCTGCCATCTTATATTGCAAAATGTCAGTCGCTGCTCAAACCCGGCGGACGGATGGCGATTCAGGCGATAACCATTGCCGATCAGCGTTTTGACGACTACAGCAACAACGTGGATTTCATTCAGAAATATATCTTCCCCGGTGGATTTTTGCCCTCGATTACCGTCCTGACCCAAATGGCGACGCAGCATACGGATTTCATCGTCCGTGATATGTTTGACCTAGGGCTCGACTACGCCCAGACACTGGCTGACTGGCGTCATCGTTTTGAAGCGTCCTTGAACAAAGTGAAGTCACTGGGTTACGACGAACGCTTTGTCCGCATGTGGCGTTATTATCTGTGTTACTGCGAAGGCGGCTTTAAAGCGCGCACCATCAGCACCATTCATATGACGCTACAGCGGGCACTGTGATGCATCGCTTCCTGCTGATTTCATTGTGGTTTGAAGCACTCTGGCTACTCGCCGTATTAGGACAGGCGCGTTTGCAGTGGCTTACCATTGGCTTGGTAACGGTCACCATGGCGTACACCGCGTTACGATTCCCCTTGGTGCTCGGACGCATCATGACGGTGGCAGCCATCGGCATTACGCTCGATTATGTCAACCTCCATGTCGGGCTGTTTTCTTTTACCACATCCTCTCTGCCGATCTGGCTGATCGGGTTATGGTTTGCCTTTGCTTGGTTTGCCAGCTTCGCTATTCCGGTTTTCAGCCATCTACCGTCTTTACTCGTTTTTAGCGCAACAGCTTTGGGCGGCGCATTGAGTTATTGGGCGGGGTATCGTTTTGGCGCCGTGCAATTTGCATGGTCTGTAGAAGGGGCGGTGTTCGCTTTGTTCTTGGAATGGTTCGGACTATCTTTGCTATTGATGAAGGTGTTTAGAAATGCTAACCCCACGTTTAACCGCAACACTGCATCTGACCGTGATCCTCTGGACCGCCACCGTTAACGGTGCTGAAGAGAAGGAGAAGTCATCAGCATCATGGGCCGACTGGCCGGTTATCGGTCAGGCAACTTTATCTTGGTTGTGGTTCGATATTTATTCATCACAGCTTCGTACACCGGACGGCCACTACGCGCAAGTCCCGAATGATGTAACACCGCATCCCGTGGCGTTAGAGATTCGCTACTTGCGTGATATCAGCAGCAAAGATTTGCTTGAGGAGACACAAGCCCAGTGGGAGAGATTGGGCTATGACACGGTGCAAACCAACGCATGGTTAACGTTGCTGGCCGAAATAATGCCCAGCGTTAACACGGGTGAGCGTTTGGTCTATGTCTCTGATGGTCGTACCGGGCAGCTGTATTACCTCAATCAGCAGGGGCAACAACGTTTACTTGGCAAAGTGGAAAATCAACAGATGAATGACGCATTTTTGTCAATTTGGCTGTCACCGAAAGCCGAATATCCGAAACTTCGTAATCAACTCATAGGAATAAAACAATGAGACATATATTGAACGTGTTATCGCTGGTCATGTTGATGCTCATTGCCGGTTGTTCAGCCGATTTAAAAGCGTACCAAGCCAGCCAACCTGCTTTTGATCTGTTTGGTTATTTTCAGGGAGAAACGCATGCATGGGGCATGGTACAGGATTATAGCGGCAAGCAGACCCGCCGCTTTGAGGTCAAAATTAAAGGGACAGTCACCGGTGACACACTGACTTTGGTCGAAGATTTTGTGTTTGATGATGGTGAAAAGAATCAGCGTATCTGGACGATTACCCGCAGCGTTGACGGACATTATCAAGGGCGAGCCGACGATATTATCGGCGTTGCGACAGGGCAGGAGATGGGGAATGCATTACAGTGGCAATATGATTTTCTGCTCAAAACGGACGATAGTGAAATCACGGTTTCCTTCGATGATTGGCTGTTCCGCCAGGACGAAAAACATCTGTTTAATGTCACCAGCATTCGCAAGTTTGGTTTGGAAGTCGGGCGCATCACGCTATTCTTTGTCAAATAACATATTCTTTGTTAAATAACAGTGTCGCGAAGTAATCGCTTCGAAAAGTCATATCTCTGACAAGTCATCTCAGCCGTTCATTCAATCTTACACCAAGATAATGCGTTGTTGCCGCGGGTTATCTTGGTGTGTGTCCTCGTCACTTGCTCATGATTTTTCGTGATTGAAAAGGCGTGTGTCCCCGTAATTTTTCTTCCCTGTAATTTTTAATCAATCACCTGTTTGATGACATCGGCAAACTGACCGCGGCTGCTGTCTTCTAACTCGTGGTGGCCGTCTTGAATACACGGTTTCCCCGCGACAAAAACATCTTTAATCAGATTGTCATGGCAGGCAAATAACCAACGATTGATGAGGTCGGTTGTCTGACTTGCCATCAACAGTGGATGGGTCGCGTCCAGCACCATAAAGTCGGCACGACATCCAACCGCAAGCCCCAATTGGATACCGCAAGCTTGATTGCCACCGTGTAATGCCTGCGTATAGAGGTGATCACCGACGGAGGTTTGTGACTGGTTGTAGAGACGGTTACGTTGTTGGTCACGGAGTCGCTGACTATATTCCAGCAGGCGTAACTCTTCGGTCGCGGACAGACAGACATGACTGTCGGAGCCAATACTCCATCGTCCGCCGGCTTGGGTAAACGCTACCCCGGGAAAGATACCGTCACCTAGATTGGCTTCCGTGCTTGGACACAAGCCGGCCACGGCACCGCTGGCAGCGATCATCTGAATTTCGTTATGATTGAGGTGAGTGGCATGAATCAGACACCAGCGTTCGTTCAGGCCGACATGATTGTGCAGCCACTCAACCGGCCGCTGTTGGCTCCAGTTGAGGCAATCATTGACCTCTTTCTGCTGTTCAGCAATGTGGATGTGGATTGGCTGTCCGTGATCCAATTCCGTTAATACCTCTTGGATCTGTTGCTGGCTGACCGCCCGTAGTGAATGAAAACAGATCCCAAGTCGGTGGCGGTTATTGGCGTGTGTCCTCGTAAGCTCGGCGTGTGTCCTTGTAAAATTAGCGGTGTGTGTCCCCGTAAGCGCTTTCGCAAGTTGGTGGTGTAGTTGCAGATAACTGTCTGATGAATGAATGAAACGCGCCTGTCCTTGATGTGGCGGTTGAGCGCCAAAACCCGCATAGCTGTATAGTGCCGGAAGCAGGGTCATACCGATCCCCGTGCGATCAGCAGCATTCAGGAGTTGGTGAGCCATTTCGGCCGGATCGCTGTAAGGCTGACCGGCTGCATCATGGTGGAGGTAGTGAAACTCACCGACCTGTGTATATCCGGCTTTGAGCATATCAATGTATAACTGCGTGGCGATGACGTGAACCTGTTGTGGGGAGAGTCGGCCGACAATCTTGTACATTAAATCGCGCCAACTCCAGAAGCTGTCATTTGGATTGAGGCTGATTTCCGCCATGCCCGCCATGACACGCTGAAAAGCATGTGAATGAACATTCGCCAGTGTCGGCAGAACCGGGCCTTGCAGGCGTTGCACATCATCCGGTGGTATCGCCTCTGTCGTAATCTGTGCAAAGTTGCCATTGACGATTTCAAACAGCACATTGTGTTGCCAGCCAGTCGGCAGCCATGCCTGTTCGGCAAAAATAAAAGAGCGGTCTTGTCGGGTTTCTGAGTGGGTTCCTGAGTGGATAGTCATCGCGTCTGTCCTCGTCACTGATGCTCATGAGTCTAGCAGAATTCATCTTGTCTATACAAGTGGCATCCTTGTCTATGCCTGTCCTATTAAGCGGTTCATTTTTCCGCTATAATCCGGTCTTTATGATGTCAGTGGATAGCTGTAAATAAGATGGAAAATTCAACCACCCAGATGATGTGCCACCTGTCTCAATTGATCGATGATGCACCCGGTCCGATTTATGCCAAAGTCAAACAAGCGATTTGTCGTCAGATAGACACGGGAGAATGGCAACCGGATCAAAGAGTCCCGTCTGAGTCAGAGATGGTGAAAGCTTTAAGTGTCAGTCGCATGACCATCAATCGTGCGCTGCGGGAACTGACAGATGAAGGGGTTTTGATTCGTCAACAGGGGGTCGGTACTTTTGTCGCGAGAAAGAAATCTCATTCGGCATTGTTTGAAGTGCACAATATTGCCGATGAGATAGCCAGTCGTGGTCATCACCACCACGCAGAGCTGGTTGACATCACATTGGCAAAAGCGACGATGGAAGAAGCGATGAACCTTGGGGTCCGTACCAATCACCGTATCTTCCGTGCCACGATTCTCCATTTCGAGAATGATCTGCCGATTCAAATCGAGTATCGCGTGGTCAATGCGGCACTGGCGCCTGATTATGATCAGCAGGATTTTCAGCACAATGGTGCCTACCATTATCTGATGAAGGTGGCCCCGATGACGGAAGGCGAGCATCTGGTTGAAGCGGTGCTTGCCTCCCCGGCAGAATGTGCATTACTCAACATTGACGCCTCGGAGCCGTGTTTACAAATCAAACGTCGCACATGGTGTCGGGAGCAACTCGTCACCAATGCTCGCCTGATTTCTCCGGGGTCGAGATTCCAATTATTCGGTCACTTCGAGCAATCATATTGAGCCAGTTTTGCCAGACGGGAAGGCGTTTGTTGATGATTGGCTGATTCAATGAGCGGTTGATTCATCCAAATCAGATCCGGTAAGCGAAGCAAGGGGGAAAGCCGCCTTGCTTTTTTGTATAGAGAAAACCCCCAGCTAGGCTGGGGGTTCCGTAAAGCTTACAGCTATAAGTCAGTTATATAACCCCTTTCAATTTGATAAAAACGTCTTGTGGTCTGGCAACTACAAGAGTTAATTAAGAATTGAAAGGGGGTCCCAATGGGGGACGAAAAGAGCTTAGCGCACACGCGCTGGAACTGTAAATACCACATAGTCTTTGCACCGAAATATAGAAGGCAAGTGTTCTACGGAGAAAAACGTAGAGCAATAGGTGAAATATTGAGGAAACTATGTGAATGGAAAAATGTGAACATTCTTGAAGCGGAATGTTGCGCGGATCATATCCACATGCTTTTAGAAATACCGCCCAAAATGAGTGTTTCAGGGTTTATGGGGTATTTGAAAGGTAAAAGTAGCCTAATGCTTTATGAACGATTCGGGGATTTGAAGTTTAAATATAGAAATCGAGAATTTTGGTGCCGAGGTTATTATGTAGATACGGTAGGTAAGAATACGAGCAAGATACAAAATTACATCAAGCACCAACTAGAGCAGGATAAAATGGGAGAGCAATTGTCGATTCCGTATTCAGGTAGCCCGTTTACGGGCCGCAGGGACTAGTCATATGCAAATGTCAGATCACTACGCGCCTGCTAGGGCGCTGCCAGTAGGAGAGCCTTATAGGCGCATATGAAAAACCACCGGCTATGCCGGTGGATACTTTTTTTTATGTGTTTTTTTGTGATGACGTTTGTGAAGAAAAACTTGCGCTGATTACGGTTTACTTTTATTGTTTTGTTAACTTGTATAGACATGTAATGTCATGATAAGCCGATATAGGCATCAGACTTGAAGCGTACGTGACGGAGAACATAAGCTCATGCCCGAATTAACATTACACCCCGGACAACTCACGCTCAGTGAGTTACGTCAAATCAGCCGAGAGCCGATCAAAATCTCACTCGACAGACAGGCCATTGCCGCCATTCATGCCAGTACCGAGGTGGTCAATCGAGTGATTGTCGAAGACCAAGCGGTTTACGGGATTAATACTGGGTTTGGTTTATTAGCCAATACCCGGATTGCTGCGGAAGATTTAGATGAATTGCAGCGTAGTATTGTGCTGTCTCATGCTGCCGGGATTGGTGAATTCATGAATGATGCCACTGTCCGATTGATGATGGTGCTCAAAGTGAATAGCCTTGCCCGCGGCTATTCCGGTATTCGTCTTGCAGTGATTGAAGCGATGATCGCCTTGATTAACAAAGAAATATATCCCTGCGTACCACAAAAAGGCTCGGTCGGTGCATCGGGTGATTTGGCCCCCCTTGCGCATATGAGTGCGGTGCTGCTCGGTGAAGGACAGGCGCGTTATAAAGGAGAAGTTATTTCTGGTCAGGCAGCACTGGCGATTGCTGGGATGGAACCGATCCAATTAGCACCGAAAGAAGGGCTCGCCTTACTGAATGGTACTCAGGCATCAACTGCTTTTGCGCTCGAAGGGCTGTTTGCCGCCGAAGATCTCTATGCCTCCGCGATTGTCTGTGGTGCGCTTTCTGTTGAAGCCGCACTGGGCAGTCGTCGTCCGTTTGATGAGCGAATTCATGCCGTCCGCGGCCATCAGGGTCAGATGGATGCCGCTGCGGCTTATCGTCATCTGCTGACGGAACAGAGTGAACTGGGAGAATCCCATTCCAATTGTGAAAAAGTGCAAGACCCGTATTCACTGCGCTGCCAGCCTCAGGTGATGGGCGCATGTTTGACCCAGATCCGCCATGCCGCAAGCACACTGATTGTTGAGGCCAATGCGGTCTCGGATAACCCGTTGGTATTTGCTGAGCAAGGCGATATCGTTTCCGGGGGGAACTTCCATGCCGAACCGGTGGCTTTTGCGGCAGATAATCTGGCACTTGCCATCGCTGAAATCGGCAGTCTGTCAGAGCGACGGATGGCACTGTTGATCGATAGCCATCTGAGTAAGTTACCGCCATTTTTGGTCGAAAACGGTGGCGTCAACTCAGGGTTCATGATTGCGCAAGTGACTTCGGCAGCGCTCGCCAGTGAGAATAAAACGTTTGCTCACCCGGCATCGGTCGATAGTCTGCCGACGTCTGCGAATCAGGAAGATCATGTGTCCATGGCGACATTTGCCGCCCGACGACTCAAAGATATGGCGGAGAATACGCGCGGGATTCTGGCGGTTGAAATTCTGGCCGCTGTACAAGGTTTAGACTTCCGGTCGCCGTTGAAATCAACCGAGCGGCTGGAGCAAGCCCGTGCCGACCTGCGTGCGCGAGTCCCTTTCTACGATAAAGACCGCTATTTCGCTGCGGATATCGAGAAAGCCAACGGACTGCTGACGGAAGCCGTTCATAATGAATTGATGCCGACTGGTTTACTGCCAAGTGTGACAAGGGAGTATCATGAATAAACGGCTGAATTTTGATTCACTGTGGTATGGCTGTGATGCAGCAACCATGGTGAATGGTCAATACAGTGTGATTGAAGATGCTGCAATTGGCGTACACGACGGGCGAATCGCGTGGATAGGTCCCCAAGCGGAACTCCCTGCCTGTGATGCGCAGCAACAACATGATTTTCATGGTGGTTGGGTCACGCCCGGTTTAGTCGATTGTCACACGCATTTGGTGTTCGGTGGCAATCGGGCCCATGAGTTTGAGCAACGGCTCAACGGCATGAGTTATCAAGCGATTGCCCAGCGTGGCGGCGGGATTGCAGCCTCGGTTCAGGCGACGCGCCAAGAGACCCCCGATCAATTGCTGGCTTCTGCGGCTCGGCGGCTGAAATCTCTGATGTGTGATGGGGTGACGACGCTGGAAATTAAATCCGGTTATGGCCTTTCAACAGAACATGAAGCGAAGATGCTGGAAGTGGCGCATCGGCTGGCTGAACAGTATCCGGTTGATATTCGGACCACATGTCTGGCTGCTCACGCGGTGCCGCCGGAATATCAAGGTCATACCGATGCCTATATAGATTATCTCTGTGATGAACTGTTGCCGGAAATCGCCCAACGTGAGTTGGCCGATGCCGTGGATGCCTTTTGTGAAACCATTGCATTTAGCCCGGCACAGGTGGAACGTTATTTTCGTACGGCTCAGTCTTTCGGGATGCCGGTGAAACTCCATGCGGAGCAATTATCCTCGCTGGGTGGCGCCACTCTGGCAGCCCGTTTTCAGGCGCTTTCAGCGGATCATCTGGAGTTTATGACTGAAACGGATGTTGCAGCAATGCGTGAGTCCGGCACGGTTGCCGTGTTGTTACCGGGCGCCTATTTCACCCTCAAAGAAACCCAACGTCCGCCCGTCGATCTGTTACGTCGCTATCAGGTGCCAATGGCGGTTGCAACGGACATCAATCCGGGTACGTCTCCGGTACTTTCACTACGTCTGATGATGAATATGGCTTGTACGCTCTTTGGTCTGACGCCCGAAGAAACGTTAGCTGCCACAACTATTCATGCCGCTCAAGCATTGGGTTTAGCCGAGAGCCACGGGCAACTGAGTGTCGGGAAAGTCGCTGATTTTGTTTGTTGGGATGTGGCAAGCCCGGGTGAGCTTAGTTACTGGCTGGGCGGTGATTTACTGAAAACACGAGTCAAAAGGGGAGTGATCAGTCATGTGGATGCCAATTGATCAGCCATTTCATTTTCGACCAGGGCAGAGTCCGCTCTTGGTCAGTATGCCTCATTGCGGAACGGCACTCCTGCCGGGGATGGATGCCCGACTGACCGATGCGGCCAAAGCACTGCCGGATACCGACTGGCATTTACCGGCGCTGTATGATTTCTTGGCCGAGATGGATGTCAGTGTCATTCAAGCCCACTATTCTCGGTACGTCGTCGATCTCAATCGTCCGGGCGATGATAAACCCTTGTATACCAGTAAAACCACCGGATTATTCCCCGACATCTTATTCTCGGGTGCGCCCGTATTTATCGATGGTGGGTTTGATGAGGCGACGAAAGCGCGTATCAAAGCCGAAATCTGGCAGCCTTATCATCAAAAAATCAGCGAGACGTTAGCGCAGATTCGTGACCGACACGGCTACGCAATCCTGTTCGATGCACACAGTATTGCCGCGCAGGTGCCGATGCTGTTTGACGGGACGTTGCCTGACTTTAATTTCGGAAATAACAATGGCCCTGCCTGTGACGCAACCATGCTGGAAAACCTAGCTGAGTTGGTACAACACAGCCCGTATACCCATGTGTGTAATGGTCGTTTCAAAGGGGGATACATCACCCGTCATTACGGGCAGCCTTCAGCGCAGATTCACGCAGTTCAACTGGAGCTCTCTCAAGCGACTTACCTTGTTGACGCCTCTCAGACGCATCATTCTCAAAGCGATGCATCAGACGCTCAACCGGAGCAGACAATATACCGACTGGATCCGGCCAAACAGCAGCGTGTCGGGCCTCTGTTACAGCAGTTGATTCAATCACTGTTAGCGCATGGTCACCCCACGGATGAAGTCAGATAAGGATTGAGGCAGGGTAAACATATTGAGGCAGGGTAAACATGAAGGTAAATGATATGACATTTAAAGCGATGATTTTAGAAGGGATTCCTGCAACTTTACCACCCAAGCGCGAGCGCAATGAAAACCTCAGCCATGCACCGAAAAGGAAAGCGATCCTGAGCCGTGAAGAAAAAATCCTCGCGGTCAGGAACGCACTTCGTTATTTCGACAAGCAACATCACGCCGAACTGGCTGCGGAGTTTTATGCAGAGCTGGAGACCTATGGCCGAATTTATATGTATCGGCTGATGCCGGATTACCCGATTACTGCACGTTCGATTGATGCATTTCCACATCAGTCGAAGCAGGCTGCGGCGATTATGCTGATGTTGAGTAACAACCTTGATGAAGCCGTCGCCCAGCATCCGCAGGAACTGATTACCTATGGCGGTAATGGTGCGGTGTTCTCCAACTGGGCTCAGTATCGTTTGACGATGAAATATCTGGCAGAAATGACCGATGAACAGACACTGGTGCTCTATTCCGGTCATCCGATGGGGTTGTATCCGTCCCATCCCAATGCACCGAGGGTCGTCGTGAGCAACGGCATGATGATCCCCAATTATTCAAAGCCGGATGATTGGGAGAAGTTCAATGCCTTAGGTGTGACTCAATACGGACAAATGACGGCGGGCTCGTTTATGTATATCGGTCCGCAAGGGATTGTGCATGGCACCACCATCACGGTGATGAATGCGGTCAGAATGAAACGCGATCGGGATTCGAGCACGCTACCGCTGTTCGTGACTTCCGGCTTGGGAGGCATGAGTGGGGCTCAACCCAAGGCTGCTGTGATTGCGCACACCATTGGGGTCGTTGCTGAAATCAATCCGAAAGCGGCCTATAAGCGTCATGAACAAGGGTGGGTGGATGAAGTTTATCCGGATTTAGACAAACTGATTGAACGGATCAAGCAGGCCCAAGTCGATAATCAGCCCGTTTCATTGGCCTATCTGGGGAATATTGTTGATTTGTGGGAGCGACTGGCTACAGAGGATATCCACATCGACTTAGGGTCGGATCAAACGTCACTGCACAATCCATGGGCGGGCGGTTATTATCCGGTCGGTTACACCTTTGAAGCATCCAATGCGATGATGGCCAGTGACCCTGAGCAGTTCAGAGCGGCGGTGCAGGCAACATTGAAGCGCCATGTGGCGGCGATCAATCAATTAACCGCGAAAGGTATGTATTTCTTCGATTACGGCAATGCATTTCTGTTGGAAGCGAGTCGGGCAGGCGCTGATATTCTTAAAGCAGACGGCTCGTTTAAGTATCCTTCCTATGTTGAAGATATTATGGGGCCGATGTGTTTTGATTATGGATTCGGTCCTTTCCGCTGGGTCTGTGCTTCATCGGATCCCCGTGATCTGGCGGTAACAGACCGGATTGCCGCAGAGATTCTGGAAGAGATGCACCAGCAGGCACCGGCAGACATTCGTCAGCAGATAGCCGATAACCTGTCATGGATTCGGCAGGCGGAACAGAACAACCTTGTGGTCGGTTCGCAAGCCCGGATTTTATATGCGGATGCCGAAGGGCGAATGCGTATTGCCGCAGCCTTTAATCAGGCTGTAAAACGTGGGGACATCTCTGCACCTGTCATTCTTGGCCGCGATCATCATGATGTATCCGGTACGGATTCGCCGTATCGGGAAACGTCCAACATTTACGATGGGTCTCGTTTCACTGCGGATATGGCGATTCACAATGTCATCGGTGATGCTTTCCGGGGAGCGACTTGGGTCAGTATTCATAACGGTGGTGGTGTCGGTTGGGGTGAAGTGATCAATGGTGGATTCGGGATGGTACTGGATGGCTCTGACGAGTGCGATACCCGGCTGAAATCAATGCTGCACTGGGATGTTAACAATGGTATTTCTCGCAGAAGCTGGGCAAGAAATGAAGGTGCGCGTTTTGCCATTCAACGGGCGATGGCACTTGAACCGCGGCTGAGAGTGACGATACCGGAAATCGCAGATGATGCATTATTGAATACGGTGGTGAAGTAACACCACCTTCACATCCGGACCGAACAGAAAGCGCCGCAGTTGCAGCGCTTTCTGATCACAATGACGATCCCCTGAGCAAAATGAGAGGATTCAGCCTGAAATTTTATCGAAAGTGGTGGTACAGCTATCGCAGAAAACATCCATAAATACTGCCACTTCGGGCATGGTTGCGGTGAGTTTTTCAATCGTTCCGTCGAGCCCTTCTTTCACATGTACGAACTCATCGTTGTTAAAGCGTAACTCATTCAAAGTTTTGATATAAGCCGCGAGAATATCCGCAGCTTTGACGATGGCTTTATACTCAGCATCGACATATTTTTGTACCAGTAAACCGGTGAACTCATCACGCAGGTCTTCCGGCAGGGTATCCAAACACTCTTGCTCAGCTATATCCTCAAGTTTTTTAAAGGCTGCGGTAAATTCCGGGCTATGGTACTTGGTCTTGGAATTGATATCCTGCAGCTTGGTTTCAGAGATCTCATGATAAATTGCAATCACTGCCGCTCTTTCCGGATTCAGTTTGCCGCCGAAGCGTTTATTTTTAATCACCGTCAGCAAATGCGCGATGACAGCGACCTGATGTGAATGCTCGGAGACATTCTCTTCCTGAAAACAGTGCATCAGTGCCCAACGTTTGATCAGCGGCATCCGCGTGACCCATGCCATGAACGTACTTGGTTTTTTCTTCACTGGATTATCCTTTACAACTGAGGAGATACGGGGCGATGAACAAATATCATCACATATCGGCTATGGTACATGATTTGGGGGTGGTGCGTCTCACTGTTTGGGGGACGGTCAGAGATGTGATTAAATTGATTGAGTTTGAGTGCACCAAACCACCGCATTGTAGCGGTGGTTATTCAAAGTCTGACGATCAGTTTTTAACTTTAACCAGTGTCGAGCAATGGCTTTAGTTAAGCTGAAAGCGTGAAGAAACCTCACTTAAGCTCTGACTGGTGGATTTTAGATCCTCACTGAGTTTTTCAGTGTCGTGGACACTCCGGTAAATATCCTGAGACATTTGGTGAATCTCATTGATGCTGTGAGCCAGTTCTCTCGCCACATCCACTTGTTGCTCGGTTGCCGCGGCAATCATGTGACTCATACCATCGATGGTTGTTGCAGAGGTCATGACATGGCCAATACTTTCTTGGCTGCTGCGGGCTTTTTCGAGCCCTGATTGCATCTGAGTTTGGCTAATTTCCATGGTGTTCACGGCTTGATCGGCATGGTTTTGAATGACATTAATAGTTTTATTGATCTCATCGATAGAGTCTTGTGTTTTTTGCGCTAAGGAACGAATCTCGTTGGCAACCACAGCGAAACCCCGTCCGGCTTCACCTGCCCGGGCAGCTTCGATAGCGGCATTGAGTGCTAATAAATTGGTTTGCTCTGTAATATTGCGAATAACTTGAGAAATCATCTCAATGCCTGCACTGTCATTTTTCAGCGCTTGAGTCACGACAGATGCTTCAGAAATGGCGCCGGAAAGCGATTCTGTTTGGTTGAGCGATGTTTGGATCACCTCTTTGCTGTTGATCGCATGGTCTTTGACGTCTGCTGCACTTTGCGCGGCTGTCACCGTATGCTGAGCCACTTCGGCAAAGCTCGTTTGTAATTGCGACATCGCTGATGCAACCGTGCTGATCTCGCTTTTCTGTTGATCGAGACGCATTGTGGTATTCGCCATTCTTTCCAACATGATTTGGCTGGCATTCTCAACTGTCTGAGTATTTTGCTGCACACCCTCAGCCAATCGATAGATACCTTGTTGCATTTGGTCAAATGAATGAGCTGCGCGTCCTAATTCATCGTCAGCGAATTGTGTTAATGTTAAGCGAGTGCGCAAGTCCCCTTTTTCTACCGTATTCATTTGCTCAATCAGCACTTTCAATGGCTTATTGACCTTGCGCGTCAGTAAGACGCCGAAAACGACCAAAAACAGGAGCAAGATTGTTCCAACGATGGCCTCAACCACAATCGCACGTTCCATTGCTCTGGATTCTTCTTCTTTCATCTTTATGCCTTGCGCTAATAACTGCTGTTGTAAGTCACTCAGTGAATCGACAATGGTGTTAAAAGGCGCGAGCATCGGGCCTAGCATTTCTGCACGTGCTTTATCTATCTCTCCTTGGTCGATCAACGAAAGGTAGTGGTTTTGCATGTCACGATAAGCATTAATGCGGTTTTGTGCCGTTTTCATAAAGGATTTCATTTCTGCTGTATCTGCCACGGCACTAAAACGTTGCAACGATGCCGCGACTTTACGGTTGTTTTCATTGATGGTTTTTTGAATGTCCGCGTGAGCTCTTGCGCTGGTGGTTAGCCCGTAATCCAAGGCGAAACGACGGTAGGTGACCGTGTAGAAGCGCAAATCCGAAAGTACGGATTGCACCTGTAAGTTATGAGTGACCAGTGTATTGAAGTGATCGCGAACATTACTGATGACGACAATCAGGTAGATACCTACGGCAAATACCATGGTGATGGCGATGCCAAAGCCCCATTGCATGGCTCTGGCAATTGATATTCTTGATAACATGCCTATTTCTCCTCATAGACGGATAATGGAGGCGATTATCAAGAATTTGCTTTAATAAGTAAAACGGAT
Source organism: Vibrio gazogenes (assembly GCF_023920225.1). Taxonomy (NCBI): domain Bacteria; kingdom Pseudomonadati; phylum Pseudomonadota; class Gammaproteobacteria; order Vibrionales; family Vibrionaceae; genus Vibrio; species Vibrio gazogenes. The sequence continues at coordinate 1,102,800 of NZ_CP092587.1, forward strand.
TGTATAAATAATATTAATAGTTTCTGTCTATTGATGGTAGGGTGTGTGTCCTTGTAAGGTAGTTTTTGATCAAGCTGGAGCGTCCCAAACCTCAATTCAACATTTTACCTTTCCAGCCTCCGGCGCCGAAATATGACGCACAATGATGTTTTTTGATTTCAGCGGCAGCGGTGCTCTGTGCGCCAGTCACTCTTGCCAAGATGCAAGAGTGACCAGAAAATCTTGTTTGTTTGGCTTGGATGCATGTTGTCCAGAACCGGCTTTTACAGGCGTCCTGCCCGGAAAAGCCTAACCATTCTCCCGGAATGGTTTTCTTGGTTGGGTGGTTGATTTGAATGGGGTGAAACACTGAATCAATGAAGCCAAATTGATCGATGATCTCAGGGGGGAAAATTCAGGACGAATTTTCAGGATTGCTTGAGCAGGATGCGAATCAATCCGACCCTGATTACGTGCGCTGAACTCAAACCCTAGGCATTTTTGGGTACTTTTTCGGCCGTGAAAAAGTATCTGGGGCGCAGACGACCATATTGAGGGCATTGATCAAGCCGGAGCGTCCCAAACCTCAATTCAACATTTTACCTTTCCAGCCTCCGGCGCCGAAATATGACGCACAATGATGTTTCTTGATTTCAGCGGCAGTGGTGCTCTGTGCGCCAGTCACTCTTGCCAAGATGCAAGAGTGACCAGAAAATCTTGTTTGTTTGGCTTAGGGGCATGTTGTCCAGAACCGGCTTTTACAGGCGTCCTGCCCGTAAAAGCCTAACCATTCACCCGGAATGGTTTTCTTGGTTGGGTGGTTGATTTGAATGGGGTGAAACATTGAAACACTGAATCAATGAAGCCAAATTGATCGATGATCTCAGGGGGAAAAATCATGGACGATTTTTCAGGATTGCCTGAGCAGGATGCGAATCAATTCGACCCTGATTACGTGTGCCGAACTCAAACCCTAGGCATTTTGGGGTACTTTTTCGGCCGTGAAAAAGTACCTGGGGCGCAGACGAGCATATTGAGGGCATTGATCAAGCCGGAGCGTCCCAAACTTCAATTCAACATTTTACCTTTCCAGTCTTCGGCGCCGAAAGGGATGACAAGGTGTGTGTCCTTGTAAGGATATCCGGCGCCGAAAGGGATGACAGGGTGTGTGTCCTTGTAAGAATATGCTGACAGGAACCACAAAATGCAGCACTCAGGCTGCATTTTGTGGTTAGTCGAAAATTCAGTAATCAGACTCAAACGCTCCTAAATCAGGTGCGACGCCTTTATAACCATCACCGGCATAGATACCGGCATCAATTAAATCACTGCCTTGTTTCAGCAGGGCGTATTTGATTCTCGGGAGGGAACCATCCGCTTGACGCGGGTACATCAATTCACGTTCATCGAGACGACGAAAATCTTTTGATGTGATCGTAACGGGTAAGTTGAAATAGTTGTAGATCATATCGTTTTGGTTGCTGTTACCCAGATTGATGACTTCGTTGTGACCATCAAATCCTAAGTTATTCCGCATGTAATGTCCGTAGCCTTTCACATCGGTTCTGTTGTCATCAAGCGTCGATAACATATTGTAGTTTGCGCTTTGGTTACGAATCGCAGTGTTGTTGATCCAGTTCTGACCACCGATATGGTGATTGGCGTAAAAACCGGCAGAGCGGTTACGTACCGCTAAGTTGTAGCGAATGGTGTGGCGTGGAATGACACTGGGTGTTGCACTGCCGTTGCGGCCATAACCGCCTGCTTTGAAACCATTCCCATCACCCAATCTGGTGAAGTCTTGGCCATAACCATTGTAAAAAGCCCAACTATATTCAATGGTGACTGCCGCATCAGCATTGATGAGATCAAAACCGTCGTCACTATTAAACCAAGCACGTGAATGACTGATGACATTCCCGGTATAGGATGATGAAGTTGGGTGTACCCCAAAACCATCGACGTTACCATCCGAGTAATGGTTTAACCCACGGTTGTTGTATGCATCGACATTGAGGACGTAGTTGTTACTGCCGGCAACCAAGTACCAGCCAATGGCCATACCATCATGAATCGCTAAGTTCTCAAAGCGATTACCATTGCCTTTGTTGATCATAAATGCTTCGGATTGAGTGTGATGATCATCAATCGTGACCTGTACACCAACCACATCAAAGCCTTTAAATACGCAGTTATCCGCCCGGACCATAAAGGCCGTATTGCGATAATTAGCCGGTTTGACATTCGAGAAGTCGAAGACGGGTCGCTCGGAACCATAGTTAATATAGCGAATATTGTCTTTGGTGATATTGTTGACGATTGCGCGAACACTTTGGTGTTGGGTGATATTCGAATTGTTTAAATAATAAGTACCGCCTCGGATATAGACAGTATCACCGGCTGAAGCCGCCGCTTGTGCTGCCATAATGGTTTTTAATGGGGAAGAGAGTGTGCCGGCATGACTGTCGGAACCGTAAGGGGCAATATATAGGTTTTTAGCAAAACCCAGATGGCTTACGAGCATAAGCATCGATAGCGAGATGATTTTGAATTTCATAATTGATCCATGTGTTATTTGTTTCATATATAAAATATACGTATTAATCAATAAGATCGATCAATTAAGAAACGATGTTTCACTTTTCTGAATCATGGTCACTGTTGTGTCAAAATTAACGAACAACAGTGATATGAAGATAAAAATAGCGGTCTTAATCTGTTTCTGAAAACCCAGATCGTGCAGAAATTAGAATCGTCGCCCTGATTCACTGTTATTGAGCGCTCTACTATCTACTATACGATAATCGGTATGTAAGGTTTGATATCGACTTATTGCAACAAATGAAAATAGTTCTCACTACGATTGAACTAAGTTCACATCACGGCAAAAAAGGTATGACCCGTTATCAATAGTTAAATGAGAAATCATTGCAATAACATATATGTATTGATATGTTATAACATACCATTTAATGATAACTTACTCATTTTGTATGAAAAAAATATTGCTCGTCGTCGTGATTTGCATCATCGCTATCGCGGTATATCAACATCGTCAGTCTCAGGATCATACCCAACTCACCATTTCCGGGCCGTTTGAGTTTAACGGTACCGACCTTTCCAGAGATGGATTTCTTTACAGTCGTCTCGGCGTTACCGAATCTTTAACCCGCATTCTTCCTGATGGAACGGTGCAGCCATTATTGGCCGCCGACTGGACTCCTTCAGATGATGGCCTGACATGGCGTTTTCGCATTCGTTCTGATGTTCATTTTCATGATGGTGTAACGCTTGATGCTGAAGCAGTGCGGCAGAATTTGGCTTATGCACGCACGCAACCGGGTGTGATTCGGCAAATACCGGTTCAGTCGATTGCGGTTAACAATCATGAGTTAGTCATTCAGTTATCGCGTCCTTACAGCCCGTTATTGAGTGTGCTTGCACATTATAGTTTGGGAATGGTTTCTCCGGCGACGCTGGGTCAGGAAACGGATAAAGGACAGGCACCGTCAGCCGTGATTGGCACGGGTGCGTATGTGGTCTCTCTGGCTCAACCGCCGCATAAAATTGAAATCACGCAAAACCCGAATTACTGGGGGGAGCCTGCAAATATCCATTCAGTTAGTTATCTGGCAGGGCACCGTAGTGAAAGTCGGGCATTGTTAGTGCGCAGTGGCCAGGCGGATATCGCTTATTCGATTGATCCGATTAGCGAAGAGGGATTCAGTGAATCGAAAAAGGTTACCGTGCATTCATTCGCGTTACCCCGAACGGTATTACTGAAACTGAATCTTGCTCATCCGCAATTACGTCATCGGGCCGTTCGACAGGCGATTAGTCTGGCACTGGACCGTGAAGGGATGGCATCCACGGTGCTGCGTTTACCGGGGTCAGCGGCTTATCAGCTGTTTTCGCCTTCACAGTCAAACTGGCACGTCGATCATCTCAAACGTGAGCGTAATCTTCAGCAAGCTAAAACGCTGATGATACAACAAGGCTGGTCTTATGATGATGAGGGTTGGCTGGTGCGTGATGGTCAGCCGTTCGAGTTGACGTTAATTACTTATGCCAATCGTCCTGAACTACCTGTTTTGGCAACCAGTATCCAGAGCCAGTTGGCACTGCTAGGTATTCGGGTTGAAGTCAGTATTGATAACGCCAGTGCGATTCCGGCGAAGCATCATGATAATACGCTCGATATCGCGCTTGTGGCGCGTAACTTCGGGACGATGGGGAGCCCGCTGCCGATTCTTTATGATGACTTCTCTTCTCCGCGTGGCAGTGATTGGGGCCACATGAACTGGGACTCACCAGAAATCCGTGCCATCCTGACCCAACTTTTGAGTGAATCCGACCCGGAGGTCGCCCATCAGTTGTCTCAGCAGGTTGCACAAATAATGGCTGATGAGCTGCCAGTGATTCCGATTGCCTACAGTCATCAATTGATCGCGGTTAGTCAACGTGTATCCGGATTCTCCTTTGACCCGTATGAGATTGATTATCGGCTCAAGGAGATGAAAATTAATGATTAACCTATTACTGAGACGTTTCTGTCAGTTGATATTTGTCGGCTGGTCAGTCGGTACAGTGACGTTTGTGATGATGAAATTTTTGCCCGGAGATATGGCGTTTCGTATTGCTGCTGCCCGTTATGGCCATGACTATGTGAATTTAGAGTCAGCCCAGCGTGTAGCGGTAGATCTGGGGCTGAATCGTCCGGTGTGGGAGCAGTATGTGAGCTGGATGTGGGATTTAGCTCATTTCAATCTGGGTCAATCGATGGTCAGCGGTGAACAGGTAACCGAGAAAATCATGCACCATTTGGGCTATTCATTGTGGCTGGCCGTGGTTGCACTGGGGTTGTCACTGTTGATTGCTTTTCCTATCGGTGTTTACTGCGCACGCCATGCCGGGCAATGGCATGATAGGGTCACGTTGCTGATTTCAAGTTTCATCCGGGCACAGCCGGTCTTCTTGATCGGGCTGGTGCTGATCTTATGTTTTGCGTTGAAACTTGATTTATTACCTGTGGCAGGGTTCGGACGTTTTGAACATGTGTTGCTTCCGGCTTTGGCATTGGCTTTGTCTCTGGCAGCCATGTCGAACCGAATGATCCGTAATACGGCAAAGCGAATTTTTGATGCACCATTTTACCATTTTGCGCGGTTGAAAGGTCTGAATGAATCGCAGACTTATGTGCATCATGGTCAGCGTAATATTACGTTACCACTGTTGGCATTTATCGGTGTACAGGCTGTCGGGCTGGTGGAAGGGATTGTGATGATTGAATCTCTGTTCTCTTGGCCGGGCATTGGTCATGCGCTGTCTCATGCCATATTCGGCCGGGATATACCGGTGATTCAGGGGGCGGCATTGATGATGGGATTATTTTTTGTCGTAATTAATACCGGGGTTGATTTAGTTCAGTATCACTTTGATCCGCGCTATCGTCGCTCAGTTGCCGGAGGGATGGCATGAAACTCTATCGGACACAATGGTTCGGTCTGTCGATCCTGACTATCTTGTTGGTGTTTGTTTTGATCGAAAAGCTCTGGTTTAAAGGGGATATTGCCCGTCAGCAGCTTGAACTGACGTTTGCTGAACCCAACTGGCACGATATTCTTGGCACCGATCATTATGGTCGCAGTAATGCCGCCCGCCTTGCCGATGCGATTATGAACTCGTTGCTGATGGCCGGGTTATGTGTGACAACTGCGTCATTGCTCGGGACGATTTCCGGCGTCTGGGCCGGATGGCAAAAAGGTTGGGTCGATCGTATTTTTTCGCTGTTGGTCAATATCGTCATGGCACTGCCGGGATTGGTTCTGGTGTTGCTGTTCGGTGCGATTTTTCCGGGGTCGTTTTTCTTACTGTTTATTGCCATCTCAATCACCATGTGGGCGGATTATTTCCGGGTGATTCGTAGCGAGACACAGGCGGCGGTATTGTCGGATGCATTTGAGTCGTCGCGTCTGTTCGGATTCAGTCGCTGGTATTTGTTCCGTCGTCACATCTGGCCTGAAATCCGCAATGATGTCTATACCTTGTCCTGTTTTGGGGCCGGCCATGCCATTTTATCGTTGGCTGCGCTTGGTTTTTTGTATGTTGGGTTACGTCCGCCACACGCAGAATTAGGCATGATGATGGTGGAACTGTTTCGTTACTATGATCAAGGATTTTGGGTGCTGCTTCAGCCGATTGTGGTCGTTTCACTGCTCATTTTCTCTTTCCACCTACTTGCACAGCGAGGTTCCCGGACATGACACCATTACTTGAAGTTCGGCAATTGTCTGTCTGGCTGGGAGAGCACTGTGTCGTCGGGCCGGTCTCGCTGGCATTGGCGCATGGTGAATCGTTGACCATTCTTGGCGAAACCGGAGCCGGCAAGAGTTTGCTGCTGAAAGCGATTATCGGGGCATTACCGGCGTCATTTACCAGCCGCGGGGAAATCTGGTGGTCAGGACAGGCACTGCATACCATGTCGGCTCATGAACGGGAAAATTTATGGGGGCGGGTCTTCTCCATTCTGCCTCAGGAGCCTTCATTAGCGCTTGATCCATTGATGCCGTTGTCCCGTCAGGCGGAGGAAGTGCCGGCATTGTTACGCAACCATGATGCGCAAGCAAGCCGAGCACAGACATCGCGATTGTTTGATTCTGTCGGACTGCGCGGTCATGAGCCGAAATATCCGGTTCAGTTGTCCGGCGGGATGGCGCAGCGTGGGGCTTATGTGTGTGCCGTCAGCGGTGGTGGTGAAATCTTGATTGCTGATGAGCCGACCAAAGGGCTTGATGATCATAACCGTGAACGTCTGGTTACAATGCTAGAACAGTATCGTCAGCAGGGGGCGTTGTTGACCGTCACCCATGATATCGAAGTTGCAGAACAACTCGGTGGCACCATCATTGTGATTCAACAGGGGGATGTGGTCGAGCAGGGAAAAGCCAATGCCGTTCTTGCGGAGCCACAACATGCGTATACGCGCCAGCTGATCAACGCGCACCCTCGTCACTGGGCCATGCTCAATGACCATCAGCCTGGTGAGGTGTTATTGCGAGTCCATCAATTAACCATGGCGGTTGAGAATCGGGTTCTGTTTGAAAATTTGTCTTTTGAACTCCGGGCCGGAGAAGTGTTGGGGATCCGCGGACCAAGCGGATGCGGTAAATCGACCTTGTGTCAGGCGATTCTTGGTTTACGGGCTCCACTTGCGGGGGAGATTGAATATCTGCAACCGTTGGGCGTCGGGCAAAAGCTCAAACTCTATCAGGATCCACCGAGTGCATTTGCTTCACATGTCAGTTTAGGCACTTTGGTTGATGATATTTGCCGTCGCTATCAGATTGCTGATGATGTGCCGCAAGCGTTGATGAAGCGGCTCCATTTAGATCCGAAACTATTGCGACAATCAGCCAGTCAGGTCTCCGGTGGGGAATTACAACGGTTTGCCATCTTGCGGGTATTACTGTTGAAACCCAAGTTACTGATCGCTGATGAACCGACTACTCGGTTAGATCCATCCACGGCTCAGGAAACTCTGGCGCTGATCTTAGAAGCTGCCCGGGAAATTGATTGTGCGTTGCTACTGGTCAGCCATGAACATAATGTGTTGAATAAAGTGTGTCACCGGGTTATCGAGTTGTCGTCGGATGTACCCGTCAGCGGTCAAGAGCCTGCGGTGGCAGACCAACCTCTCACCGCTGCTGATTAAACTCGGTAGATAGCAACACGGTAGATCGCAATATAGTCGATGACACCACGCTAATACTGACTGATTTATCCTGGTTGGTTGTTGGCATATCCGTTGGTATGTAAATAGGCCCGAATCATATTCGGGCCTATCTGTTTTTCAGGGAGGTGGTGTTTCAGGTCAGTGATCACACCATGAACTGATGGTCTGTCGCTTACTGGCGGTAAGTCGAGAGGAATTGCTCGAAACGACTGATGGCAATTTCCAGATCTTCAACGTGCGGCAGTGTAACAATGCGGAAATGGTCGGGTTTCGGCCAATTGAAGCCGCTGCCCTGAACCAGTAAAACTTTTTCCTGAATCAGAAAATCGAGCACCATTTTCTGGTCGTCGTGAATGTTATACATTTTGGTATCAATTTTCGGGAACAAATACATCGCCCCTTTGGGTTTGACACAGGACACGCCCGGAATCTGATTGATCATTTCCCACGCGCGATCGCGCTGTTCTAATAATCTGCCACCGGGCAGAATCAGTTCATTGATACTCTGATAGCCGCCCAGTGCGGTTTGAATCGCATGTTGCATCGGTACATTGGCACACAAGCGCATCGACGCCAGTATATCCAGACCGGAGACGTAACCCGCAGCAAGATGTTTCGGACCGGTGAGGAACATCCAGCCCCCTCTGAATCCACAAACACGATAAGCTTTTGACAGCCCGTTGAATGTCACCATGAGGACATCATCAGCGAGCGTTGAGATCGGTGTATGGGTTGCGCCGTCGTATAAAATTTTGTCGTAGATTTCATCGGCAAAGATAATCAAATTATGCTGCCGGGCAATTTCGATAAATTCCAACAGAAAATCACGGCTGTAAACGGCGCCTGTCGGATTGTTCGGGTTGATCAGCACAATACCACGGGTGTTCGGGGTGATTTTCTTTTTAATGTCTTCCAGATCGGGATACCAGTCTGATTCTTCATCACACAGATAGTGCACCGCGTTCCCGCCGGAGAGCGAGATCGAGGCCGTCCACAGTGGGTAATCCGGCGCCGGTACTAGCATTTCATCGCCATTGTTCAACAGCGCTTGCATTGACATGACGATCAGCTCAGAAGCACCGTTACCGATATACACATCTTCGACATCGAGGGTGCGTAATCCTCTTTTCTGATAGTGCTGCACCACCGCTTTTCGGGCAGAATAGATCCCTTTGGAGTCACAATAACCTTGCGATGTTGGCAGATTACGGATCACATCGACGAGGATTTCATCAGGGGCATCAAAGCCAAAAGGTGCCGGATTGCCGATATTGAGTTTTAGGATTTTATGTCCCTCTTCCTCCATTCGTTTAGCATGTTTGAGTACAGGACCCCGAATGTCGTAGCAGACATTATCAAGTTTTAATGACATCCCAATATTTTGCATGGCAGCTCCCCCGAAAATAATTGAATTTTTTTATTAAGTTACACTAAATCATGTTTTAAAAGAATAAAAATCTAAAATTATCTTATTTCTGGGCTAGAGCTTCGGGAGCATCTGACATAAAATGCTTACATCCTTTGACAGGAACAGATAAATCAATCAATAGAGTCGTTATTGATTCTCTCAGTTGAGGTCGCTTTGTCTTATTTTCATCAAGCAGTAAACCAACTCATTCACCAGATTCATCAGGCTTCTCCACAGGTGAGCCGATGCCGACAGACGCTTGATTTCCCTCCTCATTTTGCTCTGCCTGACTGGCTTGCCGCCCAAACTTTATTCCCTAAATTCTATTGGCAAGATCGGGACGGCCGGGAAGAAGTGGTTGCTTTGGGGGCGTGTGTTACATTTTCAGATCCCGCACCTGCCTATCAAGTGATCACCGACTCTCAGCGTATTTGGGGCGGGCGTTCCTTTGATGGGGGGACAACTAAAAATCCGCACTGTAAAGAAGCGTTTTTCTTTTTGCCGCAAATCGAGCTGATTCGCGAAGGGCATTCATGGTTTTTATGTGCCAATTTGACTCAAGCGCGTAACACGACAGTTCAGGCGTTACGGCAACTTCAGTATGAGATTCCGACCTTACCGCCGATTGCAACTGAAGTGCTTTCCGTTGATCATGCGCCTCAGCATTCTCAATGGTGCCAGTTAGTTGAGCAGGCGTTGTCTGCGATGACACAACAGCAGTTTGATAAAGTCGTCTTAGCGCGTCAGTCTACGTTTCAATTGACGCAGTCGATTCAGGCGGCACAGTTACTAAAAGAGAGCCGACGTCACAATGATCAAAGCTTCCATTTCTTGCTGGCGATTGACCAGCGGCATAGCTTTGTCGGTTCGACACCGGAACGTCTGTATCAACGCCACGGGGAAGCGCTATTTACCGAAGCGCTCGCCGGTACTATCGGCAGAAGCGATAATATCCAACAGGATCAGGCGTTATCCGATTGGCTGATCCATGATGAGAAGAACATGACGGAGAACCAGTATGTTGTCGATGACATTGTGGATCGTTTAACGCCTTTGGCGCGTTCTGTTGAAGTCGGTGCCGAAACCGCGTTGGTGAAACTGCGTCGCGTACAACATTTGAAACGTCACATTACGGCGGAACTGAATCCGTCCATCAATGGCGTCCAGTTACTGGGCGCATTACAGCCGACCGCAGCCGTCGCGGGCCTGCCAAGACAAGCCGCTAAAACGTTTATTGAACGTTATGAGCCGTTCTGCCGAGGATGGTATGCCGGTTCGATCGGGTATATCAGCCATCAACGTGCTGAATTCTGTGTTGCCATCCGCAGTGCGCTGGTCATGGATAAACAGGTCAAACTCTTTGCCGGGGCGGGGATTGTGAGTGGTTCGGTTGCCGAACATGAATGGTTAGAGTTGGATCGCAAGATGTCAACTTTACTCAGCCTGATTACAGAGATCTCTCCGGAGGAAGTGGTATCGTGAAATCTCAACAAGCGGTGATGAATCGCGTCTGGAGTCGGTTGATTCTGGAAGAATTGTCGCGTCTGGGTGTACGTGATGTGTGTGTTGCACCGGGATCCCGTTCGACACCGCTGACACTCGAAGCCGATGCGCATTCGGCCCTGCGGCTCCATCGTCATTTTGACGAAAGAGGGCTGGGCTATCTGGCGTTAGGGCTGGCGAAAGCCAGTCATCAACCGGTCGCCGTGATTGTCACATCGGGCACCGCGGTGGCGAATTTGCTCCCGTGTGTGGTTGAAGCCAATTTGACGGGTGAAAAATTGGTGTTGTTAACCGCAGACCGTCCGGTGGAACTGGTTGACTGTGGTGCGAATCAGGCGATTGAACAACCGGGAATTTTTGCCGCACACGTGGCTCAGGCGGTTAACTTACCCAGTCCGACCACGGCCATCGCGCCCAACTGGCTGCTCACCACGCTTGATCAGGCCCTCTTTGTGCAGGCACGCCGTGGTGGTGCGGTGCACATCAATTGTCCGTTTCCCGAACCCTTGTATATACCGGAGCAAGATGAAGTTATCGACGATGCGGTTTATCTGGCTGGGGTTCTGCCGTGGTTGGCGAAGCGAGAGCCTTATATTATCAAGCAAAGCGAACCGCAGTTACCGCAGCCGTCTGACCCGACACTATTCTGTCAGCGCGGTGTGGTGATTATCGGCTCTCTGACGTTGGCTGAGGCAGAGCAAGCAAAAGCGTTCGCACAGCGGTTGGGTTGGCCGGTATTCTGTGATCCTCAGTCCGGTGTCTCAAGCGACTGGGCATATTTCGATATCTGGCTTCACCATCGCACCGCCCAACAAGTCTTGTCCGAATGTGACGTTATCGTTCAGTTCGGAGGACAACTGGTTTCCAAACGGCTCAATCAATGGTTGCAACAGCATGTGATGCAACACGGAAGTCATTATCTGTTGATTTCTCCGGATGAGAAACGCAACAACCCGTCACACCTGCCACAACAGCAGATTGTCGCGCCGATTGAAACTTGGGTTGATGCTCAAATCGAGCGGAATCAGGCACAAACCGTCGGGTCATCAGCCGGTTGGGCGGATACGTTACTGCCGTTGATTGGCCGAATCCCGGCTGTGGTACAGCAAGTTGCACAGAGCACTGCATCCATTTCGGAATTAGATGTCGGCCGGTCAGTGGCAACGCTTGCCCCCGCAGCGGATTTATTTTTCGGGAACAGTTTGATGGTGCGCTTGGTGGATATGTTCGGCAAGGTGGCGCATCAGAACGTCTATTCTAACCGGGGAGCGTCGGGTATTGATGGGCTGGTGGCAACGGCAGCCGGTGTTCAGCAGGCGCGACAGCAACCGATGTTGTTAATGCTTGGCGATACATCACTTTTGTATGACCTCAATTCGCTCGCTTTGTTGACCAATACGCCTCAGCCTTTTGTGATTGTGGTGACCAATAATGACGGTGGGGCGATTTTTGACCTACTGCCAGTACCACAACAACAGAAAACCGACTTGTATCAGATGCCACATGGTTATGATTTTCAACATGCCGCCGCCCAGTTTGGGTTGCGCTATGCCAAGCCCGAGAGTGTGAGCGCATTGACGGATTGTGTTGCGCAGCATTTCGAGCACGGCAAGCATGGCTTGATTGTCGAAGTCCGTGTCCCTGCCGGTCAGGCAGCACAACACATTCAGCAGGTCATCCAGCATGTCTGTACTTTATAGCGTTTACACGCCAGCGGAGACGGATCTTAATCAGGATCGACCCGTGCTGGTTTTTTTACATGGTTTACTGGGTAGTTGTGACGACTGGTCAAAAACCCTGACTCATTTACGCGACTTCCCTTGTTTGACCATCGATTTGTGTGGACACGGACATAGCAGTGAGCAACGTTGTACCGATTTTGACGACGGTTGTGCGCAGATTGCCCGGACGATTGCGAGCCGTTTAGCACCAGCTCAGCCGCTGGTGCTGATTGGTTATTCGCTGGGAGGGCGGTTAGCCATGTACGGTGCCGTTCACGGGGCTTGGTCGGCCTTGAATGTGACCACGTTGGTGATTGAAGGGGGCAACTTCGGATTGCATGATGAGTCCGCCCGTCAGGCGCGTTGGCAACAGGATCAGGCTTGGGCGAATCGCTTTGCATCAGAGCCGATTGCTGATGTTTTAATCAGTTGGTATCAGCAGCCGGTATTTTCTTCTCTCAATGATGAGCAAAGACAAGATTTGATCACCCGACGGAGTGATAATCTTGGCGCCGACATCGCGGCGATGATGCGTGCGACATCGTTAGCTTTGCAGCCGGATTTGCTACCGGCATTGAAAACACAGCCGATTCCCATTCAGTACATCTGCGGGGAGCGTGATCAAAAATTTCGTCAACTCGCTGAATCCAGCGGGTTGCCAACACAGATTGTTTTGCAGGCAGGACATAATGTCCATCAGGAGCGACCCGAGGCGTTTGCCCAGTGTCTTCGGACACCACTCGCTCAACAGAGATGACAGCTTAAACAAGATAGGTAGATTATGACAATTACTGTAGGTATCAGTGAAGAAGAACTTTATGCACCGGTCAACTGGAACGATTGTAGCGGTGAGTATCAAGATATCCACTATCATAAATCGGATGATGGCATTGCGAGAATTACCATTGCCCGTCCACAGGTTCGCAATGCGTTTCGCCCCCAGACGGTGAAAGAGATGATTCAGGCGCTGGCCGATGCCCGTTATGATTCTGGCGTGGGTGTCATCGTGCTGACCGGACTGGGAGAAGATGCGTTCTGTTCGGGTGGCGATCAGAAAATTCGCGGTGATTATGGCGGCTATCGCGATGACGAAGGCACACACCATCTCAATGTACTAGACTTTCAGCGTCAAATCCGGACTTGTCCGAAGCCGGTCATTGCTGCCGTGGCAGGTTGGGCTGTTGGCGGAGGCCATGTTCTGCATATGATGTGTGATTTAACCATTGCGGCTGACAATGCCAAGTTCGGTCAGACCGGCCCGAAAGTCGGATCGTTTGACGGCGGTTGGGGTGCCTCTTACATGTCACGGATTGTCGGCCAGAAAAAAGCCCGCGAAATCTGGTTCTTGTGCCGCTTTTATGATGCGCAGGAAGCTGTGGATATGGGGCTGGTGAATACCGTTGTGCCATTGGCGGATCTGGAAAAAGAAACCGTACGCTGGTGTCGGGAAGTTTTACAACACAGCCCGATGGCGCTGCGTTGTTTGAAAGCAGCCTTGAATGCTGACTGTGATGGTCAGGCCGGGTTACAAGAGCTGGCAGGCAATGCAACGATGATGTTTTACATGACAGAAGAAGGTCAGGAAGGTCGGAATGCATTTAACGAAAAACGTCGCCCTGATTTTCACAAGTTTCCTCGTAATCCGTAAGCTAAAAAGCTCGGCAACGATTGAAATACAATGATTGAAATAAAATGATTGAAATAAGATGTCTGGTGGTGATTTAACCCTCGGACATTAGTTCAAAAGGAACAGTGACAATGCGTAGTGCAAAACTGTATCGCTATCGATTACCGATGGATAGCGGCGTGATTCTTCGCAACGAGAAGCTTCTGGAACGAGAAGGCTTCATCGTAGAAATGCATGAGCAGAATCAGGTAGGCCGGGGTGAAATCGCGCCATTAGTCGGATTCAGCCGGGAATCTTCAACGGAAGCTGGTGTTCAGCTTCAAGAACAACTGGCACGCTGGTGTCGCGGTGAAGTGATTGACTATTCGTCATTATATCCATCCGTAGCGTTTGGTTTGTCTGTCGCAGAGGCCGAGTTATCCGGTGAACTGCCACAAGCAGGGCATTATTTTGCAGCGCCCTTATGTATCGGTGACCCGGATGAATTGATCGAGCGTCTTCAGGAATTGCCGAAAAAAGTCGCCAAAGTCAAAGTGGGTTGGTATGAGCCGATCCGTGACGGACTGGTGGTGAATTTGTTGCTGGAAAGCATTCCTGAGTTATCACTGCGGTTGGATGTCAATCGCGGCTGGACGCCAGAGCAGGCGGCTAAATTCGCCAGTAAAATTTCACATTCTTATCGGCAGCGCATCGCCTATGTCGAAGAACCGTGTGCTGCGCCGAGCGATAGCATTGCGTTTGCGATTAATACCGGGATTGCGATTGCGTGGGATGAAACCTTACAGGAATCATTGCATGATCCCGATTTCAGTCTGGAAGAGCTGACCGGTGTTAAAGCACTGATCATCAAACCGACACTGATTGGTTCGATTGAACGCTGTCGTTACTTGTTCGAAAAAGCCAGAACACTGGGAATGCAACCGGTAATCAGTTCCAGCATTGAGTCGAGCTTCGGCTTGTGTCAATTGGCACGTCTGTCACGCTGGTTGCTACCGGATGAGGTGCCGGGGCTTGATACCGTCGGTCTGTTTCAGCAACAGTTGGCCGTCGCGTGGCCGGGATGTGACTTACCCGTTGTTGCGTTGGAAAGTCAGGAACTGATCTGGACGTCTTGATGATCAATGATGCCCCTGACCCGAACGCCCCGTGGCTGCGCTGGGCAATTGAACGGCCGACAGCCATTGCGCTGAAAGTCGCGCAGCAAACTTATACGTGGCAAGCGGTGGCTGAGAAAGTTGCCGCCATTGCAGCAGCATTACAACAACAAGGCGTCGCTGCCGACGATATCGTCACATTGGTCGGCAAGAACCATCCCGATGCCGTCTGGGTGTTTCTGGCGAGGTTACATGCCGGGGCGTTGAGCGCCTTGTTGCCGCCACAGCCGATTGCCATGTTGCAGCGTAAACTGGAGACGATCTATCGTCCGAATCAAACTATGTGGCTGTTCTGTGCCGATCCGAGTGAGGCCGCGGCATTGCAGACGCAGTTGCCGGACTGTCGCATGGTTGACTGCCAGCTCGCTACCAGTGCCGTTACGCCCGCCAACTACCATCCTGAGCAATTGAGCTCATTAATCTTTACTTCCGGTTCGACCGGCGAACCAAAGGCGGTTGCCCATACGTCTCGCCAGCATTTCGCCTCTGCGCAGGGATTGTTATCTCAGTTTCATTTCACCGCCAGTGACACTTGGTTACTGAGCTTGCCTGTTTATCATGTGTCCGGGTTATCGATTATTTATCGCTGGTTACAAGCAGGGGCTTGTTTGCGGATTGGTCGTATTGACGATTGTGATATGACCGATGTGACCCATGCTTCGCTGGTGCCGACCCAGTTACAGCGGCTGCTGGATCAACCGATTCCTCACGCGCTGACACATGTGTTGCTCGGGGGGAGTCATATTCCGCCGGAACTTGCCCGGCGAGCAGCTGCGCTCGGCATTGAAACATGGCTGGGGTATGGTATGACGGAAGCGGCATCAACGGTTACTGCCAAACGTGTCGATGGTCGCGAGAGTTGTGGCAGCGTGCTGCCTTTGCGTCAGGTGAAAATTGACCACGAACGGATTTATATCAGCGGTGATACGCTGGCTTGCGGTTATTATCGCCAGGGGACGCTGACACCGCTGTGTGACGATTCCGGCTGGTTCGACAGCAAGGACATGGGGTATTGGCACGGGCAGGAACTTCATGTCACCGGTCGGGTTGATAACCTGTTTATCTCCGGCGGAGAGAACATCCATTGTGAAGAAATCGAAGCGGTTTTGGTCCGACATCCGCAGATTGATATTGCAGTGGTGGTGCCCGTTACTGATGCAACCTATGGTGCGCGTCCGGTCGCGGTGATTGGGTGTGAACCGGGTTGGCAATCGATGAGCGCAGACATCCGTGCGTGGCTTGAGGGGCGATTGGAGAAATTTAAATGGCCGGATGGTTATTACCGATTGCCCGAACATTTCTATACGGAAGGCCGTACACAAGGGATTAAAATCTCTCGTGCTGCGGTCAAAACGTGGCTGAATGCCGAAATCAAGATGTGCCGCGATCCAGACAAGCAGTTATGAGTTAGTCCAAAACAGAATTTTGGTTTGATATGTCTTTTCGTCATAATTAACCCAGTTTAATTAACTAAAAGGCATACCCAATGAAAAAAGGGCTTATGATTGCGACCATTATCATTCAGCTTTTCGTGGCAGTGCTGACCAGCGGTGCGACTCGGTCACTGGCTGAGTTAACTGCATTTTTGTTGATTGTTGTGCTGTTTCTGGAACGAGCTCCCCGGCCGTCATCCCGTCAAACCTCTTCGCTGTGAATCTGGCACCGTGTGCGTGTCTCACGATGCCAGTCAGTTGACTCACTGAGCGAGCATGATCCAACTCAGTGATGACACTGAGATAAGCACCCATAAACCGACGCCGAAAAGTAACGGTCTCGGACCTGCCTGACGTAACTTACTCAATGACAGACTACAACCAATCAAAAACAGGCAAATGACCAAGGTTTGTTTCGCCAATGCGAAGATACCATGATAGATAGCCGAGAATTGCGGTAACTGATCATGAAAAACAATCGCAGCACAATAGAACAAAATGAAGTAAGGAATGGTGATTTTTCTTGATTCGCTACGAAATAAAAAGGTACTGATGAATGTCACCGGAATAATCCAGAGAGCACGAGCCAGTTTTAACGTTGTTGCGGTTTTGAGTGCCGTTTCTCCATAAGCAGATGCCGCACCGACGACGGAAGACGTATCATGAATGGCAATGGCAGCCCAAGTGCCGAATGTTTCCTGACTCATATTGAGCAGATGACCAATGGCCGGGAAAATAAATAAAGCCAGTGAATTGAGGACAAAAATCGTCCCCAGTGCGAGACCAATCTGGTCATCATCTGCATCGATGGCGGGTGCAACAGCGGCAATGGCACTCCCACCGCAAATCGCGGTCCCTGAGGCAATCAGATAACCTGTTTTACGCATGAGCCCAACCCGGACACTGACAAACCAGCCGATCAGCAAGGTCGTGAATAAGCTGGCAACGATTAACCCCAAACCATGTGTTGTGACGGTCAGTGCCGTTTGCAGCGGAATACCGAATCCGAGGCCGATAATCGAATAAGCGAGGAGCTTTTTGGTGATTTTGGCTAAAGGAATTCCTTGCGGAACCATGCCCAACGTGGTCAGAAAAAAACCGATGACCAGTGCTGTGGGGGAGGTGATATAAGCGGTTGTACAAACCAGTAAGCCAAGTACGAACGGAATGTTTTTGAGCTGACAAGCATTTTTGAGCATGTCAGAGGTTTTGCATGAAAAAGTACTACTGAACAAACGACGGAACAAAGGGGCCATGTCGATACCACGGTCAGAAAATAGGACGCCATTCTAACGGAAATAAATGATCAGTCAGTTTGAATGTCTTTAACTTTCATTCAATAAAACTGAACAACTACCGCCATGCCCCTCTTAATTGCGCAACGTGTTGCCGTAACTGCTCACTGCTGGTGTCGGTCGCAACGATTGGCGGCGCCGCTTCTACTTCAATCTTGGCTCTGAAACGTTGGGGGAACCCACGACAAGCCCGGCCGCGGTGACGACTGAAATAACTGCCCCACATCCCTTTCAGTGCCATCGGAATGATTGGAGCGCTGGTGTGTTGAATAATGTGGTCCAGACCGCGTAGAAATGGCCCGATTTCACCGTCTGATGAGAGACATCCTTCAGGGAAAATACAGACCAGCTCTCCTTGTTGAAGAGCCTGTTCAATTTGGATAAACGCTTTACGAATGGTTTTGCCGTGTGAAGCACAGATCGGGATAACGCCTGCACGATTCAAGACTGGCCGAATCAGCGGCACAGTGGTGTAATCGGCTTCCATCACAAAGCGGATCAAGCGCGGTGAAGCGGCACTGAGAATCAGCGCGTCCAAATACGTAACGTGGTTACAGATAATCAGAGCACCTCCTTGCGGCGGGAGATGATGCAGATTGCGGTAACGAACGCGGTAGCATAGCTTTGCCAGACATGCCAGCACGAAACGTAGTGTCTCAATCGGTCGCTTGTACAGTAAATAAACCGCGACGCCCAGGTTGATCAGCGAGAGTAACAAAAACAGCTCGGGGATCGACCATTGCAGCAACGACAGGACGATAATGGCTAAAATCGCGCTGATGACCATAAACAGCGCATTATAAATATTGAGGGCTGCAATCACTTGAGCACGTTGGTCCGGATGGGCGCGTTGTTGCAATAACGTGTACAAGGGGACGATAAACATCCCACCGGAGACGCCCAGTAATAATAGACTCACAAAGAGCGGCCACAGCCCGGTGTTGGTGATGAAGGTTGTAAAGTCCATCGTTTGGGGAAGAGCGTCCGGCACTCCGGCGACCAAACCGCAACCAAAGAGCGAGATACCCAAGCAGGCCAGTGGCACAAGTCCGAGTTCAATACGATGGCGTGAAAGACGGTCACATAGGAGTGAGCCGAGTGCAATGCCTACGGAAAACAGCGTCAATAGCCAAGAGACTGCGCCTTCGTTTCCGTGGAGGAAATAACGTGTGAAGTTGGGAAATTGGGTCAGATACGTCGCTCCCATAAACCAAAACCAACTGATGATCAGAATGGTCCGGTGGATCACGGGATCCTGTTTGGCAATCCGCAGTGTGTTACGTGTCTGTGAGATAGGACGCCACTGAAACCGTTGACTCGGCGCGGTTGCCGGGGCATTGGGAATGTAGCAACTTGCCAGATAGCCGCACAGAGCGACGACCACGACGGCTCCCGCCGCAATGTATTCTGCGCTCGGGGTTGAAGCAATCACACCGGCCAGTAAGGTGCCCAGCAAGATGGCCAAAAACGTTCCGGTTTCAACCAGTGCATTGCCGCTCATCAGTTCATCTGGTTTGAGTTGTTGTGGCAGTAAAGCATATTTGACCGGGCCGAATAAGGCCGATTGCGTCCCCATCAGAAAAAGCAGCAAGAGCAGAATAAGATAACTATGGGTGATGAATCCGATAGCGGCCAGACTCATGATGACCACTTCTAACATCTTAATTTTTCGGATCAGTTGGCTTTTTTCCAGTTGATCCGCAAGCACACCGGAAGATGCAGAAAATAAAAAGAAAGGCAGAATAAATAAACCGGCCGCGAGATTAATAAACAGCGTGCTTGAAATCGCCAGTTGTCCGGCACTGCTGAATGCAACAAATAACAACAGGGTATTTTTAAACACATTGTCGTTAAACGCCCCGAAAAACTGGGTGATAAAATAAGGCAAAAAACGCCGAGAAGAGAGCAGTGATGAAGTCGTATGAGACATGGGAGCATCCTTTTTACCCAGTGCGATTGAGTTAACGCTATTCTGGCGGGTTTGGTTACCAAGCCTTGAGATAATGAGTCAGTAGATTATGAATCAGTTCATTGCCATCAATTGGTGAGGAAGCAAAGAATTTATCATCGACACTCAGCAATGTGATGCCGTGGACGCCGGCCCACAACACACGACTGGTGGTGGTAATTTCTTCTGCTGAACGTTGTGGCGCCAACTGTTGTAAGAGGGTTTCCAGAATGTCCGTCATGTGATCGATTCTTTGGGTCTGCCATTCGGGCAGATCTTCACCATTCATGTTGTGTTCAAAAATCAGTTGCCAGCGGAAGGTATGGTGTTGGGCAAAATCGTGATAACAGTAGGCGAGCTGAAACAAGGCATCGCGGTGATCGGTACTCTGACCGACGGCTTGTCGGGCGTCTTCAATCAGCTCATCGAGTGTTTGAGCGACGGCGTGTAATAACAGAAGATTATAGTTACCGAATACATTAACTAATGTACTGGGGACATATCCAATCATAGCGGCGACTTTGCGTAAGCTCAGCTCATGATAGGAGTGATTGGTAAGAAATGTTTTGACATGTTCCAATGTCAGTTGAATGAGCTCTTCTCGCGTGTGGTCGTTTCTTCTAGCCATGATCTGTAATCGTTAATGAACAACGTTCAATATATTATTGTTCCCTTGTCTGAGCGTCAATCAAAGCCTGCAATATTCTGATACATGTACAATGTTTCTTTGGTGAGAGGGAGTGTCTATGATACTTGTGATCCCTTTTGACAAAATACAGGATAGACATGAAACGTTTTTTATCGTTGATGACTCTAATCATTGTTTCAGTGGCGGTCATGCCGGTTGCTGATGCAAAAAAATTCGGTGGTGGTCGCTCTTTAGGCAATAGCTTCAAAACAGCGCCGGCATCAAAGCAACAGTACAGTAACACCAACACACAGAACAATAAGGCAGGTCAGACTCAAAATGCCGGACGCAAAGGACTGATGGGTGGACTCATGGGTGGTTTGTTGGCTGGTGGTCTGTTGGCAGCCTTCTTTGGTGGTGCTTTCGAAGGTATCCAGTTCATGGATATTCTGATTATCGGGTTAGTGGCGTATTTTATCTTCAAACTATTGCGCGGGGTGCTGGCAGCCAAGCAGGGCAGTATGAATCAGCAGCAACCGGCATTTGGCGGGAACGCTCATCGACAGTCTCATGTGCATAACTTCGAACAACCTGGCGATGTTGCGGGTGGTCGTGGGTTTGGTACCAATGCTGCCAGCGATGTACCGCACCGTTATCCGCCAGAGTTTGACCGAGCGGCCTTTCTCAATGGCGCCCGAGAGCACTATCGCATTTTGCAGGGGGCATGGAATCACAATGAGTTAGACACCATTCGTGAGTATGTTTCTGTCAGCCTGTTTGAAGACTTGAAAGCGGAACGGGAGAAGCTTATCGGTGAGCAACATACCGATGTGATGTATGTCGATGCTGAATTTGTCCGGGCTGACTACGATGCAAACCGTGCCCAGTTGAGTTTACAATTCTCAGGGCGTTACCGTGATGCGGTAGAAGATACTGAAGAAGAGATTCAGGATATCTGGCATCTTGAACGGGACTTAACCGTGCCGAATGCACCTTGGCTGATTGTCGGTATTCAAGGTTAATTATCGACCAGATAGCTTGTTGATTGATAGAAACCAGTTGTTTGATAGAAAATGCCTCCGTTTGCGGAGGCATTTTTCTGTTCGTCAGTTGCTCTTTTCGAGCTGAATCAATCTGTACGATTCGCGATGTATTAAGCAAAGTGCAGGACATCGCCGTTTGGCAGAACCCGGGACAGTCGCGGGAAAATGGTTTCAAAAGCCATGTGGTGAAATTCTGCTGAGAATGAGCTACAAGCATTTTCGATGGTGAGCATGTCATATCCGAGCTCCCAGCCGTGACGCAGGGTTGATTCCACGCCCATATTGGTGGCGATGCCAACGACAACAAGATGACGAATCCCACGTCTGCGAAGCTGCATATCCAGTTCTGTCCCGGTAAATGCGCCCCATTGCCGTTTGGTGATCCGTAAATCACCGTCTTGAACCACGCCATCAGCCAGTGTCATCCATTGTTCCATCGCGTCCGGTGCCGGTGACGGTTCATCAACCACGCCGGGTGGGTAATCCTGTTGGTCGGCAGACCAACCGACATTGACGCCGACAACCGTTGCACCGTGCTGGCGAAAACGCGCTGCCAGAGATTGACACCGGGTCAGTATTTCATCTGAGGGATGCGGATAGCGTTGCGGTGCGAGTATGCCATGTTGTAAATCGATCAGAATCAATGCGGTTTCATGAGGATTCAATGTCAGCATCATAATTTCCTTGAATGAATGAGAATCAGAGATTACGCCCCAGCCTGTAATTCAGGTTGAGGTGTGATCTTGGATTGCTGATCCGCAGAAAAATTCCCATTTCGTTCAAGTGAATCCAGTTGTGTCAGATAAGGTGTGATATCACCGAAGTGTTGATGCACCCAATCCGGATTGTAATAGCAGTCCAGATAGCGTTCGCCATCATCACACCACAGCGTGACGAGAGAGCCGCTTTCACCGTCACGTTGCATTTGCTGGGCGAGTTTGAGGGTCGCATAGAGGTTAGTCCCTGTTGACGGGCCTGCTTTACGGCCGGTTTGTTTTTCCAGCCAATAAATGGTTGCGATACTGGCAGCATCAGGGATCGCCATCATGGTGTCGATCACACCGGGAATAAAGCTGGGTTCAACTCTGGGGCGGCCAATCCCTTCAATCCGGCTACTGTGTTGGCAAGTCAGTTGGGCATTATTGTGGACAAATGCATCGTAAAAGACGGAATTTTCACAATCCGCTACACACAGTTGGGTTGGATACTGGCGGTAATGAATATGGCGTCCCAGCGTAGCTGAAGTGCCGCCGGTACCGGCTGACATCACCAGCCAACTTGGTAGCGGGAAACGTTCTTGGGCCATTTGGTCAAAAATCGCATGCGCGACATTATCGCTGCCACGCCAGTCAGATGCCCGCTCTGCATAGGTGAATTGGTCGATATAGTATCCATTGAGTGTTTCAGCCAGTTGTCGGGCTGCCGGATAAATATCACTGGCACGATCGATAAAATGAGCCTGGCCTCCATATTGTTCGATCAGCTCAATTTTCTTACGTGCAGTGGTTCGTGGCATGACGGCATAGAACGGCAGGCCCAGCATCCGGGCAAAATAGGCTTCAGAGACGGCAGTGCTACCGGAAGAGGATTCAATAATTGGCGTGTCCGGCCCGATCAAACCATTGGTTAAAGCATACAAAAATAGTGAGCGAGCCAGACGGTGTTTCAGTGAACCGGTCGGGTGGCGGCTTTCATCTTTGAGGTAAATATCGATGTTCTGCAAACCGGGGACGGGCAGTTTGATAAGCGGCGTCTCCGGATGATGGGCTTCTTCAGCCATGATTTGATGAATTGCCTGCTTAATCCAACCATGATTACTAGACATATGAACACTTCCTATAAGCGGATAAGATAAATGAGCGACTAGAATAAAAATAACTGTATTCTGAGAGAAAAAGGTTTCATTTTTTACTGTTTATTGGCTAAATGGTAGAAAAATTTTCTCTCATATTGAGGTTGTGGAGCATGTTGTTGGATAAAACCGATAAACACTTACTGCGACTGTTACAGCAGAATGCGGATTGGTCTTTGAATGAACTTGCCGAGGCGGTTCATCTGACAACGACACCATGCTGGAAGCGGTTAAAGAAGCTTGAAGAAATGGGTGTGATTCACAAACGAGTCGCATTACTGGATCCGGAAAAGCTGGGATTGAACTTCACAGCCTATGTGATGCTCAAAACCAGTAATCACTCGCATGAGTGGTATGTCCGTTTTGTTGAAATTGCCTCAGAGTTTCCTGAAGTAATGGAATTTTACCGGATGGCGGGGGAGTACGACTATATGATGAAAGTTGTGGTGAAAGATATGCGTTGCTTTGATGAATTTTACAAGCAATTGGTCAATCGTGTCGAAGGGTTGAGTGATGTGACCTCGACCTTTGCGATGGAGTCACTGAAATATACCACGGAGCTGCCCTTATCATGAATGGTGATAAATGATCATGACGATGCTGAAGATTCGGTAAGTAAACACGATCAATTATCATGGCCTGTCAGCATTGGAAAATTTGCGGGCAGGCCATTTCAGTGTGAGGGCGGTCAGTTAACCAAATAACAATGTAATCAAGACAATAGCGGCAAACAAGACCCCAATATATTTCAAGAAGAGACTCACATTTTTACTCCCTCCCGGTGGAGGGTTATTACAACATCCCATGCTGACCTCCGGCGCTCATGGTGAAGACATCCGTATCATAAAGCTTCCCCTTGGGGGAAAGTAAAGTCTGTCGTCATAAAATCTTTTATCTGGATGACCGACGGTGATGGGGTTCAATTAAGAGTCATTGGATTGATCACTGTCATCGGATTGCTTTGGATTGGCGTGATCAAGAAAGCGCATCACACCTTCTTGCACCGCACTGGCAACTAAATCACCTTGCTGATTGTAGATTTCGCCCCGCACCAACCCGCGGCCATAGGTAGCACTCGGACTCTCAATCACAAACAACAGCCACTCATCCATACTGAACGGGCGGTGATACCACATCGAGTGGTCAATGGTTGCGACTTGAAATCCCGGTGTCATCATCGTGACAGCATGTGGCTGCAATGCTGTGATCAAAAAACCCCAGTCAGAGGCGTAGGCGAGTAGGTATTGATGGAGCAATTGATCACTCGGTAACTTGCTATTAGCCCGGATCCACAGATACTGCTTGGGTTCGATTTTTTCCGGTTTGAACGGGTTCACCACATGCACCGGACGAATTTCAATCGGCTTCTCTCGACAAAACATCTTCTTGGCAGGTTCGGAGATGCGATGGGCAATTTGATTCATCAACTCAGTTTCAGAAGCATAATTTTCCGGACCGGGAATGTCTGGCATCGTGTTTTGGTGTTCGAAGCCGGTTCCTTCACCGTGGTATGACGCGGTCAGATAAAAAATCGGTCGGCCATTTTGAATCGCTTTAACGCGCCGGGTACTGAAATTACGCCCGTCTCTGAGCTTTTCTACATCATAAACAATCGGTTTTTCCGGATCACCCGGATGAAGAAAGTAGCTATGAAAAGAATGGACTGTCCGCTCAGGATCGACGGTATAGCGGGCAGCAGAGAGCGCCTGACCGATCACTTGTCCGCCATAAACCTGAGGTAACCCGAGATGTTCACTGTCGCCCCGGTAGAGTCCTTCCTCTAGTTTTTCTAATTGTAAAAGTTCGAGTAAATTATTGAGAGCTTCGCTCATACTACCTCACTATGTTATCTACACACCGACATCAGACGCTGTTACAAATCAAAAATCAAGTTTTGTTCCATTGATATTTATCTCTATAATTATGAGTTCAAAATGGAAGATATATAAAATTTATAATGATGAAACCTAACAATCAACGGCGCCTTTTGTTGTCCCTTCTCTGTGTTTTTCTCAGCAGTGCGGGACAGGCACACTCACAAGCTCAACCCATGCACCACGCATTGAGCACATGACGGGCACATTACTTGGTGATAATCCATTACCGAAAAATGTGTTCGTGGTGGTGACACTCAATGATCAAACGCAACACGATCAAGTGGTTGCGAGATACCAGTTTCATGGTAATGGTTTAACGTTGCCACTTGACTTTCAACTCGCTTATTCCGATTCGAACATCCGACAAAATCATCGCTACCGCATTCAGGCGGAGATTTTTGAACGAGGACATGTCCGCTATGTAGGCGCGGGGATGGCAGCAGAACTTGCGCTTGAATCGTCAGTCTATGATGGTCAGATCCAAATGACAGCGGTGAAAAGCGCATCATCACATTGAGCCGGGCTGCCAGCGGTAGTTGCGCAGTGAAATCTTGCCGCTGCTGCTGATTGGTATCCCTTCTGCGACTAATTCGGCGCGTTGTCGTTCGAAATCCGGACCGGACAGTGAGATTTCGCCCTTACTGTTAATCACCCGAAACCAAGGGAGTGTCGAGCCTTTGGGTAGCTGCCCCAGCGCTTTACCGACATGGCGCGCGTAGCCCGGATAACCTGCCATTTTAGCCACATCGCCATAGGTGCTGACTTTACCGGGCGGGATTTGGTGAATCACGGTAAATACCTGAGCGAGAAACTGCTGTTTATCATCGGAGTGAGCCATCATTGAATCCGTCAGAAAAGTCTATGTCATACGTTGATAATTTGAATTGATGCGTATCAGTGTATGATCAAAACGCCTGTCTGTCAGGTATTTGATGAGCATCATGCATTGAGCAGGAGCGGCTTCCATGGTGCAAAATGGGCAAAGCTGATTAATCCCTGCGCACTCAGTCGGTCTCCGTCTACTTTTATCAGAAAGAGGCTTGCAATGCGGATCCCAATCCTTGATAATCACCCCGCTTTCGATGTTCACCATCAAAGCCTTATCTATGGAGGCCCTGGTCCTCCCGCAACACTAATTCGTGAACTTGGTCAGGACCGGAAGGTAGCAGCCACAGCGAATGACGTGTGTGCCGGGATGTGGCTGGGGCTTCCACCCAATTGTCTCTTTCCTGAGAAAAATCAATCCCTCACGTTTCATTTATTTATGTTTGCTCAGGTACTGAAATACGCTATTGATCCCAATTAAAAAATGGCTCTTGGCAGTTTAGATTTCAGGTTCCGGCGCAGTTTCGCGAACTAGGAATCATAAATGCGAATACAAACGAAATTTCGGGTTTATTGACAAAAGCTCTGCTAGATTGCTTGCGTTAGAACATGAAATAGAGATTCACAAACGCATGGGTGCTGTCGTCTACAACAGACAAATTTCAAACTTCGATCAGACATTTGTCGATTATAAACTTCGAAGGTACATAACTCGTTAACCAAACACCATTCTCAGAAATATAGAATTCAAATCCTTGCTCATACATGAGTTGGGATTTTATTTTTAAAATAACAGGTTTACCGTATCGCTGGCCAACAGTGACAGCTGTTTCCTTATCTGCAGATAAATGGACATGCTGGCGTTGCTGTGGTTTTAATCCTTCTTCGAGAATACTATCTAAAAATCGGGTCGCAGTACCATGATATAAAAATTCTGGTGGAACAGAAGGTTGTAGTTGTAAATCAACATGAATCGAATGTCCTTGGTTAGCTCGAATATGCTGACCATCTTCAGAGATAATGAAACGCTTTTTATCATTGGTATCTACAACGTCTTGAATTAAATTTCTGTCAATATCTTCGATTTCATTTGAAGTAGAGGCTTTATCAATCAGCTCATCAATATTAGCCCATCCATGTGGGTCAAGTGTTAGGTCATCGCTTCTGGTTTGTGGCGTAGCACAAAGCTTAAAAATTTACTGATCTGCTTGAGTTGATTTTGGGAAGTCATATATTTTATTTTCTCTATTACATATTCAAGTTAGTTAATTATTCTTTTCAAACAAACCCGTTCCAC
This sequence comes from Vibrio gazogenes, assembly GCF_023920225.1. Taxonomy (NCBI): domain Bacteria; kingdom Pseudomonadati; phylum Pseudomonadota; class Gammaproteobacteria; order Vibrionales; family Vibrionaceae; genus Vibrio; species Vibrio gazogenes. Next base: position 1,130,122 of record NZ_CP092587.1, read on the forward strand.
CAATCCTTTCAACCGCTGCACTTCTGTTTCCAGATATGCCAATTCTTCTTCGGTGATCTCATAATGCTCCGAGTAGCGGGCTTCGATATAGGCGCGTTGCAGGCGGCGGAAGCTACGGCGGTGGAATTTGTTGTCGAGCGGGAAAATCGTTGCAAATTCAGCATCGATTTGGGCGCATAGTTTCCCCAGTTTTTCGATGTTGTGGGATTTGGGTAAATAATTGGTGCAGGTGAGCAGGGTACAGGCAAACAATTTTTCCGTGACTTGGTGAAGCTGAAATGCCGCAGTCTTCAGATGATGATTCGCAGTCATGAGTTCAAAACACATAAAGAATTCGTTGGCACTCGTAAACCACTGTTCATAATGCTTACGAGCGATCTCCCGTTGCTCTGCTTCGGTTAAATCCCCCGGCTCTGCCAGCGGTTTTGGCGTGGCGGCAAACAGTTCAATCCCTTCTTCGCGGATATCTTTGAAGAAATAATGCCCTTGCTGTAGCCGTTCGTTCACTTCCTGCAAATCATGGACAATCAATCCCAGCGGTGCCGAAGTAACTTTACGGTCGATCTGCTCTTTGGCGCGTTGCCAGACCACATCTTCTTCAACCAGTGCGGCTTTATTCACAATCACCAGAATATCGTAGTCACTGATATAGCCATTGACCGGATCGTTGACCCAACTGCCTTTGGCATGGCTGCCGAACAGAATGATTTTCACAATACGAAACTCGCTTTTACTCGCTGTTTTGCCCTGAAGATAGTCTTCCAGCGTATCGTGCAGGATGGTCGATATGGTGGCAAGCTCTTGCTGTTTGGATTCGGGCAGATGGTCGAGAGATGTTTTCATAAAGCAATGTTTGGTCTGTGTGAATTGAATGGTTCATAGGATAAAAGAAGCGAGCGGCAAAAAACACTGTTTGTCATGGTTGTAGTGGTGTTGCCTAGGGAAATGCGACGGGGTTCGGTTTTATTGATTTGTCTTGTTGTAGCCTCCGGCTCTGCAATATGACGCACTTTAAGGTGTGTGTCCTGATAAGCGCGATCTTACATTCTGATCGTGGCACACAATTTACCAGTGGAGACTATCAGCGCTTTCTCAAGCAAAAGAACCTAACCAGCAGCATGAGTGCTGTAGGCCATTGTGCAGATAACGCGGCTTGTGAAGGGTTCTTCGGTGTGATGAAACGGGAACGAATCAACTATCGACAATACCGGACAAGAAATGAAGCCAGAGCAGATATTTTTGATTATATCGAACGGTTCCATAATCCAAGAATGCGACGTAGACTGGCGAATCAAGACAGCAAGTTTACGTCTTTACTAAACCGTCCGTGAAAACGGGGTAGAACCCTAGCAATTCAGTAAAGAGCTAAATTTCCACTTTATCTATAAGGGGCTTCAATTGATTGAACAAGCACAAGTTTCGGCTGACATTCTGAAAGAAATGAAAGAACTTGCGGCCAAAATACGTCTTTTAGTAAATGGAATGCCACCAGAAGAACTCCTAGGGTACATCTATGCCCAACTGTTGATGATGAGTAACAACACAACTTCTCCTGAACTCGATACAGAGGTTTCTAGTGAAGAAAGAAACGAAGTTCAGTTTTTATTGGAATACGTTCATGCGGTTCTAGCATCAGATGTTGCTCCTGATGATGTAGAGTTCGATGAAACTCAATGTGGCGAACTGTTTGCACTTAGTAGGAGTTTACGAGAAAAAGCAATGTTATTTGCTATGGTGCCCTCTGCAAACACTGATAATAAAGACTTCGGTTCTGATACTGCGGATATCGAATTTCACGCAAAATCATCTTGGGTGATGCTCAGAGGTAATCGATATCAGGTTTTAGAAGGCGAGTTTTATCAATACGTGCTCGCTCAACATGATGATATTTTGAACGATATTTATGGTGTTGGAGCTGTTGATATTGCAGAGGGATTTCAGCAGTTATCTGATGCAACTCGTATAGGGCAAGCTAACGCAATTGAAGAAATGCTTAAGCAATTTGAAGCAGCTCAAAGGTTTGCGACAGAGAAAGGAAAACCGCTCGAAGAGGTTATGGAAGAGTGGGTTGAAGCAAATGCGCAACAAACAAAGCGTGCAGGCTTAGCCGTAGATGATATGTTGAGAGGTGGCATTACAAATGTTAGCAGGCATACAAAATTACCATCAGAATTTTTAGCTGATCTGGCGTATCAACGTGGTGAAGAGGTCGATTTTTTCAGTGATGGTGACTACTCAGGCACACCTTACAGGACATTACCAGCCAGAAAAAAACCTCTAATCAAACTTGATGAAGACTATTATGCGGTAGACCCCTGTTTTATTCGTGATGCTGGCTACCGTTCACTTCTTTTCAATTTGTTGCAAAAGAAACCTGAATATAAAGAACAGTTTAAAGAGCGGCAGAAGGCCATGAGCGAAGCTGCCTTTCCTGAAATACTTGCTGAACAGCTCGCTAGTGCTACCGTTTATCAAGAAGTCTATTATAAGGATCCCAAGACTAAACAATGGGCTGAAAATGACACACTAGTTTTAATTGATGATGTACTTTACCTTGTTGAAGCTAAAGCGGGAGCTGCTGCAACAATAGCGTCACCCGAACTCGATTTTAAACGTCATTCACAGTCTATAAAAGACTTGATATTAAAAGCTTACAAACAATGTGAGCGTTTTTTTGAATATTTAAAATCTGCGGATGAAGTCTCAATATTCAACCTAGTCAACGGAAAGTATGAGGAGATAGGAAAACTTCGTCATTCAGATTACCGTGTAATGATCCCTATTGGATTAACAGTTGAATCATTCTCTCCCTTTTCAGCATTTTCTAAAAACTTACCACAAGTAAAACCACTCTTAGGACAACATAGCTTTGTATCAATTTCAATCGATGATCTTTTTGTTCTAAGACGGATGTTGCCTACACCAGGGATATTTGCGCATTACATGGAAGTGCGTCAGGCAATTGCAGGTGTAAAACAAGGACTTCTTTTTGATGAGTTTGATCATTTAGGAGCATACCTAACTAACAATCGGTTTGATCAGGAAATTATTGAAAAATCTAGGAGCGAAAATTCTGGTTTAGTCATATGTAACGGATTAAGTCTTGTTGTCGACAAATTTTTCGAAAGTGGGCAATGGGACACAAGCCCTATACCTGCTCAGGAGTTCCCTGATGCGGTTTCGAAGGCACTTACGGCACTAGATGTTTCTCGCAAACCTGGATGGCTTTCTGTGGACAGTCTTATTCGAGATTTTGGCGAGGAAGCTCGTATTAGCTTTGGAAAATACCTTTCTGATTTAGATAACTCTATAGAAAAGCACCCTGCACGTTACTTCGCATTTGGCGGAGAAGGAAAGCCAATTTTTGTTTGGATACAAAACTCCAAGTATGACGTTGAGTGGAAGAAGGTCAACGATACGGCAAGTGCCGTTGCCATTTCTATTGATACGAAAGAACTAATGGGAATGCTTATTAAAGTTGGGAAAGGCAGAGTTTATGAAGCTGCCCAATATTTCAGAGTTGATGTGCCGACTGAACAAACTGAATCTAATGAGCACATTTATAAAGAAGCCCAAAGTATGAGAGAGCGTACCAAAAGCCCGACTTCTGTTAGTAAACAACATTATTTAGAACCTAAAAAAAAGCGGAAAATAGGCAGAAATGAACCATGCCCTTGTGGAAGCGGAAAAAAGTATAAAAAATGCCACGGTCGTTAGCAAATATGAAGTTATCTTTCTCTTGAAGAGAGATTTGTAGTGGTATGCTGAGTTTAGTCACTGAGTTAGGTGTGAGCGATGATGACATCTAGTCATTTGCATTACTTGACATTATCCAAAGACAAATAGAAGAACTGGGCTTCTAAGTAGCTTTTGCCCTACTAAAAGTTATCTGAAGCTAGCAGCTGTCAAAGTTATGCGATACAGAGCGATCCAATTCAGCCTGCTTGTAACTAAGATATTGATTTATTAAATTATAGAAATAAAGAAGGCGTTGTTTGATCATAAAACACGGCCAGTCGTCGTATCCATACTTCATCCCATCCTATATTAGATAAATATTTTAGCCAATGCACTGAATACAATATTCATAATAAGGACTGAGATGAGGGTCTCTAGGTGTAATTTTTATAGACTCATTTCGACCGTAGGTTCTTTTGTCTTTTGATGTAAATGTTTTACCTTCTTCAAGACTGTATCTAACCGTGATAGTGATTGAGCGATCTTTGTTATCATATTGTTTTTTCAGCCCTAATAGTTGTTTGTAGCATTTGCAGCAGGTGCCTTGTGGGCCGACAACATCTAGTGCGATACTTTCGTTGTTTTCTTTTGATTGTTCTATGCGTTCTGCAAGGTCGAATAGCCCACGAATTTCCCCGTCTTCGTTTTCAACGGTTTCTCTGGTTAGTCGTTCAACTCGCTGCTTAATTTCCGGAATAGTTATTACGGATTCCTTTTTTATTAAGGAGTCCAACACTCTTTGGCAAATCCGATAATTTTTTATTGCTCGAAAGACTTCCGGGCTTTTGTCACCACTTTGGCCAATATATTCTTGGAGTAACATATTCATTCCAGCCAAAGCTTCATCTATAGTTCCATAAAAGTTATCGTATCGAGAGTTTCTTTTATATTTAAAATCTTCAATTTCCTCTTTAATTATTTTTTCTTGTTCTTCTATTTTTATCACCAGATCATAAATGTCACGATTTTCGTCATCCCAACAGATTTTTTCAACTTCATTCATATAACGTTTTAATAAAGTTTGAAGCTCCCACGCTTCACTTACTCCAAATGTTATTTCGGTTACTCCGCCGGTTAACCTAGCATCTATTGTGCCTAAGCTGAGAAATCCAGTAGGATATGAGCCCTGCAAAAACTTACCTTCAGCACTAGATAGCAACATAACTACGTTGTTTGCATTATAACTATCAGTACTAAACGTCATACCGCTATCGTTCTGTATAACCATCGGATTCTGAGAACGCGTCTTTTGAATCGTTTTGTAATGAGCAGCAGCACCAATAATTTGATTTGTGATATTTTCTAATTTGTCATCTCGCAAATTCGTATCTATAGGTCTTGTTGCCCTAGATGCCAAAATCTTCTTGTGTTGTATTTCGGCAAGATCCAAGCCTCTTAATACGTCTGACAGATTTCTTTCTTCCCTTAAGCGTATATCGGATAGTCCTTCAACATTTAATGCATCAAGATTAGTCATGATTATTCTCTCTATTTGGGTTAAGCCTAATCTTTAATCTAAGCAATTTTCTATATAACTACTCGTTAAAACCCATGAATTACCCGGAAAAAACTCTGAGTTACAAAAGTGGTAAGTTGGGTTTGGTAAGCAGACTACTCGATTTCACATTCTCTCCATATATAGCACTATATTTTGCTTTGGAATCTGGTGATGGTGATGCAGTAGTATATTGTATTAACCAAGATGCTTTGTCTGAATCTGATGATGAGTATTTCGGCAAAAAGAAGTTGGATGTCAACTCTAGAGTTATGGATGGAGAAGAAAGTAGAGATGATCCCTGTTTATATGCTTTTGAAGCTAAGTTTTCTAATCAACGCCTGCTTTCACAGCAAGACCTTTTCGTTGCCACAAATCATTCAACTTATACTCACGAAGATACTTTGTCAGAATATAATTTCTCTAAAGGTGATTCGAGCTAGCTCATTCTGTCCCATTTCGTTTCACAATTATGCCATAAATCATGGAATTTACTCTTTTCAAATACATGCATACTATATGTTTAGTTGATTATTTTTCTTCAGATGTCATGATGAATCTTATCAAAACGACATTTTCCACATGTGTATTCAACATCTGAAATTTTGGACAATTACAGTCATTATATTCATATGTTATCTGTGCGAAACGTGGACATTGTTCGTTGGAAAAAGACTATTATGTTTTTGTGGAGTATAGTAATGATATCTACAAATATCCCTTTCGATGTGCTTACAAGAAATAAAATCCCAAAACCTTGGGATGATTATGTCATCAGAGAGTTGGAAAAAACAAAAAATTTTTCCGATATCATATCCGGACATGAAATTTTATCACGCATGGCGACACCCTCAGCAAGAAAAGAAGTTGCAAAGACGATTTACTCTATAGGTGAACAGCCTGACTTAACGAAGCAAAAATTTGAGATTAAAGAAGTAATGGGGAGTGTTGGGGAGGAATTGACAGAATTACTATTACCTGACAAAGACGTCGGAGTAAACAATTCAGGGTATGATGTGGATTTTTGTGGTAATTATATTGAGGTTAAAAGCACTGTTAAAGAAAAAGCTCTTATGAGCAGTATTCAATATTTGAATGCTAATTATCTTTTAGTTCACAAGTTTGATAAAGATACAGGTCAATATTGCTCATCTCTGCTTGCTCCTCTATCTGTGGTTCATTTTTTTAAACTGGATAGGAAAAAGAGTGTATCTGTTAGTACAAAGACAGATAAGTGGGCAAGAAATCTCAAAATCACTTTACATAGAGTCATTTTATTTTTTTATAACACAAGAAGCACCAGTACAAACCGTGATAGTGAGGTTTGCAAAAAATGTCATTCTTCTATTCTTGTGAATGGGGAAGTGCAACTTGGTGAGCTGACAAATCCATGTAAAGATTGCTTTTGGAAAAATTGGGAAAGTCGATATCAATACTATTATTATCGTTACATACAGCAGCCGCGATTATCGACAGATGTTCCGAGAGTTAATTCAACAGCTTCTTCTATCGAAAATCTAATGGTGATTGAAGGAAAAAATGGAAGATTTTTAAACGGAGGGATAACGATTGATGCTAACGACGATGGAAGTTCTTTAAGTGTTTATTATTGTCCTTCTGTGTTAGTCAAAAGTAAAGCCAGATTGAATCAGAGTACTGTTGTCTATGATTTTACTGAATTGCTTGATTATCTTTCAGAGGCACTTGATGACCAAAAGATAATTAAAGAGTTTTCGATAACGATAGACTCAAAAGCTATTGAATGTATGATTAGAAGTAATATGGCTCCAATTAAGCCTGGTTTTTACAATAGAAAGTTCAAGCTTGCTCAAGAACCTGATTTTTTAAAAAAGTCCATAAAACTAATAAAATTAGCTCATAATTTCTTGGCCAACGAAACATAGCAACATGAATCAATTGACAAAATATATGTTACGAATTTTTGTTCCCAAAATGTCGTATCAGCACTCGGTAATTGTGATTAGAGTTCAGTCATTCCTAAAACATTTATGTCCAAAAGTTAGTTACGAGATGCGATCATCAAATGTGATCACCAAGCGATTACTGAGAATCGCTTGTAAGTAGTTTTCTTTCACAGTAAATGTCAGGGTAAATCGTAAGGAAGAAATAAGACACCTTATGCTTTCATATTAGGACACTATATGGTTTTGCACTGTTCTTAACTGATTGATTCGTAGTAGGGCGTTAGGACACTTTATGGTTTCAGCGACACAATTAATATGTGCAAAATAAGTCAGCAAAAATTGCAAAATGACTCAGCAAATTTGCACACATAAGTCAGCATAGACTACATTTTGTTGTAGGTTTACAACAAAGTTATATAGCTATGTACGACCAAACCAAAAAGTCTTCCCATGTTCACAACATCTGTAAGTTCATGAGCTAAAAAATGATGCTGTCGTTCGAGCCCTTTCCATTTTAGAACTCGACTTTTGTTTTCACCTTGAATATAACCCCGATGTTCAGAGCTTTTCATCTCAGCCAATTAATTTAGCTTATTGTTTTAATGGAAGAAGTTGCCGTTATACGCCAGATTTTTTGGTGACCAGTACTTCAAAACAGTAATTGTTAGTCGAAGTAAAACATTCTAGTCAGATTTCGAAGCCAGATTTTGAAAAGAAAAGAGTTGCTAAGGCTGATTACGGATACGAGTTAAGGTTAATTACTGAGAAGCGAATCCGGATAAATCCAATACTCAACAATTTAAAGTTGTTACATCGTTACTCTGGTCTACATACAGTGACTGGAGCTGAGAGGTATGTTCTTAAATATATTCAGCGGAAACAAAAAGTACAGCTTTACGATATTTCGAAATCTTTAGGTTTGACTGAACATGAAACTCTGATAAGTGCGCGGTGTTGGTCTAGGGATTAAAAGCGTACACACTACTATCATATATGTACGCTCTAAAAGCCTGTGAATAAAGCCTTGTCACTCATATGCGAATAGACATGTATTTTACTCTATACTCATTTGAGCCCATTAAAACGTTGAATCAGCCAAAACCGGCCATAAGTGTTGAGTACTTGCCCAGGCAGTATTTCCCTTCGTTAATCCATCATTAGCAAGAAAATTACACACAGCGCCTCCCGCTTCTTCAATTAAAAGTAATCCGGCCAAAGCATCCCAACTGTTCAGGTGAGACTCATAGTATCCATGGACTAATCCTGAAGATACATGAGCTAGCATCAGGGCGCCGGCACCGAACCTTCTGTGGTCAATACCTTTTTCGTCTAACAGAGTCAAAAGGTTTAAGTAGCTTTGCAACGGTTTGCGATTTGAGTGACCAACACCAATAATGGACTGTCCTTCCGGCTCATTTTGTATTTGGAGAAGTTTTCCGTTTAACCAGCTACCTTGCCCTTTTCTAGCCATAAAAAATTCATTTCTGTCCGGTGCATAGATGTAACCAAGTTCAATGGTGTTTTCAACCACATACGCTACCGAGATACACCAATAGTCCATACCTTGCTTGTAGTTGGTCGTTCCATCAATAGGATCGATGACCCAAATACCACTGACACCTTCAGTCATTCCTCCTTCTTCACCCAAAAAGCCATCTTCAGGAAATAGTTGGCTTAAAAGATGTTTGAGATCGGTTTCCACAGCGAGGTCAGACTGAGTAACAAAGTCGCTTTTTCCTTTCACGTCAACAGACAAACCCTGTTGACGTAATTGTTGGGCTTTAGCGCCGGCAAGACGAATGGCTTCCTCAAGTTGCTGTAGTTTTTGTGCTGCTTTCATGTGACTTCCTGTTATGAGAGTTGTGAGGTCTTTCTTGAAATCAGAGTGACGGAGATAAGCTCCACTCTTTGTTCTAATTCATCATTACGCGCACGGGTTTCAAGACACCAGAGAGCCCGCTTTGCTGTTTCATAAACATTTTGCTCAATCGTTGTTAGCTGGTAGCTGTACTGAGCAGTCATCGGTGTATTATCAAAACCTATAATCAAAAAATCTTCAGGAGCGTCTAATCCTTTCTCTCGCATACCGTCAAGGAATCCACATGCCATTAGGGCGGTCGCACAAAAAATGCCATCTAGTTGTTGACCCGATTCGATGAATTGATGTGCTGCGATACGGCCACCTTCATAACCGTTACTGTCGGTTTCAATGCTGATCAGAGCGTGTTGTGGTTGTTGTTGCCATTTTTTCAGTGCAAGTTTGAAATTATCTTCACGGTTGATGCCAGACCATGTTGAGTGTTTGTAATTGAGCCATCCAATGGTTGCACAGTTTGATTGTATGAGTTGTTCTGCCGCTAAATTCGCACCCATAGTATTATCGGAACAGACAATATCGACTTTGGGTAAATCAATGGCTCGGTTAATTCCTACTACAGGAATACCAAATTCAAGGCATTCTCTGACTAATTGAACCGGGGGCTGACCGGAGGTAACAATAACGCCGGATACCCGATACTGAGTAAAGCGACGCATAGTTTCATCTAGTTCATCTCCCTGACGAACTTCGGTAACCAACGCCTGATATCCTTTCGATTTTATTTCCGACAACAGTGCTTCCAGTAAACTGCTCCTGAATGGGTCGCTTAAGTGGGCTACCACTACGCCAATTAGCTGACTTCTGCGACGGTTCAAACCCTGAGCAAGAAAGTTCACCTGATACCCAAGCTGTTGTGCGGCCTGAAGTACTTTTTGTCTAGTGCTTTCCGAAATACTGCCATTTTCCGTAAATGTACGGGATACCGCAGAACGAGAGACGCCTGCAAGGTTGGCGACGTCCTGCGCGGTAACAGCACTGTTTTTTTTCATGTTATTCAAGAGATCTCCTGCCAATACAAGAATTGGTTTTAAATTATCTTTGAGGCAAATCTATGACTAAGTCGTCTTGAGAGACAAAGAGTTTATCTATCTTGCCTGCCTGCTGCTTAATGTCTGACAGATCTTCTTCCCAACAGTGATACAGACCAAGCTGTTTTACCTGAGTGATTGCGAGCAGTTCGATACATCCAAAGAAATCACCATGAGAGGAATCATCTGATAGTGACTGAAACGAGGCACATTCCTGAAAAGCAAGGTCAGCATTACGCATTAGCTGAATACTCTGTTTGGTTGGTCGTCCGTCTCCGCTGTAAAACAACTTGTAGCCGTCAGTGGTTATCGCAAGGGCTTTATTAGGCATTTCATGCTGAGTGTCGGCGGTTTCTATTGTCCAGTTATTCCATTGAAAGCTATCAATAATTTCCTGCCAGTGAATCTCAAAACCGAGTTCACTGGATGGCCAGTTAGCGAATGAAACTAAAAATTCCAGAGCGCTTTGTTGCTCTTTCTGGCAGAAAATAGTGAGTGGCTCACGGCGACCAAAACTTTTCCAGTTGTTGATTAAAGCTGACACACCTGCGCAGTGGTCAGGATGTATATGAGTAAAGTAAATCGCCTGTATCTGATCCGCTCCAACATTTCTTCTGAACAAGGCTCTTGGCACGGTCGGGCCACAGTCAATAAGCCAATGATCGTCGAGCAATAGTGAGGATGTGTTACTGTTTTTTGCGAATGCACTACCACATCCGATAACGTCAATTCTCATGCTGAAAACCAATCTTCTTTGTTTGTTAATTAAATTGTCACATAGGAAGCTCAATGTGTTCCCTAAAGGATGTCGGTTTTTTTTTACAGTTGAATGAACACGTGTTCATTAGTAAAGAAAATTATAACCTACACTGAATTATTTTCCATTATGTGATTGATTATGAGGGGAAAATGGCAAGTCTAGATATTCAGAATCTCAGTGCCGGATATGGAGATAAACAGGTTTTATCTGACATTAATTTGTCGGTAAAACAAGGTGAAATGATTGCTTTGTTAGGCCCATCCGGATGCGGGAAAACAACGCTTCTCAATGCACTTTGTGGCTTCCACGCTGTTTCTGATGGCGAGATTCGATTCGGTGATAAGGACATTACTCAACTGGCGGCTGAAAAACGCAATATCACCATGGTATTTCAAAGTTACGCGCTTTGGCCACATATGACTGTCTCACAAAATGTGGGATACGGACTCAAAGTTAGGGGTATTTCTGCCGCAGAAATCTCGCAGAGAGTGGATGAGATTCTGAAAGTCGTCAATCTGGAAGGGTTACAAAATCAGAAAGTAACCGATTTATCAGGTGGACAACGTCAGCGCGTGGCTCTGGCGAGGGCCCTGGTTATTCAACCGGACATTCTGGTGCTTGATGAACCGCTTTCAAACTTAGATGCGAAAGTTCGCTTACAGGTTCGCCATGAAATTAAGTCGCTGCAAAAGCGATTTGGGTTCACCTCTCTTATCGTTACTCACGATCAGGAAGAAGCTTTAGTCATGGCTGACAGAATCGCTGTTTTGAATCAGGGGAAAATAGAACAGGTAGGCACTTCAGAAGAAGTGTATCACCAGCCTAAAACACCATTTATCGCGGATTTTATGGGGGCGGATAACCACATTCTCTGGTCACAGAAGGATACAGAACAACAGATATACTTCCGGAGTGAAAAGACAGAAGTACTCCCGGACAGTTCACAACAACATTCTCTACCAGCGTTTTCCGATAAAGGGTTACAGCTATCAGGCAAAGTTATTCAGAGTGCCTTTTTCGGGCATAGCTATCGTGTCAGCGTTGATTGTGAAGGGCAGATTATTTATGCCGTTCATGACGATTATCTGGAACCTGAAGTGAATGTTCATTTACGTGTTGCAAAGCGTGCGCTGCATGTTTATCAGCGAGAGTGATTTTAAATTAACCAACCACTAGTAACTACATAATTAAGGATTAGCTATGTTTGTCAGAAAAAATGTAACTTTGCTGACTGCGACCGGGGCCATACTGATGTCGGGAATGAGTCAGGCTGAGACCACACTCAATGTTGTATCAGCTGGTAGTCAGAATATGGTCGACTACGTGAAAACCTATCTTGCACCGAAGTTCGAAGCTGATCATCCAGGCGTTAAAATTAAAGTTATTGGCACCGGCCCTGGTGATGCGGGTTCACACAAAATATACGAAAAACTGTCTGCGCAGAAAGAGAGTGGCCTTTCTTCGTGGGATATCGATGTGGCAGTCGTTCACCAGAAAGTGGGTGGTGAAATGGTTCAAAAAGGCTTATTGAGCCAGTACCGTAACGATTTGAAAACCGGTTCTATGGTGACCCGTGACAGCGCAAAAAATGCATTAGGAACTGATGTCGATGGTTATGTCATGCCTATGTTCCACAGTCAGACGGCTATAGCGTACAACAGCGATCTGATTTCAAACCCACCAAAATCTTATGATGAGTTGGTGAAATGGACCGAGGAAAATCCGAAAGCGTTTGGTTACAACGGGATTAAAAACGGTATGTCCGGGGTAAGCTTTGTGACAGGCTGGATTTACGCATATGGATCCGATGCTAAAACATTAAGCAGTACACCTTACGACAAATCCATTGAATCGAACTGGAGCCAAGCGTTTGCAAAACTAAAAGCGTTCAATAAAAACGTGACCTTTACTCCGGGTAATGCAGGGACACTGGACATGCTTAACCGTGGAGAAATCTTCATGGGGCCAGTGTGGGTTGATATGTTCTATAGCTGGAAAGAGCAGGGCAAGATTCCACCATCAATGAAGCTATCACTGATCGCACCGGGGATGCCTGGTCAGCCTATGTATTATGTTGTGCCTGCTAAAGCAGCAAATGCTGAGTTGGCTAAAGAGTTTATTGAGCTGGCAACCAGCCCTAAAGTTCAGGCTGAAGGTATTGTGAAGCAATTTAACTGGTATCCGGGCATCGATGCGAATTACGTTAAAGAGCAGTTGGATACTCAGACCTGGCAGAAACTGTTTGCGGAAATCACGCCAGAAGATTTGTCTAATTACGGTAAGAGTTTCCCTATCGCTCCCTACTTTGATGATATTAAAGAAGGTTATGAGCGTCAGGTTACAAACTAATCGAGTTTAAGGGCAGGGAGGGAACTTCCTGCTCTTTGTATTGAGTTTTATATTACTGGAAATGCTTATGCGTTATTCATCATTAAAAAGTCTCTGGTTAGTGATGCCTGCAGCCATAATGGTTGCGCTGTTCTTTCTCTATCCGTTATGTTTTTCTCTGTTTTCTGCGTTAATGAATGATGATGGAAGTTTTACTACAGCGCATTTGCAAAAAGCGCTGGAGTTGTATTCAAACGATATGATCTTCACCATCGTTATTGTCTTGAGCTCTATGGTTGTATTGTGTCTGTTGTCTATTACAATTGCGGCGATATTACGTCTGTCACCATTTAAACCTGTCGTCAGAGTTTTGGATGTTTTGTATAAGTTCCCCTTGTTTATTCCACTGATTGTTACTGCACAAATAATGAGAACCTTTCTGGCCAAAAATGGTTTGATGAATAACACGCTGATTGAATTGGGTATGTTTAGCCCGCTAGAGTCTGTCTCTTTTTTAGGTTGGAAAGGGATCATTATTACTTTTGTCTGGAAGCAACTGGCGTTTTCCACTTTACTCATCTCGGGCGCGATGGCTGCAATAGATGAATCTCAAGTGCGAGCCAGCAGAAACCTAGGCGGCTCAAGAATCAGGACTCTGTTTGAAATTATTCTACCTCAGGTATTACCAACCATAGGTGTTGCTATGGTGTTGTCGGTTGTCACTATGATGTCTGCGCTCTCTGTACCATTAATGATAGGAACGGGCACGCCAACGATGATCACGGCAGATATGGCGTTCAGAATAAACTCCTATGGAGACTATCATGTTGCTAACATGCTGGGCCTTATTTCTTACTGTATTTGTGCTGCTTTTGCCTGGTTCTATCTGAGACAAAGTATCAAAGATAAAGGAGCAGCGTGATGAAAGCGGAACAAGCTTTGTTATATTCCAAACAAACCAGCGTTAAACGGTTGGCTGAACGGTTTCCTGTTGATCGGGTTATTCAGTACATTTTTGTGATTGCTATGGCCTTGATGATGTTTGGTCCTCTGGTCAATTTACTGATCTGGACAGTGGCAGAGGTTTGGTACTTTCCTCATTCACTACCATCTCAGTGGGGATTTAAGTACTGGAATCAGGTGTTTAGTCCGTACAGTGATGTCTCCGGTTCACTGACAACAAGTATTTTTGTTGCATTAACAACAGTTGTTGCCTGTCTGTGTGTCTCTATTCCCGCAGGCTATGCACTGTCAAAACGATCCATGCCAATGCGTGTTTTCTGGATGCTGTTATTTTTGATTCCTCAGGCGTTTCCAAATCTCGCTGTTTACATGAATGTCGCCCGCATATTTTATGATTTTAGCTTAAACGGCACGTTTCTCGGAGTGGTACTTGTTCATAGCGTACATGGTTTAATGTTCTCGGTATGGATAAGTGTTGCGGCATTTTCCGGTATCGACCCTCTGATGGCCAGAGCATCGAGGAATTTAGGCGCAGGTCCTGTTTATACTTTCTTCCATATTATTCTTCCTCAGGCCATGCCGGGAATTATAGCGAGTGGTATTTTTGTCTTTCTTGAATCTTTGGATGAGTTTACTGGAACGTTCTTTGTCGGTGCTCCGGATATCAGTACGCTCCCTCTATTGTTATATACCGCGAGTATGGAAGGTAATTATCAAATTGCTTCTATTACCGCACTAATCCTGCTTGTGCCGTCAATCGCATTTATGTTTGTCATTAATAAGTTCATGAGTGCAGACATGCTTTCCCGAGTAGGTAAATAATCTCTGATACAAAGTTTGTTTTGAATGATTGAAGGCGCAATTATTTTGCGCCTTCAATGTTATTGTCCATCAATGCCGGGCTATACCGTACAAGAATCGTTAGAACTAGATTTTGAGCTGTTCCAGTGATACTGAACACTCACGTAAGCGACTTTTCCCATACATTTAGTCGTTCATGCTTTGTTAAATTAGCAAGGTTACTAAAACGGAAATGTCCAATTCTTTTTTAAAACTGACTGCCCCAAATTCGCTGAAACGCTCATCGGCTGATTATTTTGAGACCCCACACCCAAAATCTCATACTTTTTTAATACTTTTTATTTCCCACAATCAGATAACCTGACTCCTGCACTGGCAAAATCCGGTGCCGGGCGTAGGAACCCCGATATATAGGAGCATATAATCCAGTCTTGTGCTGGACTTACTTTATGTGTAGCCTGAGCTCTCTCAGATTATGGTGAGCAGGGCAAGGCTGACTTCTGTCAGACCGTTTCCTATGTAGCGGTAGTTCCTACCCTTGTTCCAGCTCACCACCCAAAGCGTAGGAACTTTGTGTGGTGATTTATCAACTACATAGGAGTGTCTACAATGTACGAAACCATCCCTTACGATCATCAATTTGCCCAAAAAGCCCGCGAATACCTGCGCCAGTTAGAAGAAATGTTTGAAGCCGAACAGCGGCACAACAGTCAAGAGCTGCGCAACGTGCTGCTGTATCTGAATAACCTGATTACCACCCATTACGTGCGCTATCATGAGGAGCCGGATGAATCAGATTTGGTATGATGATTGATTGGTTTATTTAATTTTCGAGCCGCAATTGCGGCTCGTTTTGATCAAGTTCTAAGAACCAGCCCTGCTCGCGGGACGGAATCACATGCTGAGCATCGTAGGTGTATTGTTTGCGAGAAAATTTTGATGATTAAAACGGTTAAAAACGGTTAGGTAGTAACTCATTTATGCCCCATTCTGAGCTGGAGAAGTGCTAGCTCTCAATTCTCATTACTGTAGTTTGACCTACTTTTTCTCATGCTACGAAGTGTCTATAAATTTGGTGGCTAATCAGTCAATGCTCGCAAATCGGGTTTATGTAATTTGGCCTGCGCTTTCATCTAGTCAAAGACAAGTTGCCATAAGTTATGGTCATGCTTCGCCTAAGTTTTAGTTCGGTGTATCTATATGTTTTGTTTAGTTATATGATCAGGTTCGAAATTATTGTTTCTTGATATCATGGACTTAAGGTTAAGAACCAACGTCAAAATTAGATAGGACTTAAGGATTAAAGCATGAATAAGATTTCACTTACCAAAAAGGTTGTCTTACTTGGTGTAGCACTTGCCTCTGCAACTCTCTCAGGCTGTACCGTAACACGAATGAGTGCAATGCAACGACACTTCCATGAAACAAATTCGTTAAAAGACGACTACCCTTCCCGCTCTTTTAGCGATGCGCAGCAATTCATTTATAGTGTTGAGCGTGTTCAGCCAACCGGTGTTAATGATTTAGACAGTTTTAACGCATTCGAATTCGTTGATTCCGATCATTTGGTTGCAAATGCGGTAGGTGCTTCATTAGCTATTCCCGTTAGTCCTTGGCTTGCGTTGAACAATCTGATTGTTTCTCAAAACAGAAAGGGGACACCACTGTTAAGAGAAAGCGTTCTTATTCTGATGGAACCTATTAAAAGTAACTCAAACAGTCCTAAAGAGCAGTTGGACGCTGATATTGAGCAGACTGTCGACAAGCTAACCCTTCGTGCAGAAAAAATTGTGAAGGATGCTTACAGCAGAGCTGGCACACCAGTGGCGCTTGAAGAAATTGACACCAATGGAAGGTCTGGTTACGCATCTTGGTACAGCCCGAAGTTTTTAGTACCAAACGGTGTCGAGTACTGCCCTCAAAACATAAATTCTGTAAGTGAACTTAGCGATAGTCAAATCAAGTACTGCACCACAATTCTTACTAACAGAGGTTTTGTTAACTTCGTGAACCCTGAAAATCAATACTCTGTTCCTATCGCCATTAACGACAATTACGCATACACACTGATGCGACTTCCTGATGGTTTTCCTGTTGAGTCACTTAAAACTGAGTCTGAATATTCATTTTTATTCATGCCATCATTTGTTTACCACAAGAGCAATATTGCTGATGGTCTAAATAGTGAAATGGTTATTAAACTAGCCGATGAAGGCCGTCTATCAATGAACCCTCTTGTAAAAAACATTAACACGGGGGAGTACATGTACTTTAACTCTGATGTTTCTAAGTATCAGAAAAATAAATACGAACGAATTGATGATGAAGCTGTATATATGCAGACACATTGATAAAAAAATTGACCGCCGCGGCGGTCAATTTTTTAACTTAATCAGCAAATATACCGGTTTGACATCCTTGTAAGTTGGATGATGATACAGTTGAGTAATCTACTATGTTTAGAGTATCAGCAGCATCTATTGCCTCTCTATATGTTGTTTGTGCCCCAAAGTGTGTTTCAAAAGGTTTAAATAACCGAATTTCACCTTATAAAAACTAATCTTTAATGTGTCTTTTACCTGAGGGGTATAAACCTCACCTACTGCATAATCATCAATCACTTGCTCTCGAATGAGATAGAGGTCAAGCCTTCCTTTATGCACTTCGTGATACATTGTGGGTACATAAACTAGATATTAGTGGCGTTTTGTATGTCGAGAAGTGAAAGGCTGTAGCTTTGACTAGTTTACCCCAAAGCTAGTAATCCATATTCTCTACTCGGGTTAGAGATGACTCCATTTATTACTGAATTAACATATCAATTTATCAGGATAGCGTATGTACTTATCGAGTATTAAGGCCGAAAACTTTAGAGGCTTTGAGTCAACTCATGTCACTTTAAACAAAGGATTAAATCTTTTAGTCGGTGAAAACGATGCTGGTAAAACGAGTCTAATCGATGCTGTTAGATTAGTTTTAGATACTAACTCAGCTGAGTGGGTGAGGATTAAGTATTCCGATTTCAGAACGGGATCGACAAAGCTAAAAATAAGTTTGAAGTTTTGTGGACTGAGTGCTCTCGATGGTGGTGCATTTGCCGAATATCTAACGTTTGAACAAGACGAAAGTGGTGACGTTCAAACTGTATTGCATATAACATTAACTGCTTCCATAAATGAAATCCTAACGAATAATTCTCAAGGTATACGCACTGAAATTCGTGCAGGATCTGATGATGAGGGGCCACTTTTAGATCGTGATACGCGGTTATATCTTTCTACTACTTATCTTAAACCATTAAGGGATGCTCAGAATGAGCTTTCTGCTGGAAGAATGTCTCGGCTATCACAACTACTAGGTAGTAAGAGCAGTATTGGCGGTAATGAGCAGGATATAGAGCGCCTGATTACGCTGATTATACAGGCCAACCAATCAATCAAAGCTGATACTTCGATTTCCACTGCGCAAGGCAGTATCGAAAGACTCTTAAAGCAAATTACGTTCAAAGACTCACCTTTTGCCCCAGTGATTGATATGCTTGGTAGCAAGAATGTTGCAGACATGAGTACAGCGGAAAAGAATTCAGCTTTCAAAGCAATTGTTGAGCGGCTTACTCTTGGATTGAATGATACAGGTTTGTCCCATGGACTTGGGTATAGCAACTTATTATTCATGGCTGCTGAGCTGATGTTGTTAGCCCAAGCAGGTGAAGGCTTTCCTCTTTTGTTAATTGAAGAGCCTGAAGCACACCTTCATCCTCAGTTACAAATGAAGTTCATCCAGTATCTTGTTGAGGAGCAAGCGGGTTTGCAATGCATACTGTCAACTCATAGTCCGAACCTGGCTTCTAAAGTTTCACTCGAAAATATCATCCTGATGAATAAAGGGCAGTCTTTTCCATTAAGACGTGGAGCCACATTATTGGATGGTGATGATTACCCATTTCTAGAAAAGTTCCTTGATGTTAGTAAAGCAAATATGTTTTTCGCTAAAAGCGTTCTATTAGTTGAAGGCGATGGTGAAAACATTCTATTGCCAACTATAGCTAAATTATTAGGTCGCCCTCTTGAAGATTATGGCGTGTCGATAGTGAATGTTGGCAACCTAGCTTATAAACGGTATGCCAAGATCTATCGCAAAAAGGAGGTTGATGATCAGCCATTCCCTATGAAAGTAGCTTGTGTAACAGATCTTGACATTTGGCCAGACAAAGCAGAAAAGAAGCCTGGTAGTGACATAGGATTTAAAGTGAGGATACTTCCTGACCCAGAAGCTAAGAAGAAGGGGAATTTGAGTCGATGGGTTAGCTACTACGATGATAAACAGGATGAACTGGCAGCACGAAAAGCTAACAAGTGTGAGCAGGATGGAGAAAATGTAAAAACATTTGTCTCAGAAGAGTGGACTTTCGAATATTGCTTAGCGAAATCAGGTTTAGCCAAAGAACTATATCACTCAGTAAAGGGGAGTGAAGTCGGTTTTGAAGACCTTAGTGATGATCCTGAAGAAAAAGCTATTCAAATATATGGAATGATTGAAAAAATGTCGTCTGGAAAAACTACGGCTACATACAAGCTCACTGAGATATTGAACGATGCCTATCAAAGAGATTCAATTGGCCTTAAAAATAAACTACCTCTGTATATCGTTAGCGCCATTGAATATGTAACAGAGCCGATTATAGAGGAGCAAGCTGCTCAGGAGCCAAAAGTAGAGGGGGCAGAATGATACCTTCTATAACAGATATACATATCGATGAGCTTCAAGCTAAGACGGGACTGACTTTTGATCAAGAACGTCGAAAAGCCATAAAAGAGTTTAACGATATTCAAGCTTGTCCCGGTAGCGGTAAAACAACTCTTATTGCTGCGAAATTAATACTGCTTGCAAAGAGTTGGAAACAAAATACTAGTGGTATATGTGTGCTTAGCCATACAAATGTAGCTAAAAATGAAATTGTTAGTCGATTGGAGAGTGATGAGTATGGTCGTAAACTTCTATCTTACCCTCACTTCATAGGTACGATTCAAGAGTTTGTTAATCGATTCCTAGCCTTACCTTTCTGTAGATCAAAGAGTATAGAAATTAAACGTATTGATGACGAAGTTTGCTTCAATTATATAGATAGTAAACTTTCTTGGAAGGCAAGAAGGTACTTGGATGGGAAGCCAAAGGCTAGTATATCTAACTTGCAAATTAGATATGTTAACGGTGGGTTTAAAATAGTCGTTCCAGGCTTCAAAAAGACTTCTACGTCGGATAGCTATAAAAATTTGTATTCAATAAAAAAAGCAATGATGAAAGATGGTGTATTCTTTTATCGAGAGATGTTTGAGTATGCAAAGGCATATTTGGATATTAACCCAAATGTAATAAGATCTATTCGGTCAAGGTTTCCGTTGGCACTTGTCGATGAGATGCAAGATACATCCTTCGTACAAGATGAAATAATTAACAAGATATTTTCTTATGAAGGTGGCGCATTTCAACGATTAGGTGATTCTGATCAGGCAATATTTTCAGGTGGCGAGGAAGATAGTAGCAATAGCTATAATGATTTACAGTTGCAGATTATAAATACGAGCCATAGATTTAACCCAAGTGTTGCCAATCTCGCTAGTAGACTGAGCACCAATAAGGTGAAACTTATTTCTAGTCAGTTAGTTAACAACGCTCAGCCACATACTATCTACATTGTTGATGAACAGAACAGGCCGAGAGTGCTTTCAGCCTTTGCACAATTGTGTGGGAATAACCTTCCGTTAGATGAGAAACATCCTATTAAGGCCGTCGGTGGAATAGGTAAGACGAAGCCAGAAGGTCTTACGATTAAACACTACTTTTCAAACTTTGATAAAAGCAACTCTAGTAAAAATTTCAAACCAGACAAAATGATAGAATACTTCAGGAAGACTCAGAAGATCACTACATGTAATTCAGATGGTTACAAAATAGTGTTGGATGGTATTCGTAGATTATTCTCTATTGCAGGTTTTGAATATATACCTTTATCTCAGTTGAAGGGCATGATCAAGGACAGCCCTAAGTGTAATGAAATTAATCAAAAAATAATTGGCATTCAAAGTTCTGACCTTAACGATAGTCAAGGTTGGGGGCATAATATTAAGGAATTATTGACAGTTCTTGGCTTGTTGGATAAATATGCTTTGCTTACCGAGTTCATTTCATATGTGGCACCAATTGCTATAGCGGATAATGAATTTGTTCCAGTAAATATGTTTGTTGAAAGAGTAAATGGTCGTAACATCAGTATCGTGGTTGATACGATCCACGCTGTTAAAGGAGAAACGCATTCAGCGACTTTATTGCTAGAAACAAAATTCCATGAGTATGATGTACATCAGATGTTGGATTATATTATTGGTGTTAAGAGTAAAAAGCCTACAGGTGTTCGAAAGCCTAAATTCATGAAGCAACTGTATGTCGCAATGACTAGACCAAAGCATCTAATTGGTATTGCAATTGATAAATCTAGAATTCCAGAAGCTAAGCGAAAAGTAGCTATTGAGAATGGGTGGAATATTGTAGATTTAACAGTTGGCAATTGATATTCACCCAATCATACTGGTTGAAAAATTGACACGCATAGCGAGAAACATCGCTTTGTCTATTACACATCTCAAATTTAACTTATCCGAAATAGGCGCTTCTGGTGGCGGCCACTAACTCGAAAATGTCCAAAACCTTGTTACGATGGTGTGATTAGTTGTGTGATGTTGAAAGCTAACAGCGTCAGAGTAAGGTGCCGAGGGATCATGATTTTTCGGTCTTAACATGTAGGAGATTTTCTTTCGCTGCATTTAGGTTAAAGTAATAATTTGCTAACTTATGCTACACGTATCACCAATTAAACTTCTGTCACTGAAAGCATAAATCGTCCTCAACTCATTTTGGTTGTTTTTTTACAGCGAAAAAGGGACAGGTTGTGTACGTTCGCAATCCCCGTAAACCATCCGCAAATAAATACGTTTTATACTTGCAGTCCGAATACTGATTTTCCGTAAGATTAAATCGCCCGATGGCTTTTGGCTATCAGGCGATGTTTTTGTTTTTGATGAGCTACTTCAAGACTTCTTCCGTCTCCAAATCAAATAAATGGCAATGCTTTGTCTTGAAATGAAGGTGAATGGTATCGCCGCTTTCTACCACTATCTCTGCGTCGAAGGGCAAGCGAGCGATCATCTTGTTGTCTTCAATGTTAAAGTAGAGATAAAGCTCGTTGCCCATGGATTCAACGACATTGATTTTGTGCTGCTGAGTATTGGTGGCGCTTTGGGACTCATCTTGCAGAGCGATTTTGATGTGCTCAGGGCGAAAACCAAACCATACCCATTCGCCGTTGTGTCGACGTGCCAATTCTTGTTTGTCTTGTGGCAGCGCCCAGCAAGTGCCGCCTTCGCTTGTTACGCGCATCGTGCCATCACGTTCTGTGATTTTAGCTTTGATGATGTTCATTGCTGGTGAGCCGATAAAACCTGCTACAAACTTATTGGCTGGGTAACGATAGAGGTTCATTGGTGTATCGACCTGCATTATCTCACCTTTATTCAATACACAAATGCGATCGCCCAGGGTCATGGCTTCCACCTGATCATGGGTAACGTAGATCATGGTCGCGTTCTGGCCTTCGGCTTTCAGATCGTTATGGAGTTGGGCGATGCTGACGCGAGTCGAGACGCGAAGTTTAGCGTCTAGGTTAGATAGTGGCTCGTCAAACAAGAATACATCTGGCTTTCTCACCATCGCTCGGCCTAACGCCACGCGCTGACGTTGACCGCCAGACATCTCACCGGGTTTGTTTTGCAGTAGGTGTTCAATTTCTAGTGTTTTTGCCGCTTCAGCGATGCGCTTTTCTATTTCTGCCTTTGGTAGTTTTTGCTGCTTGAGACCAAATGCCATGTTCTCGTACACCGACATATGCGGGTAGAGCGCGTAGTTCTGGAATACCATTGAAATACCACGATCTTTTGGGGGCAGATCGTTTACTCGCTTGTCACCAATAAACACATCGCCAGAGCTGATCTCCTCAAGGCCGGCAATCATGCGTAGCGTGGTGGATTTTGCACAGCCTGATGGCCCAACGAATACCATAAACTCTCCTTCACGAATATTAAGGTCGATACCATGTACTGCCTTAAAGCCGTTCGGGTAGGTCTTCTCTACCTTTTGCAAGGTTACTTCTGCCATGATTGTTCCTTAATCTAACTCATTGAATGCGCGAAGGTCGAAATGTGCAACAGAGGGGATCACTAAGTCCGCAACAGGTTCTAGCTCACTGCGTAATGCGGTGCCAGTGAGGACTCCCACTTTCTTTGCACCTGCATTGTGACCAAACTCCATGTCAGAAACCGTATCGCCAAACATGATCACCTCGTGAGGCTTAATACCGCATTGCTGACAGAAGGCATCAAGCAGAGCTGGTGCAGGCTTGGGCTCAATGTCGCCATCCGAGTAGCCGATGTAATCGAACAGCTCCGTCAGTCCAGACTGAGACAGTGAATAAAGCGTTGAGTCTTTGGTATCTGCGGTTGCAATACCAAGGTGCATGCCTTGCTGTTTTAAAGAGCTGAGCTTTTCCGTGACGCCGGGAAGTGCTTCAACCCAATCTGGGTTCTCTTTTACTTGGTTGTTGAACGCTGCTTTCGTTACTTTAGTGAACTCTTCAATCGAGACTTCTGGTTTCAGTAATTCAAACCAAGCTTGCGCGGTATCTTCTACAGGGTTGGATGCCAGCAAGCCGTGATTCAACACAACGTCGCCTTCTACGCCGATGGCGAAGAGTAACTCGGTAATCGTGATGTTTTGATTACCTTGGTGCAGGTCACTGTAGCCTTTTATCATCTCGCTTGCACCGCGAGAGACGTTTAGCCAAAGATTGTGAAACTCTAGTAGGGTTCCGTCTTTATCAAACAATAGTGCTTTAAACTTCGTCACTATTCAGTCGCTCCATAAGCTCACCCCAAGTATCCACTAAAGGTGTTTTAAAAATAGATTGGCTAGCATCGAACACAGGGTTGATACAGCCTTCGAATTCGTTGTTGTGTTGGCGACGAATGTCGATTCGACACCATTTATAACCCTCTGGAATTTCGAGAGTTTGAAACTGTTGAGATAGGACTATGCGAGATTGAACCTCACCATTCATGACGACTTCAGCGATGTAGTCCAATGAGTCATCTAAGACGGAAAGCTCATAAGTCAGCGCACTTCCTTGAGTGTCTTGACCCGGCATGATGCTGCCTTGATTAATCTGAAAAGAGAGACCGCATTGACGCTCAAGATAGACATGACTATTACGCAGACCTGAGATGATGCCTTCACCACTTAAGCCGTGACTGAATACAAAAGTTGATGGGTCACCATAGATGGAGGGCTCAGTGGCTTTTGGATTACGCTCATGTGGTTCAAGGTGAGAATCGCTACCGCCAATAGCGGTAATGCGATGACCGCAGTTCCACATCTCGTTGAGCACTTTTATCGCTTCATCCGCCGCCTTTGCGGAGGTTGACCATGTTGGGTCACAACACACCTCAAAAGTAGATATTTGGCTTAACTGGATGGCGTCGTAGTGCCAATGCCATGGCTTCATCATCGGGTGATTGATAGCAATGGCGCTTTGACCTGAGTCCGCTAGTGCCAAACCGGCTTCAATAACCGCTGCACTGGTGTGTGTTACCTGTCGTAAATCGAGAGAACGTGCTGCACCGTGAACGTTGAAGTGCCCTAAGTCGGTCGTTACCTCAATACCTGGAAGGAAAAGACATTTCTCAGATTGAGGAAGTTTTGGCTGACAGATGTTGTGCTCAGTGAAAAAGAAGAAATCGAGCCCTTGAGATTCGACGATGTTTTTCGCCGCTTCCAAGGAATTGTGTCCATCTGAAAGTTGAGTATGCGCATGAAGATCACCACGATACCAACGCGATTCTGAGTTTAAAATCTTGTTGTAATCGAATGTCAGTTGATGATTGGTATTAGCGACTTGAGTCAATGGTAATTGGCTGACTTTTGTCTCTGCATCAAAGGAGAAATCAACGTGATACTGCATCGGGCGTTCGCTGCGAAACTCCCCCTCAAGGTTGTAGAGTTCAATCGTCCACCTCCCGTGTGGCAGGTTGCCATCAAGCGCGCCAAAGCCTGAATTTTGTTTTTGGATGTGAAGTGACTTATGCGTCTTTTCAAACAGAACCTTGCCGCGAAAACCTTGGTTTGCATCATATACCGCCGCATAGAGAAAACCTTTGGTGACTGTGGTCCCGGTGACACTAACAGAATGGATACCCGCAGGAACATCAAAGCTAAGTTGAGTTCTGCCAAAGGTGAGCTCGCCATGAAATTGAGTCATGAGATTTACCGAGTATTAGGTATGAATAAGAGATAGCCCACCACTCAGGTGGGCTATGACTTGTTATGAGCGGTTTGCTCTATCCAGTGCGCGCTGAGCTTTCTTAGCCGCTTGCTTAAGCGCTTTTTCTGCTGGCACGTTTTGGATTTCAATCTGGTCGGCTGCAACCTTTAGGGCGTCTATAATCTTGCCGTTTGTTGGATCAAGGAAGTCAGGTGTTGCCGTGGTTGCTTGTTTTAATGGTATCAGCGCTTGTGGATTATTCGCTGTGTAAGCTTGGTACTCAGGCACGTTTTTAACGCTCATACGCACGGGGATGTAACCTGTAAACATTGACCACGCCGCCGTGTTTTTCGCATTGGTGTAGAACTTAACAAACTCAAACGCACCTTTTGCCGCTGTATCATCGGTGCCTTTTGGCATTACGTAAACCAATGCACCTGCTTGTGGTGATGCAGGATGATTACCCCAGCCAGGCTGTGTGGTTGCTGCAAGTTTGGTGAAGTCTAAATCGCCCTGATCACCTGATGAACCCGTGTAACCAAGCGCGTTGCCTTTCATTACGTCATCAATCGTTTTGTACCAATATTCCCAGCCTTGACCGCCATGGTGAACACGCATGATTTGGTCGTCGTGAATCCACTTACGAAAGCTATCCCAAACCTCAACCCATTCTTTGGAGTCGATAAGGACTTTTTTGCCATCATCACTGATCACTTTTGCACCGTTAGAGAACGCTGCATCCATCATGTTGTTGTAACCCCACATTGGCTCCCAACCATAAAAGGTGGTGTTGCCGTGGTCGTCGCGCTGAGTCACTTTCTCTGCCACTTTTGCAACACCTTGCCATGTGCTTAGGTCTTGTTCGTTGAAGCCGTTTTCTGCCAGAACTTGTTTGTTGTAGTAGAAAACCTGTGTTGTACCGTATGCCGGTAGACCGATGATGGTGCCATTTTCCGCTGTTACCTGATTTTTAAATGCACCGACAAAATCTGAGAAGTTAAATTCTTCGTCCATATATGGCGTGATGTCTCGGCTTAGACCGCGAAGGTACATTGCTTCTGCGCGGCTTGAATTGAGCAGCACCAGCTCTGGTGCTGTGTGAGACGCAAGGCCAGCTTGCAGTTTTTGGTAGGTCTCCGTGTAGTTCCCTTGCAGAGCAGGTTTAATCACGTATTCGTCTTGGCTTGCGTTAAATTCCTCAATCATTTTGGTCATCATTTGCTGGGGTTTAGTACCGCCGGAGTACCAGAAGTTAACCTCTGTTTTAGCCAATACATTGTGAGAGAACATCGAAGCGCCCGCTGCGCCAGCACATACTAATGCGAGAGTGTGTAGTTTCATTTTCTGTTTACTCTTTTACGCCATTATCGGCGATACCTGAAAGAATCGTCTTTTGGCAGATGATGAATAGAATCGATAAAGGCAGTACTGCGATGGTGCTCGCCGCCATAATTTGCGACCAGTTCAAGCCGTAGTTACCTTCTGCGATAAAGTAGTGGCGAATACCCGTAGCGATCAGGTTCAACTCTGGCGTTGTGATCACAAGGCTCGGCCACATGTAACTGTTGTAGTTAGTGATAAAGGTGATTAAAAACAGGGTAGCTACCGCTGCTTTGCATTGCGGTAGCAGGATTGCCCATAGAATTTTTAGCTCGCCAGCACCGTCGATACGCGCTGCTTCTATCAATGATGGATGAATCTTGATAAACACTTGGCGCAGATAGAACACACCAAAAATTGATGCTGCATTCGACACAATCAATCCCATGTGAGAATCAAGCAGATCAAGCTTTGCTAGCGTGATGTACGAAGGAATGTAGGTCACCGCACCCGGCAGCATGTAACATCCCATAACCACAAAGTAGATCACTGTTTTTGAGCGAAATTTCAGTTGAGTCAGCGCGTATGCAAACATCGCTGAGTTGATGATCACCAATAGCGTTGTGAACAGCGCTACGGTAAAGCTATTGAAAATGTATAAGCCAAATGGTGCGCTTTGGAATGTTTCGATAAACGTCTGCCAGTGGAATTTTTCTGGGATCAGGTTGAGTGGGCTAGCAAATATCTCATCATTGCTTTTTAGTGAGCCTGACAGCATCCATAAAAATGGGAAGACCATGATGGTGCCACAAGTGATTAAAAACAGATGTTTTAGCCATGCCAGCAGTGATGAGCGAGCAATGCGAGTGGTTTCAGATTGAGCATGCGTTGCTGCTGTCTTCGAACGTGGGTTCGCGTCCATAACTTGAGTTGTCATCGGTGAATCCTTAGTAATAAACCCAGCGTTTGCCGATGTAGGTGTTAGCCAATGCCAACAAACCTGTGATGATAAAAATAACCAGTGATGTTGCAGCGGCCGGTCCCATTTCGTAGCGCTCGAAGGCTTGTTGATAGAACAAGTAGAGTAGTGTTCGAGTCTCACCACCAGGACCGCCCTGAGTCAGTATCTGGAACTGATCGAACGCCTGAACCGCAGTAATGATGTTGACTACCACAAGGAAAAACGTGGTGGGTGAAACCAGTGGCAATGTAATTTTGATAAAGCGAGTCAGGCTGCTGCAGCCATCAATCAGTGATGCTTCATAAAGGGATGATGGGATTTTGTTAAGCGCGCTGATGTAAAACAGCATTGTCCAGCCAATGGCTTGCCAAATGGTTACAATGATCACGGCGATCATGGCGGTATCTCCATTCTCCAACCATGCAATACGATTAAATCCCGCCGACATTAATAGTTGGTTTGCCAAGCCTGCCTTTGACTCAAATACCCAAGACCAAACAATTGAAACTGCAACCGTCGGTGTGATCCAAGGTGAGAAGATCACCGCACGATAAAACTGGCTTCCGGTAAAGTTTTTGTGCAACAACAGCGCGAAGATTAAGCCAAGAATGACGGTTGGAATCACCACGCCAAGCGAGAACCAAAAGGTGTTCAATAAGGCTTGGGTAAACTCGAAATCTTCAATCATGTATTGGTAGTTTTCGAATCCGATAAAGTTATAATCGGGGGAGATGTAATCCCAATCGGTAAAACTGATGTAGATGGAATAACCAAAAGGCAGTAGCCAAAACATGACTAGCGGTACCAGCAAAGGCGCAGTAAAAAGAAGCACCTTAAATCGGTTGGTCATCTGTTGTGAAAGGTCTGACATAACGTTCTCTTTGTTCTGTGCATTGGTTCAATTTAAGCGGGTAATGTGACAAATCTGTGCGGCTGTTCTTTATATTTTTTATGGTGAGTCATAAGAAAATCTTTACTCAGACTCACCATGCTCAATTTGGTGATGAAGCCAGTCACAGAAGAAGTTCACTTTGGCGTTTCGGCTGTGTTTGGTAATCAGATAGTGGCCAGATTCTGATGGCATCGAAGCCTCGACAGCCAAAACAAGGTCTTGGTTTTTAAGCTGTTCAGCGACGGCGAGTGAGCGAACAAGTAATACGCCAATGCCTTGCTTTGCTGCTTCGAGAGCATGTAGAGAGCTGCTGATTTCTAACTGGATTTGGGGAAGGTGAGCATCGAACTGGTTGTGGCTAAGCCACTGCATCAGACTCTCTTGATAACCTTTCACTTGAACAGCCGGCAGTTCGGAGAACTCACATTGTGCTAACTGTTCGCGGTATTGTTGTTTAAACGCTGGGCTACACACCAATTGCCAATGTTCTTGGAATAATCGTTCGCAGTTTGTGTCTTCACTTTCGACCTTGCCGTTGGTTATC
This sequence comes from Vibrio gazogenes, assembly GCF_023920225.1. Taxonomy (NCBI): domain Bacteria; kingdom Pseudomonadati; phylum Pseudomonadota; class Gammaproteobacteria; order Vibrionales; family Vibrionaceae; genus Vibrio; species Vibrio gazogenes. The sequence continues at coordinate 1,159,122 of NZ_CP092587.1, forward strand.
TCTATATCGACGTTTTCACAAGGGTTGGTAGATGGCCAGTCAACAAGCTGAATGTCTAAACGAATAAATGGGTAATTCTGATAAAAGCTAGACAGGCGAGGTAGCAACCAGTTATGACAAAAAGTGTGATTGACTATAAGACTTAAAACTTCGCTCTCTTTCTCACCAAATAAGATTTGAGTTTGCAGTTTCAGATGAGCTAATGAGCCTGACACGATGGGCTGATAACGCTGCGCAGCGGATGTGAGCTTCACCCCACGCTGTCCGCGATCAAACAAGGTGGTGCCGAGGAAGGTTTCTAAACTTTTGAGTTGCTGACTGACGGCAGCTTGAGTCACACATAGCTCGCGAGCGGCAGCGCCAATCGAGCCCAAACGTGCCACTGCCTCAAAAGCCACTAGTGCACGTAATGGAGGAAGCATGGGGTTTACCTAGTTGCAATAAAAGAAGAAATTACTTCAACTAGGTTTCAGTTTTTAGAAGGGGATGTTGCAGATTAATGATTAACGGAAGAGGAGAACAAATTTATGATCACAGTCCCAATTAGAATCAAGCTGATGCCAGCAATCGCGTAGATATCCAATTTCTGTCCGTAAACAAGCCATGAAATAGATGCCACCAACACCACGCCTACACCACACCAAATCGCATACGCCACGCCGAGTGACATGCTTTGTACTGCAATCGAAAGTAAATAAAACGCCAAGCCATAGCCAACCAAAATTATTAAGGTCGGGATAGGCGCTGTAAATTGATTGGTCTTTGGCAGATAGGAAGTCGCAAACACTTCAAACACAATCGCCAGTGATAGAGTGATAAAAGGGGAAAGCATGATTGCCTCGCACGTAATAAAACCGTCATTTTACCTGAATTGAATGACATCAATATTATGGCATCGGGAAGAATTGCTATGGAGAGCAATAAGTTATTCTGATGGTCAGTGTTGATGTGGGATAGTGCTGGATATCCACTTAGAGGCATATTTAAACTAGGCTGTATTGGTATGAAATTAGTTAGCCCATCTCTTGATTACACGAGCAGTTTGTCGCGTTTTATGAAGATGTTCGGCTCCACACAAATTGGATAGTATATTAAGACCGTTTGCCATATCTGAGTTAATTCGTGAATTGCTAAATTAGTAAAGCCACTGGTAAACTTCTGTCCACTTTCGAGTCAGCGAGATCTGCGCTGGCTCAGTTATGCCCTAAAATGAGTTGCGATTGACATCATAGTGAATAGGAGTGTTGTGGTTTTAGAATACATTAACTAATGTCAGGCAAAAGGAAGGACTGGCCCCTACCGTCGTCTTCCCACTAACATTCTGTTGAGTTCATTATAGCTAACGTCTTCGCGGCAAATAGCATAAGATACACGGCCTTTACCCAGCACTGAGCTACTCATCGTAATGACAGATAACACACAGCAAGTGACATTTGCCGATCTTGGTTTGATTCCAACCTTAGTCGAGCGACTAGAGTTCTTGGAATATAGTCAGCCGACTCCAATTCAATCTCATACCATTCCTCACGTACTTGAAGGACGAGATATTGTTGGTGGTGCCAATACCGGTTCTGGTAAAACCGCCGCTTTTGCGTTGCCAATTCTGCAAAAGATCTACCAGCAAGATACATCACCTAATCGTCGTGGTAACTTCGTGTCTCATCTGATTTTGGTTCCAACTCGTGAGTTGGCATCACAGGTTGCTTACAACATTAAATCCTACTCGTACCACCTTAGAGATAAAATCAAAACGGTTGTGGTATTTGGTGGCGTATCGGTGAACTCTCAAATGCAGGCTCTTCGTGGTGGTAGTGACGTTATTGTTGCAACTCCGGGCCGCCTACTGGACTTAGTATCTAGTAACGCCATCAAGTTGGACCAAGTAAAAACACTCGTCCTCGATGAAGCCGACCGTATGTTAAGTCTCGGATTTAGCGAAGAACTCAATAAAATTCTTGCACTGCTACCCGAGAGGAAGCAGACACTGCTGTTTTCTGCCACCTTCCCTGAAAAAGTCACGAGCTTGGCTAAGGACTTGCTGCACGATCCCGTTGAAGTCCAATTACAGAGTGCGGAAGCCAGTACATTGGTACAGCGTGTGTTTAGTGTCAATAAAGGTCAGAAGACCGCAGTACTTGCGCACCTAATCAAACAGCACCAGTGGCGACAGACTTTGATTTTTGTTAATGCTAAGAATGCCTGTAACCACCTAGCTCAAAAACTGTCAAAACGCGGCATTATTGCGGAGGTTTTCCATGGTGATAAGGGGCAAGGCGCGCGTACTCGCGTGCTTGAAGGGTTTAAGTCTGGTGAGATTCAAGTACTTATTGCTACCGATATCGCGGCTCGTGGTCTTGATATAGAAAAACTACCAGTGGTTATTAACTTTGACCTTCCACGTAGCCCTGCTGACTATATGCATCGAATCGGGCGTAGTGGTCGTGCGGGCGAAGTCGGCCTTGGGTTATCGCTTATTGATTACGATGATTATCACCACTTTAAAGTGATAGAGAAGAAAAATAAGTTCAAGCTTGAGCGTGAGCAGGTTGAGGGCTTTGAAGTGGAAGACGATCAAAGCGAAGCCTACTTTTTACCGATGACAGCACGAGCAAAACCTGCTGGTACAGGTAAAAAGAAGAAAAAACGCAATCAGGAGAATTCGTAAACCAGCCATTGGTCTGCTGGAGCGTATAGCTAGTAGGGAGAGCACTAACCCAGCAATAGAGTTTCACTTGATACGTCAAGCTGAGTTCTATTGCATGTCAAGGTGTCGGTTTATCGGCGCGTCTGGCGCCCACGAGATGAGCGTTTCTTAAATGATGATGCTGCTTTAGCCTGTGAATTCAGAATTGACTCAACAGTGAGCGGCATCGGCTCTTTCGGTTCAAGACCATGAGGGAAAGTACGAGCTCTCGGTGACAAATCATATTCTTCTGCACTCGCTCGTGGCATGCGCTTAAAGCGATATAGGTAAAAGTTCTCCAGCTTTTCTCTCGCCCAGTCGGTTTTCTTTAAATACTTAACGCTACTCGAAATTGAGGGCTTGGTGTTAAAGCAATTAAAGCGCATTGCGGTATCTAGAATGTCCCAGCCATAAAAATCCACCAACTCTTGCAACATAGTTTCTAGCTTTAGCCCGTGCAGTGGGTTATTGCGTTGCAGTTCGATTCTTTCTTCGTCAGTCATCATTTTAGGATCCTCACTCATTAAAGGGCGGAGTTTAGCAAAGTATGCAGTGGGGATACAGGACACACACCTAAATCAATTAATAAGTGTGTTGGGTTCTTCAGTATCATTTAAGGGCTTTAAATGGATTTTTAATCGGTTTATCAAACAGATAATCAGAGAAAGGGCAGGGGAATAATCTGTGGGGCACAGGTTTTGGAGTATAGTAAAAAACCCAAGGACAAGGGCAGAGACGAAGGCTGAACGTTTTGTGTCGATTAAGAAATATGAAGGCCTATCATACGTTTGCGTTTGAGATGATGTTTAGCGAAGTTCAGGCGTTCTGATGAACCAATCCAGAGTCGCGGCTTCTTTTCCAACGCAGTGCAAAGGGCCAGACATTCCTGCTGAGGTAGAGATAGCCGTGTTAAAATGTTTGGCAATTGAGGTGAAATATAGCCTTGTTTATCTGCTCTGATTTGTCGTCCGATCCAGTCGACTAATTCAATATAATCTGTTAGTCGGAAAGGAATTACGTGCCTTTTCTCCTGATGTCCATATCCCATAAAATCAGCCAATTCAGGGACTTTTATTTTTCCTTGTTCGAGTGCAGTCAGCCGTTTTTTTAGTGCTGTATGCTCCGACTGTTCCGGTGTTTCAGCGACACCGGCCCGAACAGGGTTGAGGTCAACATAAGCCATCGCTGCCAGTAACGCTTTGTCATCAAGTAAAGCCTGAGATTTGAATCGACCTTCCCAGAATCGCCCGGTGCATTGGTCTTCTTGGTTAGCGAGCAGGGCAATGTCGTAGTTGATTTCTTTCATGAACCAGCTGAGCGAATAGAGTCGCTGGCGCCAAGTCTCAATGATTTGATCACACGCTTTGTACTCTGCTTTAGAGACCAAGTGACCGGACACAAAACGTTGAATTAGCGATGGCATCTGATGAGCGGTACACCATCGTTCAATGACTTCGTGTGGCGAAAGAGACTGGGCTGTTTGTTTATCAATAAAGGCGACCAGATGATAGTGATTACTCATCACCGCATAGGCACAGATCCGGATGCAATAAATAGAAGACAGTGACAGAATCCTAGATTCAACCCATTCACGGCGATGTTCATACGATTGACCGTTATAGTTGTCGTATCCACATAGAAATGAGCGACGGACACAACGAGAAACGCAGTGATAATACGGTGTCACTTCAGGACAGATGAGTTGTGAACGGGCAGTTGTCATGGGTTGATTTTAGGTGATGAGAGATGAGGCAATCGTGAAGGAAGGTGTGAACAAAAAGAAGCTCTGAACCGAACTATTTCGAGTGAATGCAAATTTATATTTGATCGGTTATGCAAAATTTCACTGAAATGGAGAGGGTGATTTGGGTGTGTGTCCCCATGACCCCCACCATCCCCAACAAGTTTAAAGCGTGTGTCCTCGTAAGCAAAAAACAGCAGGCACTAGAATCCGGTTCATTCAGCACATAAAAAAGTCAGAACATACCTGTTCTGACTTTACAAGAATTGCTGATTTACTATGAATTATATGTATCACTAATAGTAACTACAGTTGTCTCGGTATTCACTGACGCGAAGACTGCTATCAAAATTTTGTCCACATAAAAATTGAGTATAGCGTTCATCTTTATCAATAAAGCGCTTCATCCATGCAACACCATTCCGCCCCAAAATATCTTCGCTAGGGTACCCTGTATTGGCACAAAAATGACTGCCTAACGCAATTTCAAAATATGCTTTTGGGGTGGTTCTCGGGATTTGATTATAAAAGCGAGAAGCGTGTACGCTCACTGGTGCCACAGCATCGGCTTGGCATGCAATGATCATCGTTGGTGACGTAATAGTAGAAAAACGATTTAATCCAAGATACCAAGGCGCTTGAGGGATCACCGCATCAATCTTTCTGTCTGTTGCCAGTTTGAGGGAGCCGCCACCGCCCATAGACCAGCCAATGACGCCGACTCGATTTGGGTCCACTAATCCATAAATCGGAGAGGTTCGATCCTTACTTTTATCAATGACATAATCGATTGCGGCACTGAGCTGACCTGCTCGATTATCAGGTTGATCATAAATCGTATTCGTATTGATCGTAATCACAGTAAAGCCCCAAGATGCCAAACGCGGCCCCCACCATTGAATACTACTTTCGTAAGAAACATAACCCGGAACGACCGCAATGATGCCTTGTTGCCCTCCCGATTCCGTCGAGTAATGGATCGTGCCCCCACCAAATCCTCTGGCGAGTCTAGAAACATTGATGGTTTTTACCGAATAAGGTCCTCTACTGGATTCTAACTGATCAACTCGAGGAACTTGGCCTCGTTCAAACCCATTTGAACAGTCCGAACACGGCACCGCAAAACTTGGCAAGGAAAAAAATGCCACGATGATTCCCAATGCTAGCTTACATTTTGTTAAAACATTCATAATCACTCCATTGTGTTTTGAGCCTTAACATCACATTGACACCATCGATAATGCGCTTTGGTGCATATGTGCCCATTATGAACACTAGCGGGGTTGTTCATTTTTTCAACAGTTGAATGCTGAAATGTTCAGTCTATCCGTGTTTTCGGGGTGTCGATTAAGAAATACAAAGAAATTATTTATGTCATTATAAATAAAGCGGGTTAAAGAACTTACTTAATCTATTGATTGGATACCGTTCTTTAAGACAAATTATCGATTGATATTATTGGCTTCTTTTTTTTTGTATATTCAGTTGTTGAATTTTTAAATTCAAAGGGTTTGATGTCGAGATCAGTTCAGTATCAAACCAGTATCATTTGGTTATTTTCCCCGACTTATCGCGTGGAGTGGTCACCTCATCACTATCCTCTCTCAAGTCAAATATCGGCAGCGCCGCATACCCACTGATCGAGCCAACTCCCCCTGCGTTTGAACGCGACTTTATTGCACACCGTCTGCCGGATGCGCTGACTTCTGCCAGCGTAGGCTGTACATCCGACATTCGGCAATTAAGGCCCGAATTGCCGGGTTATGTTCGCTGGCGCGGTTCATTAATAGATAGATACCGTGTGATTCGGCGAGTTCTGGGGCCAGCGGGTAAAACTTTAAGCCAATTTGAGCAGATACTTCGCTCATGCGGGTCGGTAATAGCGCGGCATAAGCCCCGGATTTTAAAGCGAAGCTCAAGCCGAAGATGCTGGAAAACTCGGAGTGAATTTCGACTTTACCATCCAGTTTGGCGAGCACTCTATCGAAAGCTTCCCGTAGGCCAAAACCTTTGGTGAGGGTCATGTAAGACTGACGGCGGAGGTAGTCTGCCTGAATCGGCACCTGCGATGGTTTGGGTTGTTCACTGGTTATGGCGACAGAAAAGCTGATTTGGTCATCGAACAGTTTCATCGCGGTGTAGCTGGTGTTGTGTTCCAGCAGTTGGTCGCCATAAATCATCAGTACATCGAGATCTGAGCGTTTGAGTTTATCAAGCAGCTCGCAGTTCGAGCCGGAATGAAACTCCAGTTGGACATCAGGGCGGCGCTCGCGATAAGCGGTCAACAGATGGGGCACTAAGTCGATGGTGAGTGAATTGACGGAGCCGACGCGTATTTTCTTCGGCGTGATCCCTGCGGCGATCTGGGTGTTTTCGATAGCACGGGAAAGGTCGCTGAGCGTCGTGACACACTGTTGATAGAGGATTTGTGCTGCCTGCAATGGCACAAGGCTGCGGCCACGTTTTTCAAACAGCACACAGCCTAAATCTTCTTCTAATGCATGAATGGCGCGATATACCGAGAGGGTATTGATATCCATCGTTTCCGCTACTTGGTTCATGTTGGTCTGTTCCATGTAGCTGATGAAAATCTCTAACCGTTTAATCGTAGTCGGTACACGTCTATTCATAATGTCTCATTGATGTCGTTGGATTTTCTAACCGTATTGACGCATCAGGGCCACGAGATTATTCAAGTTTTCTGATGCCATCGCTACCGCGATAGTATCCGGCATACTGGCTTTGCACAAGTTGGTCAGTACACTGCCCGGTTTCATCTCAATCGCTAAGGTCACACCGCGCTCTTTGAGCATTGCGACCGTTTCCCACCAGTGCACCTGTCTGGCCATATTATGGGCTAAGTCGTCGCGGATACGGTCGGTCGGGTAGAGCACGCGAGCCGCATTGGCACTCACGTAGGTAATTTTCGGGCGCGCAAGGTCAATACCATCAAAGGCTTGGTTAAATATTTCAGCCTGAGGCGCAAGCAGCTCACAGTGTGACGGCACATTCACTTTGAGCAGTTTTGCGCTGGTGGCCTGTTTGGCTAACGCCAGTTCGCACACAGTGTTGAGCGCCGCGACACTGCCGGAGATGACCACTTGCGATTCGGTGTTGATGTTGGCGATAAACACCGGGTGACCTTGCGCCTGTGCCTGACTCAACAGTGTTTGTAATACCGGTAAACTTAACCCAATCACTGCGGCCATACCGTAACCTTGCGGATAGGCACTTGCCATCAATTCACCGCGGCGTGCCACTAAGTCCAGCCCTTGTTCGAAGGTGAGAATACCGGCGGAGATGGCCGCAGGAAATGCACCAATAGACAGGCCTAAAACATAATCGGGTTCAATCTCAAGGTCGCGCAGAATCTGTGAGTAGGCGTAACTGCACACCGTTAATGCGACTTGCGTATTGCGGTTATTCAGCAGTGCCGTTTCGTTATCCAAACTGAGGATATCCTGAGCCAAATGGTCACTGGCTTGTTGCAAGATTTGCTGACCGAGAGGAAATGCATTGAGCTCGGTAAGCATACCTGCTTTTTGAGTTCCCTGACCGGGATAAGTGAAGAGAGTTGCCATAAAACGTGCCTTCATTCAGAGTCCGTTTGCCAAGGGTTCGCGCTTAAAAACGGCCCTTGGTTACTTTTGATCATTACGCTGCCAGAGGTTTGCAGCCACTCGGATAGTGCAAACGCCCCCAGTGCTGTTTCGATTTGTACATCCGGCCTTTGGGCGAGTGTTGTCAGTTGTTGCGCCAGTTCGCTGGCTCGTTGTTTATCCAATGGCGTTGGCGCCAAAATCCGCAGGTCAATATCGCTTTGCTGATTGGCGGTACGCATACCGGTTGCCAATTCAAAGGCGAGGCTGCCGGTGATGCCCCATGCGAGTGAATAAGAACGGAAGATATCGTCGATGTCTGCGAGTGTTTGCCAATGAGGCAGGGGATGGTTTTGATACTGCGTGTACCAGCCCTGTTGTTCGACTAATTGCTCCGGTGTGAGATGGCGAACAATTGCTTGCGGAGTAACCAAGCTGGCGTGACGTTGTGAACGGCTGAAACCGCGGATACCGACCGCAATGCGGTCGGCTTGGTATGGGGCTCGTCTCACCACGACTGGCCGTGAAATCAGGTCTGTCAGGTGAAACCACGCGGGTGGTTGTTCATCATCAGATAAGTGGTTCACCCAAAGTAGGTCGTGGGGTTGATAGACGAGTTTCATCATCACCTCTTACAGTAAGCAGTACATAAACAGCGGCATCGTGATCGCAAAGAGAATCGTTGACAGCAGTAATGTACCTTCTGAATCTTCGTCCTGAACACCAAAGCCGTTTCCGAACATCACCCCGAAGAAACCTGTTGCCAATGCAATGAGGAACACCGACGCCGCAAGTAAAGCCGCTGGCAGGCCAAAGGCGATGGCAATCCCGTATGCAATGACCGGTTGAATCAAGTTCTTGAGGATGAAGCCAAAGATAACCGCACCATTGATTTTGAGCTGACGTGCTGAAACGATAAGACCGGTGAGGAACAGGGCACCACCGCCTGCGGCAGCGGCCAAAGGTTTTAAAGCGTGGGTCAGCAAGTCGGGCATTGTTGTCCCAAAGCAAGAGAAAATCGTCCCCAAAATCGGCCATAACACAATCGGGTTTTTCAGCGCTTTAATCAGCAAAGGCACAATCAATGCGCTCATCGGTGCATCTTTAAATTCTGCTTTGGTTTCTTTTTCCAAGACCATTAAAGTCAGTGGCGAAAGGAAGATTGAACCGCACGCAATTGCAATCGCAACGTTGAGTGCAATATCACTCCCGGTGGCACCGCTGATGGTTTCACTTAAGATTGGCACACCGAGTGCCGCGTAGTTGGGGAGTGAAATAGTTAGCGCGTAAACCGCTGCCTGAGCCGGTTCTTTATGGAAGACGTTACGGGCAATGTAGTAGGTGAATGCCCACAGGACCCACATCGCCAGCACTAAGATAACAATCAAAGGCAATTTAGCGATAAAGCCGGCGACAGGAGTATGCCAGGTCGCAGTAAAGAGAGCGGTTGGCAGCGCAAAGCGCATGACAAACACGTTCAGGACAGACACATTCTTATTATCCGCGATTTTGCGGTAGCCACAAAAATAACCCAAACCTAACACAACAAAAATGGGGGCAATGGCATTCAAAACAGCATGAAACATAATCATTTACCTATAAGGGCAGCATAACCCTGTTATCCACTCCGGGATGCTTCGGGTTATGCTACGAGGGGGAATATTACCAAGCTTTCGCCATCTGCTGACGAACATCGAGTGAAGCACGACGGTTACCGTCATTCAGGCGTCCGGACAGATCGCGTTTGCTGTCTTGAGCGATATCTGCCAGTGCTTCAGTCAGAACCGTATTGATAGTGTCGATATCTTGAGCCGTCGGTGCTTGTGCGTCCGTTACGGCTACTTTTTTCCAGAGCAGACCCAGTGTGCTGTAGTTCTGGATATCGTAGGCCATGGGTGGAATGGTCGCGGCCAGTTTTTCCAGTTCAGCGATAGAGCGTAGCGTGATACGTGCGGCTGACGCTTTCCCCATGGCGTGTACCATACAGCCTTCGTCATCGAGTGCGATAAGGCGGTTGGCCTGATAGCCGTGTGCAAGGAAGCCACCGGACATCGCTTTACCGACGATAAGACCAATCACCGGGTGCCCGGCGTTACGCGCCGTGGCATAAGCATTGGCTGCCGCTGCGAGCGCTTGGTGGATGCCATATGCTTCTTCACGACGCCCATACGCTTGTGAAGGTACATCAATCACAGCCACGATAGCGGTTTTGTTGTTGCTCTCTTTTTCTTGAGCCACCACTTCGCTGATGGCTTTCGCGAGGTTCCAGCCTTCAAGCAAACCGACTTCGCCTTGACGAGCGCGAGGAAAGGCGTTGTTTTCATCGGTCACAACCGCGATAAAACGGGCTTTTTGGTCACCGAGCGTGCTATCAACCACTTTGACTGATGGGGTAAAACCGTCGGCTGCTGTGCCGTGAGCGGTTAAGGCTTGAAGCCAAGTCAGGCCACGATTACGCATTGGATTCTCCTTTGGCAAAATAGTGACGAACAAGTTCCGGAGTGGCTTGTTCTTGTTTATCCATCGCAGCGAATACAGACAGGAAGTGTTCCACTTGCTCACAACGCGCCGTTTCCGGCAGCGGTTGATTGATGATCTGGGCGACCTCGCGACGAATTTGCTCCGCGTTGTCTGCAACGAAGACATCGGCAAAACCGGTGGCAACCCGTGGTGCTCCCCCGGTAAACGACCAGATGAATGGACGGTTACGAGAGTCGTACTCTTCAATCCCCGCTTCTTGTTCGATAACTTGCGGGCCGTTAAGTCCCAAACGTGCTTCCTGCGTCAAAATCAGTTTGCTACACAAACCGGCTGCGATAGACATGCCGCCGAAACAGCCGACAGTACCTGCAACCACACAGGTGACCGGCACGTATTGACGTAGCGCGATGATGCCAGCGTGAATATCGGCGATCGCTGCCAAGCCAAGGTTGGCTTCTTGCAGACGTACACCACCGGTTTCGAGCAGTAGCACCACCTGCGTTGGGTGACCGGCTTTGGCATCTTCAAGGGCCAGCTCAAGTGCGGCGGCCATTTTCGCACCGGAAATTTCACCGATAGCGCCGCCTTGGAAGGTGCCGTCAATACCAATCACCACACTTGGTTTTCCGTCAATGGTGCCTTTGGCAACCACTGCACCATCATCGGTTTGTGGCACCACACCTTGCGGAACAAGCCAAGGAGAGAATGAGTGGTATTCGTTGCCCAGCACTTCACGGAAGCTGCCATTATCGAGGATGAATTTGGCACGGTCACGTGCGCCCATTTCGATAAAGGAAATATTCCCGAGCGGTGTTGCTGTCGTCGGGGTCGGTTCGCTGTTGAGTTGTTCCAGCGCTTGAATCAGCCGTAGACCAATCACACCCGGCGTGGCACCAAAATCGTTGATGGTTACTGTCATGCCTGCGCTCTGCGCGTCGAATTGACGGTCAAAGACAGCCTGCCAAAGTGGCTGACGGTTATCGACTGAAGTCATTAAATCGATAGTAATTTCGTTGTGCTCATTCGGTTCAAGCAAAATCTCTAAATCGCCAGAACCGACGTTACCTACACGGACCATCTTGTTGATAGATTGTTGTCCCTGATAGGAAAAATGTAGTTGTTCCATAAGTGGAACCTCCCGATTATTTGGATAGTTCTGAGTGTTCAACCCAGTCGACAAACAGCGTGGCAGCCAGTAGGTCAGCGGCGCCGCCGGGTGAAGCATTGAGGGCGATCATGTCGGCATCCAGTTGTTCCAGCAGGGCGTAGCCTTGCGGGTGACTGACGCCGCCAAGCGCCAAAATATCGCGGCTGCGGGTTTGTAAGTGTGTCTGTCCGGCTAAGCCTGCCCGGCTTAACACACAGGTGTCAGTCAGGTGAGCTGTCAGTGCCAGTAAGGCATTCAGGCGCGCTTCTGTTTCTGAATGGCCACGTAGACGACTAAGACGCAAAGTTGGCAGTGCATGGTCAGTTACGGCAGGAAAACCGAGCTGAGCCTGTTGTTTCGCGCCATTCACCTGAAAGTGATTGCTCGCTAACTTTCCTTTGCTAAAGGTGTTCGGCGCATGGCGATCTGCTAGGCTAGCGAGCTGTCCGGCGAGAGCGCATAGTCGCTCCGCCGTTTTGTTTTCTGAGTCCGTGACCATGGCCGCGGTACTCAGTAACCCTAATGCCCAGATAGCGCCGCGATGAGTATTGACCCCTTGGGTTGTCGCCATCATCGCCACTTCAGCGTTACGCCCAATGGCACCAATTTGCTCTCGCAGCCAGACGGATACCGGCTGACCCAGCGCCACTTGTGCCATCTCGGCAAAAAAGGGCGCTAAACAGCTTGCGGAACGCAGCATTAAGTTGACGGTCAGATCGGTGTGTGAGCCCGTATTGCGGTTATCGACCAGCCCCGGTTTTGGCGTCAGAGTGACCTCTGCAATCAAGGCTTGTTTGGCAAGCTCGCCAATGCCGACACACTCGGTTGGGGCGAAACATGCGTTCTGACAACTTTGCATCATCATCACCAGCTACGATATTTGGCAGGTGGCTGATATAAGCCGTCTGACCAAGTCACCAGATCAGCAACGCTTTTCGCTGCCAAGAGTGAACGATTTGCATCGCTGCGTTTGATGCCGAGATCTTCCGGTGTGGCGACTTTACCGGCAGCGCGCAGTGCTTGAACACGCGCTTTGGTCACGCGTTGACCAAATTCAGACACGCCCGCAACGGCGGCAATCATCTCTTTACGCTCTTCAAGATCTTTTGCCATGTAGAGGTAAGCGATGCCTTCTTCCGTCAGCAGGTGAGTGACGTCGTCACCGTAGATCATGATCGGTGCGATCGGCATCCCGGCTTTTTGTGCGACGTCCACGGCATCTAAGCGATCAACGAAGGTCGACTTCGAACCGTCTTGATAAGTTTCAACCGATTGAACCACCAGTTTTTTACCTTTGACGACGTCGCGTTGTTTCTCTTCGTCGGTGATCATGTTGAGCCATGCGTCGGTTGCGTGGCGACGACCACGTGGGTCATGCCCCATGTTTGGTGCACCACCGAAACCGGCCAGACGACCGTGAGTGACGGTTGAGGAGTTACCTTCCGGATCCATTTGCAGGGTCGAGCCGATGAACATATCAGCGGCGTATTGACCCGCCAGTTGACACATCGTCCGGTTGGAACGCATTGACCCATCAGGGCCGGTGAAGAATACGTCAGAACGTGCACGTGCATACTCTTCCATCCCCAGTTCGCCCCCGAAGGAGTGCACGGTTTCTACCCAGCCCGATTCGATGGCCGGGATTAAGGTTGGGTGCGGGTTCAGGGTCCAGTGTTTACAGATTTTACCTTTCAGGCCAAGCTGTTCACCGTAGGTTGGCAGCAGCAGTTCAATCGCTGCGGTGTTAAAACCGATCCCGTGGTTCAGGGTTTGCACCCCGTGTTTGGCGTAGATGCCTTTAATCGCCATCATCGCCATGAGAATGTGCGTGTCTTTAATCAGGCGAGGGTCACGGGTAAACAGCGGTTCAATGTAGAAAGGTTGGTCCGCTTGCACAATGAAATCGACCCAGTCACCCGGAATATCAACACGTTCCAGATCTTCGGTGTTGTCCACGATTTCGTTCACTTGCGCGATCACCAAGCCGTCTTTGAAGGCCGGTGCTTCAACCAATCCGGGGGTATCTTCAGTCGAAGCACCGGTGTAGAGGTTACCTTTGCGGTCGGCTTTATAGCCGGCAACCAATGCCACGTTAGGAATCAGGTCAGCGTAGAGGCGTGCATACAGTTCGATGTAAGTGTGAATGGCACCGATTTCTAAAATGCCGTCTTCGAGCATTTGTGCCACGCGCACACTTTGTGAGCCGGCGAAGGCGAAGTCCAGCTTGCTGGCAATGCCTTTTTCGAAAATATTCATATGTGATGGCAAGCTCACACTTGGCATGATCATATGAAGATGATGAATTTTGTCCGGATTGACCTGCTCAAGAACGCGAGCAAGGAAGTCTGCTTGTTTTTGGTTATTCCCTTCAAGAACGACACGGTCATTCGGCTTAATCAATTGTTCCAGTGCGTCAACCATTTGATCGGTTGGTAGCACTTTCCCATCAGCCAAAGACGCTACCGCAGCGATGCGCGCTAGCTTTTCTGTTCTCTTGGTTGTCCATTGTTTGGTCGACATGAGACACCTTCTCTGTGAGATATGAATACACATTACTGATTGTGCGGTCATTGATGGCCGGTCTCAGTAACTCTGTATATCCATCATACGAGTCAGGTGATGATGAAAAATCAGCACGAGTGAATGCTTTATATACAAAAAGTGATAATGTTGCGCGATGGGGGGGGGGGATTCTTGGCGCGGTGTCTGCTTAGCAGCGAGCGTTTATGGACAATGAGCGTGCCAGCGTTCATCTCCGCAGACTCCTGATGCGTCAAGTGCTGATCAACTTAACGCATCAAATTTTTAGCAGAGCAGAACCTGTGGATTTGCAAGGTGGTCGGTTTTTGATTTATCCGGCATATAAAATCATTGGCTCATGCCATAATGAATGGGAAAGAGTGGGTGATCGGAATCATGCGGTTTGGCCGAATCTTGTGATAAGACCGCTTGCATCGTTCTTGGTAACTCGAATGGTAGCTTCGCGGTATAGTTCTTATCAGATATTAATCGTTGCAATAGAACCTCATCACTGACACCAAAGTTGGCGATTAAGGCATTCGCGTCGTCTAAAACATCGGTTAAAATTGCCGGACGATCTAAGTAAATGGTCACAATCGTTGGCACATGCTGCTTGGCTTTTTGAATCGCGAGATAATCTTCACTATCGGGTTTAAAGTCCAATGCGCCTTCATGATGTTTTTTGCCGAAATAATAATTCTTATGCGGTCTTTCAAATGGTGTTGAGGTTCTTAAAAGTGCAAGATCCGCATTTTGTAACTGATCAACAACCTGAAAGCCGTATTTCTCTGCAACGTCTTTATGAATGCCGTACAACCATACTTTGATACCGGTCTTGAGCGGCAGCACATGGTCATTTTTTAATAAAACAAGGGATTTAAACTGAGCGGTATTCGCTAAAGTTGAAAACTGTTTGTTGCCAACAATCTCATCTGCTTTTTTTGCATCCACATATGGGTTCTCAAACAAACCGATGTTGAATTTTTGGTTCAAAATACGGAGCACTGAATCATCCAGTCGTTTTTCCGATATTTTTTTATCTCGTACTGCATTGACTAATATTGCTGAATCAACGACACCACCAAATTGATCGACACCGGCATTGATAGCTTTTGCAAACCGATCTTCAACGGAGAGATTTTCAACACCCCAAGGCATCCCTCTCGGTAGGATTTTTTCTCCCGGTTTAAATCCGTTGATACAATCTTCTTTACAATCTCTGGTGATTAACCAATCGCTTAAGATCACGCCTTTAAACCCGTAAGTCTCACGTAATAGATCTTGTAATAAAAAACGGTTATATCCTGCACCGACTTGTGGTATTTCTTTTCCATTGTGGGTGACCCCTTGTAGGATCGAATAGGTTGGCATGACGCCTGCCGGATTGGCTTTAAATGCTTCGATAAAGGGGGCGATATGTGTATCTAACGACGTTGACTTAAAGTCTGCGTATTTCCCGTAAGCGTTATGACTATCCCAACCGTCTTTTGCAGCACCATAACCCACCCAATGCTTCACGATGGTCATCACACTATTTTTATTGAGGCCTTGTGAGCCAGACTGCATACCCGTGATATAGCTTCGGGTCATTTTGCCGACGATATCCGGGTCTGCACCAAACGTTCCGTTAATCCGGGGCCAACGTGGTTCGCTCGCAATATCCGCTTGGGGAGATAAAGCTTCTGTAATCCCTACCGCCCGGTATTCTTGTCGGACAATATTGGCGTATTTTTCCGTCAATGCTTCATCATTAATGGCTGCCATTCCCAGTGTTTCTGGCCATTTGCTGAATTTACCGGAAGCAACGGACGCACCTTCTAAATATTGGAATGAGTTTCTTGGATCTGAACTTATCGTGATTGGTATCCCTAAACGAGTTTTTTCAGCAATCCGTTGTAAGCGATTGTTTTGTTCTGCCAGATGGCTGGGAACCTTACCTTGTAGTCTGGTGATAAAATGAGAAACATGATTGTTTTTAATTAGTTTTGTTGCTTTCTCTTGGTCATAACTTTCACCCCGGCCTAATATGCCTGAACTGGGCGCAGAACCATGCATCATTAATCCTGCTTTCTCTTCTAGTGTCATTAAAGACAGTAGATTTTTAGATCGTTTTTCTGTGGGGAGTCGCCAGTCTTCGTATGGGTCAAGCTGTCCATTTTTATTTAAATCTTTAAAGTATTGACCATCAATATTTAATGTTTTGACGCTATTGCTACCTAAATAAATATCTGTATTCGCGAAAGAAAAGGTAGGAAATATGGAGAACACTAAAGAGGTTCTAAGTAGCCAGTTGTGCTTCGTTATCGTCATGGGATACATCTCAGAGTAGTTTCACTTTTATTATTGGTTTTAATAATATCAAATGTCTCATCGACAGAAACCATGTCGATTTTTAAAAGTGTGAACAGTGTTTATCAATCAGTGAAATTAAAAAAATCAATATACAGTTATTAATTTTTTTATATAACAAACATTAAATTTATTGATTATTCTATCCACAACAATGAGTGTCTATGATTGATCCTGTATCTATTTCATCGTACTAGTGATGTGTTGTTTGCTTTAACGGAGGGGGAGATTCACCATTTGTTTTCGTCGCGTAGCACTGATGAAACCATGGGCAACGCTAATGAAAAAGCTAGGGGCTATTGACCTTTCGTGATGGTTTTTGCAGCAATTTGTCGTGCATTTAGTCAAGGCAGGTCATGTGAAGTGTAGCGATCTACATGAACTATGACCTAACGCTGGATAAATGAGCGACAAATGCTGCCCAGAGGGTTCATCTGAACGTGTCTTGCTCTTTGTTACGGGTCATTTGCTTAGGATAGCTAAGCGGCATGCCCCGCGCCGCGATCAATACTCGTTCAGATTGAACAAAATTCAACCACGAAAGGTCAACAGCCCCTAGAGACGACGGGAAAATTGATCTCACCGTAGTCCCTTAAGATGGCCACGAAAGGATTTCAATGATGAGATCCGATGGCAGGCTGTTGTGATGGTTACAGTTATAGCAGTGCTAATATGATTGGTATTGAAATAGAAGAGAGAAGTACGCTGAGTGTTACAATCGCTGAAACTTCTTTTACATAGATATCATATATATTACTGATAATAATACAGATCGAACCAATTGGAATAGCATTAATTAAAACTAATGGGACATAATACTCGGGTCTTAATGACGTTAGTTTTAAAGAATAAAGCGTCACAATAGGTAAAGCGAAATTTTTAAAAATAACAAAGCTGATGATTTTCCTATTAATTCTTATTTTAACCTGCGACAATATAACACCTGTAGATATAAGTGCTAATCCTGTTGTGCAACGGCCAATTTGGTCGAGAGAAAGCATGAAAAATTCGGGTAGGTTTATTTTTAGAAGAATAAGTACAATTGCCAATATTGGCGTTATGATTATAGGTTCCAATATCAAGCTTTTATAAGAAAATTTCCCACCTTTATGGCGAGAGAATATTGTGAAAACAAAGGGGAGGACAATTAAGTTCTGTGCAATTCCTGTTGCCGATATTGTTATTATTGTCTTGTTATTTAATATTGGCGTTAGAATGGGTAGTCCGTAGAATAAAACACCAGGTAGAGCGATTAACATCGCAATAGTCATTGATAGGATTTTATCTTTAAATATAATTAAACTAATTATATAACTTGATAGCAGTAAAAAAGCGATGAGCAGTATAATATTAGTTGAGTTGGTAATTAATGAGTGAAATTTATTGCTATCTATGAATAACATGCCATGAAATATAGACGCTGGCAGTGTAAGTTTTATTATAAGTTTGTTGATACTTGCATTGTTCTTTGAATCTAGTATATTTGTTTTATTTGCAATGAATCCAAACAAGACTGTAATAATTATTGATAAAGTAGACTCCATTTTTCCTACATCTCAGAGATCAGCATAAAATAGTTACTGAGATTCTAATGTATATATAGTCAGTTGTCTTTAATTTACATGTCAGATTTTTTATTGACGGTGCTAAAAACGATGGACTCATTAGGAACTAGGTTTGGGGCTATAGTTGAGGTGGAGAGGATTGAATGAAAAAGCATTTAACGACATTTGGTCTTTCTGAGAAAGCTAAACTCGCGTATTGGCAAGATATCGTGAATGAGCACTTTGTTCAATTAACCTGCCGAGTGGGTGTGTCTCATACACTGATGGACTTCAATGCTGAACTGAATTGTAGTCGCTTGCATTGTATTGATCTACTAGAGGTCATTGCCTCGGGGCAATCTGTTACGCGTCCTCCCAAACGCTTTCATGAAGATGATTATCTGTTACTGACATTGCAACAAAAAGGACAGATGGAAATTACCCAAGACGGGCGACGCACAGTCTTATCCCCGGTGAGATTGGTATATACGATAGTCGGAGACCATATTTTATCAATCTGAAAGATGATTTCCATATGTGTACATTGAAAATACCTTTTGATGTTCTTGATATAAAAAATTTTAAATCCAATCAGGTTACAGCAAAAAAAATTGACAGTCATTTAGCAATTAATTATGTCTTTACTCATTTCTTATCGAGTTTATTCATGATGCCATCCCCCCAAGATTATGGCGAAGAGAAAAAGATATATGACAGTTTTAATGTAAGTCTGAATGAATTCTTATCGTATAACGCCCGTTCGGTTTTTGGTCAGGTTATCGATGACACTGAACTCAATCTACATAAAGTAAAAGATTATATAAATGCCAATCTAAGTCGTTCATCACTCTCGATTGACAATATATGCAAAGCATTGGGTATGTCTCGGAGTTCACTATATCGATTATTTAAAGATGAATCACACAATATATCTGATTATGTTTGGACACAGCGTGTGAATAAATTGAAGTCTTTATTGGAAAGCCCTATTCATCGAGGGCAGACGATTACAGAACTATCATTTTGCGTCGGTTTTTCAAGTAGTTCACATGCCAGCGTATTGTTTAAAAAGCATTTTGGTGTAGCACCGTTAAAATATAGAGCGATGGTCCAATCTAGTTAATTATTCTGGTCTATTTACTATCGGTTTAATGTCCGAGTTATTGGATAATTAACTTATTTGGTGCGGTGTGGTTTATTCTGGTTCAGAACGATGATTCTATACACGCATCTAGTACGAATAGAAATATAATTGAAACACTGAATAAATTAAAAAAACAAACCCTTGATACGATAACACTTGAATGAGTGATATAGATCGAGGGATTTATGGATTATAAGTTTACTGGTAAATTTAAAGTCTGTGCAGTACAAGCTGCACCTGCATTTCTGAATATTGAGCAAGGGATTGAAAAAGCCATTGATTTGATCAAAGAAGCCGCTGGAAATGGAGCCCAATTGATTGCCTTTCCTGAGGTATGGCTGCCGGGATACCCGTGGTACATTTGGTTAGATTCGCCAGCAGGCTGGTCTAAATATGTTCAGCCCTACTATGAAAATTCCTTAAGTGTTGAGAGCGAGTTGTTTGACAGACTATGTCAGGCAGCGAAAACATATCAGATCCATTTAGTGATGGGATTTAGTGAGCGTGCCGCCGGCACTTTATACATCTCTCAAGCCTTTATTGATAATCATGGTCAGTTATTAGGTGTTCATCGCAAGCTGAAGCCAACGCATGTCGAACGGGCAGTTTACGGAGAGGGTGATGGCAGTACACTGAAAGTCTATCACACGGATTTGGGCAATTTAGGCGGGCTCTGTTGTGCCGAGCATCTTCAACTTTTCAGCAAATATGCACTCTATGCTTGTCATGAGCAGATTCATGTTGCGTCTTGGCCTAGTTTTTCTTTATACAAAGGTCTTTCGATGCAATTGAGCGCGGAAGCGAACTGCGCTGCCACTCAGGTTTATGCTTTAGAAGGCCAAGCATTTGTGCTCTCTCCGTGTGCGATTGTTAGTCAAGAAATGCTCGACATGCTATGTGACACTGAGCAGAAAAGATCACTGTTAGATATTGGTGGCGGTTTTGCTCAAATCTATGGGCCTGATGGTGCTGAGCTATGTGAGTTTCTTGACGATAAAACTGAAGGTCTCATTTATGCCGAGATTGATTTGGCGAGCATCGGTGTGGCTAAAGCTGCTTACGATCCGGTCGGACATTATTCTCGTCCTGATATTTTTTCCTTGCATATTAATCGAAATGTCACTGAGCGAGTAAAAACGATCGGCTCGGTTACGACTACGGCAAATATTGAAGAAAATGAATCATATGTATCTGAGTGATAACCATCGGTGAGTGGTTTCAGTTTTGACAATGACTCATGGCGAATATAGATATCCCCGTCATCCAGTGAATGACGGGGATATTGAGTTTAAGCACGACACAAAAGAGTTTAAGACTTGAATCCTGCGGCAGTCATTAACAGACGAAAGCCCATCGATACGGCCCCTAATGCCACCACACTCAGCGCCCAGATGCCAATCATCCAAGCCCATTGTTCAATGCCACGTTTGATCTTCATATTCAGCCCCCATGATTGCTGAGTCGTATTCGGTTAGTGGTACGCTTCACCTTCTTTCACTTTGCCGGTGAAGACCGAGTAGCTCCAGAATGTGTAAGCGAGGATCATCGGTAAAATCGAGACAGCGCCGTACAACATGAAGCGCTGGCTACTGGCCGGTGCCGCGGCTTCCCAGATAGAAATATTCGGTGGAATGATATTTGGCCAGATACTGATGCCAAGCCCGGCAAAGCCAAGGATGATGATGATCAGCGCCATCACGAACGGACTCCGTTCTTGGTGCTTTTTAACGGCATCGGCCATTTTCAAACAGGCCAGACCGGTGATGACCGGAATCGGCAGCAAATAGAACAAATTCGGTGTTGAGAACCAACGCGTCGCAATTACCGGAAATTCAAGGGGGGTCCATAGACTAACCATCACCAGCGCTCCGACGACTGCAAGCAGAGCTTTATGGGTGAAAGCAAACATCGAGCGTTGTAACTCACCTTCAGTTTTCATGATGAGCCATGTACTGCCGAGTAGGGCATAGGTTGCGACCAGTGCGAAACCGCAGAAAATCGGGAATGGGGTGATCCAATCCAGCTGTCCGCCGACGAAAACGCGGTTTTCAACATCAAAGCCCTGAATCACCGCCCCGACCACGATCCCTTGGAAGAACGTCGTACCGATTGAACCGACCATGAATGAAAGATCCCAAAATTGCAGATGGTTTGCCACCGCTTTAAATCGAAATTCAAAGGCGACACCGCGGAAAATCAAAGCAATGAGCATCAGTGTTAATGGAATCGTTAACGCTTCAATAATCACCGAATATGCGAGTGGAAATGCACCGAACAGTGCTGCACCGCCAAGCACAATCCAAGTTTCGTTGCCGTCCCAGACCGGGGCGACTGAATTGACCATCACATCTTTGTGTTTTTTATTGTTGACAAACGGCATCAGGATACCGATTCCGAGGTCAAAGCCATCCATTACAATGTACATCAGGGTGGCGAACACGATGATCGCGAACCAAATCACAGAGAGATCAAAATGCATATTTTTACCTTAATTACTTAATTTGTGAGGCTATATCCGACCAGAAATGGTGTTGATTTCATGATGCTCGTGGTCTTCTGCATCCGGGCCTTGTTTGATTTGGTGAACCATATAGTAGTAACCAAAACCAAATACCGCGCCGTAGACCACAAAGAAGCAGAGCAGGCTGATACTCATCTGTAAATCACCATGCGCTGATACCGCATCTCGCGTTCTCTTCAGTCCATAGACGACCCATGGCTGACGACCAACCTCCGTGGTGAACCATCCGGCTAATATCGCGATCAGTCCTGTCGGCCCCATCACAATCGAAAACTTGAGAAACCAAGGTGTGGTATAGAGTGTCTTTTTGTGGCGTAACCACAAGCTATAGAAGCCTTGTAAAATCATCAGGATACCGAGGGCAACCATGACTCTGAATGACCAGAATATGATCAGGGAATTGGGACGTTCATCTTTGGGGAAATCTTTCAGGGCCGGAATTGGCTTTGTCAGACTATGGCGTAGAATTAAGCTGCCTAATACCGGGATCTCCAGTGCATAATCGGTCCGCTCTTGTTCCATATTGGGTAAACCAAAGAGAATCAGCGGTGTCGGTTCTCCGCTGGCGTTAGACCAGTGGCCTTCAATCGCTGCGATTTTAGCGGGTTGATATGCCAACGTATTTAAACCGTGCATATCGCCAATCAGTGCCTGAATCGGCGCAACAATAACGAGCATCCCCAGCGACATTGAAAACATTTTTTTCACCGCAGAACTCGATTTGCCTTTTAGAAGGTGCCATGCCGCAGACGCTCCGACGAACAAAGCGGTACTTAAAAATGCGGCCACACCCATGTGGGCTAATCGGTAGGGGAATGACGGGTTGAAGATCACGGCAAACCAGTCAACGGGCACCGCGCGACCATCAATGATTTCATGGCCTTGTGGCGTTTGCATCCAGCTATTGGATGCCAGAATCCAAAAGGTTGAAATGATTGTGCCGAGGGCAACCATTGAGGTTGCAAAGAAATGTAGCTTGTTACCGACACGGTTCCAGCCGAATAGCATCACACCGAGAAAGCCGGCTTCAAGAAAGAATGCGGTCAGCACTTCATAGGTCAGTAGCGGGCCGGTGATACTGCCGGCAAAATCAGAAAAACCGCTCCAGTTGGTGCCGAATTGGTAAGCCATCACCAAACCAGACACCACGCCCATACCGAAGTTGACGGCGAAAATTTTCGACCAGTAGTGATAAAGAGTTTTGTAATCCGGATTGCGGGTTTTGAGCCATAAACCTTCAAGCACGGCAAGATAGGTTGCTAAGCCGATGGTAATGGCGGGAAATATAATGTGGAAGGAAACAGTAAAAGCAAACTGTATCCTTGCCAGCATAAATGCATCGAGACCAAACATAGATTTCCTTTGAGCTGAATATTATTTTTCTTTGCTATGTTAATCGTTGGCCGGGGTTGAATGTAGATACAGAAAAAAACATAAAACTATAACAGTTAAAAATTTTAATTGTTATGATTAGTCGCAACGGTTTACAATAAAAATGGCTTACACCGGAGGTTGCGTTTTGGCAAAATATCAAGAGTTGGTCGATCAACTGAAACGACAGATTCAGTCCGGCATCTGGAATCCGGGTGACAAACTACCTTCATTACGTAAGCAGTCTGAATACACGGGTGTCAGCTTAATGACCGTACTTCATGCCTATCAGTTACTTGAATCTCAGGGGTGGGTGGTGTCGCAGGCGCGTTCGGGATACCGGGTTGCCCCCAGAGTCAAAACCAAGCATGTTCAGCCCCCCCACGCTGCGGTCTCTTCAATAGAAAATGTTGATATTAACGAGTTTATCTTTGAGGTGCTTCAGGCCAGCAAAAATCCGCAGTTAGTCAATTTCGGGTTTGCTTACCCCAGCCCTGATTTATACCCGCATCACCATGTGACGCGCGCATTTTCGAGTGCGGCACGCAATATGCCAATTTCCAATACATTC
This sequence comes from Vibrio gazogenes, assembly GCF_023920225.1. Taxonomy (NCBI): domain Bacteria; kingdom Pseudomonadati; phylum Pseudomonadota; class Gammaproteobacteria; order Vibrionales; family Vibrionaceae; genus Vibrio; species Vibrio gazogenes. The sequence continues at coordinate 1,182,793 of NZ_CP092587.1, forward strand.
AATAATTTGCCACCGGGCAATGAGCAGCTCAGACAACTGATTGCGAAACGTTATGCTGCGCGAGGGGTTGAAATCTCACCGGATGAAATTGTCATTACCGCCGGAGCATTAGAAGCGCTTAATTTGAGTTTGCAGGCCTGTGCATCCGCAGGCGATTGGATCGTGGTTGAGTCGCCGACATTTTATGGCGCGCTACAGTCTTTGCAGCGTTTGGGGTTAAAGGTGCTCTCAGTCAGAACTGATCCGGTCACGGGGATTGATATTGATTCTCTGGAGAGTGCGTTACAAACACATCCGGTCAAAGCATGTTGGTTGATGTCGAATCACCAAAATCCGCTCGGGTTTACATTAACCGATGAAAAAAAGCAGCGGATTGTTGAAATCTTGAATCGATACAATGTTGCTTTGATTGAAGATGATGTATACAGCGAGCTCTATGCGGGCAGTGAACCGATGACCTCAATGAAAATGTACGATCACACCGGTAACACCATGTTATGTTCATCGTTCTCGAAATCCTTAATCGCGGGGTTGCGCATCGGCTGGGTTGTGGCGGGCAAAAGAGCGCTTGATATTCAGAAGCTGCAATTGATGAGTACCTTTGCTACCAGCGCGCCCATTCAAATGACGCTGGTTCATTATTTAACCAGTCGCAACTACGAATTACACCTTAAACAGTTACGCAAAAAACTGGCTGAGCGCAAAAACAAAGTCACAGAACGATTAAGAGAACAGCTCCCCCAAGCGGTGAATATCATCAGTCAGAAAGGGGGATATTTCATCTGGCTCGAACTGCCCAAACAGCTTGATGCAACTGATATATATCATGCGGTATTAAAAGAAAATGTCAGTATTGCACCGGGGAAAATGTTTGGTTTGAACGATCAATATAATCACTGCATCCGGCTCAATGCATCTTTCGAGCTTGATCACCAGCGAATGAGAGCGTTGGATATTCTGGCGAGCAGTATTGTCATGCAAATCAACGGTGCTCAAACTCAATAAACCGTCATTATCTTTGCGCGTAAAAACGGTACGAAATCGCACTTCATTCTTTCATATTTCATTTTGTCATAAAAATAGCCGCTGTTATGCATTTTAAACAGCGGTCTGTATCTATGCCTGTCTCATCGTGATAGTGATAATTTCTAGTCAATAGGACCGACCTGAAACTGAAAGTCCACACATTAAAATAAAGAAGTGATGGAGTGACGATGAGCAAAGAGAAACTCTCAGATAACGAACGTTTGAAGAGTCAAAGTAAGCACCTGCGTGGCACAATATCAGAAGATCTTGCCAATCCGATAACCGGTGGTTTTGAAGGCGACAACTTTCAACTGATTCGCTTTCACGGCATGTATCAGCAGGATGACCGAGACATTCGGGCGCAAAGACAAAAACAGAAACTGGAACCTTTGCATACGGTGATGCTTCGTGTTCGCCTTCCCGGTGGGATTATTACCCCGCAACAGTGGCTGGGCATTGATGCGTTTGCCAGTTCGCATACCGAGTATGGCTCGATTCGGGTGACCAACCGTCAAGCGGTGCAACTGCATGGGGTGTTGAAACATCATATTAAACCGGTTCATCAACTGTTAAATACCCTTGGGTTAGATTCTCGTGCCACGGCAGGGGATGTGAACCGTAATGTTCTGTGTACTTCTAATCCGGTCGAAAGTGCCTTACACCAACAGGCTTATGATTGGGCGAAAAAAATCTCAGAGCATCTGCTGCCAAAAACCAATGCTTATGCCGAGCTCTGGCTGGACGGTGAAAAAGTCGCCGTTGCGGAAGAGCAAGAAACGATTCTCGGCGGGAGTTACTTACCGCGTAAATTCAAAACAGCCGTAGTGATTCCGCCGCAAAATGATGTCGATGTGCATGCCAACGATCTGAGTTTTGTCGCGATAGGCGATAACGGAAAACTCATTGGCTTTAATGTGCTGGTCGGTGGCGGACTGGCAATGACTCAGGGTGATGCATCTACTTATCCACGTAAAGCCAGTGAGTTCGGTTTTATTACACTTGATGAGACGCTGGCCGTTGCTGAAGCGGTTGTTGCCACACAAAGAGACTGGGGCAACCGCTCCAACCGGAAAAATGCCAAGACCAAATATACGTTGGATCGTGTTGGGGTGGATGTGTTTAAGCAAGAGGTGGAAAAACGGGCCAGTGTGACCTTTGCGGCGGTCAAACCTTATGCGTTTACCGCCCGTGGTGACCGTATCGGTTGGGTTGAAGGTGTCGATGGCGACCATCACCTGACATTGTTTATTCCAAGCGGACGTTTGATTGATACCGAAGATAAACCGCTCAAATCAGGCATGGCAGAAATTGCCAAAGTACATCAAGGCGATTTCAGACTCTCTCCGAACCAGAATGTCATTGTGGCAGGTGTGCCGCAAGACAAAGTTGAGGTGATCGATAAAATCGCTCGTGAATACGGTTTGATTGATCAGTCGGTGACCGAGCAACGGAAAGCATCAATGGCTTGTGTGTCATTCCCGACTTGTCCGCTTGCGATGGCTGAAGCAGAACGCGTGTTACCGGATATCTCGGCATCCATTGACCAGATCATGCTGAAGCATGGTTTAGCCGATCGTGCTTTTGTATTTCGGATTACCGGCTGCCCGAATGGGTGTGGTCGTGCCATGTTAGCCGAAGTGGGGTTAGTCGGCCGGGCTGTCGGCCGATATGACTTCTATATCGGCGGTAACGTTGAAGGCACCCGAATTCCTCGGCTCCACCAAGTGAATCAACCGATTGAAGAGATATTGACTACGCTGGATCAATATATTGCTCGTTGGGCAACGGAGGGCGAGCCCGATGAGGCATTGGGTGATTTTGTAATCAGAATCGGCTTGGTCAAACCCGTCCTGAACTCGACCATTGATTTCCATCTCGTTGACTAGACAGGATTGGCGATAAAAGCTGCGCTGTAACCGTTTCAACGTGGATGAAGTAAAAAGCCGGATCCAGCGACAGGATCCGGCGGTTGGGTTTATCTGACTGACCGAAATAGCGTCGGTGTTCAGATGGGGGATATTGGATTGACCTTACTCAGCTGGGGGACCTGCTGGCTGATCAACCGGTGGATACGCATTTTCCAACAGGTATTGGAACCCTGCGGAGTACCAGCGGCCTGCGTGTGGCGCATTATCCATCGCCCCAGTAGGGAGTGGTGCAGAAGTGCTCATTTTATCTGGGTCACACATTGCATCGTATTGCTTCGCTGGGTCATCCGGATCAGGCTGGAAGTCTGGTTCAGAGATACCATCGGATTCACCCGGTGGTTTCACCCAAACAAAAGCATCAACGCCGGCATAAGGGTCAGCCCATGGTTTGTAGCCAATACCACTCGGTTGGTTACACCAGTTACCACGGTGATAACGACGATCGATCCGTGATTCATCGACATAAGTGTTCTTATCCGATGAAGTACTGACATGTGTTGGTCGTTCAGGACCACCCCAGCCGTTGCGACCCGTATCAATCAACATCCCGATGGTGGTTGGTGCTCCTTTGGTTATCATCCGTTTACGGAATTCAATCGCATAGTCTTTCTCATCAAAGTTCGGGTTCCATTCATAGAAATCGGCACTTCGAATCGGGCCTCCACCGACATTCTTGTCTGGATTTGGAAGGTAGGTTTCAACCAACGGACTGTAGTTGGCGGTATTGGTCACGAAACCAGCAACACTATTCCAGCTTGCATCAGTGCCTTTGATCACGTTGGAAATCAGTGTAATTGCCGGATCAAAGTTACTATCCCAGCCTAGCCAACCTGAGTGAGCCGCATCAATGTATGAATACACGTTTTTGATTGGTGCGAACTTATTCAGTGCGTAGGTGATCCCTTCACGATAGCCGCCAGGGCCATTTGCTTCTGCACATTTTGGAATGTCCAGATTGGTGACGAGGTTTGGCAAAGAGTCAATCTCGATAACCGCAGCAATACGGATGCTCTGATATTTCGGATCGGCAAAGATTTCTGCAATTGGGTCGATAAACTCATTTTTATAGCGAACGATGTCGCCTCTGGAAATGAGCAACTCACCATTCGATGCCAGAGCTTTACAGTCACGGTTTGGTAAGTCATATACCACCACAGTGAACAGATTCGCGCCTTGTTCGAGAGCTTTATCTAAGTGTGCCCGCAGACCCATTTTGCTGTCTGTCCCTTCAATCGCACCAATGCGATCGAGCCAGACCCCTGTGTTTTGGTCAGCTATCGCGCTACCGCCCGGTTCTGCTGCGGCTAATGCAGACCACTCAGGGTTGACATACCAAGTTGCATCACGGAATGGGTTGTCCACACGTTCAACGGTTGGCGGGACATCATCATCGGTGACATTGACGGTTTTGACGATTTTGCTGGTATCCATGCCGTCGCTGACAATGAGCGAGACCGTATATTTACCGGGATCGGCATACGTGTGTGATGTGCTGACACCGGAACCGGTTGCGCCATCACCGAAGTCCCAGATATAGGTGAGAACATCGTTATCCGCATCGGTTGACGCAGACGCATCAAAGTTAACCAGTAACGGTGCTTGTCCGGATGCCGGTGTTACGGTCATCGCTGCTACAGGTGGGGTATTGCCGGATTCGGTCGTGACATTGATCACCACATTGGCCGTATCGACGCCTGTGCCATCACTGACGGTTAGTTTCGCTGTGTACTCACCGGGTTCAGTGTAGGTATGTAGTACATTTTTGCCTGTACCGGTTTCACCGTCACCGAAATCCCAGACGTAGGTTAACGCATCCCCGTCAGCATCGCTTGAGCCACTGGCACTGAAGCTGACTTCGAGTGGTGCAATACCGGAGACCGGTGTCGCATCAGCAACTGCGTCAGGTAAGTGATTTGGTGGTGGGGTGTCGCCGCCAGTACAGGTTGACCCCATTAACTCGACATTTGCGGCACTGGTCGCGTTACGAGTTCCCATAAAGTTAACAGCCAAGCTTTGGCCTTGTTTAATGGTTCCGTTCCACTCTTTGTTCACAATGTAATAGGGGTTATTCCCTGAAAGTTCGCCACTCCAAGATTGTGTAACCGCCACACCGGCTGGATATTTCATCCCGACTTGCCAGCCATTAATATCGGCACTTTCGTCATTCGTGATGGTGACAACACCTTGAAATCCACCATCCCATTCATTGGTTAATGAATATGAACAGGATGCAGCTTGTGCACCGATTGACGACAATGCCGCCCCCAATGCAAAGACCAGCGGTAACAACCGGAGTTGTTTCTGCCTTTTTCTCATTTCTAGCCTCCTACGGTTAGTTTTATACATATTTTTTTAATCCTCCTGATTAAGGATTTCTTTTTATTGCTACTGATTAAAATGTTATTTATAAGAATGGGTGACTAATAAATATTCATACTATTTGGGTCTAGATGGCACTCGTATTAGCGTCAAGAAATCACGATAAAATAATGTGAATAAATTTATTTATTGTGAGGTTATCCACGAAATAAAGAGTGATGAATAAGTAAATAGTCAGGTTTTTAAAGGTGAGATATGGAATTGAAATAAAATTTCAATTATTGATTTTTATTTTTTAACTTACTGATTTTTAATGTTTTATTTTTTTATTATTCTCATTATGTTTTTTGGTTTTTTTTATTTAATGTGTTGTATTTTAAAATGATATTCATAGCTAAATTAATAATTTGTAAATATTATAATATGACATGCTATATAATGATGATTTGTTTAATTATCAGGAATTTTTTGGAGTTTGTTGTAAGTAAATATTCCATGTATTTGGAATGATGATCACTGAGTATTTTAATTTTTATGAACTATCATTGTGCCCTTTTTAAATAAAAGCGAAGATGGGGTAGAATATTATTTATGCAATTAGTTTGATATTGAATAACTCGGTTCATTGGATCATTTTTCAGGATGGTCACTAGGGGCAGTTGACCTTTCGTGGTTGAATTTTGTTCAATCTGAACGGGTATTGAGCGCGGCGCGGGGCATGCCGCTTAGCTATCCTAAGCAAATGACCCTAATGAAATGTTTGGGTTTGGTCGTGATACGAATGGCGTTCAATGATTTTCTCTGGGTCGGCGCTGCATTTCATATTACACTGCTGCTCCAGAAACACGACCAGCAATCAAAGGCCAGCCAGATGAAAAAAGTTCTGTTACTTGTTGATGTACAAAATGTGTATTACACCACCCGACAAGCCTATCAACGTCACCTGAATTACAACAAATTGTGGGCGAAATCGACTGAGAACAGACAAGTGGTCAAGGCGATTGCCTATGCGATTGACCGGGGAGATCCGAAGCAACAGGAATTTCAGAATATCCTGAGAGCGATCGGTTTCGAGGTCAAACTGAAACCCTTTATTCAACGGGCGGATGGCTCAGCGAAAGGGGACTGGGATGTCGGGATTACCATCGATGCGATGGAGTATGCAGCGGATGTTGATATTGTCGTGTTGGTTTCCGGAGATGGTGATTTTGATGTGTTGGTGAAAAAGTTATCCGGTGACAAAGAGAAATGGGTTGAAGTATATGGTGTCCCAGAGCTGACCTCTGTGACGTTGATGCAAGCGGCCAGTCAATATTTTCCGATTGATGCAGCATTGTTGATGGCATAAGACTTGGCGGATGACGCTCGGTTGAGAGCGGGAATATAGTCATGACCCGATTGGTCATGACTGTAAAAGGATGATTTTTTGGGATGTGCGCAGCACTTTATTGAATCACGCTGACTTCCCATCCGGTTGAGTGCTTGTTATTTATCCCACCCCAACCCGTTATTCCTCGTCACTTCAGATAACTGCGCGAAGTACAATGAATCGTGATTAGTGCAGGGGCGTTTAGTCCAGATAAGTTTTTAGTCCAAATAAGCTTTTAGCCCATCAACCAAACGTCTGACGGCCTCGGTCAGTTCTTCCGGGCTGGCATTGGTAAAATTCAAGCGTAATGCTGCCGGTGATGGTGCCGCATTGGGATAAAATACCGGACTTGGGACGACGGCGACACCTTTTCCCAGCATCGTTTTTGCCAGCGCAAATGTGTCGCAATCCGGTAACGAAAGCCAGATGAACATGCCGCCAGCGATAGGCTTGATATGACAACGTTCCGGCAGTTGTTGACGTAGCGCTGTATACAGACAGTCATAACGTGACTGATACAAGTGACGAATCCGTTGGAGATGTTGATCAAAATCGGGGTGTTGCAGCAGCCCGAGCAGCAGCGCTTGCATCGGCACACTGGAATGCAGATCCGCACCCTGTTTGACTTTAATTAATGGATCGAGATCGGTGTACTTTCCGGTGACCACGCCAATTCTCAGCCCCGGAGAGGCAATTTTGGAAAATGAACGCAACACGATTGAATGATTCGGACAGAAATCAGACACCAGCGGCAGCGCTTCACCGCTGAAACGTAGCTCTCGATAAGGCGCATCTTCAATCAAAACAACGTTGTATTGGCAGCAAAGTGCCGCAACTTGCTGGCGGACGGCCAGTGTCCAGCAGACGCCGGTCGGGTTGTGGAAATCAGGCACGGCATAAAAGGCTTTTGGCTTTTGTTGCTGAAAGCACTGTTCAAGTAACGCGACATCCGGGCCGTCTTCGGTTTGAGGCACGGTGACAATATTGGCCTGAACCAAATTGAAAACCTGCATGGCACCCAAATAACTCGGGGCTTCCATCGCAATGGTGTCTTGAGGATTAAAGTAAGCTCTGGCAATCAGATCCAAGCCTTGTTGTGACCCGGTACAGATCATGGCAGCGTGCGTATCGGGTAATTGATACAGGTTGTGTAGGTAGTCGAGCAACGGTGGATAACCAGCGGTTGCACCGTATTGAAAGACTTCTGGCATATGAGCCAGTTTTTCTAGCATCGGTTGCATCAGGTCAATCGGAAAAGTCTGCTCGTCTGGCAGGCCACCGGCCAGCGAGATCACATTTTTATCGGTGGCGGCACTGAGGATCTCTCGAATATAAGATGAACGGGTCTGTTGTAATGAATGCGCAATTTCCATGTCTGTTCCTGTTTGGTGTTTATTGTGTCGGGCTGTTTTCTACTGGAGCACCGCCTCTAAGGAGAGATAGTACAGGGGATTGCTTAAATGCAAATGTCCATTTATGCTGAACAATATGTCCATTTATGCGATTTGTCTGCCGTGAACCCCCATCATATTTCCCGTATTAATGATATTCTTTTTTATATTCATAAAGATATCAGTAGAGAGCTATCAGCCAAGACCCTGGCCGAGGTGGCCGCTTATTCTGAGCAACATTTTCACCGCGTGTTTAAGCAGACGGTGGGTGAATCAATCCATCAGTACATCCGGCGCACACGGATGGAGTATGCTGCCAATCAACTGATGTTTGATCCCACGTCATCTGTGTCCGAAATCGCCAGTAATTGCGGTTTCAGTTCGGCATCCTCGTTTAGCCGAGCGTTTAAGGCGACTTTTCATATGTATCCCGGGCAGTGGCGGCAGCATGATATGGATGTCGCTGCAAAACCTTATCTCAAAGACCCTGAAATTGCGGCCGGATACCAGCGTGTCGCGACTCGCCCGCTCCAACCCGCGAAAATTCTTGATGTGCCGGATCGTATGGCTGCTTATGTGCGGCATACGGGATACAATCGTTCGATTCGCCATGCGTGGTTAGTGCTGAAAGCATGGGCGGAGAGCGAAGGGCGGGATTTTTTCACTCAGTTTGGGTTACATCATTCGAATCCTGCTTGGGTCGCACTGGATAAATGTCGTTACGTTGCCTGCCTTGAAATCGACCGGCCGCTGTCGTTTCGGGGAGTGGTCAATCAGATGATGATCCCCGGTGGTTTACATGCTGTTTTTCATTTACAGGGCGTCTATGGCGATCTGTTGCCGTATATCAGCCTGATTATGGAACAGTGGTTACCGACTTCAGGGTTTAAGCTGCGCTCGACACCGGCTTATGTTCACTACCAGCAAAATCATTTTCTTCACCCTGATGAACAGTTTGAGTTGGATTTTTATCTGCCGGTGAAGTTTTTTTAAGCGTGCTTTGTCTGCAAGTCATGGCGTCATCAATTTTGGGTTCATTGCGCGTTGCAGGGTGTGTTCGTCACCTTTATCTGTCAATGCCACCTTATTCATACCATTCTGTGAGATGAAACGAATTAATATCAATTGAGATACGGTAGTGTCTGCCAGCATCATACAGATGATGGCGAGCGAAAAGGGGCACAGTTGGCCCTTTTGCTCAAGTGATTCGCAATCTTTAAGGAATTCAAGCATTGGACATTCCACGGATTTTCAACATTACAGAAAGCGCACACCGCATCCACAATCCATTCACGCCTGACAAGTTCGCGACTCTCGGTGCTGCGTTACGGCTCTCACCGAAGGACCGTATTCTGGATCTCGGCAGTGGTTCGGGGGAGATGCTTTGTACCTGGGCTCGTGACTACGGTATTGTCGGCACCGGCATCGACATGAGCCCGTTGTTTACGACACAAGCGAAGCAGCGAGCCGAAGCACTCGGCGTTGCTCATCAAGTTAAGTTTTTCCACAACGATGCCGCAGGTTACGTCTCTGACGAGCAAGTTGATGTGGCAGCTTGTGTCGGTGCCACATGGATTGGTGGCGGTGTCGCCGGAACCATTGAACTTCTGGCAAAAAGTTTGCGCCCTCGCGGTATCATTCTGATTGGTGAACCTTACTGGCGACAGGTGCCGCCAACGGAAGAGGTCGCCAAAAAGTGTTTTGCTAACTCAATCTCCGATTTTCTCAGTCTGCCAGAGTTTCTTGCGTCGATTGGCCACCTCGGTTATGACGTGGTGGAGATGGTTCTCGCCAATCAAGATGGTTGGGATCGCTACGAAGCGGCCAAGTGGCTCACAATGCGGCGCTGGCTTGAAGAAAACCCTAACGATGAATTGGCTGAAGAGATCCGCGCCAAATTGAGTACAGAGCCTGTACGTCACGCAACCTACACGCGGGAGTATTTGGGTTGGGGTGTGTTTGCGCTTATGCCACGGCTGACTTGAATGAAGTGAACTGTTTTTACATACAGTGTTCGTGTTAGTATTTGAAGCTGTTCATGATAATTAGGAAGCAAAATGAAAGCGTTTAAACTTGATAATCATGTCATTCTTCGCTACCACGATTTACCCGGCGATGAAATACCAATTATTTTTATTCATGGGCTTGGATGTGCCTCTTCATTTGATTATCCACAAGTCGCTTCAATGGGCGGCTTAACGAACCATAGACGCATATTGGTCGATCTGGTTGGCTCAGGATACAGTGATAAACCTGAATTTTTTGATTATACAATCGCGAATCATGCTAAATACCTTAAAGAATTATTAGATCATTTGAGTATCGATAATATTGTAATCTTTGGTCATAGCATGGGTGGTGCGATATCTATTGCATTCGCCAATTGTGTAAAAGATAAAGTTAAGGCTCTCATTCTAAGTGAGGCGAATCTGGACTCAGGTGGCGGATTTTTCAGTAAAAAGATCGCAAGTTATAGTGAAAGTGACTTTGTGAAATTTGGGTATACGGAGATACTTCAAGAGAGCGTTTCAAGTGGTAATACTGAATGGGCAGCAGGATTATCAAACAGTTCTCCCATCGCGATTCACAGAAATGCAGTCTCTTTGATAAAGGGGCAAACACCAAGTTGGCGGCAAATATTTTATTCACTGGATGCCGCTAAAACATATATTTATGGAAGCAAAAGTTTACCTGACCCAGATAGTGAAGCACTGACTCGGAACAATATTAACGTTGCAGTTGTCGCTAATGCCGGCCATTCAATGGCGTGGGAGAACCCAGAAGAATTAGCGTTAGTCATTAAGAAGTCTATCTTATAAGCTGAACAAAGTGCTTAGAAGGGACAGCTAACATTTGGCGGTTATGTTGTTAGCCTTCAAGGAGGACATTTTGGCAAAGGTTATATCAGTCAGTAAAAGGGAAGGTCACCATTTTTCTAAATCGGTGGTGCAATCAATTACCTTAATTCAAGGTGAAGGGGTTGAAGGTGATGGACACAGAGGGAAAACCGTGCAGCATCGGTCCAGAGTTAAAGCGGATCCAACTCAGCCAAATTTAAGACAAGTCCACTTGATTCATGCTGAATTATTCGATGAGTTACACGAGCAGGGATTTGATATCGAACCCGCCGCGCTGGGCGAAAATATCACGACATGCGGCATTGATTTATTATCTCTGCCCAAAGGTTCATTATTACAATTTCCGAGTGGCGCTGAAGTCTCTATCACCGGTCTTCGCAATCCGTGTCCGCAAATAGAAAATTATAAAAAAGGATTATTGTCTGCGGTACTCAGCCGAGATGAGTCAGGACAGGTTGTCCGTAAGGCAGGTGTCATGGGGATTGTAACCGTCGGAGGGCAGGTGAACGCAGGGGATGATATTGAGGTTATTTTCCCTCATGAGCCATTTGAGGCATTAGAGAGGGTCTAATTTTAGCGCCTCGTTAACCCTAGGGTATTGTGGGTTGACGCATCATTGCATTTTTCGGTTTCAGGGGCGTTGGTGTTCTGTGCGCTACCCGAAAATCTTTTTTTGTCACTGTTTTTGCTAAAAGAAAAAACTGCAAGAACATCGCCAATCTACTTGCCGTTTATTGCGGCGTTAGACATCGAGGAACATTCATACATGAACTCTAAACGAATCGCACTTATCACTGGAGCAAACAAGGGAATTGGCCTGCAAGTATCACGAGAACTTGCCCTGTTGGGTTATACTGTCTTGATTGGCGCTCGTTCTAAGACCCTTGGGACTGAAGTCGAAAAAAAATTCACCGAAGAGGGTTTAAGCGCTGTGTTTGTTCCGATTGATGTCACCGATCACAACACGATCGAGGCAGCAGCGAATCTGATTGGAAAGCGTTTTGGCAGGCTCGATGTTTTGATCAACAATGCAGGTATTGCCTTAGACGCCGGAATGCCGCCAAGTCAAGTAAGCGTGGAATCACTTCGGAAGACCTTCGAAACAAATGTATTTGGCGCTTTCGCGGTGATACAAACCATGCTTCCATTACTCCGCAAATCTGAAGCAGGACGAATCGTCAATATGTCATCCGGACTTGGCTCGTTGACACAAAACAGTGATCCAAACTACGAGTTTGCGCATGTAAAACCGCTTGCCTATAACTCATCCAAAACGGCGATCAACGCTTTGACAGTTCAGTTAGCCTATGAGTTACAAAACACACCCATTAAAATCAATTCAGCGGACCCCGGCTTTACCGCGACTGATCTCAATAATCATAGTGGCACACGTACCGTTGAACAGGCCGCACAGATTGTCGTGAAACTTGCGTCTTTGCCAGAATCCGGCCCCACCGGTGGATTTTTTGATGAAAATGGACCGGTGCCATGGTGAAAAGATCGAATCAGAGCTTGCAGGGGAGAATGGCAAAGATGGCCACGCCCTGTGAAGCTTTGCACTCTAACCAAGGTAAGAAGTGTTAAAACGATGATAAGACATAAATGAAGGCGAAAATAGCCTAGTTCATATCATCCGGTTTTGAGCATTTTGGGTAATTACGTTATGCTTTAAGCCTTTATTATTCGTCTCATACGATATGGCTGAATCTCAATTTAATCATTTACTCGCAGAATCTATTTCTGCTTTGAAATCACCGAGTTTTACACCTAAGTTAATGGCTCTTATCGCTTCGATACTGAGCTATGACTGCGCAGTGATTCTCGGCCTACGTAAAGGCAAACATCCTATTTATCTTTATGATTCCATTGAAAATAACCGAGAATTGCTTTTTGACCGTTACCTCACCTCCGCATTTCAAGATGATCCATTCTACAAAATGCTCATCATTCATGAGCAGCAAGGCATTTTCTCATTAAAAGACGTCATCAAACGAGATATGGATTACCAGACATACTGTAATCAATTTTACCTGCAAACTGGCTGGAAAGATGAGTTGAGTATTCTCATTGAAGTTGAAACAACTCGCTGGGTCGTTATCTATCTGGGGTGCACCGATGCCGACAATGCATTTTCGCCATTCAAGGTTGAAACGTTAAAATCATACTTTGCAGTCATTCAATCATTATGTCAGCAACATTGGCAACAAACGGAATTCCTTCTTGCAGAACCAGTCTTTTCTCCTGAATCCTACTCAGTAAAAAGACGTGAGTTCATCGAGGATGGTCTGCATTCTTTTGGCAACGATTTGCTTTCAACCCGAGAGAAACAAATCGCCCGCTTAGTCGTGCAAGGGCTTGATACGAAAGAAATAGCACAACAGTTGGATATTACGGAAGGCACGGTAAAAAATCACCGAAAGCGTATCTATGCTCAATTACGGGTGACATCCCTCAGTGAACTTTTCCAAGTTTTCCTCAACCATATTATTACCCGATAAATGTACCGACTGTCCCTTTAGGGATATATCGCACATCCGTTTCTATTCGTAATCTGTACACACATGATTGATACAGATAAGACGTTATAGATGACATTGATTCAGGAATTACAGACGCGTGGTTTAATTGCTCAAGCCAGTGACTTAGAGCAAATACAGCAACAATTTAGCCAGCCTCAAACGGTTTACTGTGGTTTCGATCCGACAGCAGGTAGCCTACATATTGGACATTTAGTGCCACTCATTATGCTCAAACGTTTTCAGGATGCCGGGCATCAGGCATTAGCGCTGATTGGTGGCGCGACAGGTAAGATTGGCGACCCTAGCTTCAAAGCAACAGAGCGCAGTTTGAATACGGAAGAAACGGTAAACGGCTGGGTCAAAGATCTCACCATTCAAATTGAGCAGTTATTAGCACCTCATTTAAGCAAACCGATGACAATCGTTAACAATGCTGATTGGATGAAAGACATCAACGTCATCGATTTTTTCCGAGATGTCGGTAAGCATTTTTCAATCAACACGATGATCTGTCGGGAGTCTGTGAAGCAACGATTGCAAAGACCGGATCAAGGGATTTCATTTACCGAATTTAGCTACAGTCTACTGCAGTCTTATGACTTTGCTGTGCTTAATCGTAACTATGGTTGTCGCTTACAAATTGGTGGTAATGACCAATGGGGAAATATCGTCAGCGGTATTGATTTAACCCGTCGTCAAAATGGCGAGCAAGTGTTTGGTTTAACCCTACCGTTGATCACGAAATCGGATGGCACCAAATTTGGTAAAACAGAAGGCGGGGCCGTTTGGCTTGATCCGGAAAAAACATCGCCGTACATGTTTTATCAGTTTTGGTTATCCACTGAAGATACTGATGTGTACAACCTGCTGCGTTACTACACATTCTTATCTTGCGATGAGATCGAGAAGATTGAATTGAAGGATAAAGCTAGCGACGGTAAACCCGAAGCGCAAAAAATTCTGGCTCAAAATATGACACGTTTTGTTCATGGTGAATCGGGATTACATAGTGCAGAACGCATTACGCAAGCGCTGTTCACAGGGAGTGTCGAGAATCTAAGTTTCAGCGAACTCAAACAGTTAGAGTTAGATGGAATCCCCAGCATCGAAAGCACTCAGCAAGACATTGTAGAATTGCTGGTCGAGTCACGACTCGCCAAATCAAAACGTATCGCAAGAGAGCTTATCGAGGGCAATGCGATTCGCGTCAATAGTGAAAAGATAACACCAGAGAGTTCACAGCTTGATTTTCCACTGTTTGATCAATACTGGTTAATTCAACGCGGTAAGAAGCACTTTTGTTTAGTCAAACGCAAATGAAGTAGGTAAAAGTAACAACAAAGTAATGAGTCTCTGCTTTGTCGTATACAGAGCGGGGTACATTTGTCGCACGTTTCCCCGAACCGGCTTGACGGGCGCTCTGCCCGGAAAAGCCTAACCATTCTTCCTGAATGGTTTTCTTGGTTGGTGGTTGATTTAAATTGAGTGAAACCCTTTTGAAAGCCAATGAGTCTCCGAACTCAGGAAATTCATTGCATATCACACCGCAGCAGCATTACTTTCCCTGATGATCAAAGCACTGCAATTTTGTACAAAAACCTACCGGCATCAAAAAATATCACATTAGTGCCAATTCTTTCTGGCGATTTTCTGCAAGATATCCAATGCTATATACGGTGTTTTGAGGCTCACTCGCGAACAAATGGGGCTTATCCGCGATGTGTCTAAGGGTGGGAACGTTAGTCAATCATTTGTGAGTGAGTTAGACAGCCTTGTGCTGTGGTTTCTGACGTAGTGATATTTTTTTACTGGCATTTCGTCTGTATTTTCATGCGATTAGGACAGAAATTTCATCGAGTGTCAGTCAGTTATACAGAAGTATTCCTATAGAGTGGTTCAGTATCATAAACTGTTCGCATTTCAAGAATAGGAAAATTGCTGTTTTTGATTCGCCAAAATCAAATGGAGACTTCGCAATGCATCCATTAGAACAACTTCTCAAAAAAAATGAATTGTGGTTAATGCGTCGTATCCGTGATTATGCCGTGGAAAGAGATTACAGCCGCTATACTTCAACTTTAGAAGAAGCTTGGAGGATTGCAATTGTTGGGTTGACAGACTCCATCATATCGGCACTTACTATTTCGGAAGATCCTTGGGAATTGTCCCCCGAAGATACCTACATTTCCGACCCCATTGCAGCTTTCGGAGTTCTTGAGGCTCAGAGGCATAGATCCCGCGGAGTTACGCTTGAGATGTTCCTGGGTTTGATGAAGTATTACCGACAAACATACCTTGATTTGCTCCGAAAGTCCTACCCTATAGGGCAGGCATCTAAAGAGGAGCCTCTAAACGAAGTCAATAATGATAGAGAGAAATATTCCCATTTTATTGAGCGGGTTTTTGATCGGATCGAAATAGCTTTTTGTGCCGAATGGGGCAGGAGCGATACAATGAACCGGGCTATTGAAGAACTGCAGGAAACCAATCGCCGGATCACCAATGAGAAGAACAAGTTTCTTACCATTTTCGAAAGTATGCCGACGGCAGTTTTTCTACTGGATGATAAAAGACGTATCGTGCATATGAATTTTTCTGCGGCACAAATGATCGATCCCACAGCTAAATCGGGTGGACATTATTATTCACATCCTGATGACAGAATCCCTTTTCCATGGTTGGAAGATGAGTTGTCTCGTTTTTATGAGACAGGTGATGAAAAAGAATACGAGTATTTAATTGAATTGCCGGACAAGGATGAATGCCAGGTGTTGGCGCGTTTTCATCCCATGGAGGATATTAGTCTTAAGTACACAGGCAAAGTTGTCATTCTCCAAGATATTACTGAAAGAAAAAAAGCTGAAAAAGAATTAAAACAAACACAGTCATATATAATTCATCAGGAGAAAATGGCGTCCATCGGGCAACTGGCAGCAGGTGTGGCGCACGAAATAAACAACCCGATGGGATTTATCATAAGCAATCTTTCCAGCCTCAGGGAATATATTGAGCGTCTGACTGAATTTATTACCGTGGAGGATCAGGCGATAGCCCTTGCGGACATTCCCAACGACTTCCAGTTGGCTGAAATCAGGAAAAAACTCAAGATCGATTATATATCGGAGGATGTAAAAGAGCTCATAGTTGAGAGTCTGGACGGCGCTGAACGAGTAAAGCACATTGTTCAGGAGTTAAAGACTTTTTCCAGGGTCGATCAAGCCGATTACACATTGATCGATCTGAACGAGACAATAAAGACGACAATGAATATTGCTTGGAACGAGATCAAATATGTAGCCACTCTCGAACATGAGTTCGGAAATATCCCTAAAATTAACTGTTATCCACAGCAGTTGAACCAAGTTTTTCTTAATCTTCTGGTTAATGCGGCCCAAGCAATCAAGGACCAGGGAACAATCACGGTGCGCACTTGGTGTGATGAAAAAAATATTAATGTATCTATTACCGATACCGGTAGTGGAATTTCACCAAAAGATTTGGCCCGGATATTTGAACCTTTTTATACCACAAAGGATGTTGGTAAAGGAACAGGTCTTGGACTTTCTATCAGCTATAGCATTATTCAAAATCATGGTGGTGAAATTAAAGTTGAGAGTGAAATTGGCAAAGGTAGTACTTTCACGGTAATACTTCCAATACATAAATGAACCGACTGTCCCTTTAGGGATATTATTTGCCTAGCCTCCGGCTCCCAAATTTGACGCACAATCTCGTTTTTCGGTTTCAGAGGCTTCTGAGCTCTGTGCGCCAGTTCATCTTTCAGAGATGAAAGACGAACCAGAAAATCTTTTTTTGTTTGGCTGAGTCGCACGTTGTCCAGAACCAGCTTTTACGGGCGTCCTGCCCGGAAAAGCCTAACCATTCTCCCGGAATGGTTTTCTTGGTTGAGAGGTTGATTTGAATTGGGTGAAACATTTTTTGAAGCTAAATGAATTACTGAACTCCTTGAATGTTATCGGGCATCAAACCACCGCATCACAATTTCCACTGATTGTTAAAACGCTGCAACTTTGTACAAATTTTATCCATATCAAAAAAAATATCATGTTTGTGTCAATTTTTTCTGGCGATTTTCTGTAACCTATTCAATGCTATGTAGGGTGTTTAAATGCTTATTCGAGAATAAATGGCACTTATACGAGATGTTCCGAATGGTGGTAGCTCTGGTGAATCATTCGTGCGCAGATTAGACAGCACAATGCTGTGATTTCTGATGTAATGATATTTTTTACTGGCATTTTGTCTGTATTTTCATGCGATTAGGACAGAAATTCATCGACTGTCAGTAAGTTATACAGAAGTATTCCTGTAGAGTGGTTCTGTATAATAAATTGTTATGTGCATTAAGCGAAGCATATAGGTAGCTACAGCTTCGCTCATGATTTGCTTTTTCGCTGTGATTAAGCCAAAACAGTACCATCACGATTCAGACCCGATTTGACTCTTTCGGCTAAAATTTTATCAACAGCATCCTTCAATGGAGTCGAGCCATCGTTAATATGCTGAACACCACGCACCATACCGATAGCTTGAGACAAAGCGCTCAGTCTATCGTCGCCTGGTATGTTTTGAGCCACTTCAAGAGCTAGCTCATCCTCTTTAATTTTGTAGCGCTTCATTCTATCAACTGCACGTAGCTCACACTCTGCGCGGTAATGTCTACCTAAAGCCATTTTTTCTCCTTAATTTACAAAAATGGTTAACGTTCGGAAAACTCTTTTTTAATTTGAGATATTCTGCCTTTGCTGATTCCCCCATAACGCTTGGATATCTCGTCATAAGGCACTCTGTTATTTGCTTCTGCCGCAATTGCAGCGTTCCGCATTTGCTTAACAGTTTCTTGGAGTTCTGCTATTTCTTTGGCATGTGAGTCCAAGACTTTTTCTTGTCTTTCATCATTCCGCTGCAACTGTTCAACATCTGCCTGTAAGGCTGTTAAAGCGTTGGCTACTGCCCTTCTCGACTTAATACTCATATAACAAATCACTCCGTTTAGTGGCTTAAACGCCGTTTAGTTTAACTAAACGATAGTCAAGAAAGGTAGTATAGTCAAGAGTATTTGAACACAATATTTAGAGTGTAACGGTATCATGCACATACAATCCATTGCAATTGACGCAGTCAACAGTCGCGGTTGTAGTTTAACGTAAATTGTTCGCTTTACTTCCTGCGTAGTGCGCAATTGAGTGGGGCGTTATGGACTTTGGGATAGGAAGGGGTATGGAAACAGTTAAAATGCTAGATTTGGGGTTTTCTACTGCAGATACAGAATATCCTGAAATCCATCAAGAAGATGGCGATTTACGTGCTGAGTTTAAAGATTGGCAGGAAAAAACGGTAAAGCTATATTTCGTCGATCACGTCGCATGCAAGTGGTAGATGGTATTTGATTTACTTGAGGGAGAGCGAGATGACTGCTGTTATGAAATATGTTCATCTATTTGGCTTAAGCATCACGTTCAATCAGAAATAATCAATAGTAACGAAGGTTACAAGCACTTTCGGCTTAATTTTAATGAGTTAGGGCAACTCGACGTGATTGCGCTAAACATTGTAGTACGAACCTAAACGAGTATGGCGGTAATCATTCATTTTTACCCATGTTAGCGTTTGTTTTATCTTTGTATCGTCCGCTCTCACCAGCACTGACAAAAAGATAAAGCAAGAAATCCGTCGCATTTTATTCTCCCATAATGCTAATACTATGATAAACAGTGTTTTTTGCTGAACGCTTCTTTTATGCTAGAGCCATGTTATCCACCAAAGCGAAGCGCGATTATGAAAACCTCCCTCGATCACCTGCCTGAATATAAACAGCAAGAGCTTGCGACAATCTCGACCATTCTGCGCGATACGCTGGACGACTACCTTGAAGGTAAAACGGGGAGTAAAAGCGAGTTTCGCATCCTGAAAATCATTCTGTTCGGCAGTCACGCCAAAGGCAATTGGGTCAGCGATCCGGTTAATGGTTACATCAGCGATTACGATATTCTGGTGATCGTCAACAAAGCCGCCTTGGTGGAAGATTATGTGGTCTGGCAGCGGGCGGAAGAACAAATTGATCGCAAAGTGAAATCCGCGCCGCTTGGTTTGATTGTTCATGATTTGCAGGAAGTGAATGAACGATTGCAGCAGGGGCATTATTTCTTTAAGGATATCCGTGAAGAAGGCATCGAACTGTTTGCCGCGACACCGAAACCGCTGATTGAGCCGGGGGATTTAACCGAGACCGAAAAACGGGAAATTGCGCAAAAGTATTTTATGCGATGGGTTAAAAGTGCACATGATAGTTTCGCGATGTTCGGTTACGCCATGAAAGATAAACGTATTGAGCAAGCTGCTTTTGAACTTCATCAATCCGCAGAAAAGTTTTTCGCCTGCGCGTTACTTGTCTGTACGAATTACTTACCCAAATCCCACAATATCGAAAAGTTGAGTAAACTGTGCGCGCAACTCGAGCCAGAGTTTAAGACGATTTTCCCACTCGACAATAAATTCCACCGTCGCAGCTTCCGCCGTCTGCAACGGGCCTATATCGAAGCCCGTTATTCGGAACATTATGAAATCACCGTAGAAGAGTTAGTTTATCTCGAAGGGCGAGTGTTGCAGTTAAAAGCAGTGGTTGAACGGGTTTGTTTAGCGCGGATTGATTGATTTATTCTGCCTGAGGGCTGCCATTGCTTTTATCCCAGCCTTTGGCTCTGGAATTTGACGCACAATGACGTTTTTGGGTTTCAGAGGCTTCTGAGCTCTGTGCGCCAGTTCATCTTTCAGAGATGAAAGACGAACCAGAAAATCTTTTTTGTTTGACAGCGTCGCACGTTGTCCAGAACCGACTTTTACGGGCGTCCTGCCCGGAAAAGCCTAACCATTCTTCCATGAATGGTTTTCTTTGTTGCGTGGTTCATTTGAATTCAGTGAAACATTTTAAGAGCCAACTTGAACGATGCACTCAGGGTAAAAATTCACGGATGAATTTTTAGCTTTTTGTGAGCAGGAGCGAATAAAAGCGACCCGGCCAGCGTCCACGAACCTAAACCGTTCTTTTGGGTACTTTTGGAACGCCAAAAGTACCTGGGGCGCTTTCGAAGAAGTTAATGAAATCGAGGAAAGAGATTGCGCACCAAACCGCTGCACCTCAATTTTTATATTCCCCCAGCCTCCGGCCCCAAATTTTGACGCACAGTTTAGTTTCTCGATTTCAGAGGCATTGGTGCTCTGTGCGCCAGTTCATCTTTCAGAGATGAAAGATGAACCAGAAAATCTTTTTTGTTTGACGGTGTCGCACGTTGTCCAGAACCAACTTTTACGGGCGTCCTGCCCGGAAAAGCCTCACCATTCTTCCGTGAATGGTTTTCTTTGTTGAGTGGTTGATTTGCGTGCGGTGAAACATGCTTAAAAAGTCAATTTGGTCACTGAACTCAGGGTGAAAAATCATGGACGATTTTTCAGGATTGCTTGAGCAGGATGCGAATCAATCCGACCCTGATTACGTGCGCTGAACTCAAACCCTAGGCATTTTGGGGTACTTTTTCTGCCGTGAAAAAGTACCTGGGGCGCAGTCGGAGATGCTAACGAAATCGAGGAAAGTGATTGCGTCCCAAACTCAGCATCATCCTTTTACTTTTCCAGCCATCGGCGTTGCAGTTTGACACACAATCTCGTTTTTCGGTTTCAGAGGCATCGAAAAAGCTATCTGGGTCGCTGTCTGAGATGCGATTGAAATCGGGGGGAAGTGATTACCAGACTGCTACACGCTATCACCCGTTTAATGCTGCTGAAACTCTGGATACTGTTGCAAAAACTGAACAATATCAAATGGCTTTAACCCACTGTTTTGTTGGTGCCAATTTAATAGTTTAGTAACATCGATATTTGCAAAGGTTTTTTCGAATTCAGCCCCTCGGTAAACCCGAGCAGAAGAAAACCATTCTTTGAGAGCGTTTTCATCTTTTGATTCTGCGGTGTAAGCTAACATCGCTGACTCATATTGCTTTTGCTCTTCCCCAAAACAATTCATATCTGCAAGGTAAGCAAGATAACTCGCGACAGCGTACTTCTCTTTTTTAGATAATTGAATAAACCACTGCTCATCAATCTTAGGGAGTTTTTCTTCGATGCTGTCGCAGTATTCCATTTTATTTTCCAAAACCGAATACGACGCTATCATTTGGTTTTTTAGATAGTTATCCCAGCTTTGTGCAAGTGAGTGAAAAGAGGTCGCCCCGCAGAAGATGAGTAATAAAAGTTTACAGCGCATTAGCAATACATCTCCAATTCGAGTCAAAGTCTCATCACGTTCAGTGAGACATCATACAACAGCGCAGGCCACAGGTAGCCGTAGCCACCTGTAAACAACATCACTCAGCCGCCATAACTGTCGAAGCAGTTGAGGGCTTGAGATAGCTACCGACAATAAAGGCCACCAAACCGAGGATCAACGTCGGTACTATCGGATGAATCCCACCGAGATCGGGCTTGAATGCCACCAGCGAGATATAACTTGCCAAACCGACCGCCATGCTGCTCAGAGCACCTGTTGCCGAGGCTTTCGACCAATATAACCCCAGCACTAACGGCCAGAGAAAGACGGCTTGCAAACCACCTAAAGCCATCAGATTCAGCCAGATGATCATATCCGGCGGGTGGGTGGCGGCCAAAAAGACCAGCAGCGCAAAAATCGCGGTCACCCAGACGGAAAGTCGGCTGAGTTTGCGCTCTCCCTGATCTTCATCCAGCATTCTGGGATTGATATAGTTGAGATACAGGTCTTTCAGCAGCGTTGCAGAAGCCTGAATCAGTTGTGAGTCAATCGTGGACATAATCGCAGCCATGGGGCCGGCGAGAAAAATCCCTGCAACCATCGGTGGCAGCACCGTCATCATCAGTGTCGGCATGATTTGGTCCGGGCTGGCAACTTCCGGCACAATTGCCCGGCCAAGCGCCCCGGCCAGATGCGTGCCGAACATCAGTAAAGCCATCATAATGGTACTGATGACAATCCCTTTATGTAATGAAGCGCTGTCTTTGTAAGACATACACCGCACTGCTGCGTGAGGTAAACCGATCACCCCGAAACAGACTAATACCCAGAAACTGAGGATAAACGGCTGGTTGAGAAAATGGTCCGGCCCGTACGGGGTGACTAACGCCGGGTCAATGTCATGTAGCCGGGTGATTAATTCACCGATACCGTGACCGGCATGGATCACGCCCCAAAGCAATACGAATGTCCCGATCAGCATCATAATGCCCTGAACGGTATCGGTCAGGACCACCGCCCGGAAGCCACCGATGGTGGTATATAACCCGACCGTACAGGCGAACAGCAACAGACCTTGATGATAAGACAAGCCGGTGACGGTCTGGAGTAGCCGCGCACCACCGACGAACTGAACCACCATGGTGCCGAAAAAGGCGAGCAGCAGCGTGAGTGAAGTAATGATAACCACGGTGCGACTCTGAAAACGGGCAAACAAAATGTCATTGAGCGTCACCGCATTGTGGCGTCTGGCTTCCATCGCAAATTTTTTCCCCAGTACACCTAAGGTCAGCCAAGTTGCGGGCAATTGAATCATCGCCAGTAATACCCAGCCCAGCCCCATTTTATAGGCAGCACCCGGCCCCCCGATAAAACTACTGGCACTGGCATAAGTCGCTGCCAGTGTCATGGCGAGGACAAACCCGCCGAGACTACGACTGCCGATAAAATATTCACTGAGAAACTGCCCCGGCCGATGATGTCGTCTTGTCAGCATGGCCAGCGCAAAGACCGCGGCAAGGTAGATGAGTAAAGGGATAATCAGTTGACTATTCATGATGATGATTCTGTTGTGAAGTGTTGGTCTGAGATGAATTCAGTGTGTTTGGGTCTGATTCCAAAACGTCTTCTTCTGTGGACAGAGAGAAATTACGGTAGACATATTTCACCATCAGGGCACACAAGAGTGTAAAAAGCACCGGGCCGACAACACAAGAAAGTAGAAACCATAATGGCATTCCCCAATAAAGCTCAGGTAATGCCTGAGATTCAGGCGCTGGAGAGAAGCCGTAAGCCGTGGCATACCACCAGATAAAATATCCCAGTGCCAGTGCAATTGCCCATAAAGCTTCACGATGTGCCTGACGATAAGACTCGGTCTGTTGATTCATCGGCTATGATTCTCCCTGTTCCTGTCATCTTAAAAGACTATTCGGATTGAAATCATTCAGTTGAAGATAATTTCTGTCTCTGAATTTGGTTGGCGATGATACCAGAATGCAGGCCATGAAGGTAAGTTGAGAATATTGTCTGTATAAAATCGGTGAACCAAGACAATCACTTTCATTTGGTCAGCATAAAATCGCGATTGTTGAATGGCGGACAGGGAATATTCCGACTTGAAGGTGAGCTGAAAACAATACCAAAGCAATTTTTTATACTAAAGCAATGTTGATTCGGTGTTCTGATAAGCTCGCCTGATAGTCTGGCTCTAATTGCTGGTCAGTGATGACCCGATGGATAAAATGAGCCGGTCCGATTGGATGAGGATGAATTACACCGAATTTAGTACTATCGGTTAACACAATGTTTTCAGAACATTTCTGTAAGGCCGCATTGACGATATCGGTGCGCATCATGTCTCTACCGGTAAATCCTGTTTCCGGATGATAACCGTCAACACCGATAAACAATTTACTGAAATGGACCTGTTGTAGATTCTGCCGGGTCAGCGGCCCAACCATACTTTCACTGCGTTTCTGGTATATGCCGCCAAGCAAGATGACTTCACATTCACTATCCCGTAGCAGGTGGGCAATATAATTGCTGACTGTTATCAGGGTAATATTACGTTTTTTTCCAAGTAGACGGGCCAATAGTGCATTGGTACTGCCGCTTTCAATAAAAACTGTTTCTCCGTCATGTACCAGTGATGCGGCATATTCAGCGAGTGCCTGCTTCTGCGAGTAATTCGTCATCAGTCGGGTTTCGGTGTCTTCGCTGTTGATTGCAACCGCGAACCCATGAACCCGTTTGAGGAATTTCCCCTGTTCAAGAAAATTCAGGTCATGCCTGACTGTGACAACCGACACCCTAGTAATGTCTGCGAGTTCGTTCACACTGATTTTCTTTTTCTCCGCTACAAGCTGAAGAATGCTCTGCTGTCTTTGATTCATGACTTGGTTCTATTTGGTAGGGTCTGTTTCTATATTACCTTAAGTTAGAAGGACATACACCTTTCAGAAATACACTAGGGGCTGTTGACCTTCCGTGATGGTTTTTGCAGCAAATGCTGCCCAGAGGGTTCATCTGAACGTGTCTTGCTCTTTGTTGCGGGTCATTTGCTTAGGATAGCTAAGCGGCATGCCTCGCGCCGCGATCAACACCCGTTCAGATTGAACAAAATTCAACCACGAAAGGTCAACAACCCCTAAGCTTAACGCCATGAATTCATCTTATTTGCAGATGGACAGTTGTAAGCAGTTTAAAGCCGGTGAAATTGTTTCTTTAGATGGGCATAAAATAGGAACTCACAAGCTTCACAATGAAATGAAAGACGTTGTGAGTCTATTTCCCACGAACCTGTTCAAAAATTCAATGATTGATAAGTTTTGCACCAGTCTTTCTCAAACTGATTGAGAGCACTATCCGTTGCCGGTGAGGCGATTAACTGCCCGGCAACATCAACTGGAACTGTAACGGCTTGGGCTCCGGCGATTAGGCAATCTATTACCTGACGGCAGTTTTTAAAGCTGGCTGCCAGTATTTTGGTTTGTGGAGCGTGTAATTGTAACAATCGGTTCAGGGTTATAACGGTCTCAGTACCATTACCGGACAATGCATCCAGCCGATTAACGTACGGAGCAATATATTGAGCACCGGCTGCGGCCGCAAGCAATCCCTGACTGGCGCTATATACCGCTGTACCAAGTAGCGGAACCCCTTCCTGTTTCAGTTGATTCATGGCGGCTAGTCCTTCAACCGTCACCGGGACTTTGACGACCAGATTCTCATCGATACTCCGCAGATAATGGGCTTCTTCCACCATGGTCTCTGCCTGTCTGGCAAGCACCTGAGCGAACAGCCGGGGTGATTCTCCGAGTACTTCACGTAATTGTCTGAGCAGCTCATGAATTTTCTTGCCGGAGGCAGCTACGATTGTTGGATTGGTCGTCACACCAGCGATTGGCAAGATACGCTGGAAGTGTCGGATCGCATCAATATCGGCGGTATCCAGATAAATTTCCATTGATGGCTAGCTCCTCGAAATTTTTAATACTACTTATTATAGATTGATCTTTATAGCTTGTTATGATCGATATCAAATAAATTTTCGTTAGAAAGTATTTTAATAACCGTACGAATATTTTTTGGGTTGTCATATGGTTTTTAATATTCAGCGTTATTCAACACATGATGGTCCGGGAATCCGAACGGTCGTGTTTATGAAAGGCTGCCCGTTACGATGCCGGTGGTGCCAGAATCCGGAAAGTCACCGATGTGGGCGAGAGCTTCTGTTCGACCCGAGTTTGTGTCTGGCCGGGTGTACATTGTGTTGTGATGCCGTTCCGGATGTGATCCGACAGCGCGGAGAGCAGTTGTGCATCGATCGGGCACGACTACAGGAAGAACATCTGACAGTTTTAGAACAGCTCTGCCCGACAAAGGCTTTGACTGTCTGTGGTGAAGCGCTGGACATCGACACGATCATGCAGACTATTCGCAGAGATAGACCCTTTTATGATCGGAGTGGTGGTGGTGTGACTTTGTCCGGTGGCGAGCCGTTTATGGCTCATGAACTCAGTGGAGAGTTGCTTGCACAGTGCCATCAGGAAGGGATTCATACCGCTGTGGAAACTTGCCTGCATGTTCCCTGGAAATATATCGAACCGTCATTGGATCATGTTGACCTATTTCTGGCGGATCTGAAACATGTCGAACCACAAATATTCAGACGCTGGACCCGTGGGAGCGCCAAACGGGTTATGACTCACCTGAAGACGCTTTCCCAGCGCGGGAAGACGGTAATAATTCGGGTTCCTCTGATTCCTGATTTTAATGCGGATGAGTCATCGGTTAAAGCGATTATCGACTTTGTGACGACGGAACTGTCGGGAAAAGAAATTCATTTTTTGCCTTACCACACGCTGGGAAAACAGAAATATCAGTTGCTAGGGCGACCTTATCTGGCTCGTACCACAGGATTAGATGCTCCGGAACTGTTGGATTTTGCCCGAAACTATGCTCAGGCCAATGGTCTGAGAGTAACCTTGAGAGGATAAAATAATGGTGACACTGAATCTGAAGCAGGTTAGTGAGAGAATCCGGGCACATAAAAACGCACTGATTCATATTGTCCAACCTGCGGTGTGCACAGAGCGAGCCGTTCATTACACCGAGATCTATCAACAGCATGCAGATAAGCCTGTACCGGTACGCCGGGCGTTGGCGTTGGCTCATCACCTTGAACAGAGAACGATCTGGATCAAACACGATGAAATGATTATTGGTAATCAGGCCAGTCAGGTTCGGGCTGCTCCTATTTTTCCTGAGTATACGGTCAACTGGATTCTGGCGGAAATCGATGAATTGGCTGAGCGACCCGGAGCCGGTTTTTCCGTGACTCAGGAAAATAAAGACACGATTCACCGGGTGCTTCCCTGGTGGCAGGGGCAGACAGTCCAGGATCGCTGTTATGGTATTTTTTCTCAGGAGCATAAAGATATTCTGGCAACCGGGATGATTAAAGCCGAAGGAAATATGACGTCGGGAGACGCTCATCTGGCGGTTGATTATGCCCTGTTGCTTGAGAAAGGTCTGGACTGGTTACGTGACAAGGTCACTCAGCGTCAAGCCCGAATGAATCTGACAGTGTTGGATGATCTGCATGGTAATCAGTTTCTCACAGCCGTAGAGATAACGCTTGCAGCAGTCAGTCAACATATCCATCGCTATGCAGAACTGGCTCGCCGAGAGGCTGCAAAGGCTGAGACCGTACAGAGAAGGAGTGAACTGCTGGCAATTGCTGAAAACTGTGACGTCATTGCTCATCAACCTCCGCAAACATTCTGGCAAGGAGTGCAGTTGGCTTATTTTATTCAACTGTTTCTGCAAATCGAGTCAAATGGTCATTCAGTCTCTTTCGGGCGGATGGATCAGTTCTTATATCCGTTATATCACCAAGATGTCGAACAAGAGAAAACCCTGAGCCGGGAAGACGCGATTGAACTTTTACAATGTTGTTGGTTAAAGCTGTTGGAGGTCAACAAGATTCGGTCAGGGACTCATTCAAAAGCCTCGGCGGGGAGTCCACTGTACCAGAATGTTACGATTGGCGGACAGAAGCTGATAGAAGGACAGGCAGTTGATGCGGTGAACTCGTTATCTTATGCCATCCTTGAGTCCTGCGGACGTTTACGCTCGACTCAGCCAAATCTGAGTGTTCGCTATCATGCCGGAATGAGTGATGACTTCTTAGATGCTTGTGTGCAAGTGATTCGCTGCGGTTTTGGCATGCCGGCATTTAATAATGATGAAATTGTTATTCCCGAATTTATTCGTCTGGGAGTGATGCCTGAAGATGCTTATGAATATGCCGCTATCGGCTGTATTGAAACTGCTGTTGCCGGAAAATGGGGTTATCGCTGCACCGGGATGAGTTTTATCAATTTTGCCAGGGTGATGTTAGCTGCACTGGAAGGGGGACAGGATGCGACATCGGGGCAGACATTTCTGCCACAGGAACAGGCGCTCTCTCAAGGCAACTTCTCTTCATTTGATGACGTGATGCTGGCCTGGGATCGGCAAATCCGTTACTACACCAGGAAATCAATTGAGATCGAATATGTGGTCGATACCATGCTGGAAGAAAATGCACATGATCTCCTGTGCTCTTCTCTGGTAGACGACTGTATTGAGCGGGCAAAAACGATTAAACAGGGCGGCGCAAAGTATGACTGGGTCTCCGGACTACAGGTCGGGATTGCAAATCTGGGGAATAGCCTGGCAGCGGTAAAAACATTGATTTTTGAACAGGGTCTGGTTCGTCAGCAGGAGCTGGCTCAGGCACTATCTGACGATTTTTCCGGACTGGCACATGAACAGCTTCGTCAGCGTTTGGTTCACCGGGCACCGAAGTATGGCAATGATGATGAATCTGTTGATCAGTTATTGGTTCGTGCATATCAGAGTTATATCGATGAACTCAAGCAATACCATAACCCACGCTATGGACGAGGGCCTATCGGTGGTGATTATTACGCCGGAACTTCATCCATTTCAGCGAATGTACCGTTTGGCGCAGCAACGATGGCGACACCGGACGGACGCAAAGCCGGCATGCCATTGGCCGAGGGAGCAAGTCCTGCATCCGGTACGGATCATCTGGGACCGACGGCAGTGATGAACTCCGTCAGTGCACTGCCGACAGGCGCTATTCTGGGTGGTGTGTTACTGAATCAGAAACTGAATCCATCCATGTTGGACGATGACAGTGATCGACGTAAACTGATGTCTCTGTTGCGGACATTCTTCGATATCCATCGTGGCTGGCATGTTCAGTATAATGTCGTTTCCCGCAATACCTTAATTGAAGCTAAAAAACATCCGGAGCAGTATCGGGATCTGGTCGTTCGAGTGGCCGGTTATTCTGCCTTTTTCACTGCGCTATCTCCGGAGACACAGGATGATATTATCGCCCGGACGGAACATGTGCTGTGAGTCTTTCGAGAGGTGGACTGCAAAATAGCATCAAAACTCTCGAACCCCATCGTGTCTGTTCCTGTAGGAAAAGACACGATGAAGCAACTTAGCAGTGATGCATATAATGCACTCAGGTTACATAGATAATATGGGTGCCATTTCACGTAATTCATGATTGATTTTTGTGTTTGACACAGCTTCTGACCATATTTTTCCTATGTTTGGGGAAATATTTCGGGGGGAATTTCTCGCCAAGCATTTCGTTTCAGCTTGATGATGAGTGGTTGCTCCGATGTATATTCAGTGGTTGCGCCGTTGAATACTGACCCGCGAAGTGCATGACTTTTTTCTCCCTGAAATCTGAGTTCCCTTGATCAAGGAGATAAAGTCCATGTTTTCGAATCCCTTCTCTCTGAGCCGACGTTGGTTGAGACGATCTCAAGGCTTGCTTGCAATGATTTGTCCATTGTTCTTGCTTTGCTATGTACCGGTGATTCAGGCCGATGGCATTGTGCACAGTGATACCGGTAGCAAAAGGATTATCTTGAGTAACTCTTATGCAGGCAGTGATTTTCGTAAAGTCATGGTGCAGAACTGGAAAGAAGTTGCATCTAAGGCACAGCAAAAGCGACTGATCAAAGATGCACCGGTGATCAGTGCAAATAACTCAGTCGCAGAGCAGGCGCAGCAAATCCAGAATATGATCATGGAAGGTTATGATGCCATCGTGATTCTGGCGGGTTCAGATACCGCATTAAGGGGTTTGGTTCATGATGCCTGTCAGGCCGGTGTTGTGGTCGTGATTCTTGCCAGTAAAGTCAATGACCCTTGTGTTTATGAGGTTAACTACGACTGGGATGAGATGGGGCGAGCAGAGATCGAGTATGTGGCCGAACGGCTGCAAGGAAAAGGTAATTTATTGGAAATTCGGGGTATTGCCGGAGATGCGACCGATGATGATATCAGTGCCGGGCTGCATAAAGCCGCGCAACAGTATCCGGACCTGAAAATCGTGCATACCGTTTATGGTCAATGGACCAATTCAGTGGCGAAAAAAGAAGTGGCATTAGCACTACCGACATTACCGGAAATCGACGCAGTGGTGGATCAGGGCGGAGATGGTTATGGGGCCGCGATGGCTTTTAAAGAGGCTGGCCGGCCTTTACCGATTATTGTGATGGGCAACCGCCAGGATGAATTGGCATTCTGGCAGCAAGAGCGGGATAAACATGGTTATGAGACATTCTCCATTTCAGCGAGTCCCAGTATCTCACAGGTCGGTTTTTGGGTGGCGCAGCAAATTTTAGCCGGAAAAGAAGTGCCGAAGGTCGTCAAGGTCCCTTTAGTGACGATTCATAGTGACGAGCTGGATGCATGGCTTGAGAAAATGCCAGTCGGTGGTGCGGCAAACCCGCCATATTCTCGGCAAGATGTAGTGAAAATGATTGATGCTTCATTGCATCAGTAAGCATGTGGATGTGATTTTATGCTGAAAATCAGGTCATTTGAGCACTGGTCAATTACCACCAAGATTACCGTATCGGTGATTTTGTTGGTCTTTCTCAATATCGGGGTTTCGGCGGTTCACTTCTATAGTTTGACTCAGTTGAAAAAGTCAGTGGAAATGATCAGTTACGCTTCGGCGGTGATGGTTTCCGTCAATGATGCTGCTGAACGGGTTGAACTCTTTATCTCTTCCCATGATCCCGACCGCCTGAACGAAGTTAAAACGATTATCGAAGAGAATGTTAAAACGCTCGCTCATCTGGATTTGAGTGAATTGGATAGTGTTCATGCAGAAGAAGTCTCTGCACTGAAAAGACGAATGCGCTACTTCTCCAATACGGTCGATATCTTAGGATTAGCGACTGACATGATGAATACCGAAACCAGTAATATGACGCGTCAGCAGACGCAATTGCAAAACGTCGCAACTGCGATTGAGACTCATCTGATGCAACAACGGGAGCAGCTTGAACAACGGATGAGTTTGCAGGATGCCGGGACAGATAGGATGTTTCAAGTTCATCAGATTATCCAGAGCCTTCGTGGGGGACTGCATAAAATGTCATCGGTGTTGTTGCCGAATACGGATGGGGATATTGATCAGTCGCTCAGCGACATCAGGCGGGCTTTGCAAGCGATGTTTCCGGTCGTCAATATGCTCAAAGAAAACGGTGTGCAAGCGGGGTGGTTAAGTGCGATCGAACAACTGGAACAGGCATTTATCCTCACCCGCCAAGATATTCAGGCACTGAAGGATACCCCATCAGAGCGTCAGGTTGTTTATGCACAAATGTTGGTTCATCTTCAAACCATTGAACAACTTATCAATCGGCTTGAGAGTCGCGTCTCTGCACGAGAAGGTGAGCTGAATCAGATGATGGATCACCTCAGAACTGAGCTGGGATTACTGCAAAACTCAGTCAATGTTTCCAGACGGTTCGCGGAGCGGGTGGCCTATTTGGAAGCCAAAACATTAACTTTTCTGCTGCGTTCGACAGATGACGAAGCGGCACTCGTTCATGAAACATTGGATCAATTGAGTCATTACTCGCGTATTTTACCCTCGGCGAATATTTCGGGGTCATCCTTGAACGCAGCGGTGACCGTTAATGCGTTGATTGATGGCTATCGGGATGCGTTCATGCGGTTTCGACAGGCTAGTTATGCGTTGTCCCGGGTTCACATGAAAGTTCGTGAAGAAGCAGATCGGGCATCATCACTGGTTTCTCAATTTGCCAAAGAGCAGCAAGTTGCAGCGGATAAGCATAATGCATGGAGTGAGCTATCGGGGACGATTGTTGGTGGCATCACGGCATTGACAGCGCTGTTTATTGCTTGGTCAACGTCACGTTTGATCGCCCGCCCGATTATCTCGCTGGCCGCAGTGATGCGTCAGTTAGCGGCGGGTGAGCTTGACGTCAATATTACGGGAGTGAAGCGTCAGGATGAAGTTGGCACCATGTCTCGTGCCGTGAAAGTCTTTCAGGAAAATGCGGTGAAAGTCCGGGCAATGGAAGCGGAAGCAGAATCGGAACGACAGAAAATCATGGCACAACTGGAGCAGCGGGTTGTTGAACGGACGGAAGACTTACAGCATAAAACCGAGCAGTTGGAAGCCCAAGCGCGTGAACTGGATCGCGCGCGTATTCAGGCCGAAGCTGCCACCCATTCTAAATCCGTTTTTCTGGCGAATATGAGCCATGAACTGAGAACCCCTTTAAATGCCATTCTCGGTTATGCGCAATTGATTCACCGGGCACCTGAATTAAACGAACAGCAAAAAGACGGACTGAATACCATTATCCAGAGTGGTCATCATTTACTGACCTTGATTAATGACCTGTTGGACTTGTCGAAGATTGAAGCCGGGCGGATGGACATGACACCGGAGGCCATTGATCTATCGCGGTGTTTTCAGAGTGTACTTGAAATTATTCAGATTAAAGCTGCGGAGAAAGGTTTAACGCTCAAACTTCAGGTGATGCCTCAAACGCTGCCTTGGGTTTTTCTGGATGAAAAACGTCTGCGGCAGGTATTGTTGAATTTGTTAGGTAATGCCGTGAAGTATACCGACACAGGACATATCTACCTCAACGTGATTGCTGAACCCATTGATATGGAAGCATCTGTTCGGGTGACTTTCTCGGTCGAAGATAGTGGGATTGGGATTGATCCCGAGATGCAGGACGTTATTTTTCGTCCTTTTGAACGGGTTGGTGATAAAAAATGCCGGATCATCGGGACGGGGCTTGGCCTTGCGATTAGTCAACAACTGGTCAAGCAGATGGGCGGAGAGATTCAAGTCAAAAGCCAAGCCGGGGTGGGGAGTCTGTTTTTCTTTACGCTGGATTTGCCTGTGGTGACGGAGAAGCGCGAGCAGGACGTTCATTCCGGTCAAGGACATATTATTGGTTATGAGGGCAGCCGGAAGCACATTCTGATTGTTGATGATGTGCTGGAGAATCGCATGTTACTGGTTGATTTATTGACTGACATTGGATTTGAAACCTGTGAAGCCACCGAGGGGCAGGAGGGGATTGAGCAAGCAACTGCGAAGCGCCCGGATTTGATTTTGATGGATATTGTGATGCCGGTGATGGACGGGCTGGAAGCGACGCGGCGTATTCGACTCATTCCAGAGCTGGCGGCGCTACCGATCTTGATTGTTTCTGCCAGCGCGTCACAGGCTGAGTTCACTCAGGGAAAAGAGGCCGGGGCCAGTGGTTTTGTGAGCAAACCGATTGATAGACATCGGCTACTGAGTCAGATCGGTGAGCAGTTGGACCTCACATGGGTCATTGATGAACAAACATCAGAATTGGAAGCATCGTCAAAGGTGTCCGATACTTCAGAATGGGTCGTGCCATCAAGAACACAGTTGGAGGAACTTCATCATTTGGCACTGATCGGCAATATGCGTCATATCCGCGATTGGGCTGAGAATTTGCAGGCTGAAGACACTTGCTATCATGCTTTTGCTACGCATTTGATTGATATGGCGAAGTCGCTCCAATCTCGGGCGATATTGTTATTGGTCAATGAGTTGTTGGAAAGGAAACCTGCTATATGAGTATCGGAGAGAGTTCGACATTGAAACAGCAAGACCAAGTTATCTTGATCATCGATGATACCCCTACCAACTTGGGCGTATTGGTGGATGAACTTGATGGTCGGCATTTTCAGGTTTTGATAGCGGAAGACGGAGAAGAAGGATTACAGCGGGCTGATTATGTGGTGCCGGGTTTGATCTTACTGGATGTGATGATGCCGGGGATGAATGGTTTTGAAGTCTGTACGCTGTTGAAACAGAATGACAAAACGCGGCATATCCCGGTGATTTTTATGACGGCTTCGAGTGATGTGACGGACAAAGTGGCGGGGTTTGAGGTCGGTGGCGTGGATTACATTACCAAGCCTTTTCAGATCGAAGAAGTTGTGTCTCGGGTTAAGCTTCACTTGTCTTTGTGTGATATGCAGCAGCGGTTAACTGAAAAAAACCAGCAATTGGTGGAAGAAAGCCAAGTTCGCCAACAAGCGGAAGAGGCACTGAATCAAATCTTACAAGAACAGCAACGCTTACTGGAATATTCCGGGGTAGGAATTGCATTCTTACAGCAGCGACGGATTGTCAGATGTAATCAAAAATTTGCGCTCCTGTTTGATCAGGAAATTGATGCTTTGAGTGATCTGCCACTCGAATCGCTTTATTCGGCTGAATATCATGATGATTACATTCATCAAGCCGCGCATCAGTCACTCGTTCAGCAAGGTGAGTATGTTTTGGATATCCGCTATCAGTGTCGCGATGGCCGATGTTTCTGGGGAGAAACAATCCTGACCGCGATTGATCGGGACGATCTCTCCAAGGGGGAAATTCTAGTCATTCATGATATTGATCAGCGCAAACGGACGGAGGCATTGCGCATTGGCCAAGGGCAACTGTTTGAAATGATGGTCACCGGTTCGGCACTGGATGATATTCTTAACCGTTTGATTCAGTTGATTGAAGCGCATCAGGTAGCGACGTTGGGTGCGATATTTTTGAAAAAACACGATCGATTAACGTTACGTACCGTGCCGGGACTGCCGGATATGTTTGCCGAGCAGTATGAAACATTATTTCCCGCAGGCGAACTTGTGACTGAATCATCCAGCCCGAATAGCGAATCTGTGATGCGTGAACACGCCGTTTGGTGCGAGGATACGCTGGAACCGACTCCCGGATGGGAAGCCTATGGCTCGTTACTGAATCAGTTTGGGATTCAGGCCTGTTATACCATACCGATGGTCACCTCTCAGGGAGATATTTTGGGCACGCTGACACTTTATTTTATTGAAAAATATTATATGAGTCAGATAGATATGACGTTTGTTGATATGGTGACACGGATTGCGGGTATCGCAATTGAGCGGCAATATAACGAAGAGCGGATTCAATATCTGGCGCATCACGATACATTGACGGAATTACCGAATCGAACATTATTAGGTGACCGTTTAAATCAAGGGCTGTTGTGGGCACAGCGCTATGACCGGAATGTCTCGGTTGTTTTGATCGATTTGGACCATTTCAAAATGATTAATGACAGTTTAGGTCACAGTTGCGGTGATGCGTTATTACAAATCATTGCCAAGCGTATGGTGGCCTGTATCAGGAAAACGGATACATTGGCTCGTTTGGGGGGCGATGAATTTGTTTTGATTTTGTATAACGCCAACCCGATTGAACTGATCCTCAATCGGATTAAAGAGGCGATTGCCCAACCCATAGACATTGCCGATCACGAAATCCGCATGACCGGTAGTATCGGGTTTGCTAATTATCCTGATGATGGTGAGACTGCGGAAGCCCTGTTAAGAAATGCCGATGTTGCCATGTATCATGTCAAAGAACAGGGACGGAATCATTTTCAGCATTATAGCCTTGATATGGGACATAAGCTTCAGGAACGTATGGTGCTTCAGGAAAACCTTCGCCATGCATTGGATAATCAAGAATTCATTCTGCACTATCAGCCCCAATATTGTTTTCATACGCAGCGGATCGTTGGGGTTGAAGCGCTATTGCGCTGGCAGCACCCTGAATTCGGGATGGTGCCGCCGATGCGTTTTATCGAGTTGGCTGAAACGACAGGGCTGATTGTTCCGATCGGGGATTGGGTGTTGCAGACCGCATGTAAACAGAATAAAGCTTGGCAGGATGCCGGTATTGAGGGGCTCTGCGTGGCAGTGAATGTTTCAGCGCGTCAATTCCATGAGCAAGATCTACCGGATCGCGTGGCTGCCGCGTTAGAAATGAGTGGGTTAGAAGCCCGTTATCTGGAACTGGAAATAACTGAAAGTGTGGTGATGCAAAACCCGCAAGAAGCCGTTGAAATCATGGAAAAAATCAACCGCATGGGCGTTCAGCTTTCGATTGACGATTTTGGGACGGGTTACTCCAGCCTGAGTGCCTTGAAAAATTTTCCGGTTCATCGCTTGAAGATTGATCGTGCTTTTGTCTCGGATCTGCCTGACAACCCTGAAGGATGCAGCATTGCACAAGCGGTGATTGCGTTAGGCCATAACTTAGGACTGAATGTCATCGCCGAGGGGGTTGAAGATGATCGGCAGTTGGCTTTCTTGCATCAGCATCAATGTGATGAAATTCAAGGGTATTACTTTTGTCGTCCTGAGCCGGTTGAGCGCTGTGAAGCTTTCTTACTATCTCGTCCTTGCCCTCTGAATTTGTTGGATTGATCAAACCGTGTGGTGAGCGGAACAAGCACGAGAGGTGTTAGGTGAGACTCTATTCTGTAACCCTTTAAGAATATTGATTATTTTATTATTTAAATTCAAGAATGAATGAAGTGGCTCACTGTATTTTTATGATTATCGTTACGTGATCAAATTTTCGAATGCTTTTCCTTTCTTTTTGTTACATTTTCTGGAAACTTATCAATCTTTTTCTATGGTTTTGTTAATGAATTGTACGAAGTCTGCTCAGGCGACCTTAAGGTACTGGGTTCAGAATGTCCTCAAATCGCTTTCTGAGCCGTATCGTACAGTCACTTGGGGAAATTAAAAATCAATATAATAATCAAAGTGTTAGCCCTTGAGAGTTTTTTATGAATTATAACAATATAAAGAAATTAAGTCAGTTGAGCGCGCAACAATGGAATTTCATCCTATTTATTCTGCAATTACCTTTTTTGGCCTATTTTATTTCACAGCAACTTTGGTGGTGGACCGGAGGACAAATCCTGTTCAGTGTCGTTGTGTTTCTGACGTTACGATCATTTCATCGTTTACTGACGATAACCCAGAGTGCTGCGATTGAACTGTCTGAAGGTGATTTGCGGGTCAGAATCAAAACTGAGCGCGAAGGTGCCCATCCGTTGTATCGTTCTTTCAATCGAATTGGTGAAGATGTGTCGAGAACGGTTGGGGCATTGGGGGCGACATCTGCAGCATTGCTTCATGTGTCTGAATCGGTAAAAAAAGATTCACAAGTGTCGAAAACCGGTGCTTTACAGCAAAGGAATGATATTGAACAGGCGGCAAAAATTGTCGGGCATCTGGTTGAGACGACCCGACAAGTTGCTCACTTTACCGAAATTTCGTCTGGTTATGCCAATGAAGCGAAAATGCAGGCTGATGAAGGCTGTCGCGGGATGGCACAACTGGAACATGCGTTACATACAGCGAGTGAGCAGATTGAAACATCGCATCAGCACATTAGTACGCTGGAATCGGAGAGTGTCAGTATTGGGCAGGTGATCAGCACCATTAGTGAGATTGCGGAGCAGACCAATTTACTGGCATTGAATGCTGCGATAGAAGCCGCCCGAGCCGGGGAGCAAGGACGTGGCTTTGCCGTTGTTGCTGATGAAGTTCGAACCCTCGCGACACGAACGCAAACAGCAACCAATGATATTCATGTGCGGATTGAGGCATTACGTACAAGTATTAATACCGTGGTTGAAGGGATGCAGAAAAACAGTGAATGTATGCATGAGTCCATGGGGGTTGTCGAGCAGACCAGCCAGTCTTTCTCGCAGTTGTTAGAGAAGATCGCAGATATTAAAGGGCAAAGTAGTCAAATCACGACGTCTCTGGATGAGCAGGTCAATGCAACGGTTGACTTAGAACACTGTTTGTCGGAAATTTCTGTCGTGGCAAAAGAGAATGTCAGAGCGACACAAGCAACATTAATGGCGAGTGTCACGGTGCAAAATATATCCGGTGAAATCAACTCGCTCTTACATCGCTTTGCTATTGACAGTCGCCAGTTGGAAACTGAAGACAAACAAAGGAATAAGTTAATCGAGTGGGGGCCATCGCTTGATTTAAATATTAAGGAAATTAATCGTCAGCATCAGACTTTAGTCCACCTGATTAATGAGTTGAATCATTTATTGAATAACGGTTATGGACTGCCTTCGGTTAAACGGGTTGTACAAGGCTTGATTGACTATACAGCAAACCACTTTCAGTATGAGGAAACGCTGTTTGAACAATTCGGCTATGTGAATGAGCATAAGCACGTCGGGGCTCATCACCGATTAGTCGAGCAGGTGCTTGATTTCCAGAAACGTGTCGAAAATGGCGAGAACATTGGCAAGGAGCTGATGGCATTCCTTGAAGATTGGTTAACGTTACATATTCAGAAAGAAGATAAACAATACGTTGAATGTTTTCGTGAACATGGCGTGAATTGAAGACGAAGGGGTGCTCGATGCCCCTGAGAAAATGGCAGATGTGATAAAAATATCCCTTCAGAGACGGATCATCTGAAGGGACGGAAGAAAAGAAAAAGAAAGAAGTTTTAGCGGATCAGACGTGATGGTTGATTAAACGATTGCTAACAGAATACTGCCAACTGTTGCCGCTGCGGAAAGATATTGCCCCGCAGAGTATGAACCGTCGTCTTCCTCTTCTAATTTTTTAGGATGTTCCATTCCCAGAGCACCATAAGTAAATGATTCGACTTTATCACCTACACTTTTGTCTTCATTCGCTTTGTTTTCTTTATCGATTTCTTTCAGAGCAGCAAGTAAAGCTTTCCCTTCGTCGGATAAAATGACTTTGTTCTGCTCAACTTTTGTCGATTCATTGGTTTTATTTGGCGTACTCTGAGCTGCCGGTGCAATTTGTTTTGCTTTAACCGACTGAGGTGAATACAAAGTTGTAGATCCTGTTGCTTTTACTGGGTCCATAACATTCTCCTGCCCATCTCCTTATATGTTAACGGAGGTTGAAGGAAAAACTTGAGTCATTTTTTCTCAAAGTTTTTCCTGCAAATAAGACAGCAAAAAATATGCCCGAATTGGTGTGGTATTTATATTTTTCGATAAACCCGTAGCGTAAAGTCTGCCTCACAGTGAAAGGTCTCTTGCTGTTGTAATGTGGTTTTGACCATGTCACTGGCACGCCAGGCAAGAGGTGTCATTTGGAGTAAGTTGAATGCATCTGTGCCACTCATTTGCATCGGGTAATGTAACTGTTCTTCATGTACCGGGACAAATCCTTCAATCGATTCTGCCTGTGGATCATGCAATCGGACCTCTTGATAAATCAGGGCCTTTAACTGATATAGGTGACGTGCTGCTGGCGTGACGGTCACCACAATGCCGTCGGCTTTCAGGCAACGTTGTAGCTCTTCTGATTTGCATGGTGCGTAGATGCGTAAAATTGCATCGATACTTTGTGCGGCAAAAGGGAGCCGATGACTTGATGCAATGCAAAACTGGCAATTGGGGTAGCGTTTAGCCGCATAGCGAATCGCGGGTTTGGAGATATCCAGACCGTAGACTGTCAAATCGGGGTTGTCCGTGTGTAGGGTTTCGGCGACATGCGTGGTGTAATAGCCTTCGCCACAGCCAATATCCAACAGTAATGCCGCGGGCTGTGATATGAATTGTGCGCAAAGCTGGGCGGCTCTGTCACGCATGGCAGTATAGTAACCTTGTTCCAGAAAATGACGTCTGGCTTGCATCATCGCTTTGTTGTCACCGGGATCTTTGGAACGTTTATGCTGAACGGGCATCAGATTGACATATCCTTCTTTGGCAATATCAAACTGATGGCGGTTCATACAACGGAATGTACCTGACTCTTGCTGAAGTGGGGCGTCACACAATGGACATTGATAAGACATAATCAGCCTTGTATTTCGTATCGATTGGAGGCGGGCAGTGTATCGGGTTCTTCTGCAAATAAAAAGCGCTTGTCAGGCTGATCGTCATGTCAAGAGACAAGCGCTCATGACCGGTGGGTTAATCCGTTGCTGAAAGGTGTGTTTTCAACTGATACTGTTCGCCCGGTTGTAACGTAATCCCGGTAGAAATGCAGGGGGCATGAACGGTGGATTCAATACACAGCATGGTTTGATAGCCTTCGTCGTTCATATCTGCCATTGACTGAGCGCCCTGTGACCAGGGGTTCCATAGAACGGCACAATTGTGGCCTGTATTTTCAACTTGAATCGTCCGTTTCAGTACCGGGTCATGCAAGTGAATCTGTGGTTCCGGCTTGGTGTAAATACGGTCA
The DNA here is from genome assembly GCF_023920225.1 of Vibrio gazogenes. Lineage (NCBI taxonomy): Bacteria > Pseudomonadati > Pseudomonadota > Gammaproteobacteria > Vibrionales > Vibrionaceae > Vibrio > Vibrio gazogenes. Next base: position 1,222,943 of record NZ_CP092587.1, read on the forward strand.
ATGGTGTCAGTCAGCTGTAATTCGTCATCGCCCTGACACAGCTGATTATTTTGCAGGCTATCAATATATTCGTTGCCCATTCCCGTTGTTGTGGTCTGCCGGATATCTCCGACATTCAAATATGTATGTAATGCGCCGGAGAAGTGCCAAGCTCTGTCGTCTTCGTTGGTTATTTCCAGCGTAACTTCGAGCGTATCGCTAATGGCTACGTGTAACTTGAGGCTAAATTGATATGGCCAGATTGACAGTGTTTCAGGATTGGCCGTCAGGCCGAGAGTCACGATGACACCTGCTTCACTCTCCCGGTGTTCAACCAGTGTCCACTGTTGGGTACGGGCAAAACCATGAGACGGTGAGCCGATTCGGGCAAACCAAGGCCAGCAAACGGGGATACCACCACGCAAAGGGGTTGTGCCATCAAATTTAGCACTGTTACTCATCCAGATTAAATCGGCTTTGCCACTTGGTTGAAAGGAAATTACATGTCCACCGTATAAAGCAATGCCAGCAGTTGCTTTCTCGTGTATGACACGCACGATTTTCGTGTTCTCTTGTTCTACGATCGAGACACAGTCGGAAAGATTGGTTAGGGTGGGTAAAGCATGTAAGTCCATTTTTTCATCCTCGTATTTTGGTGTCATTCGGAGTGAAAATATAAAAGGCGGCTGAAAGCCGCCTTTTGAACAAGTTCAAATTGAATCTGAATTACTTAGAGATGTGAGCAATCAGATCAAGAACTTTGTTTGAGTAACCGATTTCGTTGTCGTACCAAGATACAACTTTAACGAATTTGTCAGTCAGTGCGATACCAGCTTTTGCATCGAATACTGAAGTACAAGTTTCACCGATGAAGTCTTGAGATACAACGGCATCTTCAGTGTAGCCTAGTACGCCTTTCAGTTCGCCTTCAGACGCTTCTTTCATTGCTTTACAGATATCTGCGTAAGAAGCACCGTTCACAAGGTTAACTGTCAGGTCAACAACAGAAACGTTTGCTGTTGGTACGCGGAAAGCCATACCAGTCAGTTTGCCGTTGACTTCAGGAAGTACAACGCCAACTGCTTTTGCTGCACCAGTTGATGATGGGATGATGTTTTGAGAAGCACCACGGCCACCACGCCAGTCTTTTGCAGAAGGGCCGTCAACAGTTTTTTGAGTTGCAGTTGTTGCGTGAACTGTTGTCATCAGACCTGATTCGATACCGAATTTGTCGTTCAGTACTTTAGCGATAGGTGCCAGGCAGTTTGTTGTACAAGATGCGTTAGAAACGATATCTTGACCAGCGTAAGTGTCGAAGTTAACACCATTAACGAACATTGGTGTCGCGTCTTTAGAAGGACCAGTCAAAACAACTTTTTTCGCACCAGCAGTGATGTGCTTACGTGCTGTTTCGTCAGTCAGGAAGATGCCGGTTGCTTCAGCAACAACGTCAACACCGATTGCATCCCATTTCAGATCTTCTGGGTTACGCTCTGCTGTAACACGTACAGTCTTACCGTTAACGATCAGGTTACCGCCTTCAACTTCTACTGTTCCGTTGAAACGACCGTGAGTTGAATCGTATTTTAACATGTATGCCATGTAATCTACGTCGATCAGGTCGTTAATACCAACAACTTCGATGTCGTTACGCTCTTGTGCTGCACGGAAAACAAAACGGCCGATACGGCCAAAACCGTTAATACCTACTTTGATAGTCATTGTAGTTGCTCCACAACTTAATTTTGTGATGAAAGATACTGGTAGTAAAATTACAGAAACCGACTCGTCTGTGCAACCGATAATCCTACTTTAGTTGTTTAAAATCAAAAAAGTGAACCTTTCTTTCTCACGGTTACATTTATTCTACAATCTGATCTCTGTCAGTCACCAGTTGACCTAGAATACCGAAGCATCCATGGTACTCTAAAAAATCTCAACGAATGATGTTAAGGTGTTGAAGTATGTGCTACAACACCGCGAATGTGCAAGTTTTTCATGAAAAAAACATGATAAAATCGGGTGCGTAAAAGTAAAGTCCCTAAGATGAGTTGTGAGGATATGAAGCAGGTTAAAAAATCAGAATTTGAATGGCGTCAAGCACTTACAGATGAGCAATTTCGTGTTTGTCGCCAGCAGGGCACCGAGATGCCATTCTCTGGGAAGCTACTGCATAATAAAGAGACCGGCATTTATGCCTGTACTTGTTGTCAGACCCCGTTGTTTTCTTCTGCGAGTAAGTATGATTCCGGATGTGGTTGGCCAAGTTTTGATGCTCCGATCAGTACCAATGCCGTTCGATATTTACAAGATGAGAGTCATGGGATGAGTCGGATTGAAATCCGCTGTGCTGCTTGTAATAGCCATCTCGGCCATGTTTTCGATGATGGCCCGCAAACGACGGGTGAACGTTATTGTGTCAATTCGGTGTCGTTAATTTTCAACAAAAACGATCAGGAGTGAGAATTTTTGATCATTTTCGTATGATTTGTACAGAATGGCTATTTTTTAAACTCAGGCATCATAGATGGGTGATACTCTTGATTTTTTACAGCATCAATAATCATGTCTGCGACATGATCTAATGCGCTGAATTTTTCCTCACTGAAGCCGTACAGCAGCTGTATATTTTGGGGGGATGTGATAGGTACGCCAAAGTGTTTACCGACCATTGCCCAAATGTAAGAGGCTTCTTGATGGTGGAGTAGTTGATTCAAACTGGCTAAGGATTCAAAAATGCTGATATTGAGTGAATTTGGATCAGAGAGTTCCAGTGCATGATTGAGGAGTTTGATGGTTTTTTCTCTGTCTCTGTCGATGTAGAACGTCGCCAGTGCGTATTGAAGGGCTGCTGTCTCCATTTCTGGTTTGCCTTCCAACTGTAAAAATTGCCGGCGAGCTTGTGTATTACCCATCTGACTCCATAAAAAATAAAGTGAAGAGGGCGTATTGAATTGCATCAGCTCTTTTTCTAGGCGTTCCATATTCTTCCCGGAATTGAGTAATGCATTGAAGCGTCTTTCCTTGAGTTTGGCTTGATCAATCGGTTGAATCTGAGCGGCAACGCTCAGACATTTTCGATATTTCTGTGTGAGCTGGTACTCAGTGATTTTATTGAGGTCAGTCGGGTTTCTGTTAACTTCGAGACGATGCCAGATGAGGTTGGTTCTGGTGATACGGCATTGCCCGTCATTCGTGTTCAGTTCTTCACAGCGGAGCTCAGGGTGATCCTGACAGAGTTTGTCCGTGTTTCGCGTATTTTCAAAACAACCGTTCAACAGGAGGACAGTGATAGCAAGACTAATGTACTTCATAGGTTGTTGCATATAATGATAGCCTGTGATCATATACAATTATTTATACGACATACCTTGACGTTAGCGGTTGAAACTTCATTATGTTGAATTGTTTGTACAACCAACCATCCGGGATATGCAATGGATACTCAACAACTCATTGATGCGATTACACCTGAGGCCTACCAGCGTTTACTTTATGCTGTTGAAACAGGTAAGTGGCCTGAAGGTACGACACTTTCTGCACAACAGCGAGACTCATGTATTCAAGCTGTGATGTTGTACCAATCTAAGCATAATGCACAGCCGGAACATATGACAGTCGCCGCAGGCGGAGAAATCTGTTTCAAGTCTAAATCTGAGTTGAAAAAACAGTTTCAAGCGGAGCAGGCTGAAGCAGATATTTTGCGGGTCAATCCCAATCAAGCCGAGTGATAGATGTGCTCATGAATTGAAGTGAGTGCTGAAATAGCACTCCCAGTGTCGGCCGGGAGTGCGTTATTGATGATTGAGGATACTGCCTTGATTTGATATTACCCGTAAAATTGGTTTGTTGTGACAAAGCACGCTATTTTACAGGCTCATTTCTCCCCGCAGGACTTTTTGCATCTCTGATTTGACGGTTTCATAGTCAAGCCCTTTACTCAAAAGATAATGCAGCTTTGCCAGCGCCGCCTCCGGTGTCATGTCGAACCCGCTGATGACTCCCGCTTCTGCCAGTGCACTTCCGGTTGCGTATCCGCCCATATTGACTTTCCCGGCAAGGCATTGAGTCAGGTTAACCACAATAACCCCTCGTTCTGAAGCCGATTTGAGTTGTGCGAGCAACTTTGGATTCTGTGGTGCATTGCCGACACCGAAAGTCAGAAGAATCATGGCGTTGACGGGTTGCAGTAATGTATTGCGGATCACTTCATGGGAGATGCCCGGATACATGGTAATCACCCCAATGGGTTGTGGCGTAATATCACTGACTTGAAAGGGGCCATTTGGCTGCTTGCCGACGGTCACATGGCTACTCACCGAGATATTGATACCTGCTTCCAGAAGTGCCGGTAGGTTCGGTGACGTAAATGCGTTGAAGCCGTCTGCGTGTGATTTCGTGCTGCGGTTTCCTCTCATCAGCTGGTTGTTGAAAAACAGCGTGACTTCATTGATGGGATAGTTTGCAGCAATGTGCAGCGCGTTGAGCAAGTTGGCTTGTCCATCAGAACGTAGTTCGGCCAGTGGAATCTGTGAGCCAGTGACAATGACCGGTTTACCCAGATTTTCTAGCATGAATGACAGCGCTGAAGCGGTATAAGCCATCGTGTCCGTACCATGGAGAATGACGAAGCCGTCATATTGCTCGTAGTTGTTGCGGATATCATCAGCGATGAGTTGCCAGTCTTCCGGTGTCATATCTGATGAATCGATCAGCGGATCGTATTCGTGAATGGTGTATTCAGGCATTTCCGGACGATGAAACTCGGGCATACTCGCGAGTTGCTTTTCCATAAAACCAGCCACCGGAACATAACCGTGTGATGATTTTTGCATACCAATCGTGCCGCCCGTGTAGGCAATATAGATATGTTTTCTTGCCATGACTGAAATTTACTCTTCTATCAAGTTCAGGGAGTGCGATTATAGCGAAATCATACGTAATAAAAAGGGCGACGGTGTCGCCCTTGATCACGTTTAATATTTTATTCGACCTCGCAATTGAGACAGAATGCATACTGTCCTTTGGGGTCATTCAACTGGTTGAGTAGTGTTGCATCACTGAGCATTTTCTCGGTTGTGGAACGCAGACTCTCAGGGAGGAGTGTTGTGACATCCAACCCCAGCGATACCCGGGCTTCCGAAAAGAGTCCAATCAGTAATTTCTGCATGGTTGAAATTGGTTCTTCCAGCCAATCGAGTTGATAATCATCCACTTTGGCAAGCTTGGCAGCCAGAGCAACAGCATCATCAAAATCACCCATTTTATCAACTAAACCGAACTTGAGCGCATCCTGGCCTGTCCAGACATGGCCTTGTGCGACTTTATCGACGTCTTGCAACGACAGATGACGATGTTCTGCAACCAACGAAATGAAGCGCTGGTATCCGTGCTCGATGGTTAACTGCAATGCCTGTTTGGTGCCGTCAGACAGCCCGGTGGTGATACCCTGACCGGAAAATGGTGTTGTTCCCACACCGTCGGTAGACACACCGATACGATCCAGACTGTGCTCAAAGGTAGTCAGCACACTGAATATGCCAATCGAACCGGTAAGCGTCGTGGGTTGTGCCACAATTTGGTCAGCGCTGGTTGATAGCCAGTATCCCCCTGAGGCCGCGAGGCTGGACATCGAGACGACAACCGGTTTGCCTGAGGCTTTCAGCGCATCAATTTCGCTACGGATGACTTCAGAAGCGGAGGCGCTACCTCCCGGGCTGTCAACCCGTAACACAACCGCTTTAATATGTGGATCATTGCGTGCTTCTCTCAGCAGGACGCTCATATTCTCTGAGCCAATGGCTTCACCGCGAGGTTGATTGCCATCCATGATGGTGCCTGAAGCAACAATCACAGCGATTTCGTTTTTCGCAGTCAGGGTTGGTTTCAACTGCGAGTCGATAGCGTTGAGGTAGTCGTAGTAACCAATCGAACGATAACCATCTTGACCATCGCTACCAAACGTATCGGTCAGCTCCGCACGCATTTGTGGCCGGGATATCAGTTCATCAACCAGCCCGAGATCGAGGGACAGTTTGGCAATATCACCGTGAACACGCTTCAGTTGCGTCAGAAAATCATCCATCGATAAGCGTAACTTTTCTGGCGTGATATTTCTGTTGGCTGCAACGTCGGTCAGATAGGCATCCCAAAGCTGCTGGAGCCAGCGCTTATTCGATGCTTTTGCCGCATCCGACATATCATTACGCATAAACGGTTCCACCGCGGACTTGTAAGTACCGACGCGGAAGATATGGGTGGTGACATCAAGCTTGTCCAGTAGTTTTTTGTAATATAAACCGTAAGCACTATAGCCTTTGAGCATCACCAGTCCGTCGGGAGACATTAAAATCTTGTCAGCATAACTGGCTAGGTAATACTGGCTTTGAGTGTACATATTACCGACCGCAAACACCGGTTTGCCACTGGCTTTAAACTCATTAATTGCTTTTGCGATATAACGTAACTTCGTCAGATTGGTTTCAGACATCTCGCCGAGTGAGAGCACCAGTCCTGAAATCTGTTCATCATCTTTGGCATGACGAATCGTATCGACGATATCAAACAGAATGTTTTCTTTCGGCAGCGAGTCACCGAGTAGTGAGGTGGCAATTGAATCAACGGATTGAACATAAGTGGCTTGTTCACGAATCGGGCCGGATAAATTCAGAACCAGTGCCGAAGGTTGATGAATCTGAATATTTGTATCCTCTGGTGTTGATTGGGTATACAGGATATAAATAATGGCAATCGTGAACAGAAACAACAAGTTCGTGACGAGAAGGCGGAACAGGGTGATCGTTTTCCAGATGAACCGAAAGATCATACCGATAGCTTTTAGTATTGTTTTCATAATCGCTTTAACATCGTGGCTGATTAGGCACCATGGGTTGATAAACCTGATGGTACACGGTGTATGGTGATATGATCCTACGTGATAACCTAGGGAGGAACAACTATTCAGTGATGGGATCGTTTGATTGCAGTGTTCGGTCAATCAATCCGATTGATTTGGTGGTGTTCAGCGGCAGTGCTTTCAGATCAGACATGTTGATATCAATCCCCCCAACAAACGAAAGCCCGTTAGGGAGAATGATGGGCTTGGTATTTACAGGATGACGGTTTTATTGCCGTAGACAAACACCTTGTCATTCAACACATTTGCCAGTGCTTTGCTCAAGACATTCTTTTCGACATCACGTCCTGCTTGCGCCATATCCTGAGCGCTGAACGTATGATCGACAGGAATGACATCCTGTTTGATGATCGGTCCTTCATCGAGATCATCCGTGACGAGGTGAGCCGTCGCACCGATGATTTTGACGCCCCGTTCATAGGCTTGCTGATAAGGCTTGGCCCCAATGAATGCCGGCAAGAAACTGTGGTGAATATTGATAATACGGTGATGGTATTTTTCAACAAAGGTCGGCGTCAGAACACGCATATATTTTGCCAACACAATATAATCCGGTTGATACTGCTCGACCACTTCCAGCATTTTCTGTTCGTGTTCCTGACGATTGAGATTTTCATGAGAAACACAGTGATAAGGGATATCAAATCGTTCTGTCAGCGTTTGTAATTTATCGTAGTTGCCGATGACCGCTGCAATATCGACATCGAGACTGCCGTCGTAGCTTTTGATCAGAATATCACCCAAGCAGTGCGCTTCTTTGGTGACCAGAATGACAATTTTCTTGCGTGAAGAACCGATCAATTGATATTTGGCCCCTTCGGGGAGCGCCTGATCTAAATCAGCTTTCAGCGTTGCGTCGTTAAAATAGCCTTCCAGCTCGGTGCGCATAAAGAAATGGCCGCTGGTATTATCGACATATTCATTATTATGAATAATATTCAACTGATGCTTGTAACAGATATTGGTAATTTTGGCGATCAGACCTGGTTTATCAGTGCAATGTGTAAGGAGCGTTTTCTTTTCCATCAATGATGACTTCCGATGATTTTTTTTGAATGAAAAACTATTTCAGAGTACCCAAAACGGTGATGAGTCCCACAATACTGCGGCTATAATTAATCTATTCTCAGGAGAGTTTCAACCCAATAACAAAAGTAATTTTCCTCGGCTTATCTAGTTGGTCTTTATTTCGGACAATCGTTGTTTATCACATTTTTCATGAAGGTGGTGGTTATGGATAAGGAATTGCTAGCTCGTAAATTGTATGTTGAGCGTGTCCACGAGTTGATTGGAACACATGAAATCGATGAGATCGTCCTGAATGCGATGTGGGAAAGTAAAGCTTCTCCTGCTGATGCTGCCAGAGTGATGCTGGAGCAGCCGACCAACGTACTGGAAGCTGCGTCTTGGTTACAACGATATCTGAACCGCAAGTAACCCCTTTAACGCGCGTTTTGCAGCGTGAATCGTAAGAGAAAGGTTCGCGCTGCTTCATCAAACCTGACATAATCGCACATTATATTTTTAAATCCTCTATGCGATGATCGAACAAACTTTTTCAGCTCATGGTGCTTTGGGGAAAGCCATCCCCGGATTTCAGCCACGTCAGGCCCAACTCGATATGGCCAACGCGATTGAATCTGCTATCCGTCATCAGTCACAACTGGTGGTTGAAGCCGGAACGGGAACCGGGAAAACTTTTGCCTATTTAGTGCCGGCGTTGATGAGCGGTAAGAAAGTGGTCATCAGCACTGGCTCGAAAAACCTGCAAGAGCAGTTATTCCATCGTGATTTACCCTTGATTGTCAAAGCGCTCGAATTTTTCGGCCAGATTGCCTTACTCAAAGGGCGTGCGAATTATTTATGTCTGGAACGCCTCAACCGACAGATGATTGAGAGTCACGGCAATGAAACGGATTCGCAGCATTTTGCACAGTTGTTCCAGATCCGTCGCTGGGCGTCGGAGACGAAAACCGGTGACCTCGGTGAATGCGAAACGTTACCGGAAGATAGCCTGATTATTCCAACCATTACTTCGACCAATGATAATTGTCTGGGCAAAGACTGCCCGGACTTTCAGGACTGTTTTGTCTCGAAAGCGCGTCGAAAAGCAATGGATGCGGATATTGTGGTGGTGAATCATCATTTGTTTCTGGCTGATCTTGCGATTAAAGAAACTGGGTTTGGCGAGCTTATCCCGGAAGCTGAGGTATTTATTTTTGATGAAGCCCATCAGTTACCGGATATCGCGAGTCAGTATTTCGGACAGTCGCTGACCAGCCGCCAGATTCAGGAATTGGCGAAAGATATCGAAATTGGATATCGCACCGAAGCGAAAGATATGCGTCAGTTGCAAAAAATCAGCGATAAGCTGGTTCAAACCGCGATGGATGTCAGAATAGCTCTGGGCGAGCCCGGTTACCGGGGCAACTGGCGCGAAGCCGTTCGCCAGCCCAAAATGAATCAGGCGCTTGAACGTCTGACTGACAGTCTTGAATTTGCATTAGATGTCCTGAAACTCGTTTTGGGAAGAAGCCAACTGCTTGATACGGCTTTTGAGCGGGCCAATACCATTTTGGCGCGTCTGAAGCGTGTCTGTGATGTTTCAATTACCGGATATTCTTATTGGTTCGATACTACCCCCCGTCATTTCGGTTTGCACATTACACCGCTCTCTGTTGCGGATAAGTTCCAAGAACAGATCAAACTGAAACCGGGGACGTGGATTTTTACTTCGGCAACATTAGCGGTGAATCATGATTTTAGCCATTTCAGCCATCGTTTGGGGCTGATGCCTGAACAACAGTTTTCTCTGCCGAGCCCGTTTGATTATGAAAAACAGGCGCGGCTGTGTGTCCCGCGTTATCTGCCCGAACCGAATTCACCGGGCATGGCCGATAAGTTGGTCACCATGCTGACGCCGGTTATCGAGCAAAATCAAGGGCGCTGTTTTTTCCTGTGTACCTCACATCAAATGATGCGGGATTTAGGCGAACGATTTCGCCAACGTCTCGAACTACCGGTACTATTACAGGGTGAAACCAGCAAACAGAAAACTCTGTCTGAGTTTATGGCGCTCGGGAATGCCTTGCTGGTTGCAACCGGTGCTTTCTGGGAAGGGATTGATGTTAGAGGCGATGCCCTGAGCTGTGTTATTATTGATAAATTGCCGTTTACTGCACCGGATGACCCATTACTGAAAGCTAGAATTGAAGACTGTCGTCTGCAAGGCGGAGAACCATTCCAACAGGTTCAATTGCCGGAAGCAGTGATAACCCTAAAGCAAGGGGTGGGGCGATTGATTCGCGACGCAAGCGATAAAGGTGCGCTGATCATTTGTGACAATCGGTTGGTCACCCGAGATTATGGCGGCGTGTTTCTTGCAAGTTTACCCCCGATCCCGCGCACCCGTGATTTAGAACAGATACAAGTATTTCTCCGTGATATATCGGAGCCGTCGCACTCGGAAAGTGATGAAGTGAGTACAGAGAGTTAAATGAGTCCAAGAATTCTTGCAATTGATACCTCAACAGAAAACTGTTCTGTTGCCTTGATGGTTGATAACCAATGTTTTGTCCGGCGTGATATTGCACCGCGGGACCATGCGAAAAAAATTCTGCCGATGGTCGATGAAGTGTTACATGAAGCGAACGTTCAACTGGCTGATTTAGATGCGTTGGCATTTGGCCGAGGCCCCGGCAGTTTTACCGGTGTCCGTATTTGTATCGGGATTGCTCAGGGGTTGGCGTTTGGCGCCGGATTGCCGACGGTTCCGGTTTCAACGTTGGAAGCAATGGCGCAAGGAAGTTACCGTTTACACGGTGCAGCGCATGTGGCAAGCGCCATTGATGCGCGGATGAGTGAAGTGTACTGGGGGCGTTTTGCCCGTCAGGATAATGGCGCTTGGCAGGTCGTGGATGATGAATGTGTGATTCCGCCTCAGACACTGACACAACAGCTTGAGTCAGACTCACATACATGGTGCTGTGCCGGAACGGGCTGGGCGGCTTATCACGAAGCTCTCTCCCAATTACCAATTCAGGTCGCTTCGGGGGATGTGCTTTATCCCGATGCCGAAGATATTGTCTTTTTAGCTAAAATTGCGTTTGAGGACGGTAAAACGGTGCCGGCAGAAGAAGCCAGCCCGATTTACTTACGTGATCAGGTCGCCTGGAAAAAAATGCCGGGTCGTGGATAGCAGCATTTCGCGAGCCAGATAAGTCAGTATGAGCCAGCGGGCGGTGATGCGTCACCACCGATACACGAAGAGAGATGAGGAACATTATGGTTTCGATTCAGGGATTACCACCTTCGCGAATACCGGGAACGGGGAAGTCATCGAAGTCGGCAAAAGCAAAGCGGCAGGGTGATTCTTCAGGTGCAGCCTCTGGCACTTATGAACCGACCCCCGTTGCCAATGCTGTCACGCATTCGATGCGCGCGATGAAAGAGACTGAGCGTTTTCAGGAAAATCTGCAATATGACTTACCGGAGGGGCGGGCACGGAAAGCTCTGGAAGAGTATTTTGGTGTGATGAATCAAGCCCGGCGAGAGGAACTTGCTCAGCTGCTGGGTGTCGATATTTATATTTAAGATGAGGAAAAACATAATGGCTCGGTATCATTTCAGTCGTCGTATCAAAGGCACGGTGATAACCTTTGCCTGTCTGGTGCTTAGCGCCTGTGCTTCACTGCCGAATGAGTTATCTGTACCTGACGGAGCGGCAGTAATTCAAGATTATCAAACATTTGCAGCACTTCAAGGCACTCAAGCACCCTACGTGCGGTTGGGTGGCGTGATTGCTGATATTAAGAACTTGCCGCAACGGACTCGGCTGGAAATGGTTAACCTGCCGATCGGCTCTGATGGTAAACCCGATATTCGACAGGAACCGCATGGACGATTTATTGTTTATGTCAATCGATTCCTTGATCCGGTGACTTATGCCAAAGGGCGTTTACTGACGGTGCTCGGTAGCGCAACCGCGCCAGAAAAAAGTCAGGTCGGTGAATACCGAGCAGAGTTTCCTGTCTTGTCCGCATCCGCATACCATCTATGGCGGGTGACGGAGCGTATCGTTATTCATGAACCGGACTCATTTCTACGTGATTGCGATCACTGGCGCTGCCGGGAGAGTTTCGGCTCGAAGACCGGTAAGGTGATCCCTGAGGTCAAATAATTTTCTATGCTCGTACAACACGCTTATTCTATTTTCGAACAGAACATTGCTGCGATTGAAACTGACAATCGTCAAACAGCAACATGTTCCGTCGTTTTCCTGCATGGCTGGCTGGATAATGCTGGCAGCTTTATGTCCGTGATGGACGTTCTCATGCATCAGATTTCTCCCCAGATTCATCTCTGTGCGATTGATTTACCGGGACACGGCCTGTCAAGCCATAAGTCGGCTGACAACTTTTATGCATTTCATGACTATATCGATGACATTCATCAATTTTTAATGAAATTACCAGCGAAAAAAAAGGTTTTAGTTGGCCATTCGCTTGGTGGATTGATTGCGAGTTGTTATAGTGCCGCCTTTCCTGAATATGTCGATGGGCTTTTTTTGATTGAGAGTCTCGGACCTTTGGCCGAACGAGCAGAACTGAGTGTGCAGCGGTTACGTAATGGTGTAAAAAGCCGCACCCGTATTCGACACAAATTTCGCAGAGCCTATGACCATTATGATGTGGCTCTACAAGTGCGGGCAGCACATTCGGAATTACCGAAAGCGCTCATTGAACCCATTGTGGCGCGAGGTCTCGAAGTACAAGACGGGCAGTGGGTATGGCGTGCGGATCCGAAATTATCTGCTCAGTCGTTATACCGAATGTCGGATGCTCATGCTGAAGCTGTGCTGGCTGCGATTCAATCGCCTTGCCAAGTTGTTTTAGCGAACCAAGGTTACCCATCTTTAAAATCATATTCCCCAGATTCGCTACCAGAGCAAATTGAGATTCAGCACGTAAAGGGCGGTCATCATTGTCACTTAGAGCATCCTGAGCACATTGGTCAGCTGATATCACAGTTTGTAATGAAAATTGATGAAACACCATTTTCTTAAATTAGAGTCTATACTTTAACAAAATTAACAAACAATTAACAAAATATAATAAGGCAGGGCACGGACCTGCCAGTACGAGGAGTATCCCTGTGGAGCATCCATGGCTTGCACGTTACCCAAATGATGTGCCTGAAACTATTAATCCAGATGTTTATTCATCTCTGGTTGAGATGTTTGAACGGTCGGTCACGAAATACGCTGACCAGCCTGCTTTTGTCAATATGGGAACGGTCATGACCTTCCGCAAGCTGGAAGAGCGTAGTCGCGCTTTTGCCGCTTATTTACAAAACGAGCTACAACTTAAAAAAGGTGATCGCGTCGCTCTGATGATGCCGAATCTGCTGCAATATCCGGTGGCACTATTTGGTGTGTTGCGGGCTGGTTTGGTGGCAGTCAATGTTAACCCGTTGTATACACCCCGGGAGCTGGAACACCAGCTCAATGATGCGGGCGTCACCACGATTGTGATCGTCTCGAACTTTGCCGGAACCTTGCAGAAAATCGTGAAACGGACGGCGGTGAAACATGTCATTTTGACCAGCCTGGGGCAGATGTTACCGCGGGCTAAAGGCACCGTGGTTGATTTTGTCGTCAAATATATCAAGAAAATGGTGCCGCATTACCATTTGCCCGATGCGGTTTCGATGCGTACCGCATTGAAATGTGGTCGTCATATGCAGTACGTCAAGCCTCTGATTGAAGGTGATGATACGGCTTTTTTACAGTACACCGGTGGGACAACAGGGATAGCCAAAGGCGCGATCCTTTCTCACCGGAACATGGTTGCCAACGTCTTACAGGCGAAAGCGGCTTATGGGCCGGTGCTGACAGAAGGGCGCGAGTTGGTAGTGACTGCCTTGCCTTTGTATCATGTGTTTGCGTTGAGTGTGAACTGTTTACTATTTGTTGAATTGGGCGGACAGAACCTGCTGATTACCAACCCGAGAGATATTCCAGGGTTCGTGAAAGAGTTACGACGCTACCCTGTCACGGCAATTACCGGGGTGAATACGCTGTTCAATGCCTTGGTTCACAATGACTCATTCCGTCAGATGGATTTTTCACAGTTACATTTGTCTGTCGGTGGCGGAACGGCTGTTCAGCGGGCGGTTGCCAATGAGTGGAAAAAAGTGACGGGTTTACATCTGCTTGAAGGGTATGGTTTAACCGAATGTTCGCCTTTGGTGGCCGGTAACCCTTATGATTTGAGTGATTACAGTGGCGCAATTGGCCTGCCGGTACCATCGACGGATGTGCGAATTGTTGATGAACATGGTCAAGTCGTTGCGTTTGATCAGACCGGTGAATTGCAGGTTCGCGGACCGCAGGTGATGTGTGGGTACTGGCGACGGGAAGATGCAACCAGAGAAGTGCTGACCGACGATGGTTGGTTATCGACCGGTGATATTGTTCGGATGGATGATCAAGGTATGTTATATATTGTTGATCGGAAAAAAGATATGATTCTGGTCTCCGGTTTTAATGTCTATCCGAATGAAATTGAAGATGTGGTTTCCATGCATGATAAAGTGCTGGAAGCCGCAGCCGTCGGGCAGCCACATGATGTCAGTGGTGAAGTGGTGAAATTATTTGTCGTGAAGAAAGATACATCGCTGACAAAAGAAGAAATCATTGCTCACTGTCGCCAATATCTAACCGGATATAAGATCCCCAAACTGATAGAATTCCGGGAAGAGCTGCCGAAAACCAATGTCGGTAAAATATTGCGCCGTGCATTGAAAGATGAAAATCAGGTGATGTTGAATATGGAACAAGCCTAGTCAGCTATGATTGATACGTACGGGGAAATGCCGACATTGATGTCGGCATTTTTGCTTGTTTCCGGTCACTGGCTGTCAAAGGATGGTCGGATGCCTGACAATGAATGATAAAAGTGAGTAATTTTGGACTATCAAATGATTACCAGCTCAGATGAGCTTGAAGCGGTGTGCCGTAAAGCATTGCAGTGTCCCGTTGTGATGCTGGATACGGAATTTGTCCGGACCCGGACATTTCATGCCCACTTGGGGTTAATCCAGCTTTATGACGGAGAATCCGTCGCATTGATTGACCCGACAACCATTGAAGATATGACTCCTTTCGTCAATCTGTTGAAAGCACCGCAGGTGCTCAAAGTGCTTCACGCCGCCGGTGAAGATTTAGAAGTGTTCTACCATCAATTTGAGTGTGCACCGGCACCGTTTGTGGATACACAGATTCTGGCGGCATTTATGGGGTATGGTCTGTCTACAGGCTTTGCCGCGCTGGTCGCTGATTTCACAGCGATTGAGCTCGATAAAAGTGAATCCCGGACCGATTGGATGGCAAGGCCGTTGAGTCAGAAACAACTGGACTATGCTGCTGCGGATGTTTTTTATCTGATGCCGGTTTATCAGCAATTATTGGAAAAAGTTCAACAGAAAGGCTGGTGGGATGCTGCGTTGGAAGAGTCTCGGCTACAGGTTGAAAAGCGGACCCGAAGCTATCAGCCGGCAGACGCTTATCTCGATATCAAAGGGGCATGGCAACTGGCACCGAAGCAACTGGCGATCTTAAAATGTCTCGCGACCTGGCGTTACGAAGAAGCCTTAAAACGTAATCTGGCGCTGAACTTTGTCATCAAAGAGCAAGACTTATTGACCATTGCCCGGTTGGAATTAGTCAATTTCAAGCGGATGGAAGCCGAAGGTGTTGATCCTCGCTCGGTGAAACGCCACGGTGCAAAAATCAGCCAACTGGTGAAAGAAGGGCAGGCGGTCAGCGAAGCTGATTACCCAGCGCGTATTGTTCCTGTTTCAGATTACCCTGGATACAAACAGCTGTTTAAACGACTCAAGGATCAAGTCAACGTGCAGTCTGAAAAGCTGGGTTTATCGCCGGAATTTCTTGCTTCCCGGAAGCAGTTGAATCAATTATTGGGTTGGGTATGGAAGGCACAGACCGATCCACAATTTGTCCCGGATCTGATGCAAGGATGGCGTAAAGAAGCTTTGGGCGAGCTTTTGTATGAGATGGTGTCGGCTGCGTGATCCGATGGCATCGGGTGAGATAGTCACGAGTTCAGGCAAATGGAAAACAGCGGCGCCTATCCTCTACGTGACATCCCACGTGAAGTTGCTATATAACCGGAACTGACGCCGGTTATATAGCAGGCGGAGAGCACCGCGATTACTTCTCTTCATCCGGCAATTTGACATTCAATTCCAGTACGGACAGATCATCGCCTTTATGTTCGAAAGTGAGCTCGACCATGTCGGGATCAATGGCAACATATTTGGCGATCACTTTCAGAATATCGTCTTTTAATTGCGGCAGATAGTTCGGAGCCGGATCGTTCTGGCTGCGGCGTTCAGCAACGATAATTTGCAAACGTTCTTTCGCAAGACTTGCGGAGGTTTGCTTCTTCGGGCGGAAAAACTCCAGTAATGACATACGTTCTTAACCTCCAAATAACCGTTGAAAAATGCCTTTCTTCTGCTCGGACAGAAAACGGAATTCCAGCTCACTGCCTGTCAGGCGCTCGACCGCATCATGATAAGCCTGTCCGGCATCTGACTGTTCATCAAATATCACCGGCACCCCTTTATTAGACGCATTGAGTACTGCCTGACTTTCAGGAATCACACCTAGCAATTTAATGTGCAGAATTTCTTCAACATCTTCCACACTCAGCATTTCTCCCTGAGTCACGCGAGTGGGGTTGTAGCGGGTGAGTAAGAGGTGCTGTTTAATCGGTTCAAGACCTTGTTCGGCACGAAGTGATTTCGAATCGAGAATACCCAGAATGCGGTCAGAGTCGCGCACGGACGAGACTTCCGGGTTGGTAGTGATAATCGCTTCATCGGCGAAGTAAAGTGCCATAAGTGCGCCTTGTTCTATCCCTGCCGGAGAGTCACAGATAATGAAATCAAAGCCCATGCTGTCTAATTCATCAAACACACGTTTGACACCATCACGGGTCAGGGCATCTTTATCCCGAGTTTGAGAGGCCGGTAAAATAAAGAGATTGTCGGAGCGTTTATCTTTGATCAGCGCCTGATTGAGCGTTGCTTCGCCCTGAATGACATTCACGAAGTCATATACCACCCGGCGCTCGCACCCCATAATGAGGTCTAGGTTGCGTAAGCCGATGTCGAAATCGATGACTGCGGTTTTCATACCTTTGATTGCCAAACCTGAGGCAATTGCTGCACTCGATGTCGTTTTCCCAACACCGCCTTTACCTGATGTAACAACAATAATGCGTGCCATTTGTTTCCCTTAAATTTAACTTAAGTTTCCTTTGAGTAGGATTTAAATAGTGATTGGCTCAATGTGAAGCGTGCCGTCATGATAACTGAGCATCGCTTTTTTCTGCCAGTGCTCACTTGAAATTTGATCACTGAGCCAATAATTACCCGCGATAGAAATTAATTCAGCCTGTAAATCGTGACAGAATATTTTTGCTTGCTGTTGTCCGCTGGCACCAGCAATCGCTCTGCCGCGTAAGCTACCGTAAATATGAATTGAACCATCGGCAATCACTTCAGCACCGGCACTCACGTGATTGAGAATGACTAAGTCAGAATTTTTCGCATAGACCTGCTGGCCTGAACGAATCGGTGTGGTGATGGTCTTTGTCGGTGTGATTGCCGCGGGTGCCTGACTTGGGGACTTACTGGCAGTGAGCACAGCCAAACCCGCTTCGGATGCAAGATTTTGCGTGCGTTTATCCCGGGCACCGGTGACACCGACAGGTACCATGCCCGTCTCATGAATCCCGAGTTTCAACTGGTGAAAATCAAGTTCATCTTCAACTTGGGCAATGTTGAGCACAATGGGGGCAGCGGTGAAAAATGCCGGCGCCTGAGTGACTTTTTGTTTCAAGAACTCGACGGACTTTGAAATTTCACTGTCTGCAATATGTAACACGGAGAGTGTAAAACTACTACCTTTAAGATCAGGTGTGATTGACATAGGTAATTTGGGCCTCAACTCATAAAACACTGTAGAAAGGGCATTGCCTGAAAGTAGGGCTGTCATGTTATAGTCACAGCTCAAACTCAGCAAGATATCTTACTTTTAATTGACGCTTTTAACCTCAAAATCAGGTTAACTTTATGTGTTGGGATCGTAAGTCTTGACATGCTGGTCGGGAAATATACAAAAGGCACGCTAATGCTTTGTTCTATTTATAAAAGTCCTAAAAAAGAAGGCACCTATTTATATGTTGAGAAAAAAGACGACTTCTCACAAGTTCCGGAAGCATTGCTAAAGATGTTCGGACGACCGGTCTTAGTGATGACGATGAGTCTGGCAGGCAAGACGCTGGCAAACGTTGATATTGAAAAAGTACAAGCCGCGCTTAAAGATAACGGGTTTTTCTTACAATTACCGCCACCACCGGAAAATTTATTAGAAAGCTATAAAGCAAGGAAAGCCGCTCGACAGGAACAGCAGTAGCGAATACTTATCAGGATGAGAGGAGATAAAATGAAAAAATTATGGTCAGTTGGATTGGGATTGATTCTGAGTTGTCCCCTCTATGCCAATGCAGAGCGCGTCGATAATACCAAGCGTTTCGAACAGTATGTCGATGGCCTCAAACAACAAGCGCAGCAGGAAGGGATTAGCCAAGCAACGATTCAAGCGGCTTTTGCAAACGTCACCTATCGTCCCCGAGCGATTGTTGCAGATAAGAATCAACCGGAGAAAAAGCTCACCTTAGACGAATATATTCCTCGCGCGGTGCCGGATTGGAAAGTCGCGAAGGCGAAAAAACTCTATCAGGAACACTATGATGAGCTGGTAAAAATCGGCAAACAGTATGGTGTGCAACCTCGTTATATCGTTGCGTTGTGGGGTGTAGAGAGTAACTTTGGTTCACTCACCGGTGGATACAACGTTGTCGATGCCTTGGCAACATTGGCCTATGATGGGCGTCGTGAACAATTTTTCCGGAATGAAATGATGGCCGCGCTGAACATCCTGGAACAGCACCATATCACCCCGCAAGCGATGAAAGGCTCATGGGCCGGTGCGATGGGGCAGTGTCAGTTTATGCCGAGCTCCTTCCTTGCCTTTGCTGCCGATGGTAACGGTGATGGGAAAAAAGATATCTGGGGGACGAAAGCGGATGTATTTGCATCAACTGCGAATTATCTGAGTCAGTCCGGCTGGAATGAACACATGATTTGGGGCCGTCAGGTTCATTTACCGCGTGGATTCGATATGAATCTGAGTGGTCGGGGGAAAGGTCAGGGTAAAATGCTTCATCAGTGGAGTGAGCTGGGTGTGACTCGTTATGATGGCAGCCCGTTGCCGAAGCTGAAACAGGATATTGAAGCCTGGCTGATTGCGCCTGATGATGAACAGGGCCGTGTCTATCTGGTGTATAACAATTATAACGTGTTGATGAAGTGGAACCGCTCGTATTATTTTGCGCTTGCGGTCAGCCACCTTGCAGATCGCATTATTATGAACTAACCGGATGATGAGTAACGCAACGGTTACCAGTAAAAAGGCTCCTTTACGGAGCCTTTTACATCTGTAATACGCGCTGTAAATCATCAATCACCTTCATGGTGATAGCGGCGCGTTTCATGCCTTAAGCATCAGTATGGAACTGTTCACAAGCGAGCATGGTATTTTCAATCAGAGTCGCGACGGTCATCGGCCCGACACCACCGGGAACTGGCGTGATATAGCTGGCTCTTTCTTTGGCAACTTGATATTCGACATCCCCCACCAGCTTGCCGTCATCCATGCGGTTGATACCCACATCAATCACCACTGCGCCTTTTTTGATCCACTCACCGGGAATAAAATGCGGTTTACCGACAGCGACAACCAGAATCTCTGCCTGACGCACGAATTGTTCCAGATCTTTGGTAAAGCGGTGACATGTCGTGGTTGTACACCCAGCCAAGAGTAATTCGAGGGTCATCGGGCGACCGACAATATTGGATGCACCGACGACAACTGCATGTTTGCCGCGTGGGTCAATGTTGTAGCGTTCAAGCAGGGTCATGATCCCTTTGGGCGTACATGAACGGAGTGTCGGAATCCGTTGTGCCAGACGGCCGACATTATAAGGGTGGAAACCATCAACATCTTTATCCGGCAGAATTCTTTCCAGAACCTGCGTTGCATCAAGACCGGCAGGAAGGGGAAGCTGCACCAAAATGCCATCAATACTTGGATCGTCATTGAGCTGGTCAACTAACTCAAGTAGTGTTTGTTGGGTGGTATTGGCTGGTAAATCGAACGATTTTGAAATAAAGCCGACTTCTTCACAAGCCCGACGTTTACTCCCGACATAGACATGGGAAGCAGGATCTTCCCCGACAAGAACCACGGCAAGCCCCGGTGCCCGAAGTCCGGCATCGGTTCTCGCTTTCACCCGTGCAGAAACTTCAGCACGAACGGTTTTGGAAATTAGGGTTCCATCAATATTTTGAGCAGTCATGGCTTACCTTCATGAGTCGCGAAACAAAAGAATAGCAAAAATTTTTGCGCGCATTGTCGCAGATATTTCGCAGAACATCTATAAGCAAACGTTTGCTTCCGGTATGTTTTCTGCGCCTTTTTACAAGCTGGTAATTTTTTAGGCATTTAAAACATTCAATTAGAGAAACTCATTGATTTACGCCGATGAACTCGTATAATTCCCCTCCGTAACGCGCCCTTAGCTCAGTAGGATAGAGCACGTGCCTTCTAAGCATGTGGTCGCAGGTTCGAATCCTGCAGGGCGCGCCAGTTATTTGAGAAGGCCCCGATGATACTTGTATCGTCGGGGCCTTTTTCTTTGGTTGATTTTCTTTGGTCGAATAGTTGAAAACAAGTTTGTACACAGGGTAATGTAGTTCGAAGTGCATTCAGTGTTCAAAACCCAGTGATGCAGATATTGTCAGCAAGTATTTACTGAACACAATGAGATCAAAGGAAATGATGACAATTCGAACCGCAGAAATAACAGATTTAGATGCGTTGTTGGTTTTAAGTGAGCAAATTGGGAAGCTACACTTTGAAAATGCGCCGTTTACATTTAAACAACCTTCAGCCGCGGATAAACCATTTTGGCTGAGTCTGTTAAATGATGAATCAACGCTTTTTTTGCTGGCGGAGTCAGGCAGCCTGGTTGTCGGCTTTCTGACCGCAACCATCATGGTCAATGATACCGTGCCATTTATCGTGAGTTGCCCAATCTGTCGGATTGGAACCCTCGTCGTTGATGAGGCACATCGTGCTTGCGGGATCGGCACACAATTGATGGACGCTTGTGCACAGTGGGCAAAATCACAAGGTGCCGCGCAAATCAGGCTGGAGGTCATGGCTTTTAATCAATCTGCGCAAAAGTTTTATCAGCAACTCGGCTTTCAAGATCAATCGCATACCATGTGTCGTCATCTCGACTGACCAACGCGAGAGATCCCTCGGCTGCCGAATGTTACTCCCTAAGCGTGTTCGATGAACACAAGGAAGACAGGAGATATATTGTGATTAGTCATATTGATCATATCGTTTTGACGGTTTCGGATATTGAACGGTCGGTTGCGTTCTATAAACGTGTGTTACACATGGAAGAAGTCACTTTTGCCAATGGGCGTAAGGCCGTTAAATTTGGCTGTCAAAAGATCAACTTTCAAATCTTAGGCCAAGAAACGAGAAATGCGGCGCAGGTCGGTTCCGGTGATTTGTGTTTAATCTCTGACTGGCCTCTGGGTGATGTTGTTAACCATCTGGCTGGTGAAGGCATTGACATTATCGAAGGGCCGGTAGAAAAGTCAGGGGCGAGTGGGTCGATTCAATCTGTTTATTTCTTGGATCCGGACTCAAACTTGATTGAAGTGAGTGTGTATGCGTAATCAGGAAACTCATGTCTAAAATTATATTAAAAGGTTTCATCTTAGTACCTGAGTCGGCGCTTGAAATGGTAAAAAATGAGTTGGGAAATCATCAACGTCTGACTCTCGAAGAACCGGGATGTATGACATTCAGCGTCACCGAAAATTTAGAAAATCCGCTTCGTTTCGATGTTTATGAGGAATTTACGGATAAAGCCGCTTTTGAGCATCACCAAAAAAGAGTCAAAGCGTCTCATTGGGGGCAAGTAACCGTCAATGTTGAACGTCACTATGAAATCTTTGACTAGACGGATAAAGCCTTTCCAATTCTGCATATGACATTCTAATACTCGGTTTATCATTACTACATTTGCCAGAAGAAACGCCCAAGGTAAATCACTTTGGGCGTTTCCGTATGATGTTTTCCTAAAGAAAATTGATGCTATAAAAAATCAGGGTTCACTCCGTTTAAAAAAGAATGACATCTTTTGAAAATATCCTTTGAGGGTTTTATCAAAGGATACTCATATTAAAATCTATTCAGGTTTATTTCATATAGCTGGAACAATTTTTATTGGCAAAACTCGTCCACAGCAGCGAGGGCTTGTGTTCCATAAATAATGGCAGGGCCACCTCCCATCAAAATAGCGACATTAATGGTCTCAATAAGCTCTTCTCTGTTGGCGCCGGCTTTCACCGCTGATTCGACGTGGGAACCAATACAGCCATCACAGCGAACATTGATAGCAATCGCAACAGCAATCAGTTCTTTATATTTGGTTTCCATTGCACCGGGCGCAAAAGCAGCTTTGTGAAGGCTTAAGAAAGCGTTAAGCGTATCAGGGCTCTCTTTTCTAAAAGCGGAACCCAATTTGCGCTGTTGCTGATTAATATCTGTATAATTTTTCATAATTTTACCTCACTGATATATTTGAATTTGATTCACTCTGGCTTGCATATCTTGCCGGCCTTTATTGCTTTGAGTGTATTAAACGAGAGCCACAAAATTAGCAGTGTCAAACATCCTATTAGTGCAATACCAATGTAGAAGCATGTTGATGACTGAGTTAGTTCTGCGTATCTAAATAGGGCGACGTTGAAGGCAGCTACCGGGAATGAAAACGCCCATGAAGAAAGATAAAACCCGCCTTTTCGAAATTGATTGATATTGATCACGAGCAAAATAGCGGTGAATAGTGCAACAGAGATCAGTATTCTGGAAAAAGCAGTCAATTCTGGTACTAGCGCACTATAGGAGATAAACCCAAGAGATGGTGGCGCCAGCAATATAAACAGCATAGGTTTAAAACGTGCTGGTAACGTTTCATGGAAAATTAAGCGGTTGGTAATGATGGTTAATAGCACCATCCAGAAAACAATACCAACGCCGAAAAAGAACCAACTTATCTCAATAAAGCCTAGGTTAGCGCCTGTAATTGGAGCAATGATGTTACCGACGACCGGGATAAACCAACTCGGGTTAGCGTGCTCTAGTCGGTAGTGATCGTGGTGTATCCAGCTATGCATGACCAATAAAGTTAACAATAACTGAACGATGGCTCCAATACTCCATAAAACACAGGAAAGTGATTCAAATCGGTGCCAGACGATGGAGAGAAGTAATAGGCTGATCGAAAAAGCGGCAAAGAAATTAATCTTGACCGGGTGTTTCGTTTCGGCAATGACCGCATTTGGAAAATAAATGAGTTTCATCAAATAAAAGCTACTTACGAGTATCATTACAATACTTGCTAAAGCACTACTCAATGTTGTCACCACAGGAAAGGACATCCCCAGAGCCTTTTGCCATGCGATTGAAAACCCGCTTAGTCCCATCACGATAGAGAACATTGAAATAGGGAAATGTATTAACCGGCTTTCTTTCTTCGCAGAGGATGGTTGGTTTATGGATAAGTCTTTCATATCAAGCCTTTTCATTTATCAGGTTGTCGTAACATCGCACCAACCTCAAATTGTCATGAAGGTCTATCCATTACACGAGTTACACGCTTTATCGTGAGTCATCTATTATGTGTTAGGTATGACCATTAGTTAAAGCTAATATACTCTCATCTAAATGACGTTTTAAGTGGTCAATATGCCAAAATGTGTTCCTAATACGACAAGTGGTTTTTAAACAAAGCAAACTGTTACTGGTATATAGTCACAGTATATAGCATATGCCACATAAGTGAGTCCCCCAAATCAATTCTAGATAGAATTTTTTATACTTATATCCTGAATAATTTTTAATCAGTCAGAGAATGACTATAGACACTATCACTATAGGAACGAGTGAAGCTGACCGTATTGCTATTGCAGAAGGTTTGAAACACTTGTTGGCAGACTTTTACTCACTTTAGCTGCAACGAGTTCTACCCATATGACTTTTCTCCTGAATTTTTGTAATGACTAGGGGCT
This sequence comes from Vibrio gazogenes, assembly GCF_023920225.1. Lineage (NCBI taxonomy): Bacteria > Pseudomonadati > Pseudomonadota > Gammaproteobacteria > Vibrionales > Vibrionaceae > Vibrio > Vibrio gazogenes. The sequence continues at coordinate 1,247,148 of NZ_CP092587.1, forward strand.
GTTGACCTAAAAGAGCAATCGGTTCTAGATATATTGTTGAGTTATTTCTAAAATACCTTTTTTGATGAGTTTTAACGAAACAGGATGTCAAAACATATTCCTAAGACGACCATGTTATCACCCAGCGACGTTGCTTTTATCTTAGACTCAACGCAACCCGTGCTTACACACAGTCGTAGCATGGTTGCCGAGTCAGCTATCGAGCCGCACGCTCATCCAAGAGGGCAACTTCTTTGGGGCGCTAAAGGGATATTACGAGTAACCAGTGAAAAGGCTGTTTGGGTCGTCCCGTCGACTCACGCGGTATGGATTCCGGGAGGCCATTACCATCAGGTAAGTAATGAAACCGCTACTCAAACCCGGAATTTATACGTTGATCCCTCGTTTTGTGTTCGTCAGAACTCCGATAAAGTCGTCATGTTAAAGATGAGCCCGTTAATGCGAGAAGTAATACTCAGGCTTACGGAAAGCTCAGGTTCTCTCACAAAAGAAAGAGCGCATAACTTAGGCTTGGTTGCCCTTGATGAACTGGAATCTTTGGAAGCATTGGAACTCTATATTCCATCAGGCCATGATCCTCGCCTGCAACGTCTGATCGGTCTTATTGTTAATCAGCCAAAGCAATCACTATTGCTTGAGCAGTTAGCAACTCAGGTAGGGGCAAGTGTCCGTACTGTCGAAAGGTTGTTTAAAACAGAGACGGGACTAACATTTCGTCAATGGCGTAGCCGTTTTCGTTTGATGAATTCTCTGGAGAAGATTACTCAGGGTTATAACACGACATTGGTTGCGCATGAATTGGGCTATAGCAGTGTGAGCAGCTTTACCTCTTCTTTTAAAAAATTGTTTGGTTGTACACCTCAGGAATATGCGCAAAGGTAATTCTTTTATTTGATTACCTTTTCTAGCAACAGACCTGTTTATCCGTTCTGGCTTTATCTCTTTATTTTAAATATGTATCAACATTTCCTTGAATGTTTGCGACTTTTGAGATAATAATTATTGGCATATGCTAATTAATTTACAAGCGAACGAGTTGAAGAAAGGAGTGAATTCTTATGGGCTGTGATACAGGGTTAACCCCTATAAAAAGTAAGAAGACTGAGCAACATGTTTCTGAAGAATTATCTAAGGAGAAATTAAGTATGAGTTCAACAATGGTACGTCGTGAAATGCCTGAATTTACAATGGATGCCTTTGATGCAAAGACTGGACATTTTACTTCGGTTTCTAATTCTGACTACAAAGGGAAATGGGTAGTAGTATGTTTCTATCCTGCTGATTTTACTTTTGTTTGCCCAACTGAAATCGCAGCGATGAATGCTAAGTATGACGAATTTCAGGCGCTGAATACGGAGATTCTGGCTGTTTCTGTCGATTCGAAATTCTCTCACAAACGTTTTGTTGAAACAGAGCCATTACTCAAAGGCTTAAAACTTACCATTGGTGCAGATTCAAACCAGGAAGTAAGCAGAATGTTTGGCGTTCTGATCGAAGAAGAAGGCGTGGCATTACGCGGACGATTCCTGTTTAACCCCGATGGCATCTGTGTTGCTCAAGAAGTACAGGCAGATTCAGTGGGACGTAATGTGAATGAATTTTTACGTCAGGTTGAAGCGTGGCAACATGCAACAAAAACGGGAGAGGTTTGCCCTGCTGGATGGCGTCCCGGTAAAAAAACATTACCGGTAAATACAGATGCAGAACAAATGACAGGTCGTGTTGGCGACTATATTACTATTGAAGAAATTATGAGCTGATGACTTCTCAATAATACGACCGAAATGAAGCCGACGAATATTAGCCGGATTGAATATGTCATCATTACCACATTTGTCAGAAGAAACGCCCAAGGTGAATCACTTTGGGCGTTTTTATATGATGTTCTCTTAAAGAAAATTGATGCTATAAAAAGTCATGGATTTTTAAACAAAAAGACACATAACAACTTCATCTTAAAAAATTGATAAATATAGATGCCTCTTATACTATCGGTAGCCTAAACCTGCGTAAAAGGAATGCTTACTGTGTGGTCTTCTCTATTAAGATTTCACCTCATCTGGATAAGCTTATTACTGCTTTCCAGCACGCTTCAGGCCGCCGATTTTTATGTCTCTGATATCAGCGAAACCACCCAAGATGACGCACCGGCCTTAGTGATTCGTTTTACCAGTCCAGTCAATCCGCAAACTGACCTGAGCAAATCAGTTGCTATAACACCAAACCCTACGACCGGTAATATCTGGATCCCGCAAAATAATGGCCGCCAATGGGTGCTTCCATTTGTTGAACCCAGCACCGAGTACACAATCAAAGTTGATCATCAGCTTCAATCGGTTGGTGGCGTCACTCTCTCTGAGAAAGACAGCGAAGGTCAGGTTCATCCGTTTGAGCGGACCATCAAAACCCGAAAAATTGTCCCCGGAGCCAATTTCTCAGACAAAGGCAGCTTCTTGGTTGGCAATATTCAAAACGGTATTCCGGTGACTGTGATTAATCAGAAATCGGTAGACTTAGATGTCTTTCGGGTTCGAGATGACGCTTTAGACCGCTTTATTCATGAAACGTCCTTCCAAGGCATGAATAATTACTACCGGCTCCAGCGATTAAAAAAATACGCCGATTTAGTCCACACAGCGCGCTATGACAATGATGCAAAACCCAATCAGCGTAAGACTTACAATTTAAATTTAGACCCGGTCTTAGACAAAGATTCTCCCGGGATTTATATCGCGGTCATCCGCAAAGCAGGTGACTATGACTATGCCTATGACACGGCAGTTTTTACGATTACTGACATCGGTCTGCATGTCAGAAAGTACCAAGATTCTTTAGTGGTTTACAGCCATTCCATTGCGACTGCAAAGCCGATGGGCAATGTTGATTTACGTTTTTTGTGGCCAAAGACCAAGAAACAAGCCGCGCACGACCAAACTGGCAAAACGGCCCTTGACGGCAGCTATCAGTTGGCGACCAATGACTTGCCCAAAGTGGTGGTTGCGCGTCATGGCGACAGTATTTCCTTTCTTAAATTAGACCAAGGTGAGTTGGATCTCTCTGCCTACCCCAATGTGCCGAGCCTGCATCGTCAATATCAGATGTTTATGTATGGGCCTCGTGATTTGTATCGCCCCGGTGAAGCCGTCTCGATCAATCTACTCCTCCGCGACTTTGACGGTCAAAAAGTCGCCGGATTGCCACTCACAGCCAAGCTCTATGATGCCCGTGGTGAACGTAAGAAACAGTTCACGTGGCAACCCGAAAGCACCAATCTATATCGAACTGGCTTCCAGTTAGATGACAATGCTCCGACAGGGAAGTGGCGTCTTGAGGTCAGCATTAACGATGACTATGTCAATACGTATTGGTTCCAAGTCGAAGATTTTTTGCCGGAAACGCTGACGCTTTCCTTTTACGATGGTGTGCCGAATCAAACGCATTATGCGCCCGTCAGCGGTAGTTTTGAGGTGCCGATACAAGCGGATTATCTCTATGGTGCGCCTGCGGCAGGCAATCATGCCGATGCTGTGATTATGGTTTCGCCTGCCACGTCACCATTTCCGGCACTCAAGGACTTTTACTTTGGGCATGCCAAAGAAAAAATCAGCCATCGAACGTTAAAAACACCGGCAATTCAGTTGGACCAGACAGGGAAAGGTGCCATCTCAGTGCCTGCGAATTGGTCTAATATTTCCGTGCCATTGCAATACCTTGTCAGTGCCAGTGTTTATGAAAGTGGCGGCCGCCCGGTGACTCGCAATCAACAGGTTATCCAGTTGCCGGACTACGACAAACTGGTTGGGGTTCAACCGTTATTTAAAGGCCGACCTGCATCCGATGCTACGGTGCAATTTAAGCTGTTAAGTGTCAATCAACAAGGAAAGCCCGTTTCCGACCAACTCAATGTTCGCATGTCTCGCAAGTATCGAGAGTACTTCTGGGAGTATAACGAGTCCCGCGGTTGGTACTGGAATTATAAAAGCCATATTTACGCCGTCGGCAGCGAAAAAGTTGACGTTAAGGGGGATTCGGTCACGGTCGATTTTCCTGTGCAATGGGGGACTTATATTTTAGAAGTCGCTTCTGCCTCGGGTGCCAAGACGACGTTTGAGTTTGAGACCGAGTGGAGTTGGGGCAACCCAAATAGCAGCAATATAAAACCTGACATGTTGCAAATGGCCTTAGATAAAGACCACTATGAGCCGGGCGACAGCGCGAAACTTCGTTTGACGAGTCCCATCACAGGCGATGGCATTATCAATGTGGAATCGACCAATGGCGTGCAATACAGCCTGCATCAACCGATCCAGAAAGGCGACAATGAAGTCAGTATTGATATTCAAAGGGATTGGAACCGACACGATTTATATGTCACGGCAATGGTGTTAACCCCTGCCGACCAAGTGACGGAAGTCGCACCGAAACGTGCATTGGGCATCACGCATTTATCGATCATCCGTCCGGATGCCATTGCAGCCGTTGAACTGACCACAAAGGATAAAACGCAACCCAACAAAGCGGTTAATGCGCATATCCATGTCACGAATTTATCCAAACTCGGTGATCAACAGCTGTATGCAACTGTCGCGCTTGTTGATAAAGGCGTGTTGAATATTACACGTTATCAACCCCCTCGACCTGAGCAGTACTTCTATGCACCGCGCCGATTCGAATCAGAATATTTCGATATATACGGCAAGATAATCAATAACTTAGGGTATGACATGATCCGCCAGAAATTTGGGGGAGATGCGTTTGATGAGTCGGATGCAGCACTCAGCCGGGGCGGCAAAAAACCGAAATCCGATGTGCAAATTGTGTCGTTCCTGAGTGAGCCTGTCACTGTGGTGAATGGTGAAGCCGATGTTAGCTTTGAATTGCCAAGTTTTAACGGCAAGTTGGAATGGATGGTTGTGGTCTATGGCGACCACAGTTACGGAAGTGCCCACAAAGAGATGATAGTTGCGGACAAGCTGGTCTCTCAAATTGCCATGCCTCGCTTCCTTGCCATGGGTGATAACAGCCAAGTGAGTATCGATCTGCATAATCTCTCCGATACCGACCAAACACTTGAGGTTCGTGTCGAAGTTGCGGGGGCTGTTACCAGCGCAGGTTTACAGCAGACGTTAGCGCTTGCCGATAAAGAAAAAACAGTCCTCACGATTCCTATTTCAGGCGCAGATATTGAAGGCCAAGGCGTCATTAAACTGAATGCCAGCAATGGTGATGACATCAATATCACACGCACATGGCGACTGGGTGTCCGGAGCCCTTATCCTTGGGCAACCCATCAATTACGGGCAACGATTGAACCCGGTGCACAGTGGCAGCCGGATGTTGATCTCAGTGAATTGCGAGACAATAGTGTTCAAGCCATGTTGACGATTTCTAATCGTCCCGCGATCAACTTCAGAAGCCAATTCAACAACCTATTGCAATACCCTTATGGTTGTTTAGAGCAAACGACCAGTTCAACCTATCCTTGGCTGTTACTCGACAAAGCGATGGTCAAAAAGTTTGATTTGAATAGCAGTATTGAACAACAGTTTAAGCAGCCGTTTAGCGAAGCGTTCCGTCAAAAACAAATCCAGAAAGGGATTGAAAAGCTCAAGGCGAAACAGCTCAGTCAGGGTGGTTTTGGTTATTGGGACGCCAGTAGCTGGGAGTCTCGCTGGGGAACGGTTTACGCGACGGAGTTGTTCATCGATGCACGGAAACAAGGGATTGCCATTGATGATGATATGTTGAAGCGCGCGATCAAACGGTTGACCTTCTTTGTTAACAATGATCCTAAAAGCGAGATGTGGAGCGAAAGCCCGGACTACTATCAATTCTCTTATCGCGCTTACGCTGCCTTTGTCTTGGCAAAAGCCGATGCCATTAGCTTAGGTTTTGTACGTCGGCTCTACAGTCAGGCGATGACCAATTACGAAGGTGAGGGGGATTCCAAACCAATCCAGCTCGATCAGTCTGGTCTTGCCTGGATGCATTTAGCGGGCGCATTGCAGCAGTTAAATGACACCGCCAGAGCCCAAAAGGCACTTGAACTGGCCCTCAAGATTGATCGTAAACCGAATGCATATTACCGGGATTATGGCTCTATTGTGCGCGATCAGGCGTTAAGCCTTGCTGTCGCCTTGGAACTCGGACTGGATGATGGCACGCTAGCGGATAAAATGATCAATAGCCTGCACAACAAGCGTTGGTTCAGTACCCAAGAGCGGATTGCCCTGTTAAAAGTCGCTCGCCAATATGCGAACAAAACCAGTCGCTGGGATGCCACTATCCAGTTACCATCGAGTGAACAGTCGCTGGTGAAAACACAGGCATTCAATGCGGTGTTTGATGCAGACAAGTTGCGTCAGCTCAAAGGTATCACTGCACACGACCAGAAGTTGTATGCCAGCCTGCAATATCAAGGGGCCCCAAGCGACATTCCGCAACCGTATAGTGAAGGGGTACGCATTCGCCGGCAGTATTACGACCTCGCAGGACAGCCAACCACACCAACGACGCTCACCAGTGGCGATTTGGTTATTGTGGAATTAAGTCTTGCGACCGTTGATGATGACATCCGTATTCCGGATGCTTTAGTGGTTGACCTTTTGCCAGCCGGTTTGGCGTTAGAAAACCAAAACCTAAGCAATGCCAGTGTCGATTTGGATAGCATTATGATTGACGAGAAACCGTTGGGTAGCTACTTCCGTGAAAATCACGTGCAGTATCAAGCGTATCGGGATGATCGTTTTGTAGCCTCTGTCAGCCTGAATCATCGTGCTGTGAAGAAGCTGTATTATCTGGCGCGAGCGGTCACACCGGGGACTTACCAAGTTGCGCCGCCGTTTGTCGAAGATATGTATCGTCCTCATTATCGTGCTGTCGGTTCGTCGATCAAGACGCTGCAAATACAGCCTCGCTAATGACTATCTTGAATAAACAACCCCGGTTATGGGCTGCTTTGCCTATAACCGGGATATTATTATTTTTATCTTTCTTATTATACGACTGGATCGTACCGGTCGATTTAGCGTCCCGCTCTTTGAGTCAAACGGTTCTCGCTGAGGATGGTTCTATTTTACGGAACTTTGCCGATGAAAACGGCGTCTGGCGCTTTCCTGTGACATTAAATGACGTCTCCCCCAACTATCTCACCGCGCTGATCACCTACGAAGACCAATATTTTTACGACCATCCGGGTATCAATGTCTTTGCGCTCATGCGTGCCGCGTGGCAATGGATAAGCACAGGACAAATTGTGTCCGGTGGTTCAACGCTAACCATGCAAGTAGCTCGCATCCGCTATCCTGAACCCAGAACGGTATGGGGAAAGTTCAAGGAAATCATCCGCGCGCTGCAATTGGAATGGCATTTTAGTAAAGCCGATATCCTCACTTATTATCTGAATCATGCCCCTTTTGGTGGCACTTATGAAGGCGTTCAAGCTGCCTCTTTAGGTTATTTTGGTCATTCGGTGAAGCAGTTGACGGACGCCCAAGCCGCCTTGTTGGCGGTTTTGCCACAAGCCCCCAGTTATTACCGGCCGGACAGACATCGCGCACGTGCCCGACAAGCGCGGGACAAATTAATGCATCGTTTGGTCACGCAACATGCATGGTCGCAAGAAAGGTTAGACGATGCGTTAATCGAAGGCATTACGAACGCGACCAAAGCGGGCTATCAATCTGCGCCTTTACTCGCCCGCAGACTCGTCACACACAGCCAAGAGCCTCAGATTCAAACCTTTATTCATGCGCAGTGGCAGACTCAGGTCAGCAACTTGCTCAGAAATTATGTTCATGGCATTGGACAGAACGTCTCCGCAGCGGCCTTGGTGGTCGAGAATAAGACGGGTCAGGTCAAAGTCTATGCCGGATCAGCCGACTTCAATGACAGCCGCCGTTTTGCTTATGTGGATATGGTGCAAGCCACTCGCTCACCGGGCTCAACCCTCAAGCCTTTTGTTTACGGCATGGCGTTGGATGAAGGCTTGATACACAGTGAAAGCTTATTAATGGATGTGCCCCTTAAATTTGGAGACTATCAACCCGACAATTTCAACGGTGGGTTTAGCGGCCCCGTATCGGTATCACATGCCTTGCAGCAGAGTTTGAATGTCCCAGCGGTTCAGGTGTTGGAGCAGTTAAAGCCGATTTATTTTTTCTTAAAGATGAAAAAAGCAGGCATAGCATTAGAACTACCGACGGGGGCAAAGCCTAACCTAGCCATTGCGCTCGGTGGTGTGGGGGCCGATTTAGAAGACTTAGTCTCCGCATACACCAGTCTGGGGAATCAAGGACAAGCGCAGCATCTTCGCTTTAGCACGACAGACAAACCAACACAGCAACCCCTTTTAAGTGACGGCGCTGCTTGGGTGATCCGAAAGATACTGTTAGATAAGCCGAACGCAGTGGCAGGCTTGGCGGTAAAGACCGGCACCAGTTATGGCTTCCGGGATGCTTGGGCCATCGGGGTTAGCCAGCATTACACTATCGGGGTATGGATTGGCAGACCCGATGGCGTGCCGATGCCCGGCCATTACGGGCAAGTCACCGCTGTACCGTTAATCAATACGATTTATCAACGTCTCAATGACCAACGTCCGGTTCCTTTGATGCCTGACAGCGTCTCTCAAGTCGACATCTGTTGGCCTCAGGGGGACATGGTTAAATCAGGCTGTGAGGAGCGCCATCACGCTTATATTGTTGACGGCACGATCCCGAAGACTTGGTACAATATCGCTGAGCGGCAACAGCCATTCGATCAATCCGAATTTAATTTCTGGCAAGCGAATGACTCCAAGTTACGCGTCAATATTCGCTGTCAGATCAAGGCACAGCGTCATAAGGTGACGGTTTGGCCGGCACCGTTAGACCATTGGCTGAAGCCCGAACAACGCAGAGCTGCCCGCATTCCAAGCTGGGATCCGAGATGCCAGTTGACAGGCAATATTATTCGTCAATCTGCCGTGCATATCCATGGGCTCGCGAATCAGGATGCGTTCCAGTTACCACAACGACAAAGCCAAGAGATCACAATCTCAGCCGAGGGTGGTGAAGCCCCTTATTACTGGCTTTTAAACGGTGTTTTATTATCGAATCAGCAAAGCAAGATCACATTGAAAGACTTAAATACCGGCAATTATCAACTCACGTTAATCGACCAGGCTGGCTCAAAAGACCAAGTTGAGTTTTCGGTGCTGCGCTACTCATCTGAGTGAAAGCATGCTTTACTCGATGCAGTTTCACGATAACCAACCGACAAAGCTTGATGATGACAGACATTTCAGTCATACATATTTGACGGTAATGGTGTGGGAGATGACTCGATATTTTTTAATCAAGTATGAAAAAAATCATACTTTTGGAACGAAAAACAGTAAATTAATGGCATATAAATCAATTCATGCCTCAATGCGTGAGCCTCAGGAATACATCCGATATGAATCAAGAGCAACCCAATAATCCGTTGCACGGTCTGACTTTAGAAAAGATCCTCGTACGTTTACAAGCGCACTATGGTTGGGAAGGATTAGATGCAAAAATTCAAATTAACTGTTTCTACAATAACCCATCAATCAAGTCGTCATTGAAATTTTTGCGTAGAACGCAGTGGGCAAGAGAAAAGGTTGAAGCTTTGTATGTCGAGACCTTTTGCCAATAAGAAAACGTCCTGAGCGATAAATGCTGCCCAGAGGGTTCATCTGAACAAAATTCAACCATGAAAGATCAACAACCCCTAAACATGAAATGAGTTTTTAACAAACGGAGGCGTCAGTTAATGGAATTACATACAATCTTACTATTCGTAGTTGCATGTTTATCAATCAATTTAATACCGGGACCGGATGTCATTTATATCGTGTCCAACACCATGAAAGGTAAAATGGTTGGGGGAATGAAAGCGGCACTGGGTTTAGGTGTTGGCTATTTTGTGCATACGTTCGCTGCGGTTTTCGGTTTGTCAGCCATTATCATGAGTTCGGCACTGGCATTCAGCATCATTAAGTGGCTGGGGGCTATCTATCTGCTGTATTTGGGATTTTGCTCTCTCAGAGCGATGTGGCGGGGCGGTTCGGTATTCACTGCAGCATCACATGTTCAGGCTCACGGGAACGTCTTTAAGCAAGGTATCATTGTCAGTGTACTCAATCCGAAAGTGGCGTTGTTTTTCTTGTCTTTTCTGCCGCAGTTTATTGATACCTCTGCAAACTCAGCCAATATGCAATTATTCATCTTGGGATTGTGTTTTAGTGGATTGGCGACATTGTGCAATATGATTTATGCGTTTGTCGGTAGTTGGTTACTGAAAAGTGCCAAAGCCAACCGTTATTCACGGATCATTGAGGGATTTTCCGGCGCTTTGCTGATTGGTTTGGCAGGAAAAATCGTATTCAGTAAACAGTAAAGTTGGGCGGATAAGCAGAACGAAACAATGGAGTCAAAATGAATTTTAGTGCGATCAATTTTAAAGATAAATTCTCGAAATTTTCTGAACACTGGTCTCCGCGTGTTGTGGCGGAAATGAACGATTATCAATTTAAGTTAGTCAAGGTTGAAGGTGAGTTTGTTTGGCATGATCACCCGGATACCGATGAAGTCTTTATCGTATTGGACGGTATCCTGAATATCGAATTCCGGGAGGGTGTCGTGACCTTAAATCCAGGAGAAATGTTTGTTATTCCGAAAGGTGTCGAGCATCGGCCTGTTGCAGAAAGCGAATGCAAGATCATGATTGTTGAGCCTAAAGGCGTAGTGAATACCGGTGATTCAGAGAGTGAGTTGACAGCTGAAAATGATGTTTGGGTGTAATTGCATACGAACGAGTCAATGATGTTGAGTGTTACCTGTTTATTGGGTTTATATTTAAGGAAAAATGATGACAAAAGTAGGATTTTTTATCCGTTTCACGGTCACCTATATCGTGATCATAGCTATTGCGGGTGTATCAGCGAGTCTTCTGGGGATGGAGAATGCGAGCAATTTGAATACACCGATATTGTTCGGTATCTCGTATTGGGTTTTCTACAGCTATACCAATAAGAACCAACGTATCATTGAGAAACAAGAGAAGTGGCATTTGATTTTACTGGCACTACTTGGCGATGTGATTACGACGATCTTATTAGGTACGCCAACGATGTTGGCCAATCATATTCCCCTTCACTTTTTATTGGTTGGTTTATTAATCTCCATACCATTGCATTTTTTGCTTTTTCTCGCAGTCAATTTTGGTGTCAAAAAAATGATGCTTAAACAGAATCCTAAATTGTCAAACCATGAACAAGCGTCATGATTGTTCATTGTGCTGATGAACTGCATTGACGTTATTTGAGGACATGATGAGTATCAAGATCAGAAAAGCAGCCATCAGTGATGCGAAGGCCATTAGTGAGTTGATTGTACCGTTAACAGAAAAGTATGTTTGCCCAACTTTTGACGCATCTGTCCGGCATATTTTGTTGGATTCGATGTCGGAGGCGAACATGGAGACCTATTTGTCTGCTAATTATTTCTATGTTGTTGCGGTTAATCGGAATGACGATGTGGTTGGTGTGGCCGGCATCCGGGATCATTCACACCTGTATCATCTCTTTGTCGATGATAACCATCAAGGTCAGGGGCTTTCGCGTCAGTTATGGCATGTGGTCAAACAAGCATCGCTCGACAACGGTAATCGGGGATCTTTTACGGTGAATTCTGCGGTGAACGCAGAAAGTGTCTATTTACGTTTTGGTTTTAAACGGATTGATGGGATCAGGAATAGAAACGGGATGGTGGATATTCCAATGGCATTGGACATGGTTGATGAATCATGATGATGTATCGGATCGGTTTCGAGCGCCTTATCTGACCATCAACTGAATCGGTCGCAATAAACACAAGGAAATCTAGTGACAAAATTTGCAGTGTTATCTGATATTCATAGCAATGTTTTTGCCCTTGACGCGGTGGTTAATCATGCCAAATCACAGGGCGTGACCCAGTTTATCAATCTTGGGGATATTTTGTATGGACCGATTGCGCCCAAAGAGACTTATCAATATTTGTTAACGTTGGATGCGATAACCATATCGGGGAATCAGGATCGACAGATCTATCAGGCCACTCCAGAAGACATTGAATCAAATCCCACCATGGCATTCATACTCGATGAGTTGGGTCAAGCACCGCTGGAATGGATGAAACAGTTACCATTTGATTTACAGGTGACCGATGACATTTATGCGTGTCATGGGACGCCAACGGACGATCTGGTTTATTTATTAGACAATGTTGAGTCAGGGAAACCTGAAGTCCGGGCGGATCAGGAAATTATAGCATTATTGGGGGACATCTCATTCCCAATGATTCTTTGTGGTCATACCCATATGCCAAGATGTGTTGAACTATCGACCGGTCAAACTGTGATTAATCCCGGTAGCGTCGGATTGCAAGCGTATCGCGATGAAGAACCTGTGGTGCATGCCATGCAAAACTATTCGTCTCAAGCATCCTATGTCATCTTGTCCAAACATGTTGGCGGTGAGACAAAATGTGGTGATGAGTGGGATATTGCGTTTCATCGGGTCAGTTATGATGTGTCGCAAGCCATCGATGCGGCTCAGCAACGGGGCCGCACAGACTGGGTTCAATATTTACGCACCGGACGATGCTGATAATTGGTGTTTTCAGGAGAGAATATGGATGTTTTACTGTATAGCGCTAAGGGTTCCAATTGTTCGGAAAGAGTGCAGTGGGTACTTAACTTTAAGCGGATTCCTTATCAAAGGATTGAAGTGAGTTCACAAGAGTTGGGGTCGACTTATCTCACAGTGAATCCGTTTGGTTATGTGCCGTCACTATCGGTCGATGGCTTGGTGTTTTCTGAATCAATGGCGATTGCCGAGTATCTTGAAGAGCGGTTTACCGATATTCCTTTACTCGGTAACAATCTTAATGAAAAGACGCATATCCGTCGGGTTTGTGAATATGTAAATGGCAGTATTCATTCACCTCAAAACAAAACGGTACTTAGATTTTTTCGCCCTGAGCTTGATGAAAGTTCGAAACGGCAATTGCGGGGTGAGTGGATTATGCATTGTCTCGGTAAGTTGAGTTCGTCGATTTGTCACGACTCGGGGTATGTTATTGGTCACAATTTCAGTCTTGCGGATATCTTTGTCGCGTCAATTTATAAAAAAGCACGACAACATGGTGCTGCTGAAGACGCATTTTATCATCAGCATCTCATGTTTATTCGCAGTAATGCTCGGGTAGCGGGGGCTGAGCCACCAAAAGATAAGTCTCATGAATGACGTCATCGGGTTGTGAATTATGCGTATAACAAATTATGTATATAAAAAATCGTGCAGATAGTCGTTGTTCCGGGCGGAATAGATTGTGAGCGGAATCAATAAAGGGAGACTCGGTGAGCCCCCTTTATTGATATGGGGTATGTGTTCTCAATTAAATCTTGAAACGGGCAACCAATTGATTCAGTTGTTCCGCCAGCCGTGCAATTTCCCCACTGGATTGACGGGTTTCATCTGAGGCAACCGCATTTTCTTCAGCGATTTGACGCACATTGACGATGTTTTCGTTGATACTTTCAGCAACGGTGCTCTGTTGCTCCGAAGCACTGGCAATTTGCATATTCATGTCATTGATCACACTGATGGCGTGAATAATTGCCTGTAACGTTTCATTGGTTTCATCAGCCTGTTCAACACAAGCTGCCGCTTGTTTTTTCCCTTGGTTCATGGCACTAACGGTACTCTGCGTACCATGTTGGAGCTGTTCAATAATATTCTGGATCTCTTGGGTGGAATCCTGTGTTCTGGATGCCAGCGAGCGAACTTCGTCGGCAACGACCGCAAACCCCCGACCTTGCTCTCCGGCTCGGGCTGCTTCTATTGCTGCGTTTAGGGCGAGAAGGTTGGTTTGTTCGGCAATCCCTCTGATGACGTCCAGAATGGTACTGATATTGTGGACTTCCTGTTCTACTTCGCTGAGTTTTTCCGAAGATTGGGTGACACTTTCCGAGAGTAAATGGATAGCGGTGATAGTTCGTTTCACAACACCTGCACCTGATTCGGCTTCCTGATTGGCTTGATCTGCTGCTCCGGCTGCCTGAGATGCACTGTTGGCAACATCATGAACAGTCACGGTCATTTCATTCATGGCAGTCGCAACCATCTCCGTTTCTGATTCTTGCCTGATGATACTCTGACTGCTTTGTTCGGTGACGGTTGCCAGTTCAGTAGATGCTGAGGCAAGTTCGGTACTGGCTCCGGAAATAGTGGTGATCATCTGTTTCAGATTGACCGCCGTATTCTGAATTGCAGCAAGTAGTAACCCGGTTTCGTCTTTACTGGTTTTTCCGACATCAACGGTTAGATCACCTTCTGCCAGTTGGTTGGCCGCCTTCACGGCTTTATGAACCGGTTTGGTTATGACAATGGTCAGTAAGTAGGACGCTGCAATCCCTAACAAAATTGCCACTACGGATAGAAATATAGTGATTTCGATACTTCTATTGGTACTGTCTTTTAACTGAGGACCAAGCGTATCCTGCTCTTGCATCACGGACAGTGTGACTTTCTCAACATCAGTCGCAATCTTAGGACCTAATTCATCCAGTGTATTGCTAATCATCTGATTGGCTTGTGAAATCAGACTGTTGATATCACGCATATCTTTCAGATAATCTTGATGTGCTTTCAGGAAAGTGTTGAATGGTTCTTGCTGCGGTGTGCCTTGCAGATTCTGTTTCAGAGCCGAGATTTCATCCTGCAGCCCTTGATCCATATTGGTAATCGCGGTGGTGAAATCTTTCTCTTGACTACTCTGAAGATATTTCACCACGAACAGACGTCCAACCAGCATTGCTCGCTGTGCCTGACTCGCATTATAGGTGAGTGTAGAATCGCCTTTCTGATAGGCTGTGTTGATGATTTGGGCAATAGACTCACGCATTGCTTGGCCATAGGTATCGAGTTGTTTTTCAAGCATATTGCGTTGTCTGACTAATGCGACAACTTGATTAAAGGTATTATTGTAGGTATGAATGGACTGACCCACTTGCTCAATCAGGGCTCTTCTTTCCGGTGAGAGAACAGACTGTCTTGCCTGTTCCAAGAAATCTTGCATCTTGGCAAGATATTGTTGATAGCTTGTGATGTCTTCAGTGTTTCTGGTGATCAGAAAATCTTTGACATTCATACGGACCATCAGCATGTTCGTTTGTAATCGACCAGAAAGATTTGTCTCTCGGGCTAAATCTCTATACTTGTTGATCCCGTCACTGACTGACTGTAATGAGTAGATGCTCGCACCCAAAACAATTGATAATAAAATCAATACAGCAGCGAACCCCGTGCCAATTTTTAAACCCAGCCTTAAATCCCTAAACATATTTTCACCTATTCATCTGTTTTGATAGCTATTTTTGACGTTGTTTTTGGCAATAAAATACGTGCCAGAGAAGCGACAAAATACACAAAATATGATATCAGAGTCATGTGCAAATTATAGACTATATATAACATGTCAGAGTAGTGAAGCGCATTGGACTGGGAACCTCTGGGAGAGCGTTCATGGATGTCGAGGAGGCGATGTTTGGGTATAAGATATAATGATAATGGATTGAAATTGTGACGTTTTTCGCTGATGATGCAGGGCTCATCATATCTATGACATGACGCTAAGAATAACCTGATGGTATGATGTTTACTATTGATTTTAAAAATAATATTAGTTCAAGAACAACAAGTTACGGAATGATATCATGACAATTCATCGAGTGAAAAAAAGAATGCGTCGATTGTTGACCGGTTTGGTCATTGGTACAGCGGCTTTTTCTACTACGACAGCATTCGCAACCACATCCACCATTGAGGGTATTTTAAAATCAGGTGAGTTGAAATTTTGTTTTGAAGCTGGGTATGTACCATTTGAGATGACTAGTAAAGATGGGCGATTCATCGGGTTTGATATTGATCTTGCGAAGCATATGGCTCATTCGATCGATGTTAAATTTGTGCCGGTTAATACCGCATGGGATGGCATTATTCCGGCATTACAGACTGGCAAGTGTGATTTTATCGGGGGAATGACAGTGACGCCAAAACGCAATCTGAAAGTGTCCTTTGCCGATGCTTATATGCAGATTGGTCAGACGGTTCTACTGTCACCGAAGCTGGCAGGGAAAATTCATAGTTATCGTGATTTGAATGATGCCAAATATACCGTCACAACCCAAATGGGAACGACGGGCGCACAGGCTGCGAAAAAATATTTGTCAAAAGCAAAAGTCGATCTCTACGATACTTCTGCCGATGCAGTGTTGTAGGTTGCCAATGGCCGAGCGGATGCTTTTGTTTACGATTTACCTTACAACGCAATGTATGCTGCACAGCATCCCAAGCAGGTGGTCCATCTTGATGACGCATTCACTTTCGAACCTCTGGGCTGGGCAGTGCGTCAGGGTGACGCTGAATTTGTTAACTTCCTGAATAATTATTTAAAACAGATCCGTGGTGATGGAACTTATGAGCGGATTTACGCCAAATGGTTTCAATCAGACAGATGGATGAAAAGTGTCCAGTAATCCAATGCTGTCAGCGGATGCTTCTGAAAAAACACCGATTGTTTCGGTGTTTTTTTATGGATAAATTCTGATACCGGCCACAGTGACGGGAATGAGTCTATTGAATCAACAGTTGGTTTTTTCATGTTCAAGTAGCCAGCGTTTGCGTTCCAGCCCCCCGGCGTAACCGACCAGTTTGCCATTCTTGCCGATGACACGATGGCATGGGATGATAATGGCAATGCGGTTATGCCCGTTAGCTGAAGCAACTGCCCGGACGGCAGTGGGTTTATGAATGGCTTCTGCCTGTTGCTGATAAGACGCTGTCGAGCCGTATTCTATTTGTTGTAAAGCTTGCCATACCTCTTTTTGGAATGGTGTTCCCGGTGAGTGAATGCTCACATTAAATTGTTTGCGTGTCCCGGCGAAATACTCGGTAATCTCTTGTTTGGTCTGGCGGATATGGTCATTTTCGCCATTGATGATGGTGGCTTTCAGCAAGCGTTGTAAATCCCGAAATTCGGTTTCCAGCATTCGCCGTTCGACAAATTCCAGTAAACAGACGCCTTCATCGGTTGCACAGACGAACATCGGGCCTAATGGCGTGGTGAAGCGGTTGATCAAGATGACCTGACTATCGGTACTTTGGTTTGGTGATTTTCCCATAACTTTCTTAAACGTATATCCGAATCCACTCAAAGATTCATATCCCACGTCGTAGGCTGTGTCCATGAGTTTTTTCCCTTCTTTGAGTTCGACCAGCGCATTGTTGATGCGATACATTCGCTGGAAGGTGTGAAAAGTGATGCCATAGTATTTTTTAAACCAGCGCCGCACCATCTCAGGTTGTATCTGGTGTTGTCTCAGGCGACTGTCAGAGATTTTTTCTTTCGGGTGTTGGCGAACCAATGCTATAGCCTGAGCAACAGGTGAGGGTGCTTCACTGGCATTTTCTGTCGGTTTACAAATTTTGCAGGGACGAAAACCCGCATCCAGTGCTGCTTTTAATGTGGGATAAAAATCAACGTTTTCTTTTTTCGGTTTTCGGGCCCTGCATGTGGCAATGCAGAAGATGGATGTGGTTTTGACACCCGCATAAAAAGTCCCGACATAACTCGGATCTTTTTCCACCAGCGCTTGATAATAACGATTGATCTGTTGCGGATTGGTAATTGGCTGTCCATGTCTCTGCATCGGAAACGTTCTTCTGTCGTATTGAATAGCAATACGATACATGCAGAAAAACTTGGGTGACAACCAATAAATTGACAACTATTTTTTCGATGACTCCTAATTTTCCGACCATCACTGGCCTGGGTTGGCATGATTGACTATAAGATCTGACGAAACGTCAGACTGATTCGCTGCCCGGTAACCTTTTTGCTTTTGTTGATTCCGTGTCGCCAGTAATGCTGAGTCGGCCCTTCCATAATCAGCAATGAACCATCTGTGGGCGTGATGGTGAATCTGTCTTCACCGTTTCGGTGTCTGAATTGTAAGGGTCTGGCTGTACCGAAGGTGAGCATTGCGACGACCGGGTTTTCTCCTAATTCGGGTTCATTATCAGCATGCATCCCCATATTGTGTTGTCCGTGTTGATACCAGTTCCCCAACATGGAGTTAAATGAATGTCCTGAAGCGTCTTCAATAAGGGCTTTGAGTTGGTTGAGTAACGGTGGCCATGGGGTTGGCGGCAAGCGGACCTGAGAATACGTATAGGCTTTATCACCGTACCAGCATTGAAGTCTAGGCGTTTGATAACGGCGACCAAACAAGTGGACATTACCCTGATACCAGTCCAGGGAATTTTTCAAGGTGTGTGACAGTGTATCGGTCTCTGTGAGGAACTGGTCAATATAGCGCAGCCTGCCATCCGGTAGTGCAATGATTTCAGGATTCCGGTTGGAAACGATCATGGCGGATAAATCCATCGATTTGTGAGGCAAGTGTTTGTGAGTACAGCATCGTCGTATGCGCATAACGAATCTCAAGATGATCGGTCATGCCGGGGATTTTGGTCTCTTCAACGGTGACCGTGCCGTCTGATGCCGAGTCATTGCCGAATAACATCGGCCGAATCCCAAAAGCCACGGTGCCGGCGATGCTGCCGAGTTTCTGGGGAAAGCGCCATTCATCTTGGTGTTGCTGTAATCCATAATTGGGTGCATTACCGAGAATCATACCAAATCCCATTGCCTGAATTTTGCTGATAATCGAGGCGCCCTGAAGGGGAGAACCAATCGTCACCACATGGGAAATTTGAGTCGTGGGTGGTTGACGGGAGGCAAGATAGTTTTTGATCATCAATCCACCGAGGCTATGACCGACCAGAATATTGGTCTGGGTCTCATCGAGTGCTGCATCAATGTTACTAAATAGCTTTTCATCGTCAATAGCAACGGTATTGTAGCTGAGAACCTCCGTGGTATAACCGAGCTGGTTTAATCGCTGCCGCAGCGGTTGCAGCGCGATGCCATGCATGTATAAGCCATGGAGGAGGATGATTTTCATAGACTCTTTCATGTCAGGTTTCCTAAAGACTGAACTGCATCGTATAAAGTCATGTGTAAGATTGCTGATAGTTTGGTTGAATATTATATTCGATCATTCTAAATTATATACATTATATACCCGTATCACCGTAGGCGGGCAGAATTCAGAATGTTTCCAATTGGCTCCATTCAAGGAAATGTTGGCAGGGTGGGCACTTTCTTTCAACAGTATTGGATATCAGTTTCATTTTAACAAAGAGTAAGGATAACTAGTAATTACCTATGAGTAAAAAGCAACAGAAAAATCATGAGGAATTCCGTACTGAGGAAATGAAATTCATCAGAGAACATTTCTTTTCTTCTTTGTCAGATGGTAAATTGCTGATCCTACAAGGGCCGAGCGGCACAGGGAAAACTCATCTGGTCGATGGTTGTTTTTCCGGAAGGAAACAGGGAATGTTTATCCGACATGATATCCCCTGCACAACGCTTTACGCTGATTTTTGTGTCTCATTGTTAAAAAGTATCCTGAATCAATATATTCCCCTGATTGAGCGTGGACGTCTTACGACGGAACAACTCAATGTTGATCATATGCTGGCTGAGGCTACATATAAGTACATAGAAAAAATAATCGATAAGTTAACGATGTATGTGAGAAGCTGGGGAAAAGATATCCGTGATGCGCTAAAGCACCGGAAGACAATCGATGTCAACAAGATATTTTTCTCTGAATCTAATAATATCAGGTTTGCTGAAGGTGTTATTAAGGAGCTCTCAACGGCTCTTCCTTTCAATATTGCAATATCGAATGCACAGAATTTAAATGAAAAAGATCTAGAATATATTTTTGATTTTGCTAGAAATAACACAACCCACCAGTGTTTGTTCATTCTGGAATTCACAACCAATAATTTTAAAGATGGTATTGTTAATCGAGAGTTTATCGCTCATTTATCTGAAGATTACCAGATATCGGTTCGTGCGATTACATTGGCACCGTTAAAATGGAAATATGCTTATCAGATTCCTCAACATATCTCAGTTGATGATTTGTGGGCAAAAAATTATTATGAGAGAAATGGTTTCAATTTATTTGATCTGACCAATTTATCTCATACTGATTACCAGTATCTGGATTCAGTATTTTTTGAAGATATTACCTTTGGCCCTAGCCGAATACCGGGGATTGATACTCAATATTCAGCCACAAAAAACAAAATATTATCTTTGAATGATCATGAGAAATGTATGCTGGTCATGTTAGGCGTACATGGTGGATTCATCAGAAAATATCTACTGGAATATATCTTCGTTAATAAAATATTTCATCTTAAATCAGAGCACATTGAGCGTATCCTTTGCTCACTTCAAGAAAAAAAACTTGTTGTTTCAACGGTAGAAAACGATACAGTGATGCTCTCTTTAATCCATGATTCACTTTATCCAATATTAGATAACTGTGTTGAACTGTTGAGATTTCAGAAAATTTCATGTAGTTGCTGGCTCAATTTATATTATCAGAGAAGTGAAAATGGTTCACAACACCGAGTGGTCGATGAAAGTATCATCGATGCCAGCCCGCTGGAAATTTATTTAAGAGTTGCATATTTCAGCTCATTGCTTGGTTCAACAGTGAGCCTGAATACCGCATGTCGGGAGTTATACCAAATTTCCAGAGTCACAGAACTACAGTCGGATATTATCAGTTTCTATCGGCGTATATCGAAGCGAGTTATTTCCAGTAACTTAGTTGTATCAGGAATAAAACCGAGAATCTTATATTTTTTAGGTGCCGGAGCATTAAATTTTCAGGCGTATGATGTCGTGTCGATGATCATTGAAAATATGCGTCAGGGTACTTTTGGCAGAATCATCCTACAGATATTTGTTGATCAGAGGCATGAACATTTTCAAGCATCTAACCATAACTTATATAAACTATTGAATTTAAAAGACAATACTATTATTGAGGATGATATTATCTTTCTGAAACTGATAAAAGTGATCAATGATAATGGGTTGGCAAAAAATGCAGAACTGATTAGTAAAAATCGACGTGATTATATCCGTTTAATTGAAGAAGCAAGAGTTCAAGAGAGGAAGCAGGCTAAAATTCTCAAGAAAGAAGGGGGCAGGAAGAAAAATCACTCAGTTTTGCCAACTGTATTGAAACATGCATCGATTGGTTATGGATATCAGGAAAGTTTGACTTATATAGATGAATCTATTGCTGCCTTGACTGAGAATGATTTCTCATCTATTGAGATCCTGCAAGCAAAGCTGATCAAAGCAATGCAACTAACACGAGTTGGTCAATTAAATGATGCTCTGACAATCATTCGTGAAATTAAAAGTAATTACCCTAATAACTATATAGAAGTAACAAATATATGGAATTTAGAAGCCGTTATACTGTGTTATCAATATTACCAGCGTGGTAGTTCCGACCAAGATTCCCTTCTGACTGCCCGAGAACTATTCAGTGATGCTTTACGCCACAGTCATGATGAGTTTAGAAAGATTGTTCTGGCCTCTAATATTTTCATTGTTGACCATTTCTTTGGCATGAACGATTTAGAATTAATGCGTTATAGTCGGCATAAATTAGAAAAGTTATTAGAGAATTCGCATATAAAATTCAGATATCTCTATGTTCTGGGTTGGTATAATTTAATGAAATATTATCAACGCTTAGGGAATCAAAATAAATCAGATAATTACCGATATAAGATCGGTGCTATGAGTGATCATGATTCACTTCTATGGAAAGCTGCAATGGGAGATATTGATCCGACAGGAACTGAAGTAGAGTTTTTAGTCTCTACTCCATTTATGTTTGCATTTCTGCCTAATTATGGTTTATCTGCGCCAAGCTTCGATAACCGAGAAGAAATTATATCATTAAGCATTTGGGAGTAATCTTTACCAATCGTATAGTATGAATGAGCGAAAAGACTTTCCGGGCTGATACCGGGATCTGCGGATAACTCGATGCAGTAAAAATCGTCGGTCATTTTCCCATCGATTCGCATGTAGTCTATTTTTCCGAGGGCCTTATAGAGACGCTGAACCTTTTGGGTAATATGTGTCGGCATTTCTTGTGTAACATTAATAAATTTATGTTTTTTCTGTCGGTCAGTATGACGTTTATCTTCCATTGAAAACAAGTGATCATTAAAATAATCGGGTTCACCTTCTATAGTAATTTCAATCGCTTCACAGTGGACGATATCACCTGAACCAACGATACAGTAGGATATTTCTCTGCCAGATATAAATTCTTCCGCTAAAATTGGCGGTTGATAGTGTAAAAGGAGTGTTTCCACTTTATTCTGGGCTTCCTGATAAGATGAAACCTTGTTACTTTGTGTGATTCCAATTGAACCTCCTTCCATTAATGGTTTCACAACCAGCGGATAATCCAGATGGCGGAGTAGCGGGATATTATCCTCTCTGCGAATTAACAGACCTTTCGGGGCTTTAATAGCAAATTCAGCACAGATATTTTTGGATAATTCTTTATCAGAACATACCATTGCAGCATAAGGATCGGCTCCGATATATGTTAAATCATGTAATTCACATATCGATGGTACCAGTGCTCGGCGATTTCTGTTGTTTATTCCGGACCAGATACTCAAAATAATGGTCTGTTTATTCTCTCTTATATTTTCAAGCTCAACTGGATTCTGAATGTGAATCACGTTAAACCTGAGGCTCTGTAGCCCTTCGATGATGGAACTTATCGTTTTCTGTTCTGAGACTTCTAAATCTTTTCTAGATAAATCAAGTTGTTCAAAGCTTTCTGCCACATCTGAAACAAAAACAAGCGTAATTTCTTTATCGGTCATAATTACTAGTTATCCTTACTTTATCATGATGCGACTCCTGATCCGGGCTTGTTGTAGTTTCTCCTGAAGTGCTGTATCTGATACGTGCGTATATATCTCCGTCGTTGCAATGTTACTGTGGCCGAGCAATCGCTGGACAAAACGAATGTCCAACCCGGATTCGAGTAATTCACAGGCGGCACTGTGTCTGAGCATATGTGGCGTGACTTTGATTTGGGTGTGGGCATCAATCGAGAGTTCCCGAATCAGTTTACGCAGAAACTGAGTCGAGGCGGGTTGTCCCCGGCTATTGACCAGAAAATTGTCAGCTGTCGGGGCAGTGACAGTTCTTTCGCACATATAAAGCATGACCAGATCACGTAATTCTTGATCCGGCAGATAGACATATCGCTCTCTGGAACCTTTGCCCAGTATTTTCAGCTTCCCTTCGTGGACAAAGATATCGGTTATTTTCAGGCTGGCCAGCTCGCTTACCCGGATACCTGTTGCAATCAGCAGTTCAACCGACAAAAGTTTCGTCAACTGATTGAGGGCTCTTTTACTCGTGATCTGAGGTATTTTTGTGGCTGAAGATGACTGTTTGATGGGCTGGCAGATGTTGGCTCGGGCACTGGTCAGCATTTGTCTGAGATCGGAGCGGGGAACATTTCTGGGGAGACGTTTCGGGATTTTTAACTCAAAACGGAACTTATGGAATGGATTGATTTCGATACTCTCTTCCTGTTCCAGCCACTTAAACATTGCCTTGATACAAGCCAGTTTTCTTTTGATCGAGGTCGGAACTAACTGGCGTGTTATCAGATGTTCATGGTATTCGGTTAGTTGCTGTTTCCCGATATCCTGTAAAAATGTATGGATGCCCATGTAGTGTATAAACTGCTGTAAATCACAGTGATAGGCTTTAATTGTGTGTTTGGAGAGCCCTCTGCATTTTTCACAGAATAGCAAATACGCAGCGACTGTTTTACCAAGATTTTTCATGGTGATGCTCACTTTAAAACTGATATCTTACTGTTTTATAGAGCATTTTTAAATTATAATGATTTCTTTATCATTGTTCGTTCAGGATGGATTCATTTTTGTCGGTCATAATCAGACTTAGCAGATTGCTCTCATGTAGTGCCCGTTTAATTAATGCATAGCCCCCAATCGTGTCCTGTTGTTGAAAACGGGCTTGTTCAAGGCGTAAATCCCCGGCAAAGCTGGGAAGAGTCTGTCGCTGAATTTGTTCCAACAATAGGGGAAATAATATCGGGGCTGTCTGAACCATTTCTCCGGCAAACAGAATTTTTTCCGGATTGAATACATTTACCAGCATCCCCAGCACACGGCCGAGATATTGGGCGGCTTGCTCGATAATATGTGTTGCGACGCCATCGCCCTGAATCGCGGCGTGACAGAGGCGTTCTATGGTGAGATTATCCGCAGTTAAGACACTTTGATGGCCGCGTTGCAGTAGCGTTTGTGTTTGCTTGAGCAGCGCTTGATTCGAAACGACGGTCTCAAGACAACCAAAGCTACCGCAGTGGCAGCGTTGTCCGAATGGATCAATCTGAATATGCCCGATCTCGCCAATCGGGCGGTGTTTGCCCAAAAGCAATTGCCCGTCGGTGATAATCCCGGCTCCGACGCCGTGATGAATACTGATCAGGATGAAGTCATCGCATTGTTTCGCTTTTCCCAGATAGTATTCCGAGAGTGCTCGGGCTCGAATGTCATTGCCGATGTAGACGGGTAATGCCAGATCTTCAAGCGCTGAGGACAACTTAAGGCCGGCAATTTTATGGTTGGGAGAGTAATGGATCATCCCTGAAGTTGGATCGACCAAACCTGCCATGGTCACCGCAATGGCAATCAAATGATGTGTCGCATACCGAGTTCGGATTTGACAGATTTCATGGCGGAGCGTGTCAACGATGCCTTGTGTATCGTGAGACTCAATCGATGTTTGCTGAACATGATGAATCTGACCGGATAAATCCATCAGACTTGCCTGAATCATATCCCGACCTAACCGACAAGAGATAAAGTAGAAATCTCGCTGATTGGTGGTCAGCGAGATTGCCGGGCGTCCACCGGTTGAGGCTTGTTGTTCAACCTCAGAAATGAGATTGTGGGACAGTAGCTGACGCGTGATATTGGTGATACTGGCTGGTGCCAATGCACTCTGTTGAGCAATTCGGACGCGGGAAATCGGGCCTTCTTGGTCGATCAACTGATAGACCAGTGCCGCATTAACCTGTTTGAGTTGCTCGTGATTTGTCACTTGTCTGCTACGTTTGACCATTTAGTGCATGTCCTTTGTCCACTCGCCATTGACCAGCGTATTGATGACCTGATAAGCCGGATCAAGAATGGTCAGGTTGGCAATCATGCCGGGACGAATGGCACCAAGCAGGTGATCCATTTTGATCGCCCGGGCCGGGTAGAGTGTTGCCATCCGGAAGGCTTCTTCCTGTGGAATTTCGGCTTGTTCAATCAGTAGACGAATCCCTTCATTCATCGTGAGCGCTGAGCCGCCCAGTGTACCATCCTGATCGACACACTGGCCGTCGCGGATAAATACGGGGGTGCCACAAAAATCAAACTCGGTCATCCCTGCCGGAGGGGTCGCAGCGGCGGTTGCATCCGTTACCAGACAAAGCCGCTCGCCCATGACTGTCTTGGCGGTGCGGATGTTCGCCCAATGGACATGGTAACCATCAGCGATGATGCCGGCATACACATCATTGCGATCAAAGACCGCACCGACGACACCGGGAGAACGGCCATTTTCCATCGAGGTCATGGCATTATACAGATGCGTTGCAAAGCTCGCGCCCTGTTCAAATGCTTGGCTGGCTTGCTCATAGGTTGCTGCCGTATGACCGACACTGACGACAATCCCTGCTTTGTGCAGTTGTCTCAGGTGCTCGCTGTGATTCATTTCTGGGGCGAGTGTGACTTTTTTCAGCCATGGCGCCTGTTCAGCCAACCAGCTGATCATGTCATCGCTTGGATGGCGCAATTGCTGGAGCGGATGAATCCCTTTACGTACAGGGTTGGTATAAGGCCCTTCAAGATGCATTCCCAACACTTGGTGTTGATGTTGGGTCATATACTGACGTGTCGTCTCAACCGCTTGACGAATCACATCGTCACTGTCACTGATCAAGGTCGGCAGAAAGCTGGTTGTACCGGTTTTCAGATTGGTGAGATGCATGTGTTCGAGCGTTTCCACAGTCGGCGCGCTATTGAACATCACGCCACCGCAGCCGTTCAACTGTAAGTCGATAAAGCCGGGAGACAAAATATGGCCATGTAAATCGAACCGAGGGATATCTTCCGACAGTTCTGATATCGGGACTAAAGCGTGAATTTTCCCTTTGCTGATAACAACCGCAGTATCCAGTAATTTTTCATCGCCTGTCAGAATTTCACCGTGACATAATGCGAACATTTACTCTGTTCCTCCAAATTGCTCAATTTCAGCCGCTTCAAGCTGCTGAAAATAGCGTAGTGTTTTGACTTTCAGTTCCATCGCAGCGGGCTCATCGCAGATCAGAAGACTCCGGGGATGCATCTGCAAAGCAGAGACAGTCCACAAATGATTGACTGCGCCTTCGACACCGGCCTGTACTGCCAACGCTTTGTTCGGGCCTGTGGCAAGAATCAAAACTTCTTTGGCATCCAGTAATGTGCCGACTCCGACGGTGAGCGCCATTTTCGGTACCTGATTGATATCGTTTTCGAAGAAACGGGCATTATCAATGATCGTTTCTTGGGTCAGGGTCTTGATTCGGGTTCTGGATGCTAAAGACGAGGCTGGCTCATTAAATGCTATATGTCCGTCACTGCCGACACCACCAAAGAAGAGATGAATACCGCCGAACTGCTTAATCGTCGCTTCATAGGCCTGACATTCTGCCTCTAAATCAGGTGCCATGCCATTTAAAATGTGAATATTTTTCTTTTGGATATCCACATGATTGAAGAAGTTTTCAAACATAAAGTGATGATAACTTTGAGGATGATCTGGCGAAAGTCCGACATATTCATCCATATTGAAAGTTACGACATGTTCAAAACTGACGGCACCCGCCTGATACAACTGAATCAGAGACTGATACGTTGTGAGTGGGGTACTGCCGGTGGGTAGACCTAACACAAAAGGCCGTTCAGCCGTTGGTTGAAACGCTTTGATTTTTTCAACGATATAGTGTGCGGTCCAGTGACCGACTTGGTGCTTATTTTTTAAAGGTAATAAACGCATTTTCTCTCTCCATGCATCATACTGACACTCTGATTCACTGCAGTGTTTGCGTGTTCATTGGCTCATTGCATCGGTTTTTACTGTGCACTGCCTCGGAAAATCACGCGCTGAGACGATCAGAATGTAAAGTGAACTTAATTCATATATTGAATAAACTTTTCGATTAGTGCAAATAAAATGTCGTATTGCTTTACAAAAATATCAATTGTGTGACATATATATTAGGTCTTAGTTTACTGGATGAATTAAGATATCTGTGTAATGTACGAATCATGTGATGGAGGGTGCAATGAACGTACTTGGGTATTTACAAAAACTTGGCAAGGCAATTATGTTGCCGATTGCTATCTTACCGGTGGCCGCGATTCTATTAAGGCTCGGACAACCGGATATGTTGAATATTGCTTTTATGGCTCAGGCAGGGGGCGCAATTTTTGGTCAACTACCTTTGCTGTTTGCGATTGGTATTGCGGTTGGATTGTCTCGCGGAGATGCCGGTGCTGCCGGTTTAGCCGGGGCCGTCGGCTATTTGGTCCTGACGGGCGCCGCTAAAACCATCAATGCTGATATCAATATGTCATTCTTTGGCGGTATTGTGGCAGGGGTGGTTGCCGGTCATGCGTATAACCGTTTTCATCAAACCAACCTGCCGGCTTATCTTGCATTCTTCGGTGGGAAGCGGTTAGTACCGATTATGACTGGTTTGATTACACTCGTTTTGGCTGCTATTAGCGGTGTGGTTTGGCCTGCAATTCAAAATGGTATTGATACATTTGGTCATACTGTAGCGCATTCTGGTGCATGGGGCGAATTTGTCTATGGGACATTAAACCGTGCTCTGATCCCAGTCGGATTACATCATGTTTTGAACTCCATTTTCTGGTTCGGATTGGGTGAATGTACCAAAGTTACTTACGAGTTGGCTGGTGGACTGCATAACTTATGTCTTGCACCTGAGGTGGCAAAAACACTGAGTGTCGGTGGTGCGATTTCAACCATTGACGGTAGTGTGATTCAGAGTATTGCCACTGAAACCACGCGTGGTGATCTCAATCGTTTCTTCGCTGGTGACCCATCGGCCGGGGTCTTTATGGCCGGTTACTTCCCAATCATGATGTTTGGTCTGCCGGGTGCTGCGTTTGCGATGTACATGGCTGCACCGAAAAGTCGTCGTCCGCAAGTGGGTGGGATTTTGCTGTCTGTGGCGTTAACCGCGTTTTTAACCGGTGTGACTGAGCCGCTTGAGTTCCTGTTTATGTTCCTCGCACCGGTGCTGTATATCATTCATGCGATACTCACCGGGATTTCGCTGGTTGTGACCAACTATCTGGGAATTCTCGATGGTTTCGGCTTCTCCGCAGGTCTGTTTGACTTTGTGATCAACTGGGGGCTGGCAACGAAACCCGGACTCTTGTTGGTGGTCGGACTATGCTTCAGTGTGATTTATTTCTGTATCTTTTACTTTGCCATCCGTTGGTTTGATATTCCGACCCCGGGCAGAGAAAAAGAAGAAGTGGCGGTACGCCAGTCCGGAGCGTCTGAAGATATCCAGACACTGGCTGATGAATATCTCCAAGCCTTGGGTGGCAAGGATAATCTGAAGCAAATTGATGCATGTATTACGCGTTTGCGCCTTTCTGTGAACGACATGGCGCAGATTAATGAAGTTAAAATTAAAGCACTGGGTGCCAGTGGTATCGTCAAGCTGAACCGAACCGATTTGCAGGTCGTATTAGGGGCGAAGGCTGAATTGGTCGCCAATGCGATGAAAGGTGATACCGAATAGAATATCACTGATATTCCGACTCAGTGCCAATACCTGATAGCGATGGTGTTAAGCTGAGAGCAATCAAAAGAGCGTGCAATTTTGCACGCTCTTTTTTATGTTGAATGAGTCGGCCTGTGGGGTGATTTGTACACGCGCAATGTATGAAATAACCTAGCAAACTAGTCAGGTAATTGGTAAGGTTGACAGAGATAGATTAGAACGGGAACACCTTATGTTTCTTTGGCAACAATTACCGATTAGCCACCGTTATGCAGCACTGCCGCAAAGCTTTTACACTCGGGTAATGCCGACCCCTGTAGATAATCCGCGCTGGGTGACCTGGAATGCACCTTTAGCCGCCAGTTTTGGTCTGGGTGAGACACCTGATGATATCTGGCAACAGATCTTTTCCACAGGTTCGACGCCGAATTATTTTCAACCGCTGGCAATGAAGTATGCGGGACATCAATTTGGTGTCTATAACCCGGCACTGGGGGATGGGCGAGGATTGTTATTCGGAGCGATTGCGGATCAGCAAGGGCGTTGGTTTGATGTCCACCTCAAAGGTGCGGGTCAAACGCCTTACTCGCGGATGGGGGATGGCCGGGCCGTATTACGCTCTACAATTCGTGAATATCTTTGCAGTGAAGCAATGGCTGCGCTTGGGAATCAAACGACCCGAGCGCTGGGGATGATGGTCAGTGAGACACCCGTGTATCGTGAACGTGTTGAGCAGGGGGCTTTGCTGATTCGTCTGGCTGAAACCCATATCCGCTTCGGTCATTTTGAACACTTTTTCTATACCGGGCAGCATGATGACTTGCGTTTGCTGGCAGACAAAGTCATTGAATGGCACTTCCCGGAACTTGAATCCTCATCAGACTCATCGCGGGAGTCGGTCTATCTGGCGATGTTCGAGCAAATCGTTAAACGGACTGCCGAGATGATCGCCTTCTGGCAAGCTTATGGTTTTGCGCATGGCGTGATGAATACCGACAATATGTCGGTCCTCGGCCAGACTTTTGATTACGGGCCATTTGCGTTTCTGGATGACTATGATCCCCATTTTATCTGTAATCATTCCGATTATCAGGGGCGTTATGCGTTTGATATGCAACCGGGTATCGGCTGGTGGAATCTGACAGCCTTAGCACAGGCATTGACGCCGCTGGTTGATAAAGGTGAACTGGAAGCTGCGTTGCAAACTTATACCGTGCAACTCAATCAGGAATATAGCCGTTTGATACGCAGTAAACTCGGATTACAACAGCGCCGGGACGGAGACAGTGACCTGTGTGATAAGCTGCTCAAACTCATGGCAGAAAACCGGGTTGACTATACGCTGTTTTTCCGCCGACTCTCATCTTTGGATCAACAACCGTCTGAATGTGTCACCACACTATTTGAGAACCGAGCGGCGGCACAGCAGTGGCTACAACAGTACCTTGCACGTTGTGAACAAGACACTGATTCGACGGGGAAGGTGCGGAATGTTGCCCAGCGTTGCCAGTCGATGCGTCAGGTCAATCCCAAATATATTCTCCGTAACTATCTTGCCCAGCAAGTGATTGATGCCGCAGAACAAGGTGACTTTCAACCGTTGGAGCAATTGATCTCGGTGTTAAGGGCTCCCTATGATGAACAGCCGCAACATGAACATTACGCGGAGTTACCCCCCGCATGGGGAAAATGTCTCGAAATCAGTTGTTCATCATAATACGGTTATCCGCTTGCTGATGGTGGTCACTGATCATTGACCATAACCTCTATTCGTTATCCCGTTATCCCGTTATCAGCGGGATAGCGCCTATCCTTGACGGATCTCGATGTGTCATTTATGACCCATTGATGTATTTGGGATGGAGGGATTCCCACCCATTCTTGCCTGATGTGATATGCAGATACTGTTCGATTTTTTAACGGTGTTGAGCTTAAGTTACTGTTGTTATTAATTTGTTTCATTTGTTTCTAATGGTTGGCTCATTACTTGCCTTGTTGTCAATAACGTGAATGCCAAGCAGGTATTCTGTTTCTATAACAAGGAGAAAAAGATGTTCAAGCCTTTCACATTACTGACTGTATCGATACTTGCTGCGACCAGCTTCAATGCCGCTGCTTCCGAAGGCTGTGATCCGGGTGAAACCGTGATTAAATTCAGCCATGTCACCAATACAGATAAACACCCGAAAGGGATTGCCGCGGCTTTGCTTGCCAAGCGAGTCAATAAAGAGATGGACGGCAAAGTTTGTATGGAAGTTTTTCCAAACTCAACCCTGTATGATGATAATAAAGTCTTGGAAGCCCTTTTAAATGGCGATGTTCAACTCGCAGCTCCTTCTCTTTCCAAGTTTGAAAAATTCACCAAGAAATACCGTATTTTCGATTTGCCATTTTTGTTTGACGACGTTGCAGCGGTTGACCGTTTTCAGAATTCGGCTGCCGGAGATAAGCTGAAAAATTCGATGAAGCGCCGGGGATTACAGGGACTGGCATTTTGGCATAATGGGATGAAACAGTTGTCTGCCAACAAGCCGCTGATTTATCCAAAAGATGCGAAAGGGCTAAAATTCCGTGTTCAGGCTTCAGATGTGTTGGTTGCTCAATTTGAACAGCTGGGTGCCAATCCACAGAAAATGTCGTTCAAAGAAGTATACGGTGGTTTACAGAGCGGGGTTATCGATGGTCAGGAAAATACTTGGTCAAACATTTACGGTAAGAAATTCTTCGAAGTGCAAGACGGTATTACTGAAACCAACCATGGCATTCTGGATTACCTCGTTGTGACATCCACTAAGTTCTGGGACAACCTTCCGGATGATGTGCGGAATCAGTTTGCACAGATTCTCAAGGACGTCACTGCAACACGAAATGCAGAGTCAACGAAAGTTAACCTGACCAACCGTCAGAACATTATCGATGCCGGTGGGGTCGTGCGGACACTGACGCCTGCTCAGCGTGAACAGTGGGTTGAAGCGCTGAAACCCGTCTGGAAGAAGTTTGAGAAAAATATCGGTCATGATCTGATCGAGGACGCACTCGCAGCAAACAAGAAGTAACTGTCGTAGTCACGCTATAAACATGTGCCCCACAACGCTGGTGTGGGGCACCTTGATGATAACAATGAGAGCGAAGATAGTTATGGAACATTCTTTCTTTTCTAAAGTCGGTCGTTTTACAGATTCGGTTGAAGAATTTCTGATCGCATTCTTTCTAGGAACGATGACATTACTGACGTTTATTAATGTCATATGTCGCTATGTATTTAATGACAACATATTGTGGGCCCTTGAACTGACCGTCTTTATGTTCGCCTGGATGGTACTGGTTGGTGCTTCTTATGGCGTAAAAAAACATTTTCACATTGGTGTTGATGTGATCATTAACATTGCACCGGCGGGGTTAAAGAAAACCTTTGCCGTGATGTCTGCATTCGCTTGTTTAAGCTTTGCCGTCTTGCTGTTAATTGGGTCATGGAATTATTGGCATCCGTTTGTTGCTGAACGGGCTTGGTATGAAACCGATGATATTCCGATGCCGGGGTTTCTTCAGTTTTTAGCCGATTGGCTCAATGAAGGGGAAGCTTACGAGAAATTACCCCGATTTATTCCGTACATGGCGCTGCCTATCGGGATGGGGCTATTGACGCTGCGGTTCGTGCAAGCCGCTTATCAGATTTTGACCGGCAAAATCGATCGTTTGATTGCTTCACATGAAGGAGAAGATGATCTAGAGACACTCAAAGCAGAATTACAGCAAAGTACGGATGCGGATTCTGAAAAATCAACGCAGTCATCGGATCGGAAGGAGTAATCGTCATGGCCGTTTTATTTCTCTTTTTAATGGTGATTGCCCTAATGCTCATTGGTGTGCCGATCGCTGTCTCACTGGGTTTGTCGAGTATTGTGTTTCTGATGATGCATTCTGATGCATCGCTGGCCTCGGTTGCACAAACACTATTCAATGCTTTTGCGGGTCACTATACATTGTTGGCGATTCCGTTCTTTATTCTTGCTTCTAGTTTCATGTCAACCGGTGGTGTGGCGAAACGAATTATCCGTTTTGCGATTGCGCTGGTTGGCTGGTTCCGTGGTGGCTTTGCAATTGCGTCAGTTATGGCCTGTATGATGTTTGCCGCGCTGTCGGGCTCTTCTCCTGCAACTGTGGTCGCCATCGGGAGTATTGTTATTGCCGGGATGATAAAAAATGGTTACTCCAAAGGGTTTGCTGCCGGGGTGATTTGTAATGCCGGGACACTGGGTATTTTAATCCCGCCATCCATTGTTATGGTGGTCTATGCGGCGGCAACGGATGTGTCGGTTGGGCGTATGTTCCTTGGCGGGGTTATTCCCGGCTTACTTGCGGGTGCGATGTTGATGGTTGCCATTTATGTTGCGGCCCGGGTCAAGAATCTCCCGAAACAACCTTTCGTTGGTTGGGGGGAATTGATGTCTGCCGGACGAGACGCAATTTGGGGACTGTTCTTAATCGTCATCATTTTAGGCGGTATTTATGGGGGGATTTTCACCCCGACTGAAGCGGCTGCGGTGGCTGCGGTTTATGCTTTCCTGATTGCCAACTTTATCTATAAAGATATGGGACCGTTTGCTGACCATGAAAACCGGCTACCGGGCGTGGTGAAGGTTTTTCAGGCATTTGTTCATCCGGATACGAAGAAAACATTGTGTGACGCGGGCCGGTTGACGATCATGTTGTTGTTTATCATTGCCAATGCTTTGATTCTGAAACATGTTCTCACTGAAGAACAGGTGCCGCAGATGATCGCAAATTCGATGCTTTCTGCCGGTTTGGGGCCAATCACTTTTCTGATCGTCGTCAACCTGTTACTGCTGATTGGCGGACAGTTTATGGAACCATCAGGCCTGTTGATTATTGTTGCACCGCTGGTTTTTCCGATCGCGATTCAACTCGGTATTGATCCGATTCATCTCGGGATCATTATGGTGGTGAATATGGAGATTGGGATGATAACGCCACCTGTCGGTCTGAACCTGTTTGTGACAGCCGGAGTGGCTCGCATGTCGATGCTCAACGTTGTTAAAGCTGCGTTGCCTTGGGTGGCGATTATGTTCCTATTCCTGCTGATTGTGACTTATGTGCCATGGGTTTCAACATGGTTGCCGACCACACTGATGGGACCGGAGATCATCACTAAATAGTCACTAAATAATCATCACTAAGTAAATCATCATAAAATCATGTACCAATATCCCCGCCTGCCTTAATATCAGCGCGATGTTGTGAATTGAGGTCAGTCGGGGAGCTGTTGGATGATGTCCACCGACTTCTCCCCAGATTTATCCTGAACCAGTCGCAAGACAGACGATGTCGTCTTTATCGGTTTGATCTCCTACACTGAAAGAACCGAAGAAAAAATATTCGTTCAGTTGATGAATAATATGTTTTGGTGAAGTGAATCATATGTATCGATTAAAACTGTGGCGGGTGTTTTTCTTAACTGTAACTTTCCTGAGTGCTTATCCTGTTTGGGCGGCATCTCAATTGCAACAACCCGTGGTCGCCTCGTGTAGTGAACGAAGCTATGCATATGTGCAAAATGGTGTCATTCACGGTCTTTCTTATGAGGTGGTTAAAGCTGTTTTCGAGCGTGCGAAAATCCCTTTTCAGTACCGGATTATGCCGTGGGCCAGAGTATACAATTATGGTTTACACCAAGAGAATTTTTTGGTGGCCTGTTTGGGTAAAACGCCTGAACGGGAAGGGCGTTTCCAGTGGATTGGTGCGGTGAATCATACGCGCAATATATATTTTTACGGATTAACGTCAAAGCCGATAAAAATTAATTCATTAGAAGATATGAAGCCATATCAAATCGGCGTCTTAAGAGATTCCTATTATGAGAATTTTTTGATCCGGAATCATTTCCCTCGGGAAAGTATCTATGTGGTCAGCCGAACGGAACAAGCGTTATTAATGTTAACCGGAGGTCGGTTTGATTTTTTGCTGTTGGAAGAAGCAACGATGTCCATTGTTGCCAACAGTTTGAAGATCTCTCCAGATAAATATCAGAAAGTGCTGTTTGCATTTCATGCAGAAGATTATTTGGCATTTAGCCACAATACATCTCCGGCTCTGGTTGAGCGAGTAAGGCAAGCGTATCAGGCGTTGGTTGCAGAAGGTGTCATCCAGAAAATATTCGTTCAGGAAAACTGGCTTAAAGCAGGAGATTCTCCTGAACAGTTAGGGGATTAACTGGCAAAACGGTGAAAATATTGACCCGCTTCGCAACGGTGAAAACGGTTGGTGATGCTATGGGGTTAAATATGAGATCTGTTTCTTAGAAGGTGGGAGATATGCCTTGCTAGTTAATCGTAATTCGTTACAATGAATCCCAAGGTTAATAAGAGAAGAATGTCTATGAATTTCGTATTAAAAAATGATGAAAATGATAAAGACAATGATGAACGGAGCTCTGGTTCAATGGTAGAGGAAAAACTCATAGCGTCTCGTTCTATTTTCATTTCTGGTGAAATTGACCAGAAGCTGGCCCAAAAAGTCTCAACTCAGTTACTGGTGTTGCAGGAAATCAGCGATGAGCCGATTTATTTGTATATCAATAGCCAAGGCGGACATGTAGAAGCTGGCGATACTATCCATGACATGATTAAATTTATCAAACCGGAAGTTATCGTGATTGGAACCGGATGGGTTGCCAGTGCCGGAGTGACTATCTACATTGCCGCGAAAAAAGAAAACCGTGTCTGTTTACCGAACACCCGTTTTATGATCCACCAACCATTGGGTCAGGTGCGTGGTAAAGTCTCAGATATTCAAATCGAAGCGGATGAGATCTTACGTATGCGTAGCCGGGTCAATCAGATGATCAGTGAAGCAACCGGACAGCCTTATGAACAGGTTGAGAAAGATACCGATTATAACTTCTGGATGAGCCCGGAAGAAGCGGTTAAGTACGGATTGGTCAGCCGGGTCGTGAGTAATATCAGAGAACTGCAAGATTAATCTGGAAACATCGTTCAACGATTAAATGAAAACATGGAATGAAAGTTAGTCTTTCATTCCATGTTTTTTTATGCCTTGCTGCCGGACGGCTCGTACTGAGCGTCTATCCGGTTGTATCAGAAGGTGTATTTAGTTTTTGTAATTTTCTTTATCCAGCTGATATTTCTGCATTTTATCGTAAAGTGTTTTCCGCGGGAGATTCAAACTTTCCATCGTATCTTTGATACTGCCGCCACATTCATTCAATGCCTGTTCGATCACTGATTTTTCAAACTCCGCCACCTGATCAGCAAGACTAAGTATGGGCCCGCTCAACAGGTTTGTATCCTGACCGAGTTGAATCAGTTTACCGAGTAATACATACCGTTCTGCTGCATTTCTCAATTCGCGAACATTACCCGGCCAGTTATGACTCATTAACGATTGTACGTCCTGCTTTGAGATCGAATTCGCAGCTTTCCCATAGCGGGCCGCGGCAACCAGTAAAAAGTGATGAAATAGTGCGGGAATATCTTCTCTACGTTCCCGTAGCGGAGGAATATCCAAAGTCACAATATTTAATCGGTAATAAAGATCTTCCCTGAACGTACCTTGTTGAGCCGCCTGTTTCAAATCGACTTTGGTGGCGGCGATCACCCGAATGTCCAGCGGAATTAATTCATTCGAGCCGACACGCTCAATCAATCGTTCTTGCAACACCCGCAGCAGTCGAATTTGTGCTGACATGGGCATCGACTCAATTTCATCGAGAAAAAGCGTACCTCCCTGTGCATGTTCGAATTTACCGATACGTTGTGCTTCTGCCCCCGTAAATGCGCCTTTCTCATGGCCATATAATTCACTTTCAATCAAGTGTTCCGGCACCGCACCACAATTGACGGCAACGAAGTTGCGTTTTCTCCGGGAACTCAATTCATGCAAAGAACGGGCAATCAACTCCTTGCCGGTGCCAGTTTCACCAAAGAGCAAAATATCCGCATTGGTATCTGCAATCTGACTAATGGTCTCTTTCAATGCTTGAATACTGGCAGTTTCACCAATAATCCGCGGCCCGAGTGTCTGGCTGGCCTTCAGACTCCGCTTCAGCTTTTGGTTTTCCAGTGTTAATCGGCGTTTATCAATTGCGCGATGGACTGTCTCCATCAGCCGCTCGGGCGCGAATGGTTTCTCAATAAAATCGTAGGCACCGTCATGCATCGCCTGAACTGCCATTGAGATATCACCGTGTCCGGTAATCAGGATAACCGGTAAGTCTGAGTCTTGATGGTGCACCGAATGCAGTAAATTTTGACCGCTGAGCCCGGGTAATTGAATGTCTGTGACAATCACCAGTGGCAGTCCGTCTTGTTTGATAGCCAGCAGCGCTTCTTCGGCACTGTCAAAAAATCTGGCTTGAATGTCAGCCAGTTCAAAACTTTGTTCGATTGCAATCCGAATATCCGCTTCATCATCGATAAAAAATACATCGCACATAACATGTCCTTATGAGGCAGTTTCAGGTGAGGGGGGAGGTGTCGTCGGTAACTGAATGCTGAACCGTGCGCCGCCAAGCGGTGATGATGAGGCATTCAGTTGCCCGCCCATACTCTGTATAATTTGTTGAGAGATCGACAAGCCCAGCCCAAGCCCATTCTTTTTGGTGGTATAGAAGGGATCAAACAACTGGGATAATGTTTTATCACCTAAACCTTCTCCGTTATCGTCAATATGAATGGTGAGCTGGCGGTTGTCTTCAGTAAAACTGAGGATGAGCTGTTTATCCGGACGATCATCAAGTGCCTGAATGGCATTGGTCAAAAGATTAATCAGTACTTGTTCCAAATGAATCGGATTGATATTCAACCAGATGGGGTGTTCCGCAGGTTGGATCTCGAAATGGACAAGGTTTGATTTTATTTGTGACTGAATTAATTCTTTGGTCGATAAGAGAATAGGGTAGAGCTGGACGACGGCACGCTCATCATGATCTGATTTGCGGGCAAAAGAACGCAACTGGGTGCTTATTTTCGCCATTCTTTCCGTCAGCCCTGAGATGCGATTCAAGTTGTCGTCTGCCCGTTCAATTTTACCGCTGGCCAGAAAACGGCGGCCATTATCTGCGAAGCTGCGGATTGCTGCGAGTGGGTTATTCAGTTCATGACTGATACTGGCAGACATTTGTCCAAGCACAGCGAGTTTTGCGGCCTGAATCAATTCATCTTGTGTTTGTCGCAGTCGCTGTTCAGTTTTACTCCGTTCTTCGATCTCAAGGTGTAGCTTCGCGGTTCTTTCCATCACTAAAAACTCAAGCTTTTGCTTTGCTTCAGACTGAAGCTGTTCAATCTGGCGCAATTTATTTTTACGGTGATGAATGAGCAACATAATGAGATAGATAATGGCAAATACCATGCATGAAATGACCACAAAAGCGAAGCTCGTCCAAAAGACCTGAATTTTCGGTGACAGCACGCGAATATTGAGCGGGATGTTTTTCAAAGGACGGCTGCTGACAATGAAATCTCCTTTAATCCAGCTCTGTTTTGGGTCAATCCATTCGGTAGTCGCTTGATCCATTTTTCCGAGTAATCCCAGTGATTGTATCGTTTTATCGAGATACTGACGGGAATGAAAGATTTCAGTGCGGATTTCTGGATCAATGAAGGTGACACTTTTGAACAGCCAGTTCGGCTGACTTGACATAAAAATAATGCTGTGCGGATCGGTGGCGACAAAGTAGCTGTTTGTGCTTTTCCAATTCTCTTCAATTGACGAGAGATCCATTTTTACGACCACGACACCGAGAATCGTCGCGGCATAAGTCACTGGGTAGGCATAGTAGTATCCGCGTTCACCGGACGTTGAGCCAAGCGCATAGTATTGGCTCTCTTTACCTTGAACGGCCACTTGAAAGTACGGACGCCAATTGAAATTTCTGCCAATAAATGAGCGTGTCAGATTCCAGTTACTTGCGGCAATCGTATTGCCATGAATATCGAGAAGGTAGGTATCAGAGGCTTTAATGGCATTATTAACCTGTTCAAGATAGTGATTGGTGATATTGATTTGAGCGGAGTTGTCTGCCATCGTTAATGCATCAACCAGTTTTTTGTCTTTGGCGAGTAGCTGGGGAATATGGGCGAACTTATCCAGTTTAGTGACCACATGGCTGGCGAAACGTTCTAATTGTGCTTGATGTTCACTGAGCAAAGTTTGATAGCTATACTGCCATACAAGATGCGCACCGTACGCTGTCGTGAGAAAAAAAACGACGACAAAAATCACATTGAATCGGAACTTAGATAACATCGTTGCACTTGTCGGTGAGAAGAGGCTGTCTTTTATTTTACGGGGTTTGTCTGAAGAACGGTGATAAACGGTTTCGGGAAGAGCGAAAAAGTAAGATCAGGATCTCTTTTTCAATATTTCACTGAAAAAAAGCAGCTTTTCCCTTGAAAAGAACAATTTTATCCCCAACCTGTCAATTTACGAAGCAATTCGGATAAGATTTTGTGAGGCAGGAGAATAAATTCTGAGCATCAGGTGTTCGTCTGCTGAGATAGACTCGACAGTTGTAGCTCTGGTCGTTAGAATGTCGCGTCTAAAAAGTATGTCCTGAGTCTGATGGGAGCATATCTGGGGGTATCTCCTATTGTGGAGCGATGATTACTCCACATTACTGCTCACTATTTTATTTCGTTATAGATGTACTCTGAAAGAGTACGGAACATGGATGCAGCCGAGATCAGCACGATCTAGGCTCATGATGCTCAGAAGAACTGAGCCAGTTTTGAGGTTTATATAGAATGCAAGTTACTGTTGAAACGCTAGAAGGCCTACAACGCCGTCTGAATATTACTGTTCCTGCTGCTAACATCGAAGATGCTGTTACAGCAGAACTGCGCAACATCGCAAAAAACCGTCGTTTCGATGGCTTCCGTAAAGGCAAAGTGCCAATGAAAATGGTTGCTAAGATGTATGGCAAAGCAGTACGTCAGGATATCCTTGGTGAAGTGATGCAGCGTCACTTTATCGAAGCGATTATCCAAGAAAAAGTGAACCCTGCTGGCGCGCCAACATTTACTCCTGTTGAAGATGAAGAGAATAAAGACTTAGTTTTTAACGCGACGTTTGAAGTTTATCCAGAAGTTGAGTTGAAAGGCTTGGACAATATCGAAGTCGAGAAGCCGAACGTTGCGGTAAAAGATGAAGATGTGGCAGAGATGCTTGAAACACTGCGTAAGCAGCAAGCAACGTGGACAGAAGTTGACGCAGCGGCTGAAGAAGGCAAGCGTGTCACACTTGATTTTGTCGGTACAATTGATGGTGAAGCTTTTGAAGGTGGTAAAGCTGAAGACTTCGCTCTGGAAATGGGCGCTGGCCGTATGATTCCTGGGTTTGAAGATGGCATCGTTGGTAAAACTGCTGGTATGGAGTTTGAAATCGACGTGACTTTCCCTGAAGACTACCACGCTGAAAACCTGAAAGGTAAAGCGGCAAAATTTGCAATTAAAATCAGCAAAGTTGAAGAGCGTGAATTACCGGAATTGAACGATGAATTCGTCGCGAAATTCGGTGTGAGCGAAGGCGGTGTTGAAGCACTTCGTGCTGAAGTTCGTAAGAATATGGAACGCGAGCTCAAGCAAGCTGTGAAACAGCGTATCAAGCAGCAAGCGATTGATGGTTTGGTCAAAGAAAATGACATCGATGTACCGTCTGCCCTGATCGACCAAGAAATCGAAGTGCTTCGTCAGCAAGCTGCACAACGTTTCGGTGGTAATCCTGAAGCAGCCGCACAGCTGCCTCGCGAATTGTTTGAAGAACAAGCAAAACGCCGTGTTGTCGTTGGTTTACTGTTGGGTGAAGTGATCAAAGCTGATGAACTGAAAGCTGATGACGAAAAAGTAAAAGCGCTGATCGAAGACATGGCAACTGCCTATGAAGATCCGCAAGAAGTTGTGACATATTATGAGCAAAACGAAGAGCTCATGAATAACATGCGTAACGTTGCACTTGAAGAGCAAGCTATTGATGCACTCCTTGCTAAAGCAAAAATTTCTGAGAAAGATGTAAGCTTCAACGAGCTGATGAATTCTCAGAACGCTGCTTAATTAAGCAATATGTATCATAGAAGGTTGACTAAAGGTTAACTATTCTGATAACAATGGTCCGCATGATGTCCGTCATTCGGGCCATTTATTTTAGGGATATAAGAATATGAGCTACCAAGAAAAAAATGAAATGTCGTCAATCATGAACGCCTTAGTACCCATGGTGGTAGAGCAAACCTCCCGAGGAGAGCGCTCTTACGATATTTATTCCCGTCTGCTGAAAGAGCGTATTATCTTTTTGACCGGTCAGGTTGAAGATCAGATGGCAAATCTTATCGTGGCTCAGCTCCTGTTCCTGGAATCAGAAAATCCGGATAAAGATATCTTTTTGTATATCAATTCCCCGGGGGGAAGCGTTGATGCCGGATTGTCGATTTATGATACCATGGAGTTCATCAAACCTGATGTGAGTACAGTTTGTATGGGTCAGGCATGTTCTATGGGGTCGTTTTTATTAGCAGGCGGAACCGCTGGAAAACGCTTCATGTTGCCGAATGCGCGTGCAATGATGCATCAACCGTCAGGTGGTTTTGGCGGTCAGGCATCTGATATTCAGATTCATACGCAGGAAATTTTGAAGATTAAACAAAAATTGAATGAGCTTCTTGCCAAACATACCGGACAGCCACTAGATGTGATTGAACGTGATACCGATCGGGATAACTTTATGTCTGCACAACAAGCGGTCGATTATGGTCTGGTTGATGCAGTATTGACACATCGAGGCAAATAGGCTGATAGTGCGCTTCATTTGAATAGCGCAATTTGATACAAATTGATATAAACTCAGCATATGGATAAAGGCTAAGAGGTTAGCGAATGACAGATAAAAGCAAAGAGAGTGGTAAATTGTTGTACTGCTCTTTCTGTGGCAAAAGCCAACACGAAGTTCGCAAACTGATCGCAGGTCCTTCTGTTTACATTTGTGATGAATGTGTCGATCTATGTAACGACATTATACGAGAAGAAATTAAGGATGCACTTCCGAAGAAAGAGTCAACGGCATTGCCAACGCCGCATGAAATTCGGGATCATCTTAATGACTATGTGA
This sequence comes from Vibrio gazogenes, assembly GCF_023920225.1. Classification (NCBI taxonomy): domain Bacteria; kingdom Pseudomonadati; phylum Pseudomonadota; class Gammaproteobacteria; order Vibrionales; family Vibrionaceae; genus Vibrio; species Vibrio gazogenes. Next base: position 1,289,217 of record NZ_CP092587.1, read on the forward strand.
TTGGTCAAGAGCACGCGAAAAAGGTGCTTGCGGTCGCTGTCTATAATCACTACAAGCGTCTGCGGAATGGTGATAAGACAAGTGAAGGCGTTGAACTAGGTAAGAGTAATATCCTGCTGATTGGGCCGACAGGTAGCGGTAAGACTTTATTGGCTGAAACACTGGCTCGCTTTTTGGATGTGCCATTTACGATGGCGGATGCGACAACACTAACCGAAGCTGGTTACGTCGGGGAAGACGTTGAAAACATTATCCAAAAGCTACTGCAAAAATGTGATTACGATGTTGCCAAGGCAGAGCGGGGGATTGTTTACATTGATGAAATCGATAAGATCTCACGTAAGTCCGAAAACCCATCGATCACTCGGGATGTGTCCGGTGAAGGTGTGCAGCAAGCCTTGTTGAAACTCATTGAAGGGACGGTTGCATCTGTTCCGCCTCAAGGCGGCAGAAAGCACCCACAACAAGAATTCTTGCAAGTTGATACATCAAAAATCTTGTTTATCTGTGGCGGTGCATTTGCCGGGTTGGACAAAGTCATCGAGCAACGGGTCGCGACAGGAACGGGGATAGGCTTTGGTGCTGAAGTCCGTTCTAAAGATGAAATCAAGACCGTCGGTGAACTGTTTACTCAGGTCGAACCGGAAGACTTAGTGAAATATGGGTTAATTCCCGAATTCATTGGTCGTCTCCCCGTGACTGCAACACTGACGGAATTGGATGAAGCCGCATTGATTCAGATTCTTTGTGAACCGAAGAATGCGCTGACCAAACAGTACGGTGCGCTTTTCGAACTTGAAGATGTTGATTTAGAGTTTAGAGAAGATGCACTACGTGCTATTGCTAAAAAAGCAATGATGCGTAAAACAGGTGCTCGTGGATTGCGTTCGATTCTTGAGGGTGTGTTGTTAGAAACAATGTATGAGTTACCATCAGTTAATGATGTGAGCAAGGTTGTCATTGACGAGTCGGTAATTAATGGTGAGTCTACACCGTTACTCATCTATTCCAACAATGAAAATCAGGCCGCAGGTGCCGAATAATTCAGCAAAGTCTCACGAAGGAGGTATGATTACCTCCTTTTTTTTATTCTACGATTGAATCCCATTGTTTAGACCCCATATACTGCCATATAGACAGAAGCGGAAGAGAGAAGAATATGAACTTGGAACGTTCCGAGCGTATAGAGATCCCCGTATTGCCACTGCGAGACGTTGTGGTTTATCCACATATGGTTATTCCTTTATTTGTTGGCCGAGAAAAATCAATCCAATGTCTTGAAGCTGCAATGGACAATGATAAGCAGGTTCTTTTAGTTGCTCAAAAGAAAGCTGAAACGGATGAGCCAGCCATTGATGACTTGTTTGATGTCGGCACGGTCGCGACGATTTTACAACTCCTGAAGTTACCTGATGGTACAGTTAAAGTGCTTGTTGAAGGGCAACAACGTGCACAGGTTGAATCTTTTGTTGAAGGTGATTTTTTCTCTGCGCAGGCTCGCTACTTAATCACACCTGAATTAGATGAAAAAGAGCAAGAAGTGATTGTTCGCAGCGCGATTAATCAGTTTGAAGGGTTTATTAAGCTCAATAAGAAAATCCCACCAGAAGTTTTAACCGCTTTAAATGGCATCGATGAAGCTGCTCGTTTGGCTGACACGATTGCTGCCCATATGCCTTTGAAACTTGTGGATAAACAGCAAGTTCTTGAAATTCTTGATGTAGTTGAACGTCTGGAATTTTTGATGGGCCAGATGGAATCTGAAATTGATTTGCTACAGGTTGAGAAGCGTATTCGCAACCGAGTGAAGAAACAGATGGAGAAATCCCAGCGTGAGTATTATCTGAATGAGCAGATGAAAGCGATTCAGAAAGAGCTGGGGGAAATGGATGATGCGCCTGATGAATTTGAGACATTGAAGAAGAAAATTGAAGATTCGAAGATGCCTCAAGAAGCACGTGAAAAGACCGAGCAGGAGCTCCAGAAACTGAAGATGATGTCTCCGATGTCTGCTGAAGCAACGGTAGTCCGGAGCTATATCGACTGGATGGTGAATGTTCCTTGGTCGAAGCGCTCGAAAGTGAAAAAAGATCTGGCAAAAGCTGAAGTGATTTTAAATGAAGATCACTATGGGCTGGAGCGGGTTAAAGAGCGTATTTTAGAGTATCTTGCGGTTCAAAATCGTATTCAGAAATTGAAAGGCCCGATTCTTTGTTTGGTTGGTCCTCCGGGTGTTGGTAAAACATCTCTGGGGCGCTCTATTGCCGCCGCGACTGGACGAAAATATACCCGTATGGCATTGGGTGGTGTTCGCGATGAAGCTGAAATTCGTGGCCATCGGCGTACCTATATTGGTTCGCTGCCGGGTAAGCTGATACAGAAAATGTCCAAAGTTGGTGTAAAAAACCCACTGTTCCTCTTGGATGAGATTGATAAAATGTCATCGGATATGAGAGGTGATCCGTCATCAGCATTGCTTGAGGTACTTGATCCTGAGCAAAACAACGCATTTAACGATCACTATCTGGAAGTCGATTATGATCTGTCTGACGTGATGTTCGTGGCAACCTCAAATTCAATGAATATCCCCGGACCTCTTCTTGACCGAATGGAAGTGATTCGTCTCTCGGGATATACCGAAGATGAAAAATTGAATATTGCCAAACGTCATCTTGTTTCTAAACAGGTTGAACGAAACGGTCTGAAACAGTCAGAAATTGAGATTGATGACTCTGCGATTATCGGCATTATTCGGTACTACACCAGAGAAGCTGGTGTCCGGAATTTAGAACGAGAAATTTCAAAAATTTGCCGTAAAGCCGTGAAGAAGATTTTGTTGGATAAAGATATCAAGCTTGTGACGGTTGCGCAGGACAACTTGAAAGAATTCTTAGGCGTACAGCGGTTTGATTTCGGTAAAGCGGAAGAAAGTAACCGTATTGGTCAGGTGACGGGCCTTGCTTGGACGGAAGTCGGTGGCGATCTGTTAACCATTGAAGCGCAGTCTATGGTTGGTAAAGGAAAACTGACACAGACCGGTTCGTTGGGCGATGTCATGCAAGAGTCTATTCAAGCGGCAATGACAGTGGTTCGATCACGTGCAGAAAAATTGGGGATCAATAGTGATTTCCACGAAAAACGCGATATCCATGTGCACGTTCCTGAAGGTGCAACACCGAAAGATGGTCCAAGTGCTGGTACCGCAATGTGTACTGCTTTTGTTTCTTGTCTTACGGGTAACCCTGTGAAAGCTGATGTTGCAATGACTGGTGAGATTACATTACGGGGTGAAGTCTTACCGATTGGTGGTTTGAAAGAAAAATTACTTGCCGCTCATCGAGGTGGGATAAAAACTGTTTTGATTCCAAAAGATAATGAACGGGATCTGGAAGAAATTCCTGAAAATGTTATCGCAGATCTAAAAGTTATTCCTGTGCAATGGATTGACGAAGTTCTGACCGTGGCTCTGGAGCGCCCCCCGTTAGGGGTTGAGTTTGAGTCTCAAAAATAGTGATGTATAGCAAAAATAACTAAAAGTTTACGCTGATTAGCATAAAAAGGCTTGTCAGCGTTTTTTTTGGAGGCCATAGTTACTGACTATGGCTTAAGCCCTGATACAACAAGGCTTTAAGCCATTTTTCGGACTTAATGGAACAAAAAATCACCTTTAAATATAACGATAGGTGAAGAAAGGGGAATCACAGTGAATAAAACACAATTAATCGATAAAATTGCGTCAGATGCTGAAATCTCTAAAGCATCTGCGGGCCGTGCTCTTGATGCATTCATTGATGCAGTGGGTGGTACACTTGAGTCTGGTGAGCAAGTTGCTCTGGTTGGGTTTGGTACATTCAGTGTTCGTACTCGCGCAGCCCGCACTGGCCGTAACCCGAAAACAGGGGATGAGATCCAAATCCCTGAAGCTAAAGTACCGGCTTTCAAAGCTGGTAAAGCATTGAAAGACGCGTGTAACTAATTTGGTTGCACAGAATTTTGCTAATTGAGGCAAAATTAAGTCAAACGTTTTGAAAATATGCGCATCGTAGTGATGCGCATTTCTTTTTTCTGATATTATCGCGTCATTCGCTTTGAATTTAGTTGGTTCTGAAAACTATCAGTTGTGAAAGTCTTTTGATGATGAAAATCATTGAGTTCTGAAAGGTTGTTTTGAGAAACAGAGTATTTTATTGAGTAAGTGGCCATTAAGCCGGAGAATGATTAAATTATGATGGATCGGTTGCGCGAGGGTGTGAATAGCATCGCGATTAAGATTATCCTTGGGTTGATAATCTTATCATTTGTATTTGCGGGAGTCAGTAGCTACCTTGTCGGTGGTAGTAATAATGCAGCAGCAAAGGTTGGAGGCACAAAGATAAGCCGGGCAGAATTCGAGCAAGCTTATCAGAATGAGCGGAACCGAATGCAATCACAATTAGGAGATTACTTCTCGAACCTGCTTGCAGACCCGAGTTATGTGGCATCTTTCCGCCGTTCTGTATTAGATAAAATGGTGAATGATGTTCTACTTGAACAACATGCTGAAGCATTGGGTTTAAGAATTAGTGATGAACAGGTTCGTCAGGCCATTGTAGACATGCCGCAATTCCAGTCAGACGGCAAATTTGATCAAAATATTTATCAAACTGCATTGCGCAGGGCAGGTTTTTCTCCTGATTCTTTTGCAACATTCCTAAGAAGTGATTTATTACGTAATCAACTTCTGACTGCGGTTCAATCGAGTGACTTTACTCTGGGTGGTGAAGTAGATACTCAGGCCGCATTATTTGCGCAGAAACGAGAAATCAGAACGATTAAACTTGCTACGGATGACTATGCGAAGAAGATTCAGCTTAGTGACGAAGATTTGAATGCATATTACAAATCTCATGAAGACCATTTCATGCGTCCGGAGCAATTTAAAATCTCCTACCTTGAACTTTCAGCAGACAAACTGAAGTCATCAATCAAAGTTACTGATGATGAAGCTGAAAAATATTATCAGGATCATGCAGATCAATATGCAACCAAAGCACAGCGTAAAGTCAGCCATATTCTGGTGAAAGATGAGAAGCAGGCCGATGCTTTACTAAAACAGCTGCAAGAAGGTGCTGACTTCTCAAAACTGGCAAAAGAGGATTCTCAAGATCCGGGAAGTGCTAGCAAGGGAGGCGAGCTGGATTGGTTTGAAAAAGGTGTCATGGATCCTGCGTTTGAAAAAGCGGCATTTGCGCTGAAAAAAGTAGGTGACCTCTCTGGTGTTGTGAAATCAAATTTTGGCTATCACATCATCAAGTTAGATGCAATGAAACCCGCTCAAGTTAAACCTTTCACAGCCGTCAAAGATGATGTGATTGCATCCATTCGTGATGAGCGGGCACTTGACCGTTTTTATCAATTACAGAATGATCTTGAGAAAGTTGCTTTTGAAAGCCCTGATTCTCTGGATGAAGCTGCCAAAGCTATTCAAGAGAAAGTTCATACCACTGATTTTGTGTCGTTGACGGATTTGCCAGAGATTCTGCGTGCTGCACCCGTTCAAAAAGCGCTGAATAACCCAGAAGTCAAAAATGAAGGTTTGAACTCTTCTGTGGTTGAAGTGGCGCCTGAAGATGTTGTGGTTGTTCGTATTGAAGAGAGTCGCCCGGAAACACTATTGTCTTTCGATACAGTGAAAGCGCAGGTTGTTGAGGGGCTATCTAAAGTCAAGGCTGAGCAGCAAACAGAAGCGATTGCTGAGAAAGTGCTGGCTGGTTTAAAACAGGGAGATATGACAGCGCTTAAGAAAAATCAGCTCAAATTTGGTGAATTAACCATGATTGATCGAAGTTCACCGTTGGCACGGTCAGTTTTTGCTATGCAAAAACCACAAGATGGTCAGCCTGTCTACGGACAGACAAAAGATCGTCAAGGAAACATTGTACTAGTTGAGTTAACGAAGGTTGAATCGACAACGGATAAGCAATTAACGCAACAATTGGCTGTCCAAATGCAACGTTTGAATCGTCAACAGGATCTCACCGGTCTCTTGAATATCTTAAGAGAGCAAACTGATATTGACTATTATCTTGCGACTCAGTGATAAGCCGGATGTAATTGATATGTTTGTTGAGGCGGGCTACTTTTGTAGCCCGTTTTAATTTATATCAGTCAGTCTCGTATTTTTAATAGGCTAAGCTAGGATGAATTCGAATTTTTTGATTTGGAGATAAATCTTATGTTTAAACTATTACTTCTTTCTGTACTTTCAATCCTGTGTCTGCCATTACAAACGGCTTATGCAGCAACAGATGAGCCTGCCTCTGCTGCACTTTTGGAGAGTCCGGTCAATACCGTCAATATTAACAGTGCAACCGCGGAAGAGCTTGCCACAACGCTCAGCGGTATTGGTTTGAAAAAAGCGCAGGCTCTCGTTAACTATAGAGAAGAACATGGCCCATTTACTCAGATAGAGGATGTTACAGCAGTCAAGGGGATTGGTATGTCGCTTGTCGAGAGGAACCGTAGCCGAATTGCCTTATAGTGGCGAGCATTGCTTAGATAGAACAATTCGGATAAAAAACAGTGCTGTTATTGATGGTAGATTCATATTTAATGTGAGTCGATCATAAAGTATCTATCGTATTGACTTGGGGCTTTGGCGTATTGATATGATTTATCGCCTGAAGACTATCCACATTTAACCATTTGAGTACGGTTTGTTGTAATAACTGTTTAGTCGTGGGCTTAATCAACCATCCATCCATTGTGCTTTTTATCTGAGCAATTTCATCTTCACCCGATTCTCCAGACAAGGCAATAATTGGGAGTGTCGGGTGAGTTTCTTTAATGATTGTACATGCCTTTAAACCATCCATGACAGGCATTTGAACGTCCATGAAAATAATATCGATGGCATGATGGTGAACTATTTCAACCGCTTCCTTTCCGTTTTGAGCTTCATAGACAGTAAACTGAAGAGATTCCAAATAGAGTTTTGCTAGTGCTCGCTGTGTTGCGTTGTCATCAGTAACCAACGCGATTCTCTGTTTCTGATTTGCCGATATGGTATGGGTTGATTCCAATCGTTCAGGGGATGGCGTTTTTACCACATCAATTTTGGGTGGTGCAAGTTGCTCTTCTTGTTTGACATGAGGAAAGGTGAGAGTGAATTTTGTATATTCACCGTAAACCGATTGGCACTGAATGTCACCACCAAAGAGCTTCATTGCTCTTTTGCAGTAGCTTAAACCTAAGCCGCTCCCCCCTTTTTTCTGGTAGGTGAAGAATTCATCAAATATTCTATGTACAATTTGTGGTTCAATGCCCGGGCCATAGTCGGTAAAAGTAAGTTCATTATATTCATCGCCAGCATCAAGAGATAGTTCAATCTTACTATCAGAATAATCATCGAAATAATAAATTGCATTCCTTAATAGATTAAAAATAATAAAGTCAAATAAAGTATCATTTACACGTATGTTAAAATCACAGGATACTTTCATAACTATACGATTTTTAAATAAACTAGAGCGATAAGCAAATCTATTAATAATCTGTGTTATTTGCTCTTTTATAGAAAAGATAGCCATTTTATCTTGGCTTATTATCGATTGGTTAACTTCATGTAAAATGATATCAATCAGCTGACTTCCGTGCTGGACGGCATTTTTACCTCTTTGAATCTCATCTCTTAGATTTTGAGGTAATTGGCTATTAAGTATAAGATCATCTAATTTTTCTAGATGAAATTGAATTTGAGATAGGGGGTTTCGCATCTCATGAGCGATAGACTTCGCCATTGCCTGAGACTGGTGTATCTTGGTTTCATAATGGATATAGACTTGTGCTTTTTTTAAAAGTAATTGAATTGCATTTATTTCTTCATTTGAATATAGGGAACCATCATTTTTTTTAGGAGAAATAAGTAACTGTGATAAAGTGTTATGATGATCATATATAGGAAGAATCATAGCACTTTCATTTTTTGACATTAGATCTCGAATCTGACGGAATTTTTTATTATGATTGTTATTAATGTATTGTTCAATTTCTTCAAGAAGTAGAACAGAATAGTTATTTTTAAAGTAACTAAAATAAATACTATTTGAATTAATATCAGAAACTAAAATTGACTGCTCTAAATTAAGTAAACGTTCAAGTTTTGTTATGGCTTGCTGTGTCGATATTTGAAAGTCATCTACTAAAGACAAAATTCGTTCAACAGGTGGTTTCTTATCCCCATAGACCCATAGTCCTACATATTGAGAAAAAAATTGCCAAACATTTCTCCAAGTCAAACCACATAATAAACACCAGATGGATATGAATGTAACATAATGATCATATGATTCATGATAAAAAACAATTATAGGAATTACATAAATTAAAGTAGAAATAATAGATGTTAATAGTATATAAGATAAATAGCGCCAGCTATAAAATCGATGACATAGTACGGCATACCCCATTAATAATAGTTCACTAATTGCAAGAGCAGGAGGAAGCCATGTTAGAGAAAAATTATGATATATATAAGTAATTAGGATGTGTATTAATACAGTGGATGTCATAAATATGACCATGCCAATAACCATATAAGTTGATTTTAATCTTTTTAAGTTATCCCCTTTAAAACTTAAATACAGTAAATTGAAGAATGATAAAGAAGTAAAAATAATTGATGTGGAGAAAAAAATTGCTGTCAATGAACCAAAATGGATTGTAAAATCACTTGGTGCTCGTATTGTTACACCAGTGACAGTATCTTCGGTGAATATATTTGCGTAAAGTGAATATAAAGTTGCGACAAGAAGTAAACTGAATTGCCAAAAATGAATCTTATTATTTTTCCGTGATGATCTTAATCTACAAGAGAAATGAAAGGCAGATGAATATGACATATAAGAAGCTATATTAGCGGCCTTTGCTATGATTATAGCACCTGTTTCTCCATATTCTACAAGCCATCCTGTGTGGAAGTAGGCATTTGTTAATATCCATAATATAACAAAAAATGTATACATGACATATGGATAATATATAGTTCTTAGTGTACGCCAGTTCTGTTTTATAGAATAATGTAAAAAATAGATAAGCCAAAGAAGACATAAAATAGATATGCTTAATAGAAGAAGCGCCTTAGGGTATGATACTTGATGAATTATGTGTGTTATCAACAGAAGTTCTCCCTATATCTTTCTTTGTTTGATAATAAGTGATTTATATTTTTTGTAATTACAGTTAGTTAGCTCGCCTAAGAGAGAGCTGTTAAGTAAAAAACCTTGGTAAGTAACAGCACCTTCGACAATATCGGAACAGTTTTTTTTCAAATGGCATATGCTATCTAGTGCATCATATAAGTACAATAGAGCTTGCTGCTCAATGATAGTTAATGAAACAGCCTTTCCATATTTGATTAGTTCTCTCATTAGATACTTTTGCCCTACATATAGAAAAAACAATCTCATATGACTTGAGCCGCTTGTTGAAAACCTTAAAATTTCACAAATTGCGTTTGTATCCTTGATGCACTGAGAGAACGCTGGTTCAGAATCATAATCGGTAAATTGAATGATTTGGGGGTGAAATATCCCTGTGCTATATAAGTTCATCCCTATGTCTGCCGAAAAACAAGATCGCCATCCACTTCCCTGAAAAAAAGGATCGAATGTTAGCCAAGTTTCCCGCTCATGCCAGTGCTGGATGAGGGCAGTAGAAACAAGCAGTGGATATGGAGAGTTTTTTGTGTGATAGAGAATGAAATGACTGCCACGTTGCGACAGATTAAGGCAGAACAGCATTTCATACCACTTTTGCTCAATAACGAAAACATCGAGGTTAATTAAGGTGATGGCATCAGAAAGTGTCAGCGCTATATGGCTGTGCAAGGTTAAAAAGAGTCGTTGATCGGTTTCAATACGATCTATTATCTCAGACTGATAGCAGGATTCATCTATTGGTGGTGCAGCGCAGGAAGTTAATGAAAGTGTTTGGCTCCGTTGCAGGATGAGAAAACGTTCATAAGCGGCCCAACAGGCAAGTATATTGCCAAACCTTTTTATCGCGATTATTTCTACCTCATGCCAAAATTGGGGAATTGTTGAGATAGGAAAGTTCAGAATATGTTGGATAGCCCAGGGGTGTTCAAAAAGTGCAGCTAAATTACCATGGGCAAGTTCTGGATAGATACACGTAATATCTTGCTTTCTTCTATTGACTAGTTCATTAAACCCAGAAAACTCGGATGTATTTTGTAGTTGTAATTCAATTTCTATGAACAAGCTGTCGAAATGTTGTTGATTCCAGATTCTGTGGTCTGTTTGATAATGCTCTGACGTTGTTGAATGCACTGTAACCTGCCTTAAAATTTATGGAAAGCATATGCTTATCGTTATGCTATCACCGAGACTCTAATGATTCGAGTTGCTTATTGACAGTTTTGAATATTTTTGTGATGAATTTTTTATTAACTAGTTATGTGAAAAATGATTTAAGTCTATTGAAGATCTTAAATTCCCTATGGCTCCTGAGCCGTTGAGTCTTTATAATGCGTCACCGGCAAGGTGCGGATTTGAGCCGCAATCATTTGAATAGTGGAGTAAGACATGTCTTCTTATACACCGGTGATTACCGTTGATGGACCGAGTGGCGCCGGGAAAGGTACGCTTTGTATGTGTATCGCTAAAGCATTGGGATTTGATTTGCTTGATTCTGGTGCATTGTATCGTGTATTAGCTCTGGCTGCGATTCATCATGGTGTTGATACCGAATCAGAAGATGCTTTGGTGCCTTTGGCAACGCATTTAGATGTTGAATTTATTGCTGAAGGGGATTTAGTCAAAGTTGTTCTGGAAGGTGAGGATGTTTCCAGGGAGCTCCGTAAGGAAGAAACGGGTATGGCTGCCTCTAAAGTTGCTGCTTTTCCCAGAGTGCGAGAAGCCCTTCTTCGACGTCAGCGTGCATTTATCAAAGAGACCGGACTTGTTGCCGATGGACGAGATATGGGGACGGTAGTTTTCCCTGATGCGGAAGTCAAAATATTCTTGGATGCCAGCTCTGAAGAGCGGGCAAAAAGACGTTATAACCAGTTGCAACTTAAAGGGCTTGATGTTAAATTTGATGACCTTTTAAGCGAAATTCGTGAACGTGACGAAAGAGACCGCAATCGTCCCGTTGCGCCATTGCGTCCTGCTGATGATGCATTGGTTCTTGACTCAACGTCTATGTCCATCGAGCAGGTTCTCGAAACGTCGCTACAATATATAGAATCTAAACTGGCGGTTTGCTAGCTGTTTGCTAAGTAATGGTCAGTGCAGAACGTCGGTCTCAAGGATGATGATTGGCGAAATTCATAACCCCACGCGGTAGGATACCCGTGGAAGTTTAATATTTTGAAGATGAAATAAATGACTGAATCTTTTGCTCAACTCTTTGAAGAGTTTCTAAACGAGACTGAATTCCAGACTGGTACTATCGTTAAGGGTACTGTTGTTGCTATCGAGAACGGTTTTGTTCTTGTTGATGCAGGTCTGAAGTCTGAATCTGCAATCCCTGCTGAACAGTTCAAGAACGCTGCTGGCGAACTTGAAGTTGAAGTCGGTTCTGAAGTCGATGTTGCGCTGGATGCGGTAGAAGACGGTTTCGGTGAAACTCAACTTTCTCGTGAGAAAGCGAAACGTCACGAAGCTTGGATCGTTCTTGAGAAAGCATACGAAGAAGCTGAAACTGTTGTTGGTATTATCAATGGTAAAGTTAAAGGTGGTTTTACTGTTGAACTTAACGGCATTCGCGCTTTCCTTCCTGGCTCTCTGGTTGACGTTCGTCCAATTCGTGACACTGCTCATCTAGAAAACAAAGAGCTAGAGTTCAAAGTTATTAAGCTAGATCAGAAACGCAACAACGTTGTTGTTTCTCGCCGTGCTGTTATCGAATCTGAAAACAGTGTTGAGCGTGATGAACTGCTTGAAACGCTACAAGAAGGCACAGAAGTTAAAGGTATCGTTAAGAACCTGACTGATTACGGTGCGTTCGTTGATCTTGGTGGTGTTGACGGTCTTCTGCACATCACTGATATGGCTTGGAAACGTGTTAAACATCCATCTGAAATCGTCAACGTTGGTGACGAAATCTTAGTGAAAGTGCTGAAGTTTGATCGTGAGCGTACACGTGTTTCTCTAGGTCTGAAACAACTAGGTGAAGATCCATGGGTTGCAATCGCAAAACGTTACCCAGAAGGTCACAAGCTGACTGGTCGTGTGACTAACCTGACAGATTACGGCTGCTTTGTTGAAATCGAAGAGGGCGTTGAAGGTCTGGTTCACGTTTCAGAAATGGATTGGACGAATAAGAATATTCACCCATCTAAAGTTGTCAACGTCGGTGACGAAGTTGAAGTGATGGTTCTGGATATCGATGAAGAACGTCGTCGTATTTCTCTTGGTCTGAAACAGTGTAAAGCTAACCCATGGCAACAGTTCGCTGAAGCTCAGGCGAAAGGCGATAAAGTTACAGGCAAGATCAAGTCTATTACTGACTTTGGTATCTTCATCGGTCTTGATGGCGGCATTGACGGTCTGGTTCACCTGTCTGATATCTCTTGGAATGTTCCTGGAGAAGAAGCGGTTCGTGAATACAAGAAAGGCGATGAAATCTCTGCTGTTGTTCTTGCTGTTGATGCAGAGCGTGAACGTATTTCTCTTGGCGTTAAGCAAATGGAGAACGACCCATTCAACGCATATGTTGCTGATAACAAAAAAGGCACACTAGTCAATGGTACTGTTACTGCAGTTGATGCGAAAGGTGCTACAATTGAACTAGAAGATGGCGTTGAAGGTTACATCCGTGCTTCTGAGGTATCTCGTGACCGTGTTGAAGACGCATCTCTCATCCTGAGCGTTGGTGATAGTATTGAAGCGAAATTTACTGGTGTAGACCGTAAGAACCGCGTTATCAACCTATCTGTCAAAGCGAAAGATGAAGCAGAAGAGCAAGAAGCGATGGCTTCACTGAACAAGCAAGATGAAGGCGCGTTCGGTAATGCTATGGCTGATGCTTTCAAGGCTGCTAAAGGCGAATAATATCGTTCGCAAAAAAGGAGCCTATTGGCTCCTTTTTTTTGGTTAGGATTTTGATGCTGATATTGCAAGTAAGAAGAGGGAAACTATGACGAAGTCTGAATTGATTGAAAGATTGTGCGCAGAGCAAACTCATCTGTCCGCGAAAGAAATCGAAGATGCCGTAAAAGATATCATCGAACATATGGCAACATCGTTGGAACAGGGAGACAGAATAGAGATTCGAGGCTTTGGCAGTTTCTCTCTGCATTATCGTGAGCCTCGCACTGGACGTAACCCCAAAACAGGTGAAAGAGTTGAATTGGATGGTAAATATGTCCCTCACTTTAAACCTGGCAAAGAACTCAGAGAGCGCGTTAATAGTACGATCTGATTTTTGCAAGCGAATCGATACGGCATATCGTTTGATATGCCGTTTTTTTTGGATACGATATTATCAATTATCATGGTATGCATGGTGATTTTCTTGCATAATCAGGAGTGCCAATAACTGATGCAGGTTTTCCCATTATGAGAGTCCTAAAAATCATTCTTCTTCTCGTTCTCTTCCTTGTTGCCTTAGCCTTGGGGGCTCAAAACCAAGAAGTTGTTACGTTCAACTATTTATTAGCAAAAGGTGAATTTCATTTATCTTGGCTTTTGGGAGCAGTTTTTGTCGCTGGTTTTGCTATAGCGTGGCTTATTTTTGGTAGTTTGCATCTCAGGGCAAAACTCCAAATTCGCCGTTTGAATAAGCAACTGAACAAAAGTGAAACTCAGCGTCCAGTTGCGAAAGAGAAACTGAATATCGGATAATATAGCTCGATGTTAGAAATACTCTTCTTGTTATTGCCGATCGCTGCTGCTTATGGTTGGTATATGGGGCACCGTAGCGCTCAGCAGGACAAGCAGAAACAATCTCACCAAATATCCCGTCAATATGTTACGGGGCTTAATCTGCTATTATCTGATCAATCGGATAAGGCGGTTGATCACTTTATCGAACTACTCCAGGTCGATGATGAGACGATCGACACGCATTTAGCACTCGGTAATTTATTTCGTTCTCGAGGTGAAGTTGATCGAGCAATTCGAATCCACCAGAATCTGATCTCTCGCTCAGGACTAACAATCGATCAAAAGAATCTTTCACTTCAACAACTGGCAAAAGATTACATGGTTGCTGGTTTTCTGGATCGTGCGGAGCGCATTTTCGAACAACTCATTGAAGAACCCGAACATCGAGAATCTGCATTAATTCAATTGACTTCGATTTATCAGCAGACCCGTGAATGGATGAAAGCCATAGAATGTGCTCATGCCTTGGTTAAACTCGGCCGCAAAAAGATGCGTAAGAATATTGCTTACTTTTGGTGTGAGCTTGCAGCGGATGCGCAATCAATGCGTGATGACATGAAAGCGATACAAATATACAAAAAAGCGCTGTCGGAAGATCCGAAATGTGTCAGAGCAAGCATTGGCTTAGGGAAGCTTTATCTGGAGAAAGAAGATTATCGGAATACCATTCGTTATATGGAAATGGTACTTGAACAGGATGTCGATTATGTTAGTGAGATTTTACCGACGCTTGCTGAGTGTTATCACCATTCTGGTCATGAGCAGGGGCTGATTGAATTTTTAAGAAAATGTATCGCCCATCAAGCGGGTGCTTCAACTGAACTAATGCTGGCTCAGTTGGTCGCTCATCATGAAGGTGTTGGCGCGGCGCTGGATTTACTGACGAAGCAACTGGTGAAGAATCCGACTATGAAGGGGTTCTACCGTTTGATGGATTATCATTTAGCGGAAGCTGAAGAAGGTCGGGCGAAGAAAAGTTTATCTGCATTGCAAAGCATGGTTGGCGAGCAGATGAGAATAAAGCCTCATTATCGTTGTCGGAAATGTGGCTTCTCCTCTCACTCTCTGTATTGGCACTGTCCATCGTGTAAGAGCTGGGGAGAGGTTAAACCGATTCGGGGTTTAGACGGAGAGTAAGAACCGCTCCTGAAACGAGAATTGAACTGAATTAAAATATAAAATAAACGAAGGAGAAAAAATGGGTGAGCCGAGAGTCATTGTGGCATTGGATTATGATAATCAAGCCGAAGCATTACGCTTTGTTGATCGGATTGATCCTCAGCATTGTCGTTTGAAAGTCGGGAAGGAAATGTTTACGTTATTTGGTCCTGATTTTGTGCGTGCATTACACCAACGTGGCTTTTCCGTTTTTTTGGACCTGAAATTTCACGATATCCCCAATACTTGCGCCAAAGCAGTGAGAGCTGCGGCTGAGCTGGGTGTCTGGATGGTGAATGTTCATGCCAGCGGTGGTGAACGCATGATGACTGCTGCACGCGAAATACTCGAACCTTATGGTGTAGACAGGCCGATACTGATCGGTGTTACGGTTCTAACCAGTATGTCTCAACATGATTTGGCTGATATCGGGCTAAATGTGTCTCCTCAAGAACAAGTGCTTCGTCTCGCGACATTGACAAAAAATTCAGGGCTGGATGGTGTCGTGTGTTCTGCTCAGGAAGCCCGGCAGTTGAAAGAGCAATTAGGCCTGTCATTTCAGTTAGTGACGCCAGGGATTCGTCCGGCAGGGAGTGATGTTGGTGACCAACTGAGAATTATGACGCCTCAGGAGGCAATTGCAGCGGGTTCTGATTATTTGGTTATTGGTAGACCGATTACTCAAGCACAAGAACCCGCATCGGTTCTGGAGAGTATTAATCATTCACTTTATGGATAAACAAGTCGATTATTCTGTTTACGGCAAGATTAATTTGAGTAGAACAGGGGCTTTAACCCTAATGCCAGTCAGTTAAGCTGACTGGCATTTCTTTTATTAGGGTATTTACTGGGTTTAGGTTTCACCACCCTTGGGTATGCTCTATCTTCTCGCCTTATTGGTAACCGATATACACCAAGTTGTTCTATGAGGAACTCATAATGCTTAGGTAAATTACCGGGACTCGTTAATGGTAAAGTCTTTAGATAAACCAATACTGCTCGTGAACAGCTTGCAAAACTTAATTGGTTCGGCCAGATATCTTGTTTATGTGCCGCTTCTGTCATTGCCTGACGGATAAGGTTGTAAGCTAATAAAAGCCCCCATAACTCTTGCTCTACCATCTCAGGCTTTTTGCTTCTTAGCGTGAACAATATCATCATCTAGAAAATGGTTAAGCTTTTCATAGCTTAAGAAGTCTTGATTAGATTCAACAGTGGTGTGCAGAGCTTGTTCTATGTTCATAAAAAAATCCGACATCATGACTGATATCGGATTTTTACATGTTCTAAGGATCGTTCAACTGATCTGCTAATTTTCTCTTAACTGATCGGCATTAGGCTTTAACCCCTGTTTTTTTATATCAATTCATGAGGAGGTCATTTTCTCAGTCATTCAACAAGGGAGGCCACTGTGAAATCTGAAGCAAAGGTCGGGAGAAAGTATCAGTTCGGCTTCGGTTTTTCCTATCGTATCGATTCGCTTAGAAATATCTTGATGCGCAATTTGTTGGGCCAGTGTTAAGTAGTCTTGATAATGTCGTGCTTCGGAACGTAACAAAGACACGTAAAATTTCGCGATATCGTCATCCATGTGTGGTGCAAGTTTGGCAAAACGTTCACATGATCTTGCTTCAATATAGGCGCCAATAATTAACTTATCGATGAGAGCATCCGGCTCATAGGTTTTTACCTGTGACAATAGTCCTTTAGCATAACGACCGGCAGGAATATTCTCATAGGGAATCTCTTTTTTCTCCATAATCTCAAGCACTTGATAGAAGTGGTGGAGTTCTTCTTTGATCAGTAAGACCATTTTATCGATTAAATCTTGGCTGTACGATGAATTAGCTTTCGCCATGATTGTTTTGGATAGCTGACTTTTCCCTTTCAGATCCGTCAGAGCGCCTAATTTGCGATAAGCAAAATCTTCATAAGGTTTAAACCATGTAAGCAGAGCGGATGCACTGGTCGCATCGACCGCGTACTTACGGATAAGATACATTGCCGATTGTCCGGCCTTCAATTCACATAGAAGATGATCAATCAGAATGGTTTTTAAATTCTCCGGCTTTTTCGCCTCGTTAATCCACGCTTCCGGGGTCTCACATCGTAGAAAGTCATGAATGGGTTGGAGTAATTGT
This sequence comes from Vibrio gazogenes, assembly GCF_023920225.1. Lineage (NCBI taxonomy): Bacteria > Pseudomonadati > Pseudomonadota > Gammaproteobacteria > Vibrionales > Vibrionaceae > Vibrio > Vibrio gazogenes. The sequence continues at coordinate 1,306,405 of NZ_CP092587.1, forward strand.
TGATACTGGTCGTTACTGGTCATGGTCTTAAACTTAAAAAGGTCGCCAGAGCGACCTGTTATGAATAGGTGTAGAATTTAAATCAGGGAGGAGATCGCTACCACTTTTTCTTCTCACCGAACAGGGCTTCCATATCGTCATCTCGTTCTCGATCGCCTTGCGCTTCAATAATCGATGTTTGTTTCTGTTGGCGCTTGTTCTCGAGCTCATCGTACATGGTTTGCAGTTTTTCCCGAGCTTGATTTGAATAAGCATCATTTTTTGTACTAAGGACATCGATACCTTTCTTCAGAAGTTGAATCGCCGTTCCGGGTTGTCCGCGCACAATCGACTCATTGGCTCGTTTGATGACATTCTCAATATTGATGCGTATCTGAATCATTTCCAGACGTGCATTTTCTGTCACATACGCCTGAGTATCCAAACGTCCTTTATTATGTTCGCTCCGAACTGTATCTCTCAGACGTTTTACAAGCTTGAGCATTGTAATCGCTTGTTTATCATTGGTTGGTGACTTGAATGTTGTACTGTCCTGATTCGGATGATTTTCACGTAGATTTTTTACTTGCCCCTGCATGTTTTCGATACGATGTGCCAATTGTTTGTTTTTAGGGTCTAGCTCGTACATATTTTGTAGTGCATCTAAAATCCGATTATTCAGACACAGCAACAAGTCCTTACTGTAAGGGACATGATGGGCGTTACCAATTAGGTCTTCAGTGGCATCAATGATCGCGACATAACGAGTAGACTCGTGTTTTCTCGCTGCTTCGACTTTGACTTTGTACTGCAACATAATGTTGTAGCCTAAAATCAGAAGGAGCAATATGCCCACCAAGGCAATGATTAATCCTATACTCATAGTTCCTACATCAATCCGTACATCGTGAATTCAACCTGTCTAAGGATTCATAAAGTTGGCAATCCTGGACGGTAAGTTCGTATAGCATAATAAAATTTAGCGTATTCTACCAATGAATCCCCCCATTATTCTTTAATAGATCACTTAATTATTGAGTAAATGAAGTTCCCACTCGCAGAAAAGTTCCAATTATTTTCCAACTTGCGGCCAAAAAAGGGTATAAATTATTCTCATTAAGCATTATAACTAATGATTATATAAACTATCTAAGTTTGTGATTTGCTGCAGAGATAACGGGGTTGACATGAAGCTACAGCAGTTAAAATACATTGTGGAGGTGGTGAATCATAATTTGAATGTTTCAGCTACAGCCGAAAGTTTGTACACATCTCAACCGGGAATTAGTAAGCAGGTTCGTTTACTTGAAGATGAGCTTGGAATTCAGATATTCGAACGGAGTGGTAAACATCTGACCCAGGTGACTTCTGCCGGGGAAGATATCGTTAAAATTTCACAGGAAATTCTTTCTCGGGTTGAAGGGATTAAAGCAGTCGCCAGCGAACACACTCACCCAGAAATGGGGACATTAAATATCTCGACAACTCATACACAAGCCCGTTATGCACTGCCGGATGTGATTAAAGGGTTTACCGCCAGATATCCTAAAGTTTCTTTACACATGCATCAAGGAACGCCAAGTCAGATGTCAGAAGCGATTGCGAAAGGGATCGCGAACTTTGCTATTGCAACCGAAGCACTACATTTGTATCAAGATGCAATCATGTTACCTTGTTATCACTGGAATCGTTCGATTGTGGTGCCAAAAGGGCATCCTTTAGCACAACGAGATAAGCTAAGCATCGAAGAGTTAGCGACATATCCCTTGGTCACTTATGTGTTTGGATTTACAGGGCGCTCTGAACTGGATATGGCATTTGATCAGGTTGGATTGACTCCGCGAGTTGTCTTTACCGCCACGGATGCCGATGTCATTAAGACTTACGTCCGAATCGGTATGGGAGTCGGGGTGATTGCCAGCATGGCAGTTGATAAAGTCCGTGATGCAGATCTAGTGGCAATTGATGCCAGCCATATTTTTGGTTCGAGCACCACGAGTATCGGTTTTCGTCGAGGGACCTTTCTACGTTCTTATATGTTTGATTTTATGGAACGTTTTGCACCTCATTTGACTCGTCCTGTGGTGGAACAAGCGATATCTCTGAAGTCGAATCAGGAAATTGATGAGATGTTTAAGGATATTCAACTGCCTGTGCGCTAATTGTTATTGATTTTGAGTTTGTTAGGCGCTGTCAAGTCCCGGATTTTTCAGAGTTAGGTTCCAAAGTAGCAAATAATTTAGTGAGCCGATGACTCTTTCATCAGCAATCGCAGTAGTTTTGTTCTTGATTCAGTCGTCAGTTTGTGGAAAATCTGGTGCAAGGTGTAAATAAGTCGATAATATTTGCCCTTTTGGTAGTTTTTCACGTTTGACGTTCAGAGGTTTCTTGACCTTTACAATTATGCCTGCTTTCGCAAATATACCGTCAGCAGTAGGAAGAATGGATGCACCTACGGTGATGTCATTATCGTCAGAGGAGCGGATGCCAATGATGGTGTTTGACTTTTTCGGTATGCCGATCATCATCCTGACCCCTCATTTGTATTTGGTTGTATTCACTGGGTGTTTGTATAATATATCGAATATATGACTAGTATTATGTGAGTCTGTTATTTGAGATATTTTGTGTTAAAAATTGTTGTATGTGTTTGCAAGGAAGTAAATAAGGTGGAATAAACATGGCAGACAACTATAAAAAGCCGTCCAAGGATTTAGACCGGATCGATCGCAACATTTTGAATGAGTTGCAGAAAGATGGCCGGATTTCAAATGTAGAGTTATCCAAACGTGTTGGATTGTCTCCAACCCCCTGTTTGGAACGTGTGAGACGACTTGAGCGTCAGAACTATATCACGGGATACACAGCACTTCTGAATCCGCAGTATCTTGATGCGTCATTACTTGTTTTTGTTGAAATTACATTGAATCGTGGGGCTCCGGATGTATTTGAACAATTCAATACAGCGGTACAAAAACTAGACGACATTCAGGAATGTCATCTTGTTTCAGGAGATTTTGACTATTTGTTGAAAACCAGGGTATCGGATATGGGTGCTTATCGTAAACTTTTGGGCGATACGCTATTACGACTACCTGGCGTAAACGATACGCGAACCTATGTGGTGATGGAAGAAGTGAAGCAGACAAATCAGTTAGTCATCAAAGTTCGTTAGCCGGTCAGGGAAGAAGTCTCGAATATCTTTCTGTATTCTGACTTAACGACATTGGGTTTTGGCTAATGTTATGGTTAAATCACAGCATAAACCGAGCGGCTTGAGCCGCTCGGACTGTTTTTATTTCAATTCATGTTATGCATGATGCTTTGACATGAGGTTTAGGCAAAAAGTTGGTTATGTTCAAAGAGAACAAAAGTAAAGTCGAAACCATTATCAAAACCAGAGCTGAGGTCACGACTTCAGCTCGCTTAAATGGCATTCAACGGCTGAAAGAGAGTGTTTTGATTTTGGCTGTCCTCCTCTCCGTTTTTTTCTCCGTGGCTTTATTGACATTTAGCCCTGCTGACCCGTCTTGGTCTCAGACCGCTTGGGGTGGAGAGCTACATAATGCCGGTGGATATATCGGTGCCTGGATCGCCGATACACTCTTCTTTACTTTTGGGTCGCTGGCATATCCACTTCCTTTGGTGATTACGCTCCTTGCATGGGGAGGACTTCGCGCTCGTGATGAGGATGAATCCTGCGATTTTATGCTCTGGGGGACCCGTTTACTCGGTTTCGTGGTGGTTCTGCTGACAAGTTGTGGCTTGGCTGACATCAATTTTGATGACTTGTGGTATTTCTCTTCTGGCGGTGTTGTTGGTGATGTTTTAAGTAGTCTGGCACTACCAACATTCAATATCTTGGGCAGTACGTTGATTTTCCTGTTTCTTTGGGGGGCTGGTTTTACATTACTGACTGGCATCTCATGGTTGACGATTGTGGAGTGGCTTGGGGATCAGGCCATTGCATTCGCACAAAAAGGTGTGTCACTGTTTCGGAGAGGGGAGAAGGAGACCATTCTGTCCCCTGGGATTGAATCATCGGCTGCTTTGCTTGAACGTGATATTCAAAATCGTCTGTCACCGACTGAAGCTGTGGTTGAATCGGATTATACAGATACAGCATCAGAACCGACGAGTGATTCCCCTGGCGACTACTCTTTTACGGACCGTTCTCTTACTGATAATGTTCGCCGCTTTAATATCCACATCCCTCAGAGTGAGCAGGATGTGGAGGATGATGGAACACAAGGGCAACAAGTTGCAACGGATGTCAATGATGAATGGTCTGAACGAAATAAACGGTTTTCTGCAACAATAGAAGAATTGGATAAAGCCGCACAGCAACATGATGACTTTGCTCAAGGCGATTGGGACGATGAGTCAATTGAGGATACGTCCGCTACGACAGAGGTGGTCAACCACTCATTTGGATCCGTTGATGTTGATATTCGTGAAAATGAACCAACAATTTCCAGCTTAGATACACTCGATGATGAACCGGATCGTCCTGAGGTACAAGATGAGTCAGATGAAGATGTTGTTGCTTTCCAAAACTTAGTGTCTGAAGCGAAGAAGACCGAATCGGCAAAACAAAATCCGTTTTTAGTGCAGCCGACTATCGATCTACCTACACCGACAGAGCCATTACCCACTTTAGAGTTGCTGTATCATCCGGAGAAAAGAGAAAACTTTATTGATCAGGATATGCTGACGGAAGTGGCAAGGTTGGTTGAGTCTAAGCTATTGGATTATAAGATTCAGGCAAGTGTTGTGGGGATTTATCCCGGTCCGGTCATTACTCGGTTCGAACTTGATTTAGCGCCGGGAGTGAAAGTGAGCCGAATTTCGGGATTATCAACAGACTTAGCTCGTTCCCTGTCAACACCGGCAGTTCGAGTCGTCGAGGTCATTCCGGGGAAACCTTATGTTGGTTTGGAATTGCCAAACTTGAGCCGTCAGACGGTCTACTTGTCTGATGTCGTCAGCAGTGACAAATTCAAGCGGTCAAAATCTCCGACGACAATTGTACTCGGTCAAGATATTGCCGGTGATGCTGTGATTGCCGATTTAGCCAAAATGCCTCATGTCTTAGTTGCAGGAACGACCGGTTCAGGGAAATCCGTCGGGGTGAATGTGATGATCCTCAGTATGCTATATAAGGCGACACCGGAAGAAGTCCGATTTATCATGATTGACCCGAAAATGTTGGAGCTTTCAATCTATGAAGGCATTCCTCATCTTCTGTCAGAGGTTGTGACGGATATGAAGGATGCAGCCAATGCATTGCGTTGGTGTGTGGCGGAGATGGAGCGTCGCTACAAGCTGATGTCGGTTGTTGGTGTTCGGAACATTAAAGGCTTCAATGAGAAGTTGGATATGGCTGCCAAAGCTGGGCATCCGATTCATGATCCACTCTGGAAGGATGGTGATAGCATGGATGCAGAACCACCACTTCTGGAGAGACTACCTTTTATTGTGGTCGTAGTCGATGAATTTGCCGACTTGATGATGGTGGTTGGTAAGAAGGTTGAAGAACTGATCGCCCGTTTGGCTCAGAAAGCGAGGGCTGCGGGAATTCATTTGATTTTGGCAACCCAACGTCCTTCGGTTGATGTCATTACGGGATTGATTAAAGCAAACATTCCGACTCGAGTCGCATTTACTGTTTCAACCAAGACCGATTCTCGTACCATTCTTGATCAAGGAGGGGCGGAATCTCTGTTGGGAATGGGAGACATGCTTTATTTGCCACCTGGATCCAGTCACACCATCCGCGTTCATGGGGCATTTGCTTCTGATGATGATGTTCATGCCGTCGTCAATAACTGGAAGGCCAGAGGAAAACCCGACTACATTGCAGAAATTGTCAGTGGGGATCAAGGACCGGAAGCATTGTTACCGGGAGAGCAACTCGAAAGTGATGAAGATATCGATCCACTATTTGATCAAGTTGTTGAACACGTTGTTGAAACGCGAAGAGGCTCGGTTTCTGGGGTGCAGCGACGCTTCAAGATTGGATACAATCGTGCAGCTAGAATTGTCGAGCAGTTAGAGGCTCAGGGGATTGTCAGTGCTCCGGGACACAATGGTAATCGGGAAGTGCTAGCCCCGCCGCCGATCAGAGATTAATTGTGTCACGTTGATAAAAAAGAAGAGGGAGACCATATGGTCTCCCTCTTCTTTTTCAAAGATCATCGTCGTTTTTAAAATAAACTGCGTTTTTTGGGTTTAAAAAATTGAGCAATCAAGAAAATAAAAGCAACAAAAAGATTGATTGCAAAAATGATTTCCAACCACTGTGGCATCGATAAAGTTAAAAATTGCCATACAATTTTGCTACAGTCGCCATATGCTTCAAACATCCACGGCATCCATTGATTTAGTGGTGCCCACTGTGGGAATTGAACAAAAGCATCACAAGTTGCAAATGGTGAAGGATGGAACTGATACTCAACATGCTGGTGTGCAAGTAATAGTCCTGAATAGGCGGTGTATCCCCAAGAGAAAAGGCCTAACCACCGGAATATTGCCAGTTGGGGTGCAATGAGTCCCAGAATTGCTGCGCCACCTATTCCCATCACTGCGACTCTTTCATAAATACACATGACGCAGGGTGCAAGCATCAAAACATGTTGGAAAAAGAGTGCGCACATTTCGAAAAATAGGATAGATAACATCAGTAAAACCCAGAATGTTCTGGACTGAGAAAACTGGTTGAGTTTGGCAAAGATCACTATGGGATATCCTTATAAAGTAAAAGCTCTGTTCTACAGAGCTTTTTAACGCGAAACGACTGTAGACTCAATCGATTATTCATGACCCAGTGATGCTGATGCATGTTTTAATACGTCTGGGATGTGGTGTGATAACCAACCCAGATCATAATAATTCGCTGTTGCTGGCTCAAGGAAAAAGATGACCCCGACCAAACCAACAAGTGTTAAAACAATCGTATATGGCAGGGCCATCATCACCATTCGTCCGTAAGAGAGTCGGATGAGTGGCGCTAGTGCAGAGGTCAGAAGGAACAAAAACGCAGCTTGTCCATTCGGGGTTGCAACTGAGGGCAAATTTGTCCCGGTATTGATCGCAACAGCTAATAGGTCAAATTGATCGCGTGAGATAATGCCTTCCATGAGTGCGGTTTTCACCTCGTGAATATAGACGGTACCAACGAATACATTGTCAGAAACCATAGAAAGCAATCCATTCGCGACGTAGAACATTGCGAGTTGAAGGTCTGCATTTTTCAGGTGTAATACGGCATCGATTACCGGTTTAAATAAGTGCTGATCGACAATCACCGCAACGATCGAGAAGAAGACCGCGAGTAAAGCGGTAAAGGGCAATGCTTCTTCAAATGCTTTTCCAAGTGCGTGCTCTTCGGTAATGCCACAGAATGTGGTTGCAAAAATGATCACGGAAAGACCGATCAGCCCAACCGATGCAAGATGAAGAGCCAGTCCGACAATCAACCAAATTGCAATTAATCCCTGAATCCATAGTTTTGCGACATCAAGATTAGTTCGGTTTTGTGTTTGTGTCCGATCATAATCACGTAGAATTTGCCGAACGGGATCGGGGAGTCGAGCGCCATAGCCGAAAATCTTCAGCTTCTCAACTGCGATACAGGTGAGAATCCCACTGATAAAAACAGGTACGGTGATCGGCGACATACGAATTAAAAATTCACCGAAACTCCATCCCGCCTGATCGGCAATAATCAGATTTTGTGGTTCACCAACCATCGTCATCACACCGCCAAGTGCAGTTCCTATCCCAGCATGGAGGAGTAGTGAACGTAGAAAAGCTCGGTAATTTTCCAGATCTTCTCTGGTCAGGTCTGATAAATGCTCATCTTGTGTATGGTCACCTTGTCCAGAGGCAACTTTGTGGTAGATGGCATAAAATCCAACAGCAACACTAATGATGACAGCAATTACCGTAAGGGCATCGAGGAATGCGGAAAGAAACGCAGCAGCGATACAAAATGCTAAAGATAAGATAACTTTAGAACGTATTTCTAAAAGAATTTTGGTGAAGATAAAGAGAAGCAGTTGCTTCATGAAGTAGATGCCTGCCACCATAAACATCAAAAGTAAGAGGACTTCAATATTCGCAACTAACTCATGTTTAACTTGCTCCGGGCTTGTCATTCCTATGACTATTGCTTCTATTGCAAGTAACCCACCGGGTTGAAGCGGATAGCATTTCAAGGCCATTGCTAGCGTAAATATAAACTCAACAACCAGTAACCAACCTGCGGCAAAGGGGCTGATTGTGAAAAAGACAATTGGATTCACAATGAGAAAAGTAATAATTGCCACTTTGTACCAATCTGGTGATTTACCCAGAAAATTTTTAATGAACGCGTTTCCTAACGAAATCGGCATGATGATGACTCTTATAGTTGTTATGAATAGACACTGATATCCATCACTTCTTTTTCGTAATAATTTACGAAAGATATCCATTCAAAATTACATACATCCCCAGCAAAGATTCATGAGTGATGCCTAATGAATATTGCTCCCTGATTGATCTATCGACATGGGTGTTTTGCCGGAAACTCTACAGTAGGTTAATTATTTCATGAAATACAATAAGTTCTTAGTGAGAGTTTCCTTGAAGTTTTCACATAAAAGTAGTCTATAGTATGGACATAATGCATATAAAATCACTGTGACTTCACAACTTTGGAAATAATGTCGAAGATAACATTCTTATCAACCGCCCTATCAACAGAGATATTGTGAAATAATATGACATATCTGTAAGTTTACTATGGAAGATTTTATGTTTTTCACCTGTCCATCGTACTAAATTTCCTTTATATTTTATTCAAGTTTCAGAATGGTAATCTTAAGCTAAATCAAAAAGCACATAAGATACTTGTTGTGCATTGATGTAATTATTTGGCTTGTGTGGCAAGTTGAATATTGAACGTTTTCGCAGTGTATAAACAGGTGATATGATGAACGCCACCTGACTTTGTAAATAAACAAAACTGGAAAAGTATTGAATGGTCATTAAGGCGAAAAGCCCAGCAGGCTTTGCAGAAAAGTATATTATTGAAAGTATCTGGAATGGGCGGTTTGCGCCGGGGTCGATTCTCCCGGCAGAAAGAGAATTGTCCGAACTGATTGGGGTGACCAGAACGACATTAAGAGAAGTGCTGCAACGGTTAGCTCGTGATGGCTGGTTGACAATACAGCATGGTAAGCCGACGAAAGTGAATCAGTTTATGGAAACCTCTGGTTTGCATATTTTGGATACTTTGATGACGCTGGATGCTGAAAATGCAACCAGTATTGTTGAAGACTTACTGGCGGCAAGAACCAATATCAGTCCGATTTTCATGCGTTACGCATTTCGACTGAATCAGACCCAGTCTGAAAAAACGATTAAGCGAGTGATTGGATCGTGTGAAGCGTTACTGGATGCTGATTCATGGGAGCAATTCATGGCTGATTCCCCATACTCCGAAAAAATTTCACAGCACGTGAAAGATGATGGCGAGGGTGATAAAGAAGCTCGTGAACAGAAGCTATTGGCGAAAACGTTCAATTTTTATGATTACATGTTGTTCCAGCGTTTGGCTTTCCATTCTGGCAATCAAATCTACGGTCTGATCTTTAACGGTTTGAAAAAATTGTATGATCGTGTCGGTAGTTACTACTTCTCAAATCCTAAAGCACGTGTGCTCGCGTTAGAGTTTTATAAAGACTTGCTATCGATCTGCTCGAACGGGGCGGATAAATTAGAGCATCTTTCTGCTTGCATTCGCCAGTACGGGATTGAAAGTCGACAAATTTGGAATGACATGAAGCGTTCATTGCCAACAAGTTTTACTGAAGATGATGGTTAATTAGTTTGTTTGCCATGATTGGTGAATCCTTGTAAACAACGAAAAGGGTCGGTAGGCCCTTTTTGTTGTTTATGAATCGTGTTTATTCTTCAGGAAAGGTTTTCTCGGCCGCCTGCTTGGGTGAACCAATGTGATAAATGTGTTTCTAGCGCTTTTAACTCTTCGGGACCGATTAATGCCAGTCCTAGATCCTGTGCTCGGGTAATGTCGTTTTGCCGGAGAGGACGGAAGCTGACGAGCATTGCTCTTGCCTGAAGTCCACCCAGTAAGTCTCTCAGTGATTCAAGCTTATACAAGGTATCATCACCGTCGTCTCTCATACCCTTGGTTTTACATTCTATGATATGTAGTTTGTTATTTACCACTGTAGCGACATCCAGCTCATTTCGTACTTCACGCTCACCCAACTGACGATACACTTGAACGTTTAAAGAGCGATCCTGAATTGTCGGCATGCCACACTGAATTTTTCTGACGATGCTGTGTACCAGCGTTTCTAGCCATTCTCCGTTGGCAAATCGGCGGGCATCTTCATTGGCAAACGTTAATATACCGTGTTCATAAGTCGCAATATTGGCATTGACAAGATCTTGTATCAATACACTCAGTTCTTTGTAGCCTTGCTGTTTTTCTGACAAAGCGACATCAAGGCATTGTTCTTTTCTGCATGTTGTTGCCAGATAATTCAGCGTTGCCAGACCCGGACCGAGTTCGAGCGCATGACTTGCCCATGATGCACCGATATTACAGAGTTTTTTATCCAGCTCTGGTGGCGTATCCCGCTCAACGAACTCACCTCGGGCACCAAAGATTGTTAAATAGTCGGAGATGGTAATCCGATCCTGAACCTGCGCATCTTGGCAGTCATCCGGATATAGCCAGCACAGACAGTCAGAATTAGGTTCAACCACAAAAATGGGCCACTGGAATGTTCTGAAAACTTCATAAACGGAAAGGAGACGGTGGCGAAGCCCGCAACTGGCATTGAGTTGAATATCTTGAGCTCTGTTTTTCAGGTCGTGGGCCAATTGATAAATAGAGCGTTTAATTAATGCCACACTTGAACCTGATGGGATCTCGTAAAATTCACTACTAATATCATGTTGTTCTAAAACATTATGCAACCGGGAATAAATGGTTTTTTGTGAAGCATCACCGATCAGGACGGTATGTGAACCGATAATACGGTGATCAAGCAACGGAGTTATCAGACGAACTGGATCGTCGTCAAGGATGCCAACATGAATGGTCATAAATTATCCTCGTGCTTTCGCTTGCAGGAGTCGGAAGGAAAAAGACAAGCGATATAAACTAGGATATAAAGGTCTCCAGAGTAAAAAACAAGGTCAGTTGGTGATAAATATCTACTTTAGCGCGAAATATGACGCTATCTTTACCTATCACCCACTTAAAATTCAAACTCGAACCGGATCTGACCAGCGATTGGCAGAAAACAGCGATGTCCCTATGAACTCAAACATCCGTAACATTCTGCTGTATTTAGCATGAGAAAAGTGCTTAAAATACATGAGGTACGAAAACACAATGAAACTTAACTGATTGTGATCAATCCAATCTATGGTTAATTTTTCGTTGTCACTTTTTATGAGTCTGATTTTATACATGAGCAGATAGAGAGGCATTACATGGCCGAAGAAACAATTTTTAGCAAGATTATTCGCAAAGAAATCCCAGCAGAAATTCTTTATCAGGATGAATTGGTCACGGCATTCCGGGATATTAATCCGCGAGTACCAAGTCATATTCTGATTGTACCCAATCAACTGATTCCGACAGTGAATGATGTTGAAGATGCAGATGAAGCCGCTTTAGGTCGTCTTTTCACTGTGGCGAAGAAGTTGGCTGAGCAAGAAGGCATTGCTCAAGATGGTTATCGACTGATTATGAACTGCAATGCGCATGGCGGGCAGGAAGTTTATCATATACATATGCATCTGCTGGGAGGACAACCGCTGGGGCCGCTCTTGATGAACTAATGGGTATCTGATGAGTGAATCATCGATGATATGAATGGATAGATACAGGCGGACACAGGAACGTTGTGAGAATACGGATACGAGATATTGCCGTGATATGTTTGGCGCTAGGAAGCAGTGCTTGCGCCAATTTTTCGGCTGGCAACCTATTCAGCCATTACTCCGAACAAAATCAGGAGATGTATCAGGCTGTTAAGCAAGGTGACTACCAGAAGGCGAGTCAGGAACTTCCTGATCATCTCGTCGGGGGAAAGATTTTAGATAATCTGGAAAAAGGCCGAGTCTATTGGCTGAATAAAGATGTGCCCGAGAGCCGGTCATTTCTGAATCTGAGTGATCAGGCGGTCAGACAGCAGCAGGATGAGGCCATTGTGTCTATCAGTCGCGAGGCAGCCAATGCGGGCAGTTTGTTTGCCAATGACAATTTGACGGCATACGTTCCGGCAGATTACGAACTCGGTTTTTTACATTTATATCTCGCACTCTCGTATGTTTATGAAAATCAGCTTGAAGATGCGTTAGTCGAACTGAGACGGGCGAATCAGGTTCAGGAAAAAGCAAGAAATAAGAGACAGGCTGAATTAATAAAAGAGCGAAACCGTCTCAAACAAGAGGGGATTGAACCCAATCTTGGTGGATTAATGGCTCGTTATCCTAGTACCGGGAGCACGCTTCAATCGATTCAGAATGGTTATCTGTTTTATTTGTCCGGATTGTTATATGAAGCCAGTGGTGACTTGAATGATGCCTATGTTGATTATCGGCGAGCACTTGCTGTCGCACCGGAAAATACCAGTGTGGTCCAGAGCACGCTCCGATGTGCGCAAAAGCTAGGTATGAATCAGGATGTGGTCGCGCTGCGAAAAAAATATGGGCGTTTACCGCGGCTGAGTAAACATCAGGGACGGGTGATTATCATTCAGGAGCAAGGGGTTGTTGACCAACAGGAAGGTTGGCAGGCGTCTTTACCGATCTATGATAGTCTTGGCAGAATGAATCTGTATTCTGTGGCCTTACCTTACTATTCAGATTATCAGCCATCAGATGCTCTTCCAATGACGCTCGATGGTACCACCGTTGCTGGCCAACAGTTGGTTGATACCAATCTGATGGCAAGGAAGCAACTGAATGAAAGAATTACGTCGATTGTTTTTCGACAGATATTACGTTTAACATTGAAGAATACGCTGCGCCAGGAAGCTTCGAAAGATGATAATGGCGGTGCTGAAGTCGCAAATCTGGTGTTCAATATATGGAATACTTTGACAGAGCAGCCGGATACAAGAAGTTGGATTACTTTGCCTGGCAGCGTATTTAGTGCGACAAAGATTGTATCCGCGGGTGAGCAGACATTCACCGTGGGGCAGCAGACTTATACATTCAATGTTCCTGCACAAGGAACAACATTTGTGTGGCTTTCCCGTCAAGGGGAAAATGCCGTAATTTGGCACAAACAGTTGGGAAGGTTATGATGAATAAATGGCTCTTCAGTTTAGTTGTACTTGTTTTGGTGGGGTGTGCCAATACACAGACCGCCGGATTGACCGTTGAAAGTGAATATCAACGGATTTTGTATGGTGATAAAGTATTAGCATCTGAGCTTGAGGTGAAAGATATTTCGACAGCAGAAGTGAACGATCATACACGAGGTGTGGTCAGAGTAAAAAATAAGACCACCTCAGATCAGCATATTCAATACCGCTTTTATTGGTATGATCAACAGGGACTGGACGTCAATGCCCGACCTGGTCCGTGGCGACAAGCCATTATTAGAGGGATGGATGAAACTTCGTTATCTGAAGTGGCTGTGGCTCCGAATGCTGTGAATTTCAGAGTACAGATTAGAGAATTGAATCAGTAAGTGACAAGGTGAGTCTTTATGAAAAAAAGTATAATCCTCGTGTTGGGATTGGCTGCTCTCATGAGTGGTTGTGCAAATAAAGTGACCTATGGTGATGCACAGGCCGTAGAAACGAAAACCGTTGATTTCGGTTCGACAGATTTACAAAAAATCGCAGCAGATATGGTCGATAGTATGATGATGTCTGGTTCTGTGGCAGCCATTTCCCGAAACTCACGCCCGATTGTGTTTGTGGATGGCATTAAAAACAAAACCAGTGAACATATCGATACCGAATCGATTACGGACACGATTAGTACCAAGATGCTGAATTCTGGGAAGTTCCGTTTTGTTGATATGACGCGTATTGAAGCGGTCAGAAAGCAGTTAAATTTCCAGAACAATGATGCGTTAGTCGATAAGAGTAGCTCGATTCAGTTTGGTAAAATGGTTGGTGCACAATATATGTTATACGGAAATTTATCGAGTATCGTTAAAGATACGGGCAGCGATAAAGATGTGTACTACAAAATGACCATGCGTCTGATGGATTTGCGTTCAGGGCTCATCGAATGGGCTGATGAAACTGAAATTCGGAAAGAGCAGGAAAAGAGTTTTTTGGGATTTTAATCCACTGAGTTGAGGGCGTCAGCGATGGCACGCATGTCATGGTCCGAAGCATGTCAATTAGATCCGTCTCTGGCGTCTCTGACTCATTTTTTCCGAGAAACCCCGACGGTTGCACAAACACTCGCTGGTGGTTTGACAAACCGCTGTTGGAAGATTGACATACCTGAGTCGCCTTCCGCTGTATGGCGTCCTTCAACGGACGTCACTCAAGCATTTTCAATCTCCCGCCATCAGGAATTCCACATTCTGTCAGCATTGAAAGATCAAGCGGGACAAATTTCTCCTGAACCGCTTTATCTTAATGAACAAGGGTTACTGGTTCAGTGGATTGAAGGGGACAGAGTTGTTGCAAATGACATTGAAGTCATAATTCGTCTGCTGAGCCAGATTCATCAATTTCCGACGACCCAACTGCCCATCGTTCCTTTTGCTTATACGGCACGTATTGATCATTACTGGTTCAAATTGCAGTCGATGTCTGCTGATCTGGATGCGATTGAGCCACTGTACAAAACTTGGCGAACACTTCCCAATATTGCTGAGGTGCCACTCTCTCTTTGTCATTTCGACTTAGGCTGCCACAATCTGATCAAAACGCCTCAGGGGATCAAAGTGATCGATTGGGAGTATGCGTCTTTGGCCGATCCAAGAATGGATTTAGCGATGACGATCGATATGTCCGATGTCAATTGGCTCACGGCTGTCGGGCAGTATTGTCAACAGCGAGATATTGCTGAGCTTGATTTATGGATTGAGGGAGTGAAAGCTTGGCTGCCCAGAGTTCGAATGTTGGCGATGTTATGGTATCTGATAGCTTTTCAGATGTGGGAAAACAAAGAGATGCAAGCTGCAGCCGAACGGATAAAAGCACAGTTCGACAACTCATTTATTTAAGAAAGGATTTATTCAATAACAGGCTTTCGCGACGACGGATAGCAATCGAATACACGGTGAGCGAAGTGCCTGGCAAGGGAGCGAAAAGATTGATTGATTATTTTCATGTCACACTCACTGTATCACCGGAGCGTTTCATGCTAGGTTCACTCTGTATGTTGGAAAGGGGATTGTTATGATTATTTATCTACATGGATTTGATTCAACCAGCCCTGGGAATCATGAAAAGGTGCTGCAATTACAATTTATTGATGATGATGTGCGTTTTATCAGCTATAGCACACTTCACCCCAGACACGATATGCGACATCTCCTGAAAGAAGTACATAAAGCGATTGAATTAAGTGATGACCCACACCCAATGATCTGTGGCGTCGGACTCGGTGCTTATTGGTCTGAGCGGATTGGTTTTTTATGCGGCATTAAACAGGTGCTATTCAATCCGAATCTACATCCTGAGGACAATATGCAAGGGAAGATAGATCGTCCGGAAGAGTATGAAGATATTGCGACCAAGTGTGCTTCTGAATTTAGATTAAAAAATAAAGCGCATTGCTTGGTTGTACTGTCTACCAATGATGAAGCATTAGATAGTCGGAAAACGGCTGAAGAGCTGGGCAATTACTACGATATTATTTGGGACGAGACACAAAGCCATAAATTCAAGAAGATATCTCAACATCTTCAGACAATTAGCCAATTTAAAAATAAATAAAATTATATTTTTCATAAGGTTAAGCTATTGCTTGTCATCTAGGGAAAGACCATCGAGAAGGGTTGGTTTTTCTTGCAATCTTGGCTTGCATGACTTGATTTGCTCCTTATAATGTTTCTTATCAAGTTAAAACTTGATAAAAATCAAAATAAAATGAGAGCAGGGCTCAACCTGACGACAGTTTATGTGAAGTAAAGTGACGCTTTATCTATATCAGTGCGTCTCACAGAAAAGTGACTTTCAACTTTCTTTACCCGTCCTATTTTTCTAGTTCGGAGTGGTGATTCCGGGCTATAACATGTTTATTCATTTTGAGGATAGTTTGTTGTGACTCGTATTGTTGTTGTTGGTGGCGGTGCAGGCGGTTTAGAGCTTGTCACTAAATTAGGCCACACATTAGGAAGAAAAGGGCGAGCCCAAATCACGTTAGTGGACAGAAATGCCAGCCACTTATGGAAGCCGTTATTGCATGAAGTAGCAACGGGCTCTATGGATGAAGGTGTTGACGCGTTGAGTTATCGAGCCCATGCGAGAAATCATAGTTTTGATTTCCAAATGGGAAATCTGGAAGAGCTCGATCGGGACAGAAAAGTCATCACTTTGGCTGAATTGAAAGATGAGTATGGTGAGCTGCTGATCCCACGCCGCGAAGTGAAATACGATATTTTGGTATTGGCTATCGGTTCAACATCGAATGACTTTAATACTGAGGGCGTTAAAGATCACTGTATCTTTTTGGATAGTCCGGAGCAGGCCAATTTATTCCGGACGGAGATGAACAATGAGTTTCTGAAGCTTCACGCCAAGAATGGTCATGGTACGGTTGATATTGCGATTGTCGGAGCCGGTGCGACGGGCGTAGAACTTTCTGCGGAATTACATAATGCGGTGAAAGAGCTGCGCAATTACGGCTTTGGTGATTTGGACTCAAATAAGTTGAATGTCCACCTCATTGAAGCTGGTGAGCGGATTCTTCCTGCCTTACCACCACGAATTTCTTCTGCTGCCCATCATGAACTCACTAAACTAGGTGTGA
This sequence comes from Vibrio gazogenes, assembly GCF_023920225.1. Classification (NCBI taxonomy): domain Bacteria; kingdom Pseudomonadati; phylum Pseudomonadota; class Gammaproteobacteria; order Vibrionales; family Vibrionaceae; genus Vibrio; species Vibrio gazogenes. The sequence continues at coordinate 1,323,367 of NZ_CP092587.1, forward strand.
ATGTCCGCACATCAACGATGATCACCAAAGTTGAAGAAGACGGCCTGACGACCAAAGACGGTGAAAAAATTCCGGCGAAAATTATGGTCTGGGCCGCAGGGATTAAAGCACCTGATTTTATGAAAGATATCGCGGGTCTTGAAACCAACCGGATTAATCAGTTGGTGGTGACGAATACCTTACAGACGACCCGAGATGAAGATGTTTTCGTGATTGGTGATTTGGCCCAGTGTACACAACCGGATGGATCATTTGTTCCACCACGTGCACAGGCTGCCCATCAAATGGCAAGCCGGACATTTAAAAACATCGTTGCTAAATTAAATGACCGGGATATGAAGCCTTATGTTTATAAAGATCATGGTTCGCTGGTCTCTCTGAGTCGATTCTCAACCGTCGGTAGCCTGATGGGTAACCTGACGAAAGGTTCGATGATGGTTGAAGGGACAATTGCCCGAGTGGTTTATATTTCTCTGTACCGAATGCATCAGATGGCGCTGCATGGGATGTTCAAAACAGCGTTGATGCTGCTGGTCGGAAGAATCAACAGAGTGCTTAGACCTAACCTGAAGCTGCACTAATTCAATAAAAACCGGATTATATAGTTAATGCCATTCGCTCAAGAGCGAGTGGCATTCTTATCTTTAGAGCGTGAAAGATATTTCGCCGCTTTCTTTCTGATGAAACGAACACACAACGTTGCCAATAAACTGCTACTCGCTTTTTAACGTATATCTATCCGGGCATAGATAAGAAGTTATCAATCCTTTTATATCAATTGGTTGAATATAATCTGCGATGAGTATCCAATCATGTAGACCGCTTCCCTATTGAGTTGTCCGCCAATCTTTAAGGGTAGTTATTGACTTATATGTCATTTCATTATCTTGTTTTCATTTGTGTCAAGTATTTCACAGGGGGGGAATGTTTGGGTATTTATTCATCATTGCTACCCATGTTTTTTGTGAAACTACCCATTTCTAGCCTTGTTTCTATCGCGTCGAGTTGTAAGTTTTAACGTAAAGGAAATCAAAACAAGGAATGTCATGGATAACATCTACTATCTATCGGCAAGAGCAGGACGCTTATTGCTAGTATTTGTTGGTCTGTCAATGATCATCTTCTCTATTGCGAGATTAGTACCGGGTGACCCCGCACGAATCGCATTAGGGCCTATGGCGACACCCGAACAAGTCGCTGAGTTACGTGAAAGTATGGGACTCAACGAGCCGCTGGTTAGTCAATATATCCAATATGTCGGCAATTTGCTCGAGGGTGATATGGGCGAATCAACAATGACGGGTCGTGCTGTATTCACTGATATTCAACAAGCCTTACCTGCAACACTGGAGCTGGTTGTGGTTGCCGTGTTTTTCACAGCCTGTCTGGGGATTCCGCTAGGGTTGTTCGCAGCATACAAACCTAATGGTGTGTTTGACCAGTTCTCACGGATTATTTCGTTGGTTGGTGTTGTTACCCCGTCATTTTTACTAGCTATCATGCTTCAGTTGATGGCCAGTGTCGGATGGTTTGATCTGCCTGTGACAGAAAGAATGTCCAGCATGATGACGTTTGATGAATCATACACCGGTTTGCTTCTTATCGATTCACTACTCGCCGGTCGCTTTGATGTTTTTGCCGATAGTTTGCAGCATATTCTATTACCTGCAATTGCATTATCAGCGGCGGGTATCTCTCAGGTCATGCGTATTACCCGTTCTTCGATGATTGAATTTAGCCATCGTGACCATGTTGAAACGCTGCGCGCATGTGGTGTCAGCCGTCCGCTGGTGAATTTTAAATATCTGTTACGTTTAAGTGCTTCTGCGCCATTGACTATTTTAGGGCTCGAGTTTGCCTCTCTGATTGGTAATGCTTTCGTCGTGGAAATGGTGTTCTCGTGGCCGGGTGTAGCTAGTTATGGCGTTCGTTCTATCCTGCATAAAGACTTTAATGCTGTGGTCGGTGTTGTATTGGTTTCTGGCGTGTTTTTCATCGTAGCAAACCTTCTTATCGACTTTGTTATTGGTCTTGTCGACCCACGAGTGAAGCTGAAAGGGAAGTCATAGTATATGAGTAACTCAGAGACACATTTGCCAAATGGAGCGGAGGAGTTTGCTCCGGAAACAGCGAGTAAACAGTACACAAATTTTGGAAGAGCCTGGTACCGTTTCACCCGTAATCATACCGCAGTCATCGGTTTATTCATTGTTGTTAGTGTGCTGCTGCTGGCGATATTCGCTCCGTTACTGGCACCATACCCGGAACATGCCGGTAGCTTCGTTAATTTCAGAGCACGCCACTCAGCACCCAGTTTAGAGTACTTTATGGGGACTGATAACATCGGCCGCGATATTTTCAGTCGCGTGATTTACGGATACCGCATCTCGCTCTCATTAGTCGTTGGTGTTCTTGCTCTCTCTGTGCCGATTGGTGTTCTACTTGGGATCGTTGCTGCTTACGCCGGCGGTTGGGTTGAGCAGGTCATTATGCGTTTCAACGACATGTTACTTGCTGTACCACCACTGGCACTCGCTCTGGCAATCACATCGATTCTTGAACCAAACCTTGTTAACGCAATGATTGCGATCTCGTTCTTATGGTGGAACTGGCACTGCCGACTGATTTACCGCCTGGCGAAAAGTCTGGTGACAGAGGATTTTGTAGAAGCTGCTCGTTTAAGTGGCGCGTCTCACTGGCATATTATTTCTAAAGAGATTTTGCCTAACTGTATTGCTGCTATCAGCGTTAAAACGACGCTGGATGCCGGATTCGTCATCCTGTTTGGTGCAACACTAAGTTTTCTGGGGCTTGGGGTACAACCACCGACGCCGGATCTTGGCACCATGGTGTCGACCGGATCAAGTTACTTACCAGAATACTGGTGGGAAGCGATCATGCCGGGGCTTGCAATTTTATATGCCATTCTGGGGTTCAACCTGCTTGGTGATGGATTACGTGATTTCTTTGATGTTGAGGTATAACCATGCACTTGATAGAAATTAATAACCTCAACCTTGCATTTAAGGTGTACGGCGGGACCAGAAAGGTACTGCACAATGTTTCTATTAACATTAAGCCGGGCGAGCGAGTTGCCTTGATTGGTGAATCAGGTTCAGGCAAAAGTGTCACCAGTAAGTTCTTAATCGGCACACTGAATGATAGCCAGACAATTATAGAAAGTGGCGAACTGAAAGTTAACGGTAAAGACGCATTCAGCATGAGCTCCGTTGAGCGAGAATCGCTTAAAGGTTCTGTTATGTCGATGATTCAACAGGATCCACAAACATCGTTTAACCCAGTGTTCCGCATTGGTACTCACTTGGACGATATTATGAAGGCCGGTGACAAGCTGATGAACATCTCAAACAGTGCTGCGAAGAGGAAGTCACATATTCTGGATGTGCTTAAGAAAGTAAAGCTGTTAGATCCCGAGCGTGTGTATTCATCTTATCCTTGGCAGTTGTCGGGCGGAATGCGTCAAAGAGTGTTGATTGCGATGGCTTTGCTTCATCCGACTCGACTACTGATCGCTGACGAACCGGGAACGGCGTTAGATGTGACGACTCAGGATGAAATCATCAATCTAATCAACCAGTTGGTGATTGATGAGAAACTTGCACTGTTAATGGTGACTCACAATCTGGGTGTGGTACGTAAAACCGCAGACCGGGTTTACGTCATGCAGCACGGTCGTATTGTTGAACACGGTGTGGTTAAGGATATTTTTGCGCATCCCAAACACCCATACACAGTAAGACTGTTTAACGCTGTACCGAAGCTATATGTGGATAGTGATTCAGCACAAAACAATACAAATGAGTCTGTTCTTGTCAGTCTGGTGAATGTAGAAAAATGTTTTATCACCAAGAAAAACTGGCGTGGTCAAGTGGTTGACGAAGTTGCGGCTGTTAAACCGCTCTCTTTGGATATTCACAAAGGCGATACGTTCGGGATCGCCGGTGAATCGGGCTCTGGTAAAACAACCTTAGCACGTATGATTATGGGGATCATCGAGTCGACAAGTGGCAGCATCATGATTGAGAACCGTCACTTGAAATCATGGCGTCAAAAGAAAGCAAACCGCCACAGTATTCAGATGGTTCACCAAAATCCAGCGGCGTCTTTAAATCCACGCCGTACCATTGCTCAAATACTTGAGGTTCCACTGAAGTTTATTGCTCAAAGCGAAAAACGTCAGCCGGAAATCGAGCGTTTATTAACACTGGTGGAATTACCGCTGGAATATGCGGATATGTATCCGTCCAGCTTGTCCGGTGGTCAGAAGCAACGTGTGGCAATCGCACGAGCGCTTGCGGCTAACCCAACCATTTTGGTGTTAGATGAGCCAACTTCAGCCCTCGATGTGTCCGTACAGAAAAGCATTATTTCTTTGTTGGAAAAATTACAGCAACAGCTTGGTCTGACATACATCTTTATTTCTCACGATTTAAGTTTAATGCGCAATTTCTGTAATCGGGTTGCGATCATGTTCCGCGGGCAATTGATTGAAAGCGGCAACACGAAAGAAATTTTTGAACAATCAACACAGCTTTATACCCGAGCACTTATTCGAGCAATCCCTGTGGTTAGCGATGATGAAGAGCAACATAAGCCCAAGATTAGTGACGAAGATGCGATGCGAGTCTTGCAGCAGGGATGATTTAAGGAGAGACAATGACAACATGTTATAGAATTGGCATTGATGTTGGTGGAACCAATACCGATGCCGTATTAATGAATTACAACGAAGTCGTCGTAACGACTAAGCAGCCAACGACAGAAGATGTCACGACAGGGATAGAAAAAGCGCTTCGCATTATTTTAGAAACCTCTGGCGTTGCATGTGCTGACATTCTGGGAGTGATGATTGGTACGACCCACTTCACTAATGCTGTCGTTGAGCGTAAGCACTTAACCAAAACTGCCGTTATTCGGCTATGTTTACCGGCAACCTTGAGTGTTCCTCCATTTGCCGGGTGGCCAGATGACATCAAATCATTGATTGATGCAGGTCGCTACATGGTGAAAGGTGGTTATGAGTTTGACGGACGCAAAATCAATCCATTAGATGAAGTTCACATCAAAGAGATCGCTCTTGAACTGAAGAACAAAGGTGTTACTTCAGCAATCGTTAACAGCGTATTTAGCCCGGTGAATGATGATTCAGAAAAACGTGTTGCGGAAATCTTCGCAGAACTTTATCCCGAATGTCGTGTTGTTCTTTCTAATCAGGTCGGTCGAATTGGCCTGTTGGAACGTGAGAATGCTGCAATTCTGAATGCCAGCTTATTAGCGCTGAGTGAAAAAACTGTCGATGCATTTGCCAATGCACTGAAAGTGTGTGGTTTACATTGCCCATTCTTTATCACGCAAAACGACGGTACTTTAATGAACGCTGAGTTTGTTAAGCGATTCCCGGTTCTTACTTTTGCCAGCGGCCCGACCAATTCAATGCGCGGTGCTGTATTCCTTTCAGGTGAACAGGATGCCATTGTAGTTGATATTGGGGGGACGACGACAGATGTTGGTTTGGTGCAACAGGGCTTCCCGCGTCAGGCTTCATCAAGTGTTGATGTCGGCGGTGTGCGTACCAACTTCCGAATGCCGGATATGGTATCGGTCGGTTTAGGTGGTGGTAGCTGCGTGAACTTTAACCTTGGCATCATCGACAAAAAAATTGAAGTCGGTCCGCACAGTGTTGGTTACCGAATTACTGAAGAAGCACTGGTCTTTGGCGGTACACAGACAACTGCAACGGATATCGCTGTTGCTTCAGGTCGTGTGCAAGTTGGTGACGTTAGCAAAGTGACGGATATTGACGAATCACTTGTGGCACTTTCTCTTGAAGAAATAGACCGAATTATGCTCAACGTGGTTGAGAAAAACCGTCTTTCTTCAGCTCAGATTCCAGTCATCGTTGTCGGTGGTGGTTCTATTATCGCACCGGATGAAATTGGTGGTTTGAAAGCCATTAAACCAAATCATTTTTCAGTTGCAAACGCAGTCGGTGCGGCAATTGCTCAGGTGAGTGGTGAGGCCGATAAGATTTACAGTCTGACAAATTTAACGCGTCAAGAAGCGATTGATGATGCGGTGAATGTTGCGATTGAGAGGGCCGTTGCAGCAGGTGCGAGTGCGCAAAGTATTCAAGTTATCGACCAAGAAGATGTGCCGTTAGCGTATTTACCGGGGAATGCCACTCGTATTCGAGTCAAAGTGGTCGGAGATTTGGAGTTTAACCATGATTGAACTAACGAAAAATGATATTGAAGCATTGGAAATCGGTACTGCTATTTTGGGGACCGGAGGTGGTGGTAATCCGTATTACGGGAAGCTTCACGCGATTGCAGAAATGGAAAAAGGATCAAAAGTTAATCTGATTAGTTTAAGTGAATTAGATGATGATGCTCTGGTTATTTCGGTTGGTAACATTGGTGCGCCGGCTGTCTCCATGGAAAAGATATGTGAGGGTAACGAAATTGTTCGTGCGATTCGCGCTATCGAAGAAGACATGGGTAAGAAAGTGGATGCCATTATCCCGGTAGAAATTGGTGGGGCGAACGGTCTTCGTCCAATCGCTATTGCAGCGATTACCGGGTTACCTCTGGTCGATGGTGACGGTATGGGCCGCGCTTTCCCGGAAATGCAGATGACCACATACAGTATTTATGGTCACTGTAGTGTACCTGCTGCTATGTCAGATGCACATGGTAATACGGTGATCTTCAAGAATCTGGTTGATGAGTTCTGGTTGGAACGTTTAGCCCGCGCATGTGTTGTGCAAATGGGTGGCGGTGCCGGTATGGTTGAAGCGCCAATGAAAGGTAGCTTTGTTAAGAAATACGCTGTACCTGGCACTGTGACTCAGGCAACCAATCTTGGTTTGGCGGTGATGCGTTCACATGTCGAAAAAACCAATCCTATCGAAGAAATCTGTGCCCATGAAAATGGCAAGGTGTTGTTTGAAGGTAAAATTGTCGATCTGGAAAGAAACATGGTTGCTGGTTTTACCCGCGGTAAAGTGAAGATGGAAGGTTCTGGTGGATTTGCTCAAAGCCAAGCCTGCATCGATATTCAAAATGAAAACTTGATCCTGAAAGTTAATGAGGCTGTTGTTTGTAGTGTACCTGACCTGATTATCATCCTGGATATTGAAACTGGTCATGCGATTACGACCGAAATCTTACGATTCGGTCAAAAAGTCGCGGTGTTAGCGATTCCGTGTCACCCGTTGCTGCGTTCCGAAAAAGCTTTGAAGATCATCGGTCCAGCGGCGTTTGGATACCCGGAAATTCAATACGTACCATTTAACTAAGTTTTTTGGATAACTAAGGTCTTTTGACCTTTTACGATAAAGGAACTATCACATATGAAAACGACAATGGTTGCTGCGTTAACCGCAGCTGTACTTACCAGCAGTACCGCATTAGCAGAAAGCTATGATGATTTAACGGCGACAATGAACGTTATTCAGGTCGTCGGTAGTATTGACCCGGCAAAGGTGTCTGACTACACCGAATACATGATGGCAGTAAACTTGTACGATGGTTTAACGACGGCTGATACAACAGGTAAGATTGTTCCTCATCTCGCCAAAAGCTGGGATATTTCACCGAGTGGTAAAACATTTACGTTCCATCTCGACGAAAATGCTAAATTTCAGGATGGCTCTCCGCTTGAAGCAAAAGATGTGGTTTATTCTACAAAGCGCATGTTAACGCTAAACCAGGGCCCGGCTGGCTTCTTCCAGCCCTACCTTGATGCTGATGGGGTAAAAGCCACGGATGCTCACACAGTCACATTCACGCTGAAGCAACCATCGTCTGCTTTTCTGGCAATGACGCCGATTCTGTTCATTATTAATTCAGACGTAGCTCGGGAGCATGCGGGTAAAAATAAATGGGCGGAAGAATACTTAGCTTCGAACACGGCAGGTACCGGTGCGTACGAATTGGGTGAATGGCAACGGGGTAGCCGCATTATTCTGGAACGCAACCATGACTACTTCAAAGGCTTTACTGGTCATCCACTTGAGAGAGTTCGTATCTTGATCACCAATGATGAATCAACCATCAAAGCGTTAGCAAACAAAGGTGAACTTGATTTAAGTAGCACTTATCAGGCGAATGAAACTTTGTCAGCCATTGATAAGCTTAAAAATTATCATATCCAACAACTGAGTACAGCAAGTGGTTACTACGTTAAATTTAACAACCAGCTAGCACCGACAGACGATGTCAATATCCGTAAGGCGATTGCTCTGGCAATTGATTACGACCTCATTAATGAAGATTTGCACCCGGGTGAACCGATGGCGGGTCCATTGGCATCACTGTTTAAAGATTCGCACTTGGATACGCTTGTACCACCAAAACTGGATCTAGCGAAAGCAGCGGAGTACGTGAAAAAATCTAAATACGCAGGTCGCCCGATTCCTATTACGTTAGGTTATGTCGCGGGGTCTGCTTATGAAGAAGAAATTGCTCTGATGATGCAGGCGAACTTACAGGCAATCGGCTTTAAACCAACGCTTCAGGCTGACCCTTGGAGCCGTATTACTGAAATCGCAGCTAAGCCAGAAACGACACCGAATGTAAACCAAATCTTCTTTGGTCCAACGTATTCGTCACCGCTTTCCGTGTTCTATAACCAGTACTCTTCGAAATCTGCAGGTTCTTGGGCGTCTATGTCATGGCTGAACGATCCAAAAGTTGACGACATGATTGATGCGGCGGGTACAGAGTTAAACGATGACAAACGTAATGCGATCTATAAAGATCTGCAAAAATACATCGTTGATAATCAGGTCGATACATTCCTTCAGACGACTTATTACCGTATGGCGGTTAATAACTGTTTGAGCGATATGAAGTTCATTCCGATTCAGAGTTTCTACTACGATTTCTCTCACTTTAACTGGTTGTGTCGTCCGGCAGGTCGTTAATACACCATCATGCAGTGGAGGGAATCCTTCACTGCATTCCCCAGTGTCGTTTTAGGTAATTGATTATGTCGTTAAAGCAAACTATGACTGTGTTTGATTTGCTTGAAGATTCACAGGTAACAGGTCATGCTGTTGTCGCTCTGTTTGAGAACTTCGAGGGGGTCACTGCGACCACATACCCTGTCAAAGGGGATAAAGGCAGTACCGATATTGTGCGCATTGATATTCCGGGTACTAAAGGTAAAAAAGAGCAGGGTGATGCGCCGACGTTGGGTATTATTGGTCGACTCGGTGGTATTGGTGCCCGACCGGCAAGAATCGGTATGGTATCAGACGCGGATGGCGCGGTTGCTGCGATTGCCTGTGCTTTAAAATTGGCAACCATGCGTCAGCGAGGTGACTGCTTAGCGGGGGATGTGGTGATTACGACGCATATTTGTCCTTTTGCTCCCGTTCGTCCGCATAAGCCCGTGGACTTTATGGATTCACCGGTAACAACCGCCGAAATCTTACCTCATGAGGTGATTGACGAATGCGACGCATATCTGTCGATAGATACCACGAAAGGCAATCGTTATATCAACCACAAAGGTTTTGCTATCTCACCAACAGTGATTGATGGCTATATTTTGCATCCGGCTGATGATCTGATTGAATTAATGGAATTTGTCACTGGTAAAAAAGCCGTGTGCTTTCCACTGTCGACCGCTGATATTACACCCTATTCGAATGGTCTTCATCATATTAACAGTATTATGCAACCGGCAACGGCAACGAATAAACCTCTGGTAGGTATTGCTATCACAACCGAAACCTCAATTCCGGGTTGTGGTACTGGTGTGAGCCATGAAACTGATATTGCTGTTGTCAACTCGTTCTGTATTGAAGTGGCTAAGGCTTATGGGCGTAATGAATGTTCTTTTTATAGCGAAGAACAGTTTGAAGGGCTGAAGAAACACTATGGCTCGATGAGTCACCTGGTTCGTGAAAGTTAAGCCTTTTATGGCATCCCTTAATGAATCCAACCCTTGGCATTTGCTAATTGAACTAAAGCCTGGCGGTTTTTCAAACCAAACTGCCTGAAGATGTTCTTCAAATGAAATTTTACGGTACTTTCGGACAGTCCTGTGTATTGAGCAATTTGCTTATTCGAAAGACCTTCTGCTAAGCGCTGAATAATAAGCAGCTGCTTATTTGTCAACTCGGTGACATTGATTCGCCTGCCGCTGAGTTGACATTTTTCTTCCCAATGTAAAATCGCCTGCTCAAACTGAGTGTATTGAATCCGCTTTTTCTCATCCGCTTTTATTTTCTTCAGTATTGGATTCAGCCAATGCATTTCCAGTAGCAGTGGTAGCCACAAATTCAGCTTATACGCACGATAGAACAGTGATAGCAGTTTGGTGGTCACGATCGAGGTATGACCGTTGTGCCATAACAGTTTGATTTCCTGTAGTGAATAACAGATATCTGACCAAGCTGTATCATTTCGTTGATCCCAGTTTGTGTTTGGTGACTGGGGCGTTTTGTGGATGGCGATTAATCCAATATCGTTACGATAGTTAAGCCACTGATAAAACTCGGCAAATGTGCCAATCACCGTCACGTTACCGTCATGGATTTGATTTAGTTTGGTCTGTGCTTCTACCCAGCGCTCCTGCTGTTGCAGAATAAGAATCAACAACAGGTTGAAATAGAGCGTTGCATGAGGGTCTGAAAATCGGATTTGATATTCATAATGAAGTTCATCAAGAAGCGAAACAGCCTGTTCAAAATCATAATTGATCAGTTGTGTTGCAATACCGAAAAAGTCGAATTGGGTGATAAATTCCGGCCAGACTTCCGAGTGTTTACGTAAGATAGACACTTTATTCCATGATTTTAGTGCCGGCGAGCTTTCACCACGCATGAGCGCTATCATGCCATCGACAAGATCGATGAAGTTGTGCTCAAAACTCAACGTGTGATAAAAGCTGATGCGCTTAATATGACGCTTTGCTGCCTGACTGTGTTCAGCGGCAACATCAATATAACCCATACGCAAGTTAATCCGTGCCAGATTGAAATGGCAGTAGAAGATGAGGTATGGAATGTCATTTTTAATTGCGAGCTCCAATTCTTTACGCTGATATACCGCAGCCTGAAACCAGTCACCGAGGTTGCTATAGTGAATCGATACCATACCGTAGTAGTTCATAATCGCGTTTTCATCTGTGGACAGATGGAATTCGAGTTTATGTAACTTGTCGAGTTTAAAATCGTCGGAAGTTGCGGCGAAATAGGTATCGTATTTCGCTAGGATCAGGATGGCGATAGCTCGGTCTTGTTCGTGTCGATAGTACGGCTGCTTGAGCAATTGTAAGTTTTCGATAAAGCCACGCGCTTCTACAAATTGCTGGTTTTTAAACAGATAAATTGTTTTTGCCCAGCATAGTGACAGCTCACTCTCAATGACTTCAACCGGGAATGCATCAAGAATTTGTTTTAATTCAGAAAAACCATGATAGTACCCGTACATACCACTGCCACTTTGTTTGAACCAGTGTATGGCTAAGTCGATGTTTTGAGTATTGATAGCCGTTTGAATAGCGATGTATATTTGACCGCTTTTATAGTGGTTTTTAGCCACGATTCGCATCGCTTCCTGATAAATTCGCGGATCGGCTCTGGCGATGCTTTCCAGTGTGTTTCTCAGATATGGAATGCCAAGGATATAGCGCTCATCTCTGTCCAGCTCAATGAGCGGAGCGAGGTTTTCAATATGCGCATTCTCAAGTGGGACCAGATTTTTTTTGATACTGGCGCTAAAAGCCAGTGCGATCAAAAGTCGTTGTTCATGGTAAGACAGGCTTGGAAGAATTCTTGCCTGAATAAATTCCTGCAATGATTCTTTGTATCGCTCGCTATCCAGTTCTTTCCAGTTAGCAACCAGTACCGGCCAACCTTTAGTTTGTAAATAAATATCGCTGTAATTATCCGGGTACAACTGTGCGATTTCATGTTGAGAGAACAACAGCGAGTGTTGATCAATCAGGGTGATTTTTTTGTATAGCAGCGCTTCAGATATTAATTTGTTGTTGCCTATCCAGTTGGCACTAATAAATAAAGTCTGGTCTTTCGCTTCAAGCAGCGGACACATTTGTAACACCTGGTCCAGGTGCTGATAAAACGCTCTTCCTAGCGGGTCCCAAATTAAGTGACCACTCGGCTCGGTATCTTCAGGATTCGGGAGCGAGTTATAAATATCGCATTTCAGATAGTCAGAAAGTTGTTTTAATACCGTTGATTTTCCGCTGCCCGCCATACCATTTAAAATGACAATCGGGGATTTTTGGGTCGTGATGAAATGCAGGAGGGAGAAGCGTTCAATCATAATGTTACAGTCATGCTACGTTTTGTTCTCACGCTAACATAATGTTGGAGGAAAGCAACCGTTAACCATTGGTAGTAAAGGCAATTGACGGTTGTTGCGTATGAAAAAGTAGCTGATTTCGTGTTCAGCGCACAGCGGATGAAATTCACTATGCCACGACAACTTGACGCAGGTCTGATGAAGGTTGAAGGGAAAATTACCCGCTGAATAAGCGGGCAATTTTGATCGTGATGAACACCTCAAACCGTGTTTTACTCTTGATTATGTCGCTACGATGGATCCGGCACTTTTCTGACCTGTAAAATAATGCCCATCAGAGGATGATCGAAATAGAGGGTTTCACCACTGCGCATTCTGCGTTTTTGATCCAGTCGATACGACTTAAGAAAACGTTCTTCCGTGACCGTCGGAGAGATCGATTGAAGGTGACCAAACTGGACATTGTCATCTGCGTCCGTGGTATTTTGTGAAAAATCAACCGGGGTTTCTTCAACGGCAATATCCCGAACACTCGGTTCTTTCAGATCCAACAGCGCATCCACGTAGAGATAATGTTGTACATACACCTGTAATTTTCCATCTAGCTCATAAAGGGGCTTCGGCACTGCTTTTTCAACCGTATCTTCAATTGGAGATTGTTGGGCAACTGTCGATGGTGTGATTTCACTGCCGTCCGGATGAAACTGAGATGAGTAATCTTTGCCGGCTAAAATATGAAAAGTCGGGGCATCTGCTTTGCTTTCATCACCCTGACGCCAAGCCGTATGCAGCAATACTTGAAAGCCCGCATGATTTTTCAGGTTCTCTTCCTGCTTGTCCAACTTGTATTCTGAAGCCGGTAATAATGTGACACCTTTTTGGTTGAGATAGACCTGAGAACTCAGATCACCGGTATGTCGGTAATCTATCGGTGGAAGTACATTGGGCCATGTCTCATTGGTTTGTTCAGCATTCACGATGCGCTTAAAAATGATCACTTCAATGTCAAATTGGCGTTGTGCCCAAGAAGGCATGGCAATTAATAACATTAGCAGTGGGATCAGCTTATTCATTATGACTCCATTACGACCTAGAAGGTGATTCTTCATCATGATTGCTCCCTGATATCAGGAAGCCGGTAATATATTTTGCTGAAATTCATTCAGCATATCTCGGATAAAGCCCAGTCGCTGGCTTCGTTCTTCCAGCGGCAGGGTAAACTTAAACTTCGTTGGGCCATCCATTCCGTATTGTTTCGGTTGAGATTGCAAGAGTTGCACTAAATACGCGGGATTAATACTAGCATTAAGATCAAATTCAATGTAACCACCTTTACTGTGTGCTTCAATTTTCTTAATGTTCAGTGCTGCGGCTTCCAATTTTAGTTTACTGATTTCTAACAGGTTGAGCGCTGCATCCGGCAGTTTGCCAAAGCGATCAATCAATTCTACTCGCAATTCATTCAGTTCGTCAGGATTCGACACGCTTGCGATCTGTTTATACATCGACAGGCGGGTATTGATATCCGGAATATAGTCATCGGGAAGCAGGGCCGGTAACCGGAGTTCCACTTCTGTTTGCGTCTTCAGTAAGTCGTCTAGGGAAGGTTCTTTACCGGATTTTAGCGCCTCTACAGCCTGCTCAAGCATTTCCATATAAAGTGTGAAACCGACGGACTGGATTTGTCCGCTCTGTTCTTCACCGAGTAGCTCGCCCGCGCCCCGGATTTCGAGGTCATGGGTCGCAAGCGTAAATCCGGCCCCCAGATCTTCAAGAGAAGCCAGTGCTTCCAACCGTTTGACGGCATCTTTGGTCATCGCTTTCGGATGTGGAGTCAACAAGTAAGCGTAGGCTTGGTGATGTGAACGCCCGACTCGTCCCCGTAACTGATGTAGTTGCGCGAGACCCAATGTGTCGGCCCGGTGCATAATGATCGTATTGGCGGTCGGTACATCAATACCCGTTTCAATGATGGTCGTGCAAACCAGCAGATTAAAACGCTGATGATAAAAATCGTTCATAATGCGTTCCAATTCACGTTCACGCATCTGACCATGTGCCACCGTAATCCGAGCTTCGGGAATTAGCTTCTCAAGATCGGCTGCGACTTTATCAATCGTTTCAACCTGATTATGCAGATAGTACACTTGCCCGCCACGCATGACCTCACGTAACACCGCTTCTCGGATAATCGTTTGATCACTTTGCCGGACAAATGTTTTAACGGCTAAGCGTCGTGCGGGTGGGGTAGCAATGATGGATAAATCTCGCATCCCGCTCATCGCCATATTCAACGTTCTGGGAATCGGTGTTGCCGTGAGCGTGAGGATATCAACATCTGCCCGCATCGCCTTAACTTTCTCTTTCTGACGTACCCCGAAGCGGTGCTCTTCGTCAACAATCAACAGTCCGAGATCTTTAAATTTCAACTCGTTGGAGAGTAACTTATGGGTGCCGACTAAGATATCAATCTTGCCATCCGCCACGTCTTGCAGGATTTGTTTCTGTTCTTTGGCTGTTTTAAAACGCGATAGAACTTCAACGCGAATGGGATGATTGGCGAAGCGGTCTCTGAAGTTTTCAAAATGTTGCTGCGCCAGCAAAGTTGTCGGAACCAAAACCGCGACCTGTTTGCTATTATCCGTACAGACAAAGGCAGCACGCATGGCAACTTCAGTCTTACCGAAACCGACATCACCGCAGATTAAGCGATCCATGGCTTTGTTTTGACACATGTCTGAAAGAACTGCGTTGATCGCCATTGACTGATCATCCGTTTCTTCAAACGGGAAGCTGGCTTTGAACGTCGCATATTGTTCGCGATCCAAAGCGAAGACATGGCCCGGTTTTAACTCTCGTTTAGCGTAGACATCCAGTAATTCGGCTGCGACGTCCCGGGCTTTCTCCGCTGCTTTGCGTCGCGCTTTGGTCCAGCTTTCCCCACCCAGTTTATGAATCGGGGCGTTTTCATCGGCACCACCGGAATAGCGGCTAATCAGATTCAGTGCTGAAACCGGGACATAAAGCTTGGCTTCTCCCTGATATTCCAGCGTGACATATTCTGTGGTAATACCACCCACTTCTAATGTCTGTAGCCCGATATAACGTCCGATACCATGATCAATATGAACCACGGGCTGACCGGGTTTGAGTTCAGCAAGATTGCGGATGACCGCATCACTATTGGTGACTCGTTTGTCTTTTTTACGCCGTTGAACAACCCGATCGCCAAGGAGGTCACTCTCACAAATCAAAGCAACCTGTTGTTCACGCAGAATAAATCCATGCTCAGCCGTTCCGAGAATCAACGCATATTTTTCATCACTCAGGCAAGCATCCTGAAAAGACGGCAGTGTCGTCGGGCGTAATTTGATCCGTTGTAGCAGCTCGAGCAGCGCCTCGCGACGACCTTCCGATTCGACGGAGAATACAATTTGTCCCGTATGGGATTCAACAAACTGACGGAGTGCCGCCAGTGGTTCTTTATGCTGGTGCTGCGCTTTGATTTCCGGTAGCGGGGAGACTTGAAGATTGAATCGACCCGCTTTTTCAGTGACAGGTTCACTATGAACCTGAAATTGCGAAAAAGGCTTCAGCATGGCAAAAAGTTGATCTTTTTGCAGCCAGAGTTCGGCGGGTTCAAGCAGTGGTCGCAATGGATCGACACGTCTTTGTTCATAACGCTCATGAACATCACTCAGAAAGCGATCAATCGATGGTTCAATGTCACCGACGACAATCAGCTGAGTCTCTGCCGGTAAATAGTCGAAGAGCGTTTCGGTGTGATCGAAAAACAAGGGTTGCCAGTATTCAATGCCTGCCGGCCATATCCCTTTTGAGACCTGCATATAGACGGATTCAGGTTCTCTGGAGGCTTCAAAACGTTGACGAAATCGGCTCCGGAATGCTTCGATTGCACTGGCCGTCGTCGGAAACTCGTGAGCCGGCAGGAGCCGAACTTCTTGAATTTCTTCTATCGAACGCTGATTTTCCGGATCAAAGGTTCGAATGGTATCAATCTCATCATCAAAAAAGTCAAAACGATAGGGGAGGTCACTGCCCATCGGGAACAGGTCGAGAATGGCCCCCCGGCTTGCATATTCACCCGGGCCAAACACTTGATCGACATGACGATAGCCGGCATTTTCAAGTTGTTCTCTGAGCTTTACTAAAGAAAAGCGATCTCTTTGTTTGACGATCAGTGTATGTTGCAGCAAAAAATCGCGGGGTGACTGTTTTTGCAGTAATGTCGTCACCGGGATAATCGTCATCCCACCCGGTTGTTTGGGCAGATGATAGAGCCTTGAGATCCGATCAGAGATAATGTCCTGATGCGGGGAAAAGCTGTCATAAGGCAGTGTTTCCCAGTCCGGGAATACCGTGATGTCGGCTGAGTAGAATTGTTCGATTTCCTGCTGTAATTTCAACGCCATCTGCGGGTCCGCAGTGACGAGCAGCGTATGGTGTTGATGCCGATGGGACAGCTCTGCTGCCACCAGTGCGAGACTGGCACCCGTCAGGTTACCGATCTGTTTTTTATCTCCCGGGCCTTGAGATGCCGGAAGCGATAGAATGGGGTTTAAGCTGGTCATGAGTTTGCTATTTATTTCTTTCAAGAGAGCGACGACGGAGTAGTTTCTGCTGTTGATATAGAGCGGCTCGAATTAATAAATCTTGATCGGATTCTCTCAGGAGATCGTATTTCACGGTTACAAGATAGTGTTCATCTTCAACCTGACAGTTGCCAACATGAGCATAACAATATATTGCGGCAGGTGGGTGATCCAGAAACAATTTGACGCGTAGTAACGTATCGACGTCTATCGGATGATGGCTGACATAAGTACACTGACTGGCGCCAAACGATGCAGTCTGGTGGCGTTGCTGAGGGTCATCTTGCTGAGACAACATAAAGTTCAATAGCATGTTTAATTTGGTATTTTGATTATCCAGTAACTGAATGAGATTTTTAAAGTCATTGTTTTTCAGTTCCTGCCGGGCCACATCACCAAGTTGGTCAAGATGACTAAATTCACATGCAACAATAAATGGTACAGGGATTTCACTTTCAAATATCTCTTCAGAAGGAAATGATACCCCGGCCTCCAAAGGCTCAATATTGATTGTGAGTGCATGTTGCACTGTAAAAAACTCTTGTTCGACCATGGTTCATTCCTCATCTTTGCATGTTGATTATCGCTATACGAATGAACTAATCAAGGTATAGAGCTGTCATTTGTATGAATTAACAATGAATTGGCAAATTAATGCTACAACCAGAGTCAGTTTATCGTTAAAGTACCGTGCAATAGTCTTTATTGGTTTATAGTATGTTTCGTCCTGTTTCGGTATTTATAGGGTTCAGATATTTACGAGGACAGTCAGGTGATCGGTTCAGCCGTTTTGTTTCCCGCATTTCAACGGTCGGTATCACAATCGGCGTGTTAGCGCTGGTCACGGTTTTGTCGGTCATGAATGGCTTTGAGTCTCAACTGAAGAACCGAATTCTCGGGGTTTTACCTCATGCGGTCGTTTATCAGGGACATGAACGAACCCAATGGCAAGCAACGCCGCCGTCTTTTCTTAAACAGTTTCCCGCGCAGTCTTCCCCTGAACCTATTGTGCGTGGTGAAGCGGTTATACAAAGTGCCAGCGAGCTATCGGCCGGTATCATGCTAGGGATTGAGCCTCAGGACAACGATCCACTTGCGCAATACTTGATCATCGGAACGATGCAAGATTTACATGCCGGAGATTATACACTTTTCCTCGGCCATCAGTTAGCAAGACAACTGAATGTCTCTCAAGGCGATAAAGTTCGTCTGATGGTGACACAAGCGAGTCAGTTTACACCTCTGGGCCGTATTCCCAGTCAACGCAATTTTACCGTCGCCGGTATCTTTAACACCGGGTCTGATATCGACGGTCAACTGATCATTACCCATATCCATGATGCGCAGCGGTTGTTGCGCCTAAATGAGCATACCATTTCAGGTTGGCGACTGTCGTTTGCCGACCCTTTTATGGTCTCTGAACTGGCGAAAAAACCATTACCGCAAGGGTGGCACTGGAGTGACTGGCGGGATCAGCGCGGCGAATTATTTCAGGCCGTTCGGATGGAAAAAAACATGATGGGGCTGATGTTGGGACTGATTGTCGCCATCGCCGCTTTTAATATTATTTCTGCGTTGATCATGGTTGTGATGGAAAAACAGTCAGAAGTGGCGATTTTGAAAACGCAAGGGATGACGAATTTGCAGGTTCTGTTTGTCTTTATTGTACAGGGCGCCAGCAGTGGTATTGCCGGTGCGCTGAGTGGTGGCATTCTCGGCATCCTGATTGCGAGCTACCTGAATCCGATTTTACAGATATTGGGGGTGGACTTGATTGCGATGGGCGGTTCGTTACCCGTGATGATTCGGCCCGGCCAAATTGTAGTGGTGGAGTTGCTGACCATTGCTTTGAGTCTTTTGGCAACCTTGTATCCTTCACTTCGTGCATCATCCGTTCACCCAGCAGAGGCTTTACGATATGAATAATCTCCTTGAATGCCGCCAGATCACAAAAATTTATCGGGAAGGAGAGCTTGCGACACATGTCTTACAAGGTGTCAGTTTTTCGATGCAGCCTGGAGAGTTTGCTTCGATTGTTGGGTCATCCGGCTCGGGGAAAAGTACCCTACTACACATCTTAGGGGCACTTGATCAACCCACCAGTGGCGATGTGACGTTTTTAGGTCATGACATGTTGCAGCTTCGCTCCGCGCAGCAGGCTAAAATCCGCAATCAACACATTGGTTTTGTGTATCAGTTTCATCACTTACTCGCAGATTTTTCAGCATTAGAAAATGTGGCAATGCCGTTGCTGATTGGTGGTGAGTCAGTTGCAAATGCGACTCACACGGCGCAACAATGGCTTGCTCGTGTCGGGCTTGATCACCGGCTCTCTCATCGCCCGAGTGAACTTTCGGGAGGCGAGCGGCAACGGGTTGCGATAGCTAGGGCGCTGGTCAACAAACCGTCTTTGGTATTGGCTGATGAACCGACCGGTAATCTGGATCATCAGACGGCTCTGGCTGTGTATGAGCTGATGAGAGAGTTGAACGAAGATTCTCAAACTGCATTTTTAGTGGTCACGCATGATCAGGAACTTGCGGGGAAAATGAATCGTATTCTGACGATGAAAGACGGTTTACTGACGTCGTAAGGAGAGCACAAAGTGATTTCATCATTATCTCTGATGATTGGTCGTCGTTTTAGCCGTTCCAAAAAAAGAAACAAACTGGTTTCCTTTATTTCCATGTCTTCCACTCTAGGGATTGCTTTCGGGGTCGCTGTGATTGTGATTGGTTTATCAGCGATGAACGGGTTTGAAAGAGAATTAGATAACCGGGTTCTATCTGTGATTCCTCATGGTGAATTTGAGGGTGTCGAAGGGTCGATCCAAGCGTGGCCGGCCATGATGAAGAAAGTTACTTCTTTTCCTCAGATTGTTGCGGCTGCACCTTATGTCCGGTTTACCGCGTTGGCAGAGAAAGGCCAACAACTGAAAGCGATAGAGGTCCGTGGTATTGACCCAGAGATGGAGCGTCACGTATCTGAGCTTTCCCGCTATATCACGGGACAGACATTTACCAAGGCTTCTCCCGGCAAGCATCAGGTCATCCTCGGGCAGGGTGTTGCCCAACGTTTGGGTGTCCATGTCGGTGACGCTTTGACATTGATGGTGCCGAATATGTCAGGGGGAGCCAAATCACTGAAAGCCCCTCAACGGATACGGGTCACGTTGGTTGGCGTATTGGCACTGCATGGGCAGATTGATCACAATCTGGCATTGATTCCTCTGGAAGATGCACAACAATATACCGGTATTGGCTCAGCAGTGACCGGCGTATCCGTCAAAGTACATGATGTGTTCCGCGCAGAGCAAATTGTGCATCAGGTCGGTAATCAGCTCAATCAATATGTTTATCTACGAAGCTGGCAGCGGCAGTACGGCTATCTTTACCGGGATATTCAGTTAGTGCGTACAATTTTGTATCTGGTGATGGTTCTCGTGATTGGGGTGGCAAGTTTTAATATTGTTTCAACCTTAATGATGGCGGTGAAAGATCGCGCTGCAGAAATTGCGATTTTGAGAACGATGGGTGCTTCGGATCGCTTGATTCGGCAGATATTCATGTGGCAGGGGATTTTTTCCGGCGTATTGGGCAGTCTGTGTGGCAGCGTCATTGGCGTATTGGTTGCAACGAATCTCACCGGGCTGATTCAACAACTCGAGTCGCTCATCGGCCATCACTTTTTATCCGGTGATATTTATTTTGTCGATTTTCTGCCATCTCAAGTGGAAGTTCGAGATGTGGTGTTGGTGTCTGGGACAGCGATTTTATTGAGTCTGGCTGCAACATTTTATCCCGCATTGAAGGCGAGTCGTCTCAATCCCGCAACCGTTCTTTCTTCCCGATAGATTCCTTTCGATAGACACTTTTCTATAGATAAACAACAAGCGACTTCAGCATTGATCACGATCTGAAGTCGCTTTGGTGAGACTCTCCAACGCTTATTGCGTTGCCCTTCCTGAAATGTATCACCTGAACCGGGTAAAAAGTGGCGAGAAATAAAGTGTGAAGTGAATCGAGGATAATCATTCACTCATATCAACGCTTTCACACTTTTGTCACGGATGCCTCGTAATGACGAACACTTGTCAAGACGCTCTCTTTCTATCCGGTTATTTTAAATTCTATCCGGTTACTTTAATTGTCGCTTTTGCCAGCTTCTGACCACGGAGTAACGCCACAAACCATGAATCCCAAAGTAGCCGAGCAGAGCACAGACGACACCACAAATTAAACACCCTACAACCAGTGAGGGAGCAATAGTTGACATCTGTTGAGTGATATAGCTCCAAGACAGTTCAAAATGAAAATGTTGGGGCGGTTCATGGAGAACCCAAGCGCCCAGCTTATAAGCAAAATAGAAGAGGACCGGCATGGTGATCGGGTTACTGACCCAAACCAAGGCGACAGAGAGCGGGAGATTGACACCACATGCGATAGCAAGTCCAGCAGACATGATCATCTGACTGGGAAGCGGAACAAATGCCATAAATAAGCCAACGGCAAAAGCACCGGCAGCTGAACGACGGTTCAGACACCATAAATTGGGGTTATACAACACGTTACCAAAGATTCTCAGGGCTTTTTGCCGTTTGATTAGTTCCCTGTCTGGTAAGAATCGCTTAATTAATTTTTTAGGCATATAAAACGATGGCTCTTATAAAAAACAACTGGTTACTCAGTTCTTATTGTTTAACATTATTATCATCACCTTACTGGCCGAAGATGCCGGGTATGATTTATTGCTGGTGGGGTGTCTTGCTGCTGTTTCTTACTCTCCGAATTCATCAATTGTGGTACACAATCGGTATATGCACCGCATTGATATTGGTATTACTTCACGGAAATATATTTAAACGACAATCTGACATTCTATTTCAATCTAAGCACGATATTACCATAAACGTTAAAGTTGACAGCTTTTTTACACCAAATAGTTTTGGCTATAGTGCGCAAGCGCAAGTCTTATCGATAAATAACACACCTATTAGGTGGTGGATGCAACCAAAAGTCAAGCTATATACAGTTGGTCAATACGACCCCGGTGATATATTGAAAATGTCGGTAACGATCAAACCAATTACCGGTTTACTCAATGAAGCCGGATTTGATAGTGAACGCTATTTTTTCAGTCAAGGTATTGTGGCAAAAGTATTCGCTCGTTCCGATATTGAGGTAAAAAAGTCAGGAGATGCTTGGCGTTATCGGTTATTTCAGCAAGTGGCTCAGCAGCTCCGAGACGATCCGTTGAAAGGTATGATTCTGGCGCTTTCTTTTGCCAATCGTAATGATTTAACTGAGCAACAGTGGCAGGTTCTGAAAGAGAGTGGTTTAGCACATCTGATCGCTATCTCTGGTTTGCACATCGGTATTGCTTATTCATTCGGTTTTTTGCTTGGCATCCCCGTTTCTCGTTTAGGCCGATGCTGGTTATGGACACCGGTTATCTTGGGTGGCTGTTCAGCTTTGATTTACGCATGGTTAGCCGGTTTTTCACTGCCGACCCAACGGGCGATGCTGATGTTACTTATCCATATTGTACTCAGACTGAGCCATAGTCGAGTCAGTCTCAGAGAGCGATTTCTACTCACGTTAAGCGGTATATTAACCATTCATCCGTTTGCCGGTGTTTCAGCCAGTTTCTGGATGTCGTTTGCTGCGGTTTTCTTTGTCCTATATCTGGTGAATCAAGAAAGAGATGTTCTACACCGTGATCGCATTAGAAAACTGATACGACAGATGAAAGGGCATCTTGTATTAATGATCGGTATGTTGCCGGTCAGTGCTTACTTTTTTGGTGGGGTGAGTCTGATTGCACCCTTGTATAACTTGGTATTTATTCCTTGGTTCAGTGTTCTCGTGGTGCCTTTAGTTTTTGTTGGTTTGTGGGTCACGAGTTTGGGTGGTTCGGCCATACTCATATGGCAGGCGATTCATGGTTTACTTGAACCGGTTATGTGGGCTGCCAGTTTCGCTGGGCCGGCTTGGTTGTTTACCTCTTCTCATCTTATCGCTCTCTTGATTATTGCCACAGCGGTTGTGCTGTTTTGGCCTATCTTATCATCCCGTAGTCTCGGTTTTTTTCTGGTCATGATGTGCGGGTTTTCCGTTGGGCGTGACACAACAACCGACTGGCAGATTGACATTCTGGATGTCGGTCATGGTCTGTCGATCTTAATCGGGAGACATGGGCATTACATTCTCTATGATACGGGCAAAAGCTGGCCGGGAGGGAGTATTGTTCAGTCTGTGGTCACTCCCGTTTTAAGGCAGCGAGGGATTCGTCATCTGGATGGTTTGATTCTCAGTCATTTGGACAATGATCATGCCGGGGGGCGTTTTGAACTTGAAAAAATCTGGCATCCCCAATGGAAACGAGCCAGTGAATTTCTGCCGGGATATCAGCCTTGCGCGCAAGGGGATTCATGGCAGTGGCAAGGATTGACGTTTGATATTTTATGGCCGCCGGAACCCGTTGTAAAAGCGGATAACGATGCTTCATGTACGATTCGGGTTTCTGATGATGCCGGACATTCTATTCTGTTGACCGGTGATATTGAAAAGGGGAGTGAATGGCAGATGTTACAGCAGAATCTGCCACTGGGCAGTGACGTGGTGGTGGTGCCTCATCATGGCAGCTATACATCCTCTTCTTCTTTATGGGTAAAACGGGTCGGTGCCGAGTTAGCCATAGCTTCTTTGGCTGGGATGAATCGCTGGCATTTACCGAATAAGGGGGTCGTCAAACGTTATCAGCAAAATGGTACGCAATGGTTAGACACGGCCACGTCCGGTCAAATTCAGATCATCATTTCCGGTAAAAAACGCGAGGTCAATACAACGCGCAGCGACACCTTCTCGCCATGGTATAGGCAGACGCTACGTAAACAGGTAGAATGGCGCGGTTATTCTCGATGAAAAGTACCATGGTATCTATGTCAAATATAAATGATGAAACGACTTGGCAAACGTTTAAGCGTCTTTGGGTTTACATCCGCTTATATAAGTCAGGTTTGTTTGTTGCCGTTATTGCTCTGATTATTAATGCTGCGTCGGATACCTACATGGTTTCCCTGCTCAAACCCCTGTTGGATGAAGGTTTTGGTTCCGCTGAATCTAATTTTCTGAAAATACTGCCACTCATTATTTTAGTCATGATGCTGATCCGTGGATGCAGTGGCTTTGTGTCATCGTATTGCTTGAGTTGGGTCTCTGGGAACGTCGTGATGATGATGCGACGTAAAATATTTAACCATTTCATGCACATGCCGGTGAGTTTCTTTGATAAGGAATCAACGGGTGGATTGTTGTCAAGAATCACCTATGACACGGAACAGGTTGCCGGAGCCACGAGTCGGGCATTGGTCAGTATTGTCCGTGAGGGCGCCAGTATTGTGGGTTTGTTGGCATTGATGTTCTGGAACAGCTGGGAATTATCTCTGGTTTTGATTGTGGTCGCGCCCGTTGTTGCTGTGGCTATCCGGGTCGTGTCGAAACGGTTTCGGAAAATATCAAGAAATATGCAGGATGCGATGGGGCAGGTCACCTCGTCTGCTGAGCAGATGCTGAAGGGTCACAAAGTTGTTCTTAGCTATGGTGGACATGGTGTTGAATGCAAGCGTTTCGATGATGTGAGTAACCGGATGCGTCAACAGACGATGAAACTGGTCGCCGCTCAGGCAATCGCGAATCCTGTGATACAGATGATTGCTTCTCTGGCATTGGTAACGGTGTTATTTTTAGCCAGTGTGGACTCGATTCGTTCTGAACTGACTCCCGGCACATTTACTGTGATTTTTTCTGCAATGTTTGGTTTGATGCGCCCATTAAAAGCGTTGACGAATGTAACATCAGATTTTCAACGTGGGATGGCTGCCAGTCAGACATTATTCTCATTGATCGATCTGGAGACAGAAAAAGATACCGGTAATTACGAAGCTGAGGCCGTGACGGGATTGGTTCAAGTCAATGATGTGACGTTTACCTACCAAGGCAAAGAAAAGCCGACACTTTCACATATTTCTTTTGCCATCAAACCGGGCAATACCGTTGCTTTGGTTGGTCGTTCCGGTTCGGGGAAAAGTACTATTGCCAGCTTATTTACCCGTTTTTATGATGTTGACGATGGTGTGATTCAGTTAGACGGGCAAGACATCCGGGATTATAAATTGACCAATCTTAGGAAACATTTTGCGTTGGTCTCGCAAAATGTACACCTATTTAACGATACGATCGCAAATAATATCGCCTATGCTGCGGAAGGTATTTATACCCGAGAACAAATTGAACACGCAGCCCGGCAGGCGCACGCGATGGAATTCATTCAAAATATGCCCGCAGGTCTCGACACTGTGATCGGGGAGAATGGTGCCAACCTGTCTGGCGGACAACGCCAACGGATCGCGATCGCCCGGGCGCTGCTCAGAGATGCACCGGTTCTGATTTTGGATGAAGCAACATCTGCACTGGATACCGAATCAGAACGGGCAATTCAGGAAGCTTTGACTGAATTACAGAAGAATAAGACGGTTTTGGTGATTGCACACCGGTTATCGACGATTGAAGAAGCCGATGAAATTTTGGTGATTGATGAAGGTGAAATTATCGAAAGAGGTCACCATGTGGCGCTGCTTGAAAAGCATGGTGCTTATGCTCAACTTCATCGTACACAGTTTGGTAGCTAAATCGTGATTGAGAACATCTGGTTTAAACATCATTTTGTCGGTCGGTTATTGGCACCGATCTTATGGCCGCTGAGTCTACTGTATCGTTGGGTCAGTGAAGCGCGCAGAAAAGCCTATCAACAAGGACATAAACCAACTTATCGAGCACCGGTTCCGGTGATTGTTGTCGGTAATATTACCGCTGGAGGAAACGGGAAAACTCCAGTGGTTGTTTGGTTGGTGGAAGCATTACAGCAGATGGGGATGACACCGGGTGTCATTTCTCGGGGTTACGGCGGCAAAGCGCCACAATATCCATTACTGCTGACTCAAGAGACACCGGTTCACCACTGTGGTGATGAACCGAAACTGATACATCAGCGAACAGGCGCACCGGTTGCCGTGGCACCACACCGCGCAGATGCAGTGAAAGCATTATTAACACAAGGTGTGAACGTGGTGGTTGCTGATGATGGTTTACAGCATTATGCGCTGGCGCGGGATATTGAAATTGTGGTTGTTGATGGTCAACGGCGGTTTGGTAATCAGCGGTTTATTCCCTACGGCCCATTGCGCGAGTCACTGCATCGACTGACATCGGTCGATTTTGTCATTAACAATGGTGGTACACCTGAATCGAATGAGATTCCAATGACACTGACACCTCAGCAAGCCGTTCATCTTTGTTCCGGTATTCGTTGCGATGTTGCGCAATTAGGAAAATTAACCGCTATTGCAGGGATTGGTAATCCGTCACGTTTTTTTCAGACATTATTGCATTTAGGTGCGTCTTTGGTGACGACTCGAGAATTTGCCGATCACTATCAATATGATGTCCATGATATTGAGGGGATTGCAGAAGAAGCCGAACATGTCATCATGACGGAAAAAGATGCTGTGAAATGTCTTCCTTTTGCGCAAGATAACTGGTGGTATTTACCTGTATCTGCGACGTTCCAACCTGTGGATGCGCAAAAAATATTACGATCAATTGAAGAGGTTATTAAACACTATGGATCATCGTCTGCTTGAAATTGTTGCCTGTCCGGTATGTAAAGGGAAACTAACCTATGATAAAGAGCAACAAGAGTTGATTTGTAAATTTGATCGGCTTGCATATCCAATTCGAGAGGGAATCCCTGTGTTGTTGGAGCCAGAAGCACGAACTATGTCAATGGAAGAGGGGCGCTGATGACGACTGCCTATACGGTTGTGATTCCTGCGCGTTACCAGTCTTCTCGGTTACCGGGAAAGCCACTGGCTGATATTGGCGGGAAGAGCATGATCCAGCGTGTTTACGAACAGGCGATTCAGTCTGGCGCGGAACGTGTCGTGGTTGCAACGGATGATGAAAGAATTGAACACGCTGTGAAATCTTTCGGTGGGCAAGTCTGTATGACGGGTTCTGAACATGAATCCGGTACGGAGCGACTGGCGGAAGTTGTCCGAAAATTGTCGATTCCGGATGATCATATCGTCGTCAACGTTCAAGGGGATGAGCCGTTGATCCCGCCTGCGATTATTACGCAAGTGGCCGAAAATCTGGCAAGTCACAATGTCCCGATGGCAACCCTCGCAGTTGAAATTACTGACCGGGAAGAAGTGTTTAATCCTAATGTCGTCAAAGTTGTTACGGACCATCAAGGGTATGCACTCTATTTTAGCCGTGCAAGCATTCCCTGGGATCGCGACCAATATGGTCAGCAGCAGCCTGAAATTCATACCCCATTATTACGGCATATCGGTCTCTATGCTTATCGTGCCGGATTTATTCAGACTTATATCCAGTGGGCACCAAGCCAACTGGAGAAAATTGAGAGTTTGGAACAGCTACGTGTCCTTTGGTACGGTGAAAAGATTCATGTTGATGTTGCTTTGGAAACACCACCGATTGGGGTTGATACCGAGGCGGATTTGGCACACCTTCGCGCAATCATCGGTCAAAATCACTGATAAAAACGGATGGGGAAATCCCATCCGTTTTGTATGATAGCCGCGTGTTTCGTCACACGGACACGCTCTTTGTGGATTCAATCTTATTACGGTACTGAGAGCTGTGTCGTCTCCTTGCTTGGGCAAACGGCCAACCGCTCTCGTCTGCCGGTATCTTTGACTTCTTCCAGAATGACCTCAAATCCCCACAAACGATGCAAATGTTTTAAAACTTCTTCATAGCTCGGGTCGAGTGGAATACGATCATGAGGAACATACTGGAGCGTAAGAGAACGATCTCCTCGGACGTCAACATTGTAAATCTGAATATTGGGTTCAATATTGCTTAGGTTGTACTGTGCTGCGAGCTTTTCTCTGACTTTCTGATAACCCAGCTCATCATGAATCGCATTGACTTCAATAAAATTCTTACGATCATCATCTGTAATGGCAAATAGTTTGAAATCTCGAATAAGTTTAGGTGAGAGGTACTGACTGATAAAACTCTCATCTTTGAAATTTTCCATAGCAAAATGAACTGCATCCAGCCAATCGGTTCCGGCCAAATTCGGGAACCATTCTTTATCCTCCTCCGTTGGCTCCTGACAGATACGCTGAATATCTTTGAACATAGCAAACCCTAATGCGTATGGGTTGATACCACTGTAGTAGGGGCTATTGTACGATGGCTGGGCAACCACACTGGTGTGACTGTGAAGAAATTCGAGAATGAATTTTTCAGAGACCAGACCTTCATCATAGAGGTGATTTAAAATCGTATAGTGCCAGAACGTGGCCCATCCTTCATTCATGACTTGAGTCTGTTTCTGAGGATAAAAGTATTGGCTGATTTTTCTGACAATTCGGACTATCTCGCGTTGCCACGGTTCAAGTAAAGGCGCATGTTTTTCAATGAAATAGAGAATGTTTTCCTGCGGTTCACTCGGAAAGCGAATTCGCTCATTCTCAGACTTTTGTTCGGTTTTCGGGAGTGTTTTCCAGAGCTCATTCACCTGAGACTGTAAATACATCTCGCGTTGTTCTTGGCGAATCTTTTCCTCAGTAATCGATATTTTTTCCGGTCTTTTATACCGATCCACGCCGAAATTCATCAGAGCATGACAAGAATCTAAAGTATCTTCGACTTCGGTGACCCCATATTTTTCTTCACACTCGCGGATATAGTTTTTGGCGAATAGTAAATAGTCAATGATAGAACTGGCATCTGTCCAGGCTTGAAACAGATAATTTCCTTTAAAGAATGAATTATGCCCGTAGCAGGCATGAGCCATTACCAGCGCTTGCATGGTGACGGTATTTTCTTCCATCAGATAAGCAATGCAAGGGTCAGAATTGATGACAATCTCGTAGGCCAATCCCATTTGACCATGTTTATAACCTTGTTCTGTCTGAATGAATTTTTTACCGAAAGACCAGTGGTTGTAGTTGATCGGCATACCGATACTTGAGTAGGCATCCATCATTTGTTCCGACGTGATAACCTCTATCTGGTTGGGATAGGTATCAAGACGATAATGCTCTGCAACCCGCTTGATCTCGGTGTGATAGCGTTCGAGTAAATCAAAGGTCCAGTCCGGTCCGTCCGGGAGCCGTTTACTTTGGTGCTTGTCAGGTGTCGACTTTGTTTTGGTTACCATTCAAAAACCCCTCCTAAGCTGTTGTTTCTTTATGAAACAATTCCCTGAATACGGGGAAGATATCATCCACGGACTGAATATTTTTCATGGCAAAGTTATCAAAGCTTGTCTGTAACTTTTCATATTCATGCCAGAGTGTCTGATGAGAGCGGTGTGTGATTTCAATATATGAGTAGTATTGACAGCACGGTAGTAGGTTTTCAGTGAGTATTGAACGACAGCGAGGAGAATCATCTGCCCAGTTATCTCCATCAGATGCTTGTGCTGCGTAGATATTCCACTGATTAACCGGATAACGTTCTGCCACAATTTCATGCATCAATTTGAGGGCACTGGATACAATGGTTCCTCCGGTTTCTTGTGAGTAGAAAAATTCATGTTCATCCACTTCTTTCGCTTGCGTGTGGTGACGGATGAATACAACTTCAACATTTTTGTAAGTCCGGGTTAAAAATAGATAGAGCAGGACGTAAAAACGTTTCGCAATATCTTTAGTCGCCTGATCCATTGAACCCGACACATCCATCAGACAAAACATGACGGCTTGACTGGAAGGGATGGGGCGTTTCTCATAGTTTTTATAACGTAAGTCGAACGTATCAATGAATGGTACTTGATCGATCTTTTTACGGATATCCAGAATTTCCTGTTGGAGGCGCTTCTCTTCCAGAGGTTGTGCCGGTTCCTGATTCTGAATTTCTGCCAGTGTTTCTTCGAGTTCATGGAGCAGGCGGCGTTTGCCTGAAGTCATTGCTGTTCTTCTTGCCAGCGATTGCTGGAGCGAACGCACAATCGAAATATTGGCCGGTACACCGGCAGTCTGATAGCCGGACCGATGCGTTTTCCATTCGACGATTCGATTGATTTGCTGTTTCTTCAGATTCGGCAGAGCCAAGTCGTCAAATAAAATATCCAGATATTCATCTTTAGATATCTGGAAAACAAAATCATCGTTGCCTTCACCATCGGCACTGGCATCGCCCTGACCGGATCCACTGCCGCCACCTTGTTGCGGGCGGTCAATTTTGTCACCCGTGATGAATTGATCATTTCCGGGATGCACACGTTCTTTCAGGCCACCTTTCCCCTCATGGAAACTTGGCTCTTTAATATCTTTGCTAGGGATTGCAATGTCTTCCCCAGATTCGGTATTGGTAATTGAGCGACGATTCACCGCATCCGCAATCGACTCTTTGATTTGTTGCTTGTGGCGGCGGAGAAAACGTTGGCGATTCACCGCACTCTTATTTTTACCATTTAATCTTCTGTCAATAAATTGCGCCATGAATATCCCCTTTACTTAACATCACCGAACAACAACCTAATCGGGTCTATGAGTTGTCGTATGGTTCTCTCGGCATAGAAGCAGAAGCGGTTGATCAACTGTGTGTTTCTCAACGCGCCATTGTCGAGTTACACCGCTTTAAAGTTTATGTAAACACGTTAAAGCGGTGCCTTTTGATATCTACCTCCGATCACACCGAGCGTATGGTGCAAGATGATTTATGACGATTTACGAACACGTAAATACCATTCGGATAACAATCTGACTTGTTTCTCGGTATAGCCTTTTTCCATCATCCGCGCGACGAAATCATCATGTTTTCTCTGTTCTTCAGAGGATGTTTTCGTATTGAAAGATATAACCGGTAAGAGCTCCTCTGTA
This sequence comes from Vibrio gazogenes, assembly GCF_023920225.1. Classification (NCBI taxonomy): domain Bacteria; kingdom Pseudomonadati; phylum Pseudomonadota; class Gammaproteobacteria; order Vibrionales; family Vibrionaceae; genus Vibrio; species Vibrio gazogenes. The sequence goes on from NZ_CP092587.1 coordinate 1,354,203, forward strand.
TTGGAGAACATTTTTTTCTCAATCACAGTGCGCAGTTTTTCATAACTGGTCCATGCAGGATTTTTACCACTGTTATTCGCTCTGGCACGTAACACAAAGTTAACGATTTCATTCCGGAAATCTTTTGGATTACTGATACCGGCAGTTTTTTCGATTTTTTCCAGCTCACTATTGAGCGCGGAGCGATCAAACAGTTGTCCGGTTTCCGGATCGCGATATTCTTGATCCTGAATCCAAAAGTCAGCATAAGTGACGTAACGGTCAAAAATGTTTTGTCCATATTCAGAATAAGACTCCAGATAAGCGGTCTGGATCTCTTTGCCGATGAACTCAACATATCTTGGCACCAGATAACCTTTGAGATATTCGAGATACCGTTCGGCAGTATCTTGAGGGAACTGTTCCCGCTCTATCTGTTGTTCGATGACATAAAACAGATGCACTGGGTTGGCCGCAACTTCCGTCTGATCAAAGTTGAACACCCGGGAGAGTATTTTGAAAGCGAACCGTGTTGATAATCCGTTCATCCCTTCATCAACACCGGCATAGTCGCGATATTCCTGATAGCTCTTCGCTTTAGGATCGGTATCTTTGAGTGTCTCACCATCGTAGACCCGCATTTTGGAGAAAATGGACGAGTTTTCCGGGACTTTGAGACGAGACAGAACACTAAATTGTGCCAGCGTTTCTAAGGTGCTGGGTGAACAAGGCGCAAGAGACAGTTCACTGTGATCCAAGAGTTTTTGATAGATTTTGACTTCTTCCGAGACGCGCAAGCAGTAAGGCACTTTGACGATATAAACCCGGTCAAGGAATGCCTCGTTGTTTTTATTGTTCCGGAATGCTTGCCATTCTGACTCGTTCGAGTGAGCGAGGATCATGCCTTCAAATGGCAAGGCAGATAAACCTTCCGTTCCGTTATAATTGCCTTCCTGAGTCGCTGTCAGCAAGGGGTGTAGCACTTTAATCGGTGCTTTAAACATCTCGACAAATTCCATCAAACCCTGATTGGAGCGACAAAGCGCGCCAGAATAGCTGTACGCATCAGGGTCATCCTGAGAGAAATGTTCCAGTTTACGAATATCAACCTTACCGACGAGTGAAGAAATGTCTTGGTTGTTCTCATCTCCCGGTTCTGTTTTTGCGATAGCAATTTGATCCAGTATTGATGGCCGTAATTTGACGACTTTGAATTTAGTAATATCCCCGCCAAATTCATGGAGTCGCTTGGCTGCCCATGGGGACATGATGCTTCGGAGATAGCGTTGATCAATACCGTATTCGGTTTTGAGCAGCTCTCCGTCTTCACTGATATCGAACAGGCTGAATGGATGGTCATTCACCGGACTACGTTGCCCATTTGCACTGAGTACATAGATAGGCATCTGCTGCATTAATGATTTTAGTTTTTCTGCAAGTGATGATTTACCACCTCCGACAGGGCCGAGTAAGTAGATAATTTGTTTCCGTTCTTCAAGTCCTTGAGCTGCATGTTTCAGGTAAGAGACAATCTGCTCAATGGATTCTTCCATCCCGTAAAAGTCTTTAAAAGTATCATAACGAGAGATCACCCGATTCGAGAAAATACGGCTCAGGCGGGGATCTTTTGATGTATCGATGACTTTAGGCTCACCAATGGCTAATAGTAGACGCTCGGCAGCATTAGCATAGGCACTTTTATCTTCTTTACATAACTGTAAGAAGTCCTGTAGTGATAACTCTTCTTCCTTCGCTGCTTCATAACGCGCTTGAAAATGGTCGAATATACTCATAGCTCATTCCCTCTAAAATGTCTTGACGACATGTCAACGCTTCAACACAAATCGCACACTCTCTAAGATTAGTCGCTAATTAGCAATTCTGCTTAAAAAATATGCGTTTAATCAAAAAACTTAGTCTGCGTGATACTGGATGTTTAAATGATTTGTTAAATGAATGTTTTATCAATTTAACAAAAAATCGCGAAAGAGGGAGGGCATCGAACGGTCTCGATAGAAAGGTCGTGGTTTTCGTTTGAATGATGAATTCGGTGGGGCGAATTTTCGGGCGATACCTTGGTTATCGCCCGGATTTGTATGTGGTGTTATGCGTTAAAAATCTGCTGGAACTCAGAGACAGAGAGGTGATATTGACGGGGACACGATTGCCATTTCGCAGCCATACGACGATATTTATCCAGCATTGGTACCTGACTGTTAAACTGATGTTCACTCTGTTCAAAGTGGGTGTATAGCCCCTCTGAGTTGACTAAGAAACGAACATAGTGAACCAATTGCGTTTCAGTTGATAAATCAAAGCCTAAAAATTGCAGACGTCTTGCATCAATCTTGCCTTGATCCTCGCTAGCCAACTGCTTATAGGACTCTTGCATCGCATGGTACATTTCCATGATATTGATGATTTCACTGCATTCACTCTCTGGCAAACAGCCAAATTCTTTATTCAGCTCCCGCATGTGCAATTCATAACCACGTTCAATAATTGTTCTGAAACGCTTATATTTTTCTGCATTTTCGGGGTCAAGTTGTGTCATCAATAGATATTGATTGGATAGGATAAGGCGTTGAGCATTGGTCATTTCCATAGCAAATTCCTACTCGAATGATAAAAGATTGTTATCAATAGAATAACGTGAATTGTGTGCCTGAAATATGATCTTAATACGGATTTTATCGGATTTGTATGATTTGGTTACCGAGATGTTTCATCCCTTGAGCATCTCGGTAAGTGTAATTGTTTTGCGTGGTTAATATTTCACATTGGAATGATATTGACTCAAGATTGAAACAATATTATCCATAGTCTCTTTTGACGGGGGCTGAACACCATCAAGGGGGTAGTCTATGCCCATGGCTTCCCATTTATGTGCCCCGAGTTTATGGTAGGGAAGAAGCTCTATTTTCTCAATATTATCCATATCTTGAATAAACTGACCTAACTGATGCGCAGCTTCTTCATCATCAGTATATCCGGGCACAATCACATAGCGAATCCATGTTGTCTGACCGATTTTATGCAGGTAACGGGCGAAGTCTAATGTTCGATGATTGGATACACCGATAAGCTTTTGGTGAACCTCATCCTGCATATGTTTGATATCCAGCATCACCAAATCTGTGACGTCAAGCAGTTCATCAATGACAGGCGTATGTTTACGGACATAGCCATTGGTATCAAGGCAGGTATGCATGCCTTCTGCTTTGGCAGCTCTGAAAAAATCTCTGACAAATTCAGGTTGTAGAACCGCTTCACCACCAGAACAAGTGACACCACCACCAGAGGCATTCATAAAGTGGCGGTAAGATTTGGCTTCTTTAATGATCTCTTCGACAGAAATCAGTTTTCCTGCATGAACGTCCCAAGTATCTCTGTTATGGCAATACATGCAGCGCATCAAACACCCTTGCATGAATACAATGAAACGAATACCCGGGCCATCAACGGTGCCACATGTCTCAAAAGAATGGATACGACCTAGAGTTGACATGATGATTTCTCTTTGGAGGATTTACCCGTCATTTTATTACATTTCCATGTTTAGATATAGATCTAAGTCACCAGACCATACTGAATACGTGCGTTTTAGAATGTTGGTTTTTAAATGGGTAAGACGCAAAAATCATGTTGTTTTTAATAATTTTAATTCTGATTCTCATATCAGAAGAGTTGTGCAGAAGAGATCCTTCATTGCTTAAACAATTAGTTCATTTTTCTATATATATTTGTAGTAATTTTGTGACGTGTGTAATAAATTTGTTGATGAGAAAAGAATTGATATTGGTTCAAGAAATTTGCTTTTTAAACGCTGATTTGAGTGAAGGATAGTGTAGTCATGGATGTACTGAAATTATCACAAAAGCGGAAGATCGCTATTTTTATTGTTGTTTTATGTTTTGGTTTTTTAGCGATGGGGGGATTTATTGCACGCAAGTTATCGATGATGACATCTCAGTATGATTTGAGTGGGGAAATTTCCCAGGGGACAACCAAGTTATTTGCCTCTCAGACAGAATTATTGTCTCTGGCGGCAGAAAGAAATGCGCTCCAGATCAAAGATGTTACTCGCGTGACTGAATTACTGGCAGGGTTGAGTCACGGTATCGATAAGGATGTAACTTTTCTTAAAAATGCAGGCTTTGAGCGTGAAGGTAAGATGCTCTTTGAAGCCATGAGCCGATTTGAAAACGCGATGCATCCTTGGCTGAAAACTAAATCTGAACTGGGATTTAACTTCAGTGAGGGGAAAGAAGGTGAATTGACGCAGCTTGCTGCGCAGATCGAGGCAAAGATTGAAGAAACAGGGATGGTGACGATTCGTTCTGATTTTCGGGCGATGATCAAAGCTCAGCAAAATTATCTATTGGCACCGAGTGAAAAAAATCTCAAGTTATTCAATCGTGCGATGACAACCTTTATTAACACATCTAAGCTTTACGCAGCGATGTCGAGCTATCAATCGGAAGTTGACCAGTTTAAACAGACTTTTGCACGGGTTGGCGAACTATCTCAGCAAGTAAGAAATTATGAATTGGAACTCTCGGCATCAGAGCAAGCCGTTCGGCAACTGATTCAGAATACTTCAGAGCAATTAAAAACGGTCAGCCGTGATTATCAGCAGACCGCTCATCGGGAGGCGACACAAACATTATGGTCGGTGATGGCAGCTTGTGCAGCGCTTGCTGCGATTACCATTACCATCTTTATGACCCTGAGTTTATCTCTGACGCGCGCTTTGACGCAGACAAAAGTATTTCTGGATGCGTTGTCTCAAGGTGATTTATCAAAGCGTTTATCGATCTCGGCCAATCCAGAAGATGAATTTAATCAACTGGCTATTGCTCTGAATGATAGTTGTGAGCATCTAGGACTGTTGGTGAATAAAGTACAGCAGAACAGTCAAGCACTGTCTGGTGACGCCACTGATCTTAATGATGGCTTAGACCAGCTCATGTCTGCCCAGACTCAGATTGTCCGTCAAACCGATTTGCTCGCTTCTGCGACGGAACAAGTCAGTGCCACGACTCAGGAAGTGAGTAACTCACTTGAATTTGTGGCGGATGTGAGCCAAGCATCGACCATTGCAGCACAGTCAGGGGGCGAAATTATTGAGACTGCGATTCAGTCCATTCAGGATGTCGGCAACATTCTGAATTCAGCGACCGGGCATATTCAGCAGCTTGAGTCCGCTTCAGAGAAAGTCGATGCCGTAATGGACATTATCAATGGGATTGCTGAACAGACTAATTTACTGGCTTTAAATGCTGCGATTGAAGCAGCTCGGGCTGGTGAACAGGGACGGGGTTTTGCTGTCGTTGCTGATGAAGTTCGCAACCTCGCTGTCAAAACTGTCGGTGCCGTATCAGAGATAACCGAAACCATTGAGACAATGAAACATGAAAGTGCAGAAGTGATTCAGTATATCACTCAGTCTGAAGGTTCGATGAAACGTGGGCAAGAGCAGGGGCAGGAAGCGATACAGGCGCTTTCTCATATCACTGAAAAAACCAATGAAGCAGCCAATCAGACAGCAATAATTTTTGAATCAATCAAAGAATTGGCAGTAACCAGTCATTCGATGGCAGATAACATGGTGCAGATTTCATCTTCGATGAAAAACTTAGAAGATAATAATCAAAAGCTCAGAAAAACCAGCGAGGTTGTCGCTCAGCGTTCAACGCATCTTTCTGAGGATTGTCAGCGTTTCGCGGTATGAGCGCAGTCTATTATCAAGCTCTCGCATCTGCACATAAGCGATTGATCATAAAAAAGAATCCTCCGGCTTTGCCGGAGGTTTTTCATATGCGCCTATAAGGCTCTCCTACCAGCAGCGCCCTAACAGGCGCATCGTGATCTGACATTTGCATACGACTATTTCTTGCGACCCGTAAACGGGTTACCTGAATATGGGATCGACAGTTGCTCTCCCATTTTATCTTCCTCTAATTGATGTTTGATGTAATTTTGGATCTTGCCTGTATTTTTGCCTACTGTATCAACGCAATAACCCCGGCACCAAAACTCTCGATTTCTGTATTTGAACTTCAAATCCCCAAATCGCTCATAGAGCATCAAACTACTTTTTCCTTGAGCTAAGCTCTTCTCGTCCCCCATATTGGGACCCCCTTTCAATTTCTGTTTAACTCTTGTAGTTGCCAGACCACAAGATATTTCTAACAAATTGAAAGGGGTTTTATAACTGACTTATAGCTATAAGCTTGACAGAACCCCCAGCCTAGCTGGGGGTTTTCTTTGCACAAAAAAAGCTCCCCGAAGGGAGCTTCTTTATCAGGATTTGATATTAAATCAGATCTCAATGATTAAAGCGTTTCAGTGAATGTACGTGCAATCACATCAGCTTGTTGTTCTGCTGTCAGAGAGTTAAAGCGGACAGCATAACCTGATACACGGATAGTCAGCTGTGGATATTTCTCAGGGTGTTTCACAGCGTCTTCCAATGTTTCACGGTTCAAGACGTTAACGTTCAAGTGTTGACCACCTTCAAGGCCTGTTTCGTGATGGAAGTAACCATCCATTAGACCAGCAAGGTTAGAACGTTGCGCATCTGTATCTTTACCAAGTGCATTCGGTACGATAGAGAAGGTATAAGAGATACCGTCTTTAGCGTGGGCAAATGGCAGTTTACCGACTGAAGTCAGTGATGCAACCGCGCCTTTTTCATCACGACCATGCATTGGGTTTGCACCCGGTGCAAATGGTGCGCCAGCACGACGTCCGTCTGGTGTGTTCCCGGTTTTCTTACCATACACAACGTTTGATGTGATAGTCAGAATTGACTGTGTAGGAACAGCATCACGGTAAGTTTTCAGTGAACGGATTTTGTTCATGAAGACTTCAACCAATTGACATGCAATGTCATCAACACGAGGGTCATTGTTACCAAATTTAGGATAGTCACCTTCGATCTTGAAGTCGGTCGCAATACCGTCTTCATCACGGATAGGTGTAACTTTCGCATATTTGATGGCTGACAGAGAGTCGGCAGCAACAGACAGACCAGCGATACCACAAGCCATGGTGCGTTTTACATTCAGGTCATGCAATGCCATCAGGGAAGCTTCGTAGCTGTATTTGTCATGCATGAAGTGAATCGCATTCAGAGCGGTGACATAATTTTTTGCCAACCAATCCATGAAGTGATCCATTTTTTCCCACAACTCATCATAGTCCAGAACTTCAGAGGTGATTTTTTCCAGTTTTGGACCAACTTGAATTTTCAGTTTTTCGTCAATACCACCGTTGATGGTATAGAGCATGGTTTTTGCCAGGTTGGCACGAGCACCGAAGAACTGCATTTGTTTACCAACAACCATTGGTGATACACAACATGCAATTGCATAATCGTCAGATTCAAAGTCAGGGCGCATCAAATCATCATTTTCATATTGGATTGATGATGTGTCGATAGAGACTTTCGCACAGAAACGTTTGAAGCCTTCTGGTAGCTGCTCTGACCAAAGTACAGTAATGTTTGGCTCTGGTGATGGACCCATTGTGTACAGGCTGTTCAGGAAGCGGAAGTTAGTCCGAGTGACCAGAGTCCGTCCGTCAATTCCCATACCACCGATAGATTCTGTTGCCCAGATTGGGTCGCCAGAGAATAGTTCATCATATTCAGGTGTACGTAAGTAGCGAACCATACGCAGTTTCATGACGAAGTGGTCAATCATTTCTTGAGCACTTTCTTCAGTCAATTTACCTGCGGCAATATCACGTTCTAGGAAAATATCAAGGAACGTTGATGTACGACCCAGAGACATCGCAGCACCGTTTTGAGATTTTACAGCGGCCAGATAACCGAAGTAAGTCCATTGAATTGCTTCTTGAGCTGTTTCAGCAGGACGAGAAATATCACAGCCATATTTAGCTGCCATTTCTTTGATTTGGCCAAGTGCGCGGTGTTGTTCCACAATTTCTTCACGCAACTGCATTGTCATATGCAGATCTTCACCCGATTCAAATTTCTCTTGCAGAGAAGTGAACTGAGCGAATTTATCTTTCATCAGGAAGTCAATACCGTACAGTGCAATACGACGGTAGTCACCAATAATACGACCACGACCATAAGCATCTGGCAAACCAGTTAAGACACCTGATTTACGACATTTGATAATTTCAGGTGTATAGATATCAAATACACCTTGGTTATGTGTTTTACGATATTCAGTGAAGATTTTTTTCACTTGAGGGTCAAGTTCACGGCCATAAGCTTTGCATGAACCTTCAACCATACGGATACCACCATTTGGAATGATGGCACGTTTTAACGGTGCGTCAGTTTGCAAACCAACGATTTTTTCTAAATCTTTATTGATGTATCCCGCATCGTGTGCAGTGATGGTAGAAATAACGGAAGTGTCAAAATCAACAGGAGCGTGAGTTGAGTTTTCTTGTTTGATACCTTCCATAACAGCGGCCCATAGAGAATTGGTCGCTTCAGTACCTTCAGAAACTAGGAAAGACTCATCACCTTCATAAGGTGTGTAGTTTTTTTGAATAAAATCACGAACGTTAACTTCGTTTTGCCAATCTCCTGCGACAAAACCTTCCCAAGCTTTAGCAAATTGCTCTGCCATGATATACCTACCTTTATATAGTAGAGAAAAACACGTACTGACTTAGCTGTTGAGCCAACTTGTCTTTTGTTGAAAAGACCTCAGTACACTCTTCGAATAACAATATGGTTGAACACCTGATGGTATACATCAGTTTGATTAATCATATTGCGACTCTCACCACGAACCTCATCGTATGAATCGTAGCTTAGGATAAAAAAAACATACAAACCTTAAACTAAATCAATAAAACTTCAAAAATAGGGATAAATTTTGGTGTCATATTGACTTATACAATCGATCAATGGTTCAGAATAGACGGTGAAAAATCCATCTTCTCAGTATAGATGTTGTTGACGAAAGTCCCAATCCTGCGGGTGTGCGACCATAACCCGATACTATTTTTGCCATGTTTAGTCCCTTAGACCTGTGCAACATTGATTCTATCCCACCAATTCTGTTTTACCGACAATTTGTGATGACGAGATGAAGAATGGGTGTAATGGCCTGACATATTCGGATAATGTCTTGCTTATATAAAAGAAGATCAGTGGCGTGTTGTAATATCGGGGAGCCAGACTTATTCAGGGACGAAGAGCATAAATTGGTTCATGGATGTAAAATAAAAGGCCTCAGAAATGAGGCCGGTCAGTCGATGGCATGATGCCAGAGGTGTCGTTACCGCAGATTAAATGTACTCCAGATTGGCGCATGGTCTGACGGTTTTTCAATCCCTCTCAATTCATAATCGATTCCCGCTTCCTGACATTGCTGAGAGAGCGCTGCTGTAGCAAGGATGACATCAATTCTGAGCCCTCGGTTATCATCAAATCCGCGCGAGCGATAATCAAACCATGAATATTGTTCTGTTGCATCAGGATGAAGATAGCGGAAGGTATCAACCAATCCCCAGTTGAGCAGTGTCGCAAACCATTCTCGTTCTTCTGGTTGGAACGAACATTTACCGGTTTTCAGCCAGCGTTGTCGGTTTGGTTCCCCGATACCAATATCCAAATCGATCGGACTGATGTTGACATCTCCCATGACAACAAGGTGATCATCCGGCTGGTGATTCGCAGACAGATACCCCATCAGATCCTGATAGAATTGGCGTTTGTAAGGGAATTTTGTTTCGTGAGCAATATTCTCCCCCTGAGGGAAATAACCATTGAGCACTGTGAACGGTTTACCACTCGGCGTTTGGAATGTCGCCATGATCATTCGTTTTTGATGCTCAGGGGTATCACCGGGGAATCCATATTGTACTGAGACGGGGGTTTGCTTGCAGAGTAAAGCCACGCCATAGTGTGCTTTTTGACCATAATAGAAAACCTGATATCCCATGCTTTCCAGATCAGCAAGCGGAAAGACTTCATCGTGAACTTTTGTCTCCTGAAGTCCGATAATATCAGGCTGGTGCTTGTCGATAAGAGCCTGTAATTGATGAAGACGCGCTCTGAGTCCATTGATATTAAAACTAACCAATTTCATGATAAATATCCTTGAATTCTATTGAATAAGCGATGTTAACAGTCTGTTGTTTATCTGCAACTATTCGCTATCTGTAAGCTTTGCACGGAGAGTCTGGATGAAATCACCAAGTGATCAGCAATATTATACTTCAGTTGCAGCATTTAATTTGTTTTTGAGGTCTGCTTCTACCATCTGGATCGCTTCCAGAGCAATGGCTGGGTCGATGGCATTGGACTCAAGCAGATAAATCAAATCGACTGCAAGCTGTACGGGTTCAGGCGCCTGCTCTAAAGGGGGATGTTGGTCATTCATTTGAAGCCTTTTCTCTCTCTGGCGGTAATTTTATTCTCAATGCGCTGTCTGGATTGTTGACAGCGGATCAGACGTTGTTCCAGTGTCAGAATTGCCTGCTGACAAGAAGTTTTCTCTGTCAGACCCATCGATTTGGTTTCAAGTCGTTGTTCTTCCTCAAAGATCATTTCCTGCAAACGCCTTTCCCAGTCCTGATGCTGCGCTAATTCTTGATAAAGAGAACTGATTGATGTTTGACGAGGCAAACCATGACTCTCTTTTTTTCTCAGCTCCGCAGTAGCAAGTTCTCTCTGAATCGCATTCAACTGATTCAGGAGTCGTTCTGTCAGGTAAGTGGCTTGGGTTGTGGTCAGACGCTGATGTTCCTGACTCTGCACAATTTCATGATATGTATTTTTAAGTTCGGTAATACAAGGGACCAGCAAAAGAGACTTGCAGCGGAACAGCTGTGGATCAAACAGCGGGTTATGCTGTTCTCCGCGCTGTTCATCGAGCTTGATGGCTTGCTGTTCTAGAGAAAAAATTAAGTCATGTAAACGAGACAGATCAATCATAATGTATCAAACCATGCATGATATCCCAGCCGAATTGCGAGGATACTGACCACCAGAATAAAAACTGGCCGAATCAATGATGTTCCGAAACGAATCGCGGAATGAGCGCCGACATAAGCGCCAACCATCAGACAGACCCCCATTGTCAGCCCGAGTACCCAATTAATATGACCTAAAATTGCAAATGTCACCAGTGATGTCACGTTACTGGTTAAGTTCATGGCTTTGGCGAGACCGGAAGCAAATAAAATATTGAGTCGGTAAAGTGCCATCGAAGAGACCACCCAGAATGCGCCGACCCCGGGGCCGGCAATACCATCATAGAAACCGAGGCTCAAACCCTGTGGGATCTGCTTGAGTTTACTCTGCGGGGGTATGTTTGGATCCGTGTGCAACTTACCGTGTTGCGGATGATAAACAATCGTATACAGCGCTGTTGCCAGAATAATGATGGGGAGCACTTTATCCAGTAATGCGGTACTAATGAAATCAACAATAAGTGTGCCGACAATGGCACCGACGAATGTTGAAACAAAAACGTGTTTCCAGACTGCAGGGTGAAACATTTTTTTGCGGTAATAGGTAAAGGCTGCTGTTGATGTCGCGAAAGTTGCGGCAACCTTGTTGGTACCTAAGGCAACATGAGGTGGAAGCCCTAGAGATAATAATGCGGGGACGGTTAGCATACCACCACCACCGGCAATGCCATCAATAAACCCGGCAACAAAAGCAACCACTGCCAAGACAATTAAAAGCGTCGGCTCTAGAAAATCCATTAATTTGATTGGCCTTCTTATTTTTTCATCAACGTTTTACGGCTCGATGATGCGTTTAAATGGAGGCAGAGCATCCAGTAATGCTTTACCGTACTGTTTAGTGACAACACGGCGATCAAGGATGACAACTCTACCAGAATCTTCCTCATTACGCAGTAGTCTTCCCACGCATTGAATTAATTTTCGGCTGGCTTCCGGTACGGTGATTTGCATAAAAGGGTTACCGCCTTTGGAAAGGATGTATTCCGCATGAGCTTGCTCAATCGGTGATGTCGGCACTGAGAATGGAATTTTGGTAATAATGACGTTCTCCAGCAGCCGACCAGGCAAGTCCAACCCCTCCGAGAAGCTGCCGGTGCCAAAAATAATCGACGTTCCCTGATGTTCTACGGTAAAACGGTGTGTTTTTAGGATCTCTGTTCGTGATTTCTTTCCTTGAATCTGGAGTAGCCAGCCGCGTTTTTTAAAATCGGATTTGAGCGCGTCAGTGACTTGATTCATTTGCCAGTAGGAAGAAAATAGGACCAGTGTCGCTTGTTTTTCGCGAATTAACGCGGGTAATTGGTCAATCAGTGCCTGAGTATAATGAGGTGACTGCGGTTCCTGAGGCACATGCGGAATATATAATTCTCCCTGACTTGGGTAGTCAAACGGTGACGCCAAGGCAATGAACTGGGTTCCCTCATCCGGCTGGGCACTGATGCCGCTCTGATGACAAAAGAAAGCAAATGAATTCAAGGCTCGCAGCGTTGCCGAGACCATAATTGCGCCATAACAACGGCTCCAGAACTGTTGATCCAGCTTCCAGCCGATTTCTATCGGAGAAACGTGAACGGTGTAATCTCCGGGGAGAGATTCTGATGCTGTGATCCAACGCGCCATCGGTGCACCATACTCTCTCGGCGGTTCGGCCATCAAGGTCCATACTTGTGCCATACTGTCCAGACGTTGCAAGGATATCCCTAACTCAGCTAAAACAGGGCTAGCGATGCGATTACTAATTTGACCTTCCTGAATTCGTTCAGTAAGTAAATCTGCGACTTTAGCCGTTGCCTGACAGATTTTAATAGATGCTTTTTTCAGGGCTTTGGATTCTGTAAATAACCACTCTGGGAGTTCCCCATGCTCGAAACGGAGCACACCATCCTGACATTGTTCCGGTGTGAACTGTCGGGCCAGTTGAGATAATGTCGGAATTAGAATTTGAATCGCATTGGCAATTTCATCTTTAAAGCGTGATGCGCGGCTTTCATCTGTCAGCTGTACCCACTGCGCTAATGACTGATGGAATTTTTCCAGCCAAGATGCCGTACTTTTCAGAGTGGACGATGCCGCAGCATGATCGCGGGCAACATGGGGTAAATGGTGCGCTTCATCAAAAATATAAATGCTATTTTCCGGCTCCGGAAGAATGATACCGCCTCCCAGATCCGCATCAGCCATGACCAAACTATGATTGGCAATAATGACATCGGCTTGTTCTAACGTCGCGCGTGCTTTTTGAAACGGGCAATGGTGATGAATTGTAAACGCCGGATTGCAACTATGCTTGTCACTGACGATTTGTAGCCACATCGAATCTTCAATTGGGGTGGGCCAACTATCCCGATCACCATCCCACTTACCTGTAGACCACTGCAAATAGAGTTCTTTATAGAGAGAAATATCCTGTTCCGTCGGTGGGCTTTCAAATAGTGCCACTTGTCCTGACGATGTCTCCGGCTCACAAATCGCAGCCAGTTTTTCGGCACAGCAGTAACGTTGTCGGCCTTTGGCGATTCGAAACTGAAAATCTAAATCAGTCAGACGACGATAAAGAGGTAAATCTTTGTGGAGCAATTGCTCCTGTAATGCCACGGTGGCTGTTGCGATAATCAGTTTTTTATTGTTCAACACGGCAACCGGTACCGCTCCCATCAGATAAGAAAGTGATTTGCCAATCCCTGTCCCCGCTTCAGCAACCAGTAGCCGATTTTTTGCATGGTAAGCACCGCATAATGTTTTGGTAATTTCAGCAACCAGATAATTTTGTCCGCGTCGCGGGGTAAAATTTTCCATCTGAGCCTGCAGGTTTTGATAACTCTGACGGACCGATTTCTGAATTTTGGGTGTAATCATAATGTAACCTGATGGGATGGGGCGGACATACTAACACATACAGAAAACAGGAGAAGTTCCTTTAGATGTGATTTTTTTGCTCTAAATAGGGATCTTGTTCACAAATAATTTGCATCGTCAGGAACTTAAAATAAATTCAGAACCTGAAAAATATAAAGCCTTTAAGTTAGTTAGAAATTTTTATAAAAATCCAAAATTGATGTTTTTTCAGGATTCTTGTGGTTTTTTATGCTGTTTTTTTGATAAAAAATAGAATCGACCTTAATTTATAAAAATGGTCACAAAGTATGCGCCGTTGAGAATAATCGTTCTTAATTAATTGTTTTATAAGTATTTATTTAAATTTATTTTGTTGCTTTAGAATATTTGACACATAAGCTATTCTTTTGCAATCTAATCTCCGTAATTGAAATGGCGGTGATGAGGGCTTGATGTTTTCGTCACCATCAAAAAACAAAAGGGATCCAGATAAGGAATTCCTAATCTAAGAAAAGGCAGTGGATTAATTATGAAAAAGACTCTAATCGCTCTTGCGGTTCTAGCAGCAGGTTCTGCTAGCGCGGCTGAAATCTACAACCAAGATGGTGTTGCAGTAACAGTATCTGGTGCAGGTGAAGTTCAATTATATCAAGCATATGAAAAAGATGGTGAAGATGTATCAACTAAGTTGCGTCTTGACGACATGCAGTTGAACACTCACGGTACTATTGAAGTAGCTGAAGGTCTGAATGCAATCGTTGGCTTGGATTTCACTTTCGAAGATAATGATCACGCAGAAGGTAATGTTAAAACTGATGGCTCTTATATCGGTTTTGCCTATGCTGACTACGGTACAATCACTTATGGTCGTCAATATCTGATCACTGATGATTCTGGTATCGGTGCTGATTTTGAAGTTGGTAAAAAGCAGTATGGTCAACAAACTACTGTTGGAAAAGATGTTGTCAAATATGTATATGACAACGGCACTTTCTACTTTGGTTTGTCACACGATCTAGACGAAAGTGAAGGTACAACAGTTGACGCAACTTCTACAGATGGTCGTGTTGGTTTCCGTTATGAAGGCTTAGATGCTCGTCTGTATATCTATTCTGGTGATGATGTCGATTTGACTAGTACAACAACTGGTGATGAAGACTCATTCAATCTTGAAGTTACTTATGAGATGGATGCATTTAACTTTGCAGCATCTTACGGTCAGATTGAGCAAGATGATCAAGCTGGCAAAGAAGTTGCTGATATTGACATCATCGAACTGGTTGGTTCTTACACCATGGACAAAACCACTTTCTCTCTAGGTTATGTTCATAACGACGATGATACATCCAATGTAGATGGCGATAATATCTATGGTGTTGTTGTTTACAAGATGAATGCTAACGTTCGTACTTATGCGGAAATCGGTTTCTACGACGACAGCACTTCTACTGACTACGATCCAGCTTACACACTGGGTATGGAAGTTAAATTCTAATCATTGTTGATTCGAATACTTGCTAGTAAAAACCGTCTCAATTGAGACGGTTTTTTCATTGGTGAATTAGTTATATTGATCAAGGCATCATTATGTTTATCACCCGTATCCATCTAGCTACGGATACATTAGAATGTGTGTTACAGAGTTCAGTGAAAGGAAATAATCAACCATGTTGTTATGGAAAAAAGTGTTAGGGTCAGTATCCCTGATGAGTCTTTCAATGTTTGGTTTTTCGGTGCAGAGTCATGCCGCGACCATTTCCAGCCAAAGTGATGTTGAAATTCTTGCATTAGATGGGGTGAAAGTAAGTAAAGCAAATTTTACTAACCCCGATATGCTGGAAGTACAGGCAGGGCGTCATCAGGTGGTGTTCCGCTATTATGGTGATGTCAGAAAAGGGCAGCGCGATGTGATTTATTCGACAGCACCGGATGTATTTACCATTGACCTGAAGCAAGATGACAGCATTAAGATTTTAGCGCCACATCTGAACAGCTATACACAGGCCGAAGGTTATTTTCGTCGTGGTGCAGACTGGAAAGTTCAGGATCAACATGGCGATGTAAAATCGGTACGTTATGAGCCATTAACTGGCAATGGTATTATGCCATTTAATGATATCGAGAGAGCGGTTGCTCGACATAATGCCGAGCAGGGCAATGAGTTCGCGCCTCAGATGCAACAATCAGTCATAACTCCCAATATTGCTGCGCAAAAAATTACGCCCCCAAAAGGGGATGATACTCTGATTCAGACCATTCAGCTGTTGTATAACAATGCGTCTCCTGCTCAGAAGCAGAAAATTAAGGCGTGGGTTGCTGAGCAGTAATCACTCGTAATCAGGTTGATTTAGGAATAACCACCGTATTTGCGGTGGTTTCTTTTATTAGAAGTTATTCGTTTTCAGCAAATTCGCCGTCGATGTAATACCATCGGCCGTTTTCTCGGATAAACCGAGAACGCTCTTGTAGTGAATAATGCTCACCATTTTGTTCGAAATAAGCCTTGAAACTGACAAATCCTTCATCTGCATGATGGCCGTTTTCTGCCTCAAGCACCACCAGCTTGGTCCACTGGGTTTGTGTTCCTTGCTCGATCTCTTGGCGATCATTTTCCGCCTGACAACTCGGGTGATATGTCGCCACAATAAAATCAACTAATCCGAGTGCATAAGCACTATAACGTGCTCGCATCAACTGAGCTGGGCGTTTGGCTGCATCAGGAGAGCGATGTATCGGTTGGCAGCAGTTTTTGTAGTGGCGCTGAGAGCCACACGGACATTTCTTCATAGTGTTATCAATCGTGATGTGCTGGGTGAATGAATGATTCAAATCATGGGTTGTGAAAATAGAGCAATGCGATCACTTGTCAGTTCATCAACATGAGTCGGCTAATGACGAAACCGGCTGATGGACAAGGCGGTAACTCGCATCCTGACAGTATTCAAGCACAGATATTTCATGATCCCAATCCCCTAAAACAATGCGGGTTTTTTCAATCCCATCGAGATGGAAATGGTGAATATTGGGGCGATGTGTATGACCGTGAATCATCATATCAACTTGGTATTCAGTCATCACGCGTTCCACCTCGGCTTGCGTGACGTCCATGATTTCAATTGATTTTGACTGCTTGTCCATCCGGACATCTTGCTTCACTTTGCTCACGATTCGCTGCTTCAATGTAAAAGGCAATCGGTAATAAATCCATTGTAACCAAGGCTGATGAACTTTCTTTCTAAACTGGAGGTAACGAATATCTTCGAGACATAACGTGTCACCATGCATGATGACGACCGGTTTCCCGTAGAGATCAATACAAGTTTTTTCTGCAAGTAACTGGACTCCAGTTTCCTGGGCAAAGCGTTTTCCAACCAAAAAATCCCGGTTTCCTTGAACGAAATAACAAGGCGTTCCTGACGCGGTCAGATTTTTGAATGTCGTTCTAATGGTTTGTGCAAAAGTGTCGGGATCATCATCACCGATCCAAAAATCAAATAAGTCGCCAAGAATATAGAGCGCATCTGCTTGCGGAGCCCGATGTTGCATCAAGTGTTGAAAAGCAGTGGTTAAGTCCGGGCGGGCTGGGGTTAAATGGAGATCAGAAATAAAAAGTGTATGCATAAATTCGCTTGTCGGGAAAGGTGATTGATGCAGAACATTCGTATCTGCACCAATCAGATCAGTGATTGATTACGCTTCGATGGTTGTTCCGGTAATCAGAACTTCTTCCAGAGGAACATCTTGATGCATACCGTATGAACCAGTGCTTACGCCTTTAATCTGGTTGACAATATCCATACCATCAACGACTTCAGCGAATACACAGTATCCCCATCCGTCGAGACTTTCTGAGCTGAAATCAAGGAAAGTGTTGTCATTCACGTTAATGAAGAATTGAGAGCTCGCTGAATGGGGTTCCATCGTTCTGGCCATGGCGAGTGTTCCGACTTTATTACTCAGCCCATTGTTGGCTTCATTTTTAATCGGAGCTTTGGTTGCTTTCTCTTTCATGCCTGAAGCCATACCACCGCCCTGAATCATGAAACCGTCAATGACACGGTGGAACAGGGTATTATCGTAGAAATTTTCACGACAATATTGTAGGAAATTTGCACAGGTTTCAGGAGCTTTGTCCTCATGAAGCTGAATTTTAATATCGCCGAAGTTTGTATGCAGGGTGATCATCACGATTACCTTTCTATTTTTGTACAAGAAGCCGTGATTCTAACTTAGTTTTGGTGACATTCAAATGTTCTTAAAAGAATAGGATGACCTATAGACAAGAGCATTGTTATAATCGGATTATTCAGTAAATTACCATAACTTAGATAGAGATCATGTTACAAATATATAACACACTTACCAGACAAAAAGAGCAATTCAAGCCCATTACCGCCGGAAAAGTTGGCATGTATGTCTGTGGCGTCACTATATATGATCTCTGTCATATTGGTCATGGAAGGACGTTTGTATCTTTTGATGTCGTTGCCCGTTATTTACGTTATCTGGGATACGATTTGACCTTGGTAAGAAATATTACCGACATTGACGACAAAATTATTCATCGTGCTGCGGAAAATAACGAGTCGTGCGATGCGCTGACTGACCGTTTGATTCAGGAGATGTATGCCGATTTCGATGCATTGAATATACTCCGCCCGGATGTTGAGCCCCGTGCTACCGCATATATCGAGGAAATTATTGCGCTGGTACAACGGTTGATTGATAAAGGCTTTGCTTATATCGCAGAGAATGGCGATGTGATGTTTGAGGTGAGTCGCTTTGCTGAGTATGGCAAGCTTTCTCGGCAAGATCTGGAACAGCTTCAGGCCGGGGCTCGGGTTGATGTCGAATTGACGAAGCGTAGTCCGCTTGACTTCGTATTGTGGAAAATGTCTAAGCCGGGTGAACCTAAGTGGGAATCACCATGGGGTGAGGGTCGCCCGGGCTGGCATATTGAGTGTTCAGCGATGAACTCTTCAATCTTAGGGACGCATTTTGATATCCATGGTGGTGGCTCTGATTTGCAATTCCCACATCATGAAAATGAAATTGCCCAGTCCTGCTGTGCGTATGACACTGCCTATGTGAATACATGGATGCATAGTGGCATGGTGATGGTTGATAAAGAGAAGATGTCTAAATCTCTGGGGAACTTCTTTACCATCCGTGATGTATTGTCTCACTATGATCCAGAAACAGTGCGCTATTTTCTGATGTCTGGCCATTATCGTAGCCAACTGAATTATAGTGAAGAGAACCTCAATCAGGCTCGGGCCGCTTTGGAGCGTCTCTATACGGCATTACGTGGACTTGACCTCACCGTGGCAGCATCTGGCGGAGAGGCGTTCGTGACCCGTTTTGAAGCAGCGATGAATGATGACTTCAATACACCGGAAGCTTATTCCGTATTGTTTGATATGGCGCGAGAAATCAATCGACTCAAACAGGAAGATCAGTTACAGCAAGCCAGTCAACTTGCCGTTCGTATGCGGGATTTAGCCAGTGTCATCGGAATTTTGTCTCAAGAGCCGGAGAGTTTCTTGCAAGGTGATAGCGGTTCAGAAGAGGAAGTGGCAGAAATCGAATCGCTGATAAAAATGCGTAATGATGCGCGAGCAGCGAAAGATTGGGCGAATGCTGATCTTGCCCGAGACAGA
Source organism: Vibrio gazogenes (assembly GCF_023920225.1). Lineage (NCBI taxonomy): Bacteria > Pseudomonadati > Pseudomonadota > Gammaproteobacteria > Vibrionales > Vibrionaceae > Vibrio > Vibrio gazogenes. The sequence goes on from NZ_CP092587.1 coordinate 1,373,648, forward strand.
CTGACGGCAATGGGCATCATTCTCGAAGATGGGTCTGGTGGTACAACTTGGCGGCGTAAATAATTGCGGTACGGTTTTGAGAGGGCTTATGACGGAATAAGCCCTTTTTGTTCATCCGATTGAAGGCAATAAAATAAATATGTCGATCATTTTAGGAATTGATCCGGGTTCACGGGTGACTGGTTACGGTGTCATTCGCCAGCAGGGAAGAATACTGACTTACCTTGGCAGTGGTTGTATTAAAACGACAGAAAAAGCATTACCGGGACGATTAAAGCAAATATATGCCGGGGTTTCAGAAGTGATAATGCAATTTCAACCGGATGTTTTCGCAATAGAGCAGGTTTTTATGGCGAAGAATGCGGATTCTGCATTGAAACTCGGGCAAGCCCGGGGCTCTGCGATTGTTGCGGCTGTGAATGCCGATTTGCCGGTTTATGAATATGCTGCACGTTTAATCAAGCAGGCCGTTGTCGGAACAGGCGGTGCAGATAAAATACAGGTTCAACACATGGTTCAGCAAATGCTGAAGTTACCATCTAGACCGCAAGCCGATGCTGCTGATGCACTTGGTGTTGCTATCTGCCATGCAAATACGAATAAAACATTGATTGCACTTGCAGGGCAGGCGAAAGGGGCGCGGCGAGGGCGATATCGGTGAAATTTGCCACCTCCGAATACTGGCTATTTATCCAGTTATTGATTATGATCAATCAGACTCAACATAGATGAAAAGGAAAAATCGTGATTGGACGTCTTAGAGGCATTCTGCTGGAAAAGCAGCCACCAGAAGTATTAATTGAAGTTGGTGGCGTTGGCTATGAAGTTCAAATGCCAATGAGTTGCTTTTATGAATTACCCGAAGTAGCACAAGAAGCTGTCATCTACACACATTTTGTGGTCCGGGAAGATGCTCAACTTTTATATGGATTCAACAGTAAAGCGGAGCGTGCATTGTTCCGAGCTGTGATCAAAGCAAATGGTGTTGGTCCAAAACTTGGTTTAGCTATTCTATCCGGCATGACAGCTAGTCAGTTTGTTGAATGTGTCAAACGTGAAGATGTTTCGATGCTGGTTAAATTACCGGGGGTCGGTAAAAAAACCGCAGAACGTTTAGTGGTTGAAATGAAAGATCGCCTCGCTTCTTTCTCGACTTCTGAAATCGATTCGTTTGAATTGGTTCAAGATGCTGCGCCAATTCGTCCACAAGATACAGCCAGCCATGCAGAAGAGGAAGCCGTGAGTGCACTGTTAACGCTTGGCTATAAACCTCAGCAAGCTTCGAAAATCGTTGCTCAGATTGCCCAACCGGGTATGAGTAGTGAGACGCTGATTAAAGAAGCATTGAGAGCGATGGTATGATTGAGGCGGATCGTTTTGTGACACCGGTGAGCACACCGTTTAAAGATGATGAATTGATTGATCGTGCGATACGGCCGAAGCTTTTGGCCGATTATCGGGGGCAAGATCATGTGCGTAATCAGATGGAAATTTTTATTGAAGCTGCTCAGCGTCGTCAGGAAGCTTTAGACCATCTCCTCATCTTTGGTCCACCCGGTCTGGGGAAGACTACCTTAGCCAATATTGTCGCCAATGAAATGGGGGTGAATATCAGAACTACATCAGGGCCTGTGTTGGAAAAAGCTGGTGATTTGGCCGCTTTATTAACCAATCTTGAAGAGAATGATGTATTGTTTATTGATGAGATTCATCGCCTAAGCCCTGTGGTTGAAGAAGTCCTTTATCCGGCAATGGAAGATTATCAGCTCGATATTATGATTGGAGAGGGGCCCGCTGCCCGTTCAATTAAGATTGATTTACCACCTTTTACCCTCATCGGTGCAACCACGCGAGCTGGTTCTCTGACGTCGCCACTTCGTGACCGCTTTGGCATTGTGCAGCGGCTTGAGTATTATCAGGTTGGTGATTTGCAAAATATCGTCCAGAGAAGTGCAGAGTGTCTATCCTTATCTATTGAACCGGAAGGCGCTTTAGAAATTGCCCGACGCTCCCGGGGCACACCTCGAATAGCCAATCGGTTGTTGCGGCGAGTCAGAGACTATGCTGAAGTCAAAGGGGACGGCAATATATGTTCTGATACGGCAGATAACGCTTTAAATATGCTTGATGTTGATGTTCAGGGCTTTGATTTTATGGATCGTAAGTTACTGATCACAATTATTGATAAATTTTCCGGTGGCCCTGTTGGTTTAGATAATCTTGCGGCTGCAATTGGTGAAGAAAAAGATACAATCGAAGATGTTTTAGAGCCTTATCTGATTCAGCAGGGGTATTTGCAACGAACGCCCAGAGGTCGGATTGCAACAGAAAGAGCTTATTTGCATTTCGGATTCGAAAAATAATTTTTCGTGTATGATTCGAACAATATGCCGACGTGCTTGTGTGATATGTATCGCATTTATGGAAATTTATTAGGTAGCGAATAGATTGCAAACTTAGTATCAATGTTAATTGTTTGTATATTTATTGAGTGAGCAAAATCTATTTGTTACAAAAAAATATCAATTAACTCCCTCTTATTTTGATCTTAATCATTTTGTTGTTTTTTTACTGGCTCATCGAGTGTGAAACTTGATCTGAATCAAGACAAGCCTCGTGGATAAACCCTTTGAAAGCTTACGCATTTGACAGTAGTATTTCTGCAATATGTATTTTACTTGATTAATATTTATTCAAATAAAAATACACGTTGATGTAACAAATATTCTGCTTTTCTCGCATTTTTGACAGGTATGAATTGATAAAATTTGGTTGCTTTAATCTGAGAGGTGTCTTTCAGCCGACACAAAGGAGTTATCATGATTGACATAGTTGATCTATCGCGGTTGCAGTTCGCGCTTACTGCGATGTATCACTTCCTGTTTGTTCCTCTAACTCTAGGGATGACGTTTTTACTCGCTATCATGGAGTCACTTTATGTGATGACCGATAAGCAAATTTATAAGGATATGACAAAATTCTGGGGTAAGCTGTTCGGAATCAACTTCGCTCTGGGCGTTGCCACAGGGCTAACAATGGAATTTCAGTTTGGTACAAACTGGTCGTACTACTCGCACTACGTTGGCGACATTTTTGGGGCTCCTCTTGCCATCGAAGCGTTAGCTGCTTTCTTCCTTGAATCTACATTTGTCGGTTTATTCTTCTTCGGATGGGATCGACTTTCAAAACGTCAACACTTAGTGACGACATGGCTTGTTGCATTAGGTTCTAATTTCTCTGCTCTTTGGATTCTTGTCGCCAATGGCTGGATGCAAAATCCGGTCGGTTCCGACTTTAACTTCGAAACCATGCGTATGGAAATGGTGAGCTTTGCTGAGGTCGTTCTAAACCCTGTTGCTCAGGTGAAATTTGTTCACACTGTCGCATCGGGTTACGTGACGGGTGCAATGTTTGTTTTAGGGGTGAGTGCTTATTATCTGCTGAAAGGGCGTGATATTGCTTTTGCTCGTCGCTCATTTACCGTTGCTGCATCATTTGGCATGGCTGCGGTTCTTTCCGTCATTGTCTTAGGTGATGAATCTGGTTACGAATTGGGTGATGTTCAAAAAACGAAATTAGCTGCAATTGAGGCTGAATGGCACACAGATGAAGCGCCCGCAGCGTTTACACTGTTTGGTTTCCCTAATCAGGAGACGATGCATACAGATTTTGCAATTAAGATCCCTTATGTGATGGGAATTATTGCAACTCGTTCATTGGATGCACCAGTCAAAGGTTTAAGTGATTTACGTGAAGAACACCTTGAACGGATTCGTAATGGGATGTATGCATATGAGCTGCTCCAGAAATTACGTGCAGGTGATACTTCAGAAACGAATCGTGATGCCTTCGATGAAGTGAAGTCTGATCTGGGCTATGGCATGTTGCTGAAACGTTATACGGATGATGTAGCAAATGCGTCAGAAGAACAGATTCAGGCCGCTGCTGATGATTCACTGCCAACAGTCTGGCCATTGTTCTGGTCATTCCGGATCATGGTTGCTTGTGGTTTCATTATGCTGGTTGTCTTCGCTGCGGCATTTGTACAGACATGTCGTCAGAAAATTGAACAGAAAAACTGGGTGCTCAAAGCCGCGCTTTACAGTATTCCGCTGCCGTGGATTGGTGTTGAAGCGGGTTGGTTTGTCGCGGAATATGGTCGTCAGCCATGGGCTGTCGGTGAAATCCTCCCTGTCCATATTGCAAATTCTGCATTGAGTGTCAGTGAGTTGGTTATCTCCCTGCTTGCAATTCTTGCATTATATACAGCGTTCCTTGTTGCCGAAGTTTACCTGATGGTTAAATTTGCTCGCAAAGGTCCAAGTAGTTTGAAAACTGGGCGTTATCATTTTGAGCAGAATGGGACTTCAGCAACAGATCAAGTTAACCGTCAGGTAGAAGCTTAAGGCGAGGAGAAGAATATTATGGATTACGAAATCTTACGATTTGTATGGTGGATTCTGATTGGTGTGCTGTTTGTCGGCTTCGCTATTGCAGATGGATTCGATCTGGGGGTCTGTGCCTTGGTGCCGCTCATCGGGAAAAATGACACAGAACGTCGTGTCATGATTAACTCGATTGCACCTCACTGGGATGGTAACCAGGTTTGGTTGATTACTGCTGGTGGTGCTTTATTTGCTGCATGGCCTTTAGTCTACGCAACATCATTTTCCGGTTTCTACCTTGCAATGATTGTTACTTTGGCTGCTTTATGGCTCCGTCCTGTAGGGCTGGATTATCGTTCAAAAATTGAAGACACTAAATGGCGCAAGACTTGGGATATTTGCATCTCTATCAGTGGTTTTGTACCACCACTGATCATTGGTGTTGCATTTGGTAATTTATTACAGGGTGTTCCTTTTGAACTGAATGAATTCTTAATGCCAAGTTATCATGGTTCATTCTTCGGACTGCTGAATCCATTTGGTATTGTATGTGGTTTGGTCAGCGTCCTGATGTTTGTGCTTCAAGGTGCGTCTTGGTTACAAATGAAGATCTCTGATACTGTACATACTCGAGCTCGTAGCGTTGCTCAACTTTGTGGTGTGCTTGTCGCTGTTCTTTTTGTAGCTGCTGGTTTTTGGGTTCAACACATTGATGGTTATGTGATCACCAGTACAATGGATCACTTTGGACCGTCAAACCCATTGAATAAAGAAGTCGCTCGTGAATCTGGTGCGTGGTTGGCAAACTTCAATCAGTATCCATTGTTATGGTTGGCTCCCATTCTTGGTACAGCGATGCCATTGATTGCTGCCATTGCATCTCGAATGGAAAAAGGCGGTATCGCATTTATTGCTTCGAGTTTGACGAATGCCGGCATTATTTTTACAGCTGGATTTGCGATGTTCCCGTTTATTATGCCTTCAAGTCTGGCACCAAGTAATAGTCTGACCATATGGGATTCAACATCCAGTGAGCTGACGTTGCAAGTGATGACAGGCATTGCCTTTGTCATGGTACCAATTATTCTTGGGTATACTTGTTGGACGTACTATAAAATGTTCGGTCGTATCAATAACCAGTATGTCGAAGACAACAAAAATTCACTTTATTAACGAGGAGCTAAGTTATGTGGTATTTTGCATGGATTTTAGGCGTCTTACTGGCTTGTTCTTTCGGCATCATTAATGCACTGTGGTTAGAACATGCAGAGATGATGGATAAAGATAGTGAATGATTTCTCTGCCTTAGTTGCGCAGTGGCATCGTCCCATTGATCGTATCTTTTATCGAATGCTATTAATGGGCCTTGCTTTCTACCATGTTGCATTGCTGATGTGGAATCCACACACTTATGCAGCAACAATTGGTGGTTTTAATCTGGGAGTTGTCGCTCTGCTGATCTTGGCTATCTGTGCCAGCATGATCTTCGGAGTCGGCTTTAAGCCGAGACGATGGTTTTGGCAGATCTTATTTTCACCTTATCTCGCCGGATGCATATTGGTTTACTTCAGTTTGATTCGAATAAGCTGAATTCAATGACCAGTATCCTATCTATAAAAGAAAACGCAGCCTTCAGGCTGCGTTTTTTGTCCAAAAAATTAAAATTCATTCCGTCTCACTCATGCGAAAGTGTTTGAGTTGCGTTATAGTAAACGATTGTTGTGAATCCGTTGAGGGACGTTAAGTGCATCATTCTAAATCAGCTTTTTTTCGATTTCCTGTGACGATCTATTATGAAGATACCGATGCCGGCGGTGTTGTATACCATTCAAACTATCTTAAATTTTTTGAACGCGCGCGAACGGAAATGCTCCGAGAGCAGGGGGTATGTCAGCGAGAGTTATTGGAACAAAAAATTGGCTTTGTGGTCCGAAGCATGGAGATTGATTTTCTGAAAGCTGCGCGTCTGGATGACAACTTAGTCGTCTTAACTCAGCTAACCGAGAAAAGAAAGGCTTCTTTAATATACTGTCAGGAGCTGGTTAATCCTCATGAAGAGGTATTGTGTCGAGCAATAGTTAAGGTAGCATGTATTGACATGCAAAAGATGAAACCCCAAGGTATTCCCGACGCGGTATTTTCGGAGAAGTAACAGTGAGTGCTGAAATTTCAATACTTGATCTTTTTTTACAGGCTAGTTTTTTAGTCAAAGTGGTGATGATGATTCTCTTAGGCATGTCGATCATGTCATGGGCGATGATTTTTAAAAGAACCAAAGCATTATCGGCTGCTGAAAAGCAAGCTGCTTCATTTGAGGACCGTTTCTGGTCCGGCACGGATTTGGCTGTTTTATATCAAGACGTGAAAAGTAGAAAAGACCAATTGACTGGCAGTGAAGAGATTTTCTATTCCGGTTTTACTGAGTTCGCTCGGTTAAGAAAAAACCATGCTGGCGAAGCTAATTTCGTCATGGATGGGACCGCAAGAGCCATGCGAGTTGCTGTCTCCCGAGAAGTTGAATCATTGGAGACTAATCTACCGTTTCTGGCGACAGTTGGGTCAATTAGCCCTTACATTGGGTTATTTGGTACGGTATGGGGGATTATGCATGCATTCATTGCGTTAGGTGCGGTGAAACAAGCAACATTATCGATGGTTGCGCCCGGTATTGCTGAAGCGCTTGTTGCAACAGCGATGGGGCTTTTCGCTGCTATTCCTGCGGTGATGGCTTACAACCGACTGACAACAGTTGTCAGTAAACTTGAAATGAATTACGCGACATTCTCTGAGGAGTTTCATAGTATTCTTCATCGTCAGGCAATGACTGGTAGGGAGTAAGCTTTATGGCGGGTTACCAACCAAAGAAGCGTAAAATAACCGCAGAAATTAATGTGGTGCCCTATATCGATGTGATGTTGGTTTTATTAATCATTTTTATGGTGACTTCTCCATTTATCACTCAGGGCGTGGATGTCGAACTACCAAAAACCGAAACAGCGAAACCGGCATCCGATTTGGTCGGTGATGATGGTAGCTTTATTATTGTAGAAATTACTAAGGAAGGCAGCTTGGGGGTCAGCATCAATAATGAACCTTTCAAACGGGGACTATCCTTACAGGATGCAATTGTTCTGGTAAAAGCTGAGCTGAGTTTACATCCTGATTCACCTGTAGCAGTCGGTGGTGAGGCGACAAGCCCCTATGCGGAGATTGTACATGTGCTGGACGAGCTGAGTAAAGCTGGTATTCCAAAGGTTGGTTTGTTAACAGATATCAGGGAATAAGCAGTATAACCTTCATGAAAAAGAGAGAAGATAAGCGCTCAGGTTTTACAAAACCACTGATAATTTCTATCGTGTTGCATGCGATTTTAATTGGTTTATTGCTTTGGGGCGGACAGTTTTATCAGGAAAAGCCGCATCCGATCGGTAATATGGTTCAGGCGGTCGTGATTGATCCGGCATTGGTACACCAACAGGCGGAACAGATTAAGGCGACTCGAGAAGCAGCGGCCCGTAAGGAAAAGGATCGACTTGATCGTCTGCGACGTGAAAGTGAACGTCTTGAAGAGAATCGTCGAGCTGAAGAAGAGCGAATCCGGCAGTTAAAAGAACAGCAAGCCCGTGAGGCGAAAGCAGCCAGAAAAGCAGAGCAGCAGCGTAAGCAGAAAGAGCAAGAGCGACAAGCTGAAGAGCAGCGTGCCGCGAAAGCTGAGGCTGCAAGGAAAGCGAAAGAAGCTGCTATTGCAAAAGCGGAACAGCAGCGAATTGAACGCGAGAAAGCGGCTAAGCTCGCGGCAGAAAAAGCACGTAAAGAGCGTGAAGCCGCCCAGAAAGCAGAGCAGGAACGTTTAGCAAAAGAAAAGGCAGCAAAGGCTGCTGCTGAGAAGGCTCGACAGGAAAAAGAGCGCCTGAAAAAATTGGAAAAAGAAAGAAAGCAACGGGAAGCGGCCTTAGATGACATTTTTTCCGGTCTACAGGCTGAAGAGCAACAAAACTCTAGTGCTCGGAGTCAATATATTGCTAGCGAAGTTGGACGTTACGGAGAAATCTACAAACAGCTTATTCGGCAAAATTTACGCGTAGAAGATACGTTTAAAGGCAAAAATTGTCGGGTTAATCTGCACCTGATTCCTACAGGGAGCGGTGCAATTGTTGGTAGTTTGAGAGTGTTAGGGGGAAACTCGGCCGTTTGTGCTGCGACGCAGCGAGCGGTTGCGCAGGTCCCGTCTTTTCCTCTGCCAAAAGATGACCCGGATGTTATCAATAAGCTAAAAGACATTAATATAACCGTTGAACCGAATATATAATTTTGACTGAAGTATCAGAGAAAAGGAAAAGCTTGTGTTACAGCGATTGATTTTGAGTTGTATGTTCCTCGTAATATCAGGCATACACACCGCAAATGCAGCATTAGAGCTCGTCATTACTGATGGGATTAACTCAGCGAGGCCGATTGCGGTCGTTCCGTTTCAATGGGAGGGTAAGGGCCAGTTACCAGAGGATGTTTCAGGTGTAGTTGCTTCGGATTTACAGCGAAGTGGTAAGTTTAGTCCCGTTGCGACCAGTAATATGCCCCAGACGCCTTATGACGAGTCTGCTGTCGATGTGGATGCATGGACTCGACTCGGGGTCGATTCATTATTGACCGGAACCATCAAGCAAAATGCAGCGGGTAATTATGTTATCCATTACCAGTTGGTTGATATCGTTCAGGCGCAATTACTGAAGGGTAAAAGACAGTCTCTCACAGAAGATGGTCAACTTGTTGAGTCCAAAGATTATGTATTACTCAATAATATTGCGACGGTTTCACCGAAGCGTCTCCGTGAGTATGCCCATCGAATTTCTGATTTAGTCTATGAGAAACTAACCGGGGATAAAGGCGCGTTTTTAACGCGCATTGCCTATGTCGTTGTACATGACGGTGAAAAGTATCCTTATCAGCTGAGAATCTCAGACTATGATGGCTACAATGAACGGCTAGTTCTTAGTTCTAAACAACCGTTAATGTCTCCCGCTTGGTCTCCGGATGGTAAGAAGCTGGCTTATGTCAGTTTCCAAAATGGACATGCTGAAATCTACGTTATGAACATTTATACGGGGAAACGTGAAAAAATATCGTCATTTCCTCGTCACAATGGCGCGCCAGTATTTTCACCTGATGGTAAATCATTAGCCTTAGTCTTGTCTAAATCGGGAAGTTTACAGGTCTACATCATGGATTTAGCAACGAAAAAAATTCGTCAAATAACGCGGGGCAGATCAAATAATACAGAGCCTTTTTGGTATCCAGATGGAAAATCTCTGATATTTACCTCAGATCGGGGTGGTAAACCACAGATATATAAAGTAGATTTGTCTTCTGGCGTGACAAATCGTCTTACTTGGCAGGGCTCACAAAATTTAGGTGGGCAGATTACGCCTGATGGAAAATTCTTGATCATGGTGAATAAAAACCAGTCAGGATTTAACTTGGCAAAGCAAGATTTGGAAACCGGTAGTGTGCAAATTCTGACAAGAACTTTGCTCGATGAGTCTCCAAGTATTGCGCCTAACGGTGGTATGGTTATTTATAGTTCGATTTACAATAAAACCAATGTATTATCTATGGTTTCTATTGACGGGCGATTTAAAGCCAGGTTACCAGAAACAAACGGACGTGTAAGAGCGCCGGCGTGGTCACCGTTTTTGTAATGAGTCATGATTAAAAAATAAGGAAAAGAAGATGCAACTGAATAAAGTTCTTAAAGGGCTATTGATTGCACTACCAGTACTCGCGGTTACTGCGTGTAGTTCAAGTGATGATGCAGTGAGTGCCTCAGGAAATGAGACGACAACTAACCAATCTACATCCGGCTCCGCAGATAGCACCGATACAACTGTTGTATCACCCATGACTGATGATGGTAAGCTTTCTGAGCAGGAACAAAAAGATAAGGTTATGCAAGAGCAAACCGTATTCTTTGCTTTTGATAATTCAACAATTGCATCAGATTATAAAGATATGCTGTCAACTCATGCCTCTTATCTGAGTAATCATCCAAGAGTTCACGTTACGATTGAAGGTCATGCCGATGAGCGTGGTACGCCTGAGTACAACATTGCTCTGGGTGAACGTCGTGCAGAAGCTGTATATAAATACCTTCAGGCTCTTGGTGTACAAACCAGCCAAATGTCAATTGTTAGCTATGGTGAAGAAAAACCATTAGTGCGCGGACATAACGAAGCTGCATACGCAAAAAACCGTCGTGCAGTGATTGTTTACTAATCTGAAGAGTTTGATTAAACATGTTCGGTAACTTAAAGCGACCAATGATGCTTATGTTACTGGTCAGTACAGCAAGCCCAGTGCTTGCTGTACCCGCTCCAGTATCGGACCTAAGTGAAGGCATGGAGCAACATGCAACTTCGGGGAGCCCTGAGACAAGAGTTGACCGTCTGGAACGTCTACTTCAAAACAGTAGTCTGTTGCGGGTGCAAATGCAGCAACAGATTGATGAAATGGCGACCGAGATTCAACACCTGCGTGGCCAGGTAGAGAAGAACTCTCACGATATGGGCAAGATGCTCGATCGACAGAGAGAGTTATTTGTTGAAATCGATAATCTTAGAGAAAAGCTCAATTCAAAGCGTAGTGATGGAGCACAGTCAGGTTCAACAACCAATGATCAGTCTGCATCCACTGGCACGTACAGCGAAAATGCTGATGAGCAAACGGCTTATCAAAATGCTGTTGATTTGATCCTAAAGAAAAAAGATTATTCTGGCGCGATTAATGCCTTCACTAAATTTCAGCGTGACTTCCCCAAATCTAATTTTGCGCCCAATGCACATTATTGGTTAGGTCAACTTTACTATGCCAAACGGCAGGATGATAAAGCGGTTGAAAGTTTTAAAGCTGTTTTGGATTTCCCTAAATCAAATAAACGTGCAGACGCATTAGTCAAATTAGGTGATGTTGAGAAACGTCGCAAAAATACAAAATTAGCAAATCAGTATTATCAACAGGTGATTGATGAATATCCTGATACCGCTTCTGCTGAATCTGCAAAACGGTCTATGGCAAAATAGCATGGGATAGATGTTGATGCTTTGCTAGCGAGCACTAAGGTCGTATCTTGAATGCACACAAAAGGAGAACCGAGGTTCTCCTTTATGCTCTCTGTCTTCCCGTTATCAATTGTTCTGTCAATGAATTGTCCGGCTGGCTTTTGACACGTTGTAAAGAGCGTGTAAAATGCGCTAATCACTGGAAATTGCGTAGAGCAGAAGCAATGAGCCATATCACAGAACAGATTGAAACCGTGTACCCATTTCCACCGAAGCCGGTACCACTCTCAAAAGAACAGAAAGAATTCTATATAGATGAGATAAAGCGCCTTCTGACTGAGAAAGATGCCGTCTTGATTGCCCATTACTATACAGATCCTGAAATTCAGGCATTGGCCGAAGCAACCGGCGGATTTGTCGGTGATTCACTGGAAATGGCGAAATTCGGTAATCGACATCCAGCCAAAACACTGCTGATCGGTGGTGTTCGTTTTATGGGTGAATCAGCGAAGATCCTGACGCCAGAGAAACGCATTCTCATGCCAACGTTAGAAGCCGAATGCTCTTTAGACTTAGGCTGTCCTGTGGATGAATTCTCCGCTTTCTGTGACGCTCACCCGGATCATACCGTTGTGGTGTATGCAAATACTTCTGCAGCGGTCAAAGCCAGAGCAGATTGGGTAGTGACGTCTAGTATCGCATTAGAAATTGTTGAACATCTGGATTCGGAAGATAAGAAAATCATCTGGGGCCCCGACCGACATCTGGGTGGATACATTGCGAATAAAACCGGTGCTGATATGTTGCTTTGGCATGGTGAATGTGTTGTTCATGATGAGTTTTCAGCCGATGCGCTGAAAAAAATGAAAGCGTTATATCCGGAAGCGGCTGTTTTGGTTCACCCGGAATCACCCTCCAGTGTTGTTGAACTGGCTGATGCAGTCGGATCAACAAGCCAATTAATCAAAGCTGCGAAAGCTTTGCCGCATCCACAAATGATTGTGGCAACGGATAGAGGCATTTTCTTTAAAATGCAGCAGCTTGTACCTGAGAAAGAGCTGATTGAAGCGCCTACGGCAGGTGCTGGCGCGACATGTCGAAGTTGTGCGCATTGCCCTTGGATGGCGATGAACGGGCTCCAAGCCATCGAGAAAGCCCTCAGAGACGGGGGAGAGGAACACGAAATCTTTGTAGATGAGTCGATTCGGGTTAAGTCTCTGATCCCGTTGAACCGCATGTTGGATTTCGCTGAGCAGTTGAATGTCTCTGTCAAAGGTAATGCCTGAGTGGGATGTGTATCCGATAATAAAAAAGAAGGCGATGTTCCCATCGCCTTTTTTGATGTGCGGACGATACTCCGTTTAATCATCAGATTCAGCAATCGCCAGTGTACGCTGGCTGAGTCCGGATAGCATGACGGGCACCGCCTGATAAATCTCTTCGAACTGAGCCATTGCATCCGCACCCGCTTCATTCAATGTTACCAGTGAGGTTTCTGGGTCATAAAGCATAGTAATGGACAGTAAAACACCGCCCAGTAGGGCACCATTTTCCGTTTCAGGCGGCATCAGTGTTTCCCAGTCATCTTTGGTCAACTGCCAGCCTTGTAACATGCCTTCGCAGAAGTCCCGCGTTGCCTGATTAACAATCTCTTCATCATCCAGCAGGCAGGAAGCCGGCCACTGCCATGAACCACTGAGTAATGATTCCCGGGCTGTATTCCAGTGTTGAACCACGTGTTGGCAATACATCTCAAGATGAGAGGACTCCGCGAACGGCGCAACATCACTCCCACCCCAAAGATAGGAGAGCCATTCTTCCGGTGAAATCAGATAAGGTGCTGCAGCGAGAGCAACAATAAATCCCGTCATCTGATGTTCATTGAGCAGTTGTTCGGGCTGTTCTACCGACGCAATAATTTCAGTTAGTGTCACATTCATGCTTCATTAATCGATTGAGTGGGTGGATCATTATGGTATTTGAAATTGGAATAAGTTGCGAGACATCCAATTTGTTTCTTTAAAAACGGCTGATTTTACAGACATTTGTTTTAATTTTGTTTCTTTGTTTACAAACGGTTAACTATTAATTTTTTGTAGTTTTTTATTCTGAAATTTAATTGATTATTTAGTTTTATATTCAGTATTTATTTAAATAATTGGTGATTAATTTTATAAATATTGTGTTTTAATGCGCACAAATATCGTTGTTTATCTGAGTGGAACAAAATGAAAAATAGTGCGCCTTTTTGTGTTCGCAATGCAGCTGCCGATACATTTGCAATGGTGGTATTTTGCTTTGTGACAGGTATGGTCATTGAGGTGTTTATCTCGGGTATGACGCTGGAGCAGTCATTATCTTCGAGGCTGCTTTCGATCCCGGTCAATATTGCTATTGCTTGGCCATATGGGCTCTTCCGTGATCTTATCCTGAGATCCGGACGGCGCCTTTCTCCCAGCGGATGGATGAAAAATATTTGTGACTTGTTTGCTTATGTCGCATTTCAATCACCCGTCTATGTCGGTATCTTATGGGCCGTTGGCGCAACATATGATCAGATCGTCACAGCCGTTTCTATCAATGCGGTGATTTCTTGTGGTATGGGTGTCGTTTACGGTTACTTTCTCGATTATTGCCGACGCTGGTTCCGGGTACCCGGTTATTATCATGTTTGATTCATGCACGGTTGCTGATTGTTCAGATAATCGGCCAATCAGTTAATTAATAACCATTTGATTGTCAAAGGGCGGTTTTTACGATTTTTCTCCTTGACCTTCTTCCGAAGAATCATTAAATTAGCGCCCCGTTGAAACAATAATTTCAACGATTCGGTGAGTTGTCCGAGTGGCTGAAGGAGCACGCCTGGAAAGTGTGTATACGGCAACGTATCGAGAGTTCGAATCTCTCACTCACCGCCACATTCAAGGCCGTAGACATTCGTCTGCGGCCTTTTTCGTTGCTGAAATCTATACCGGAAAATCAATGTTGCAGCATGAGAATACATTGATGTGAAGTGCCTCGGGAAAAGGCCGAGACATGGATTCAAACTGGTGAAAAACCATAGACTTTTGCGCAGCAGTCTCCTGTTGGTTGTTGATCTGCCGAGATCAATCAACAGGAGATACACCGCGATCCCTTCAACACATACACCAGAAATCACTACATCTCTTTTTTGTGTCCGTATACCTTTCTATAACACTTGTATCTAAACCGGATAAAAGAGATGGCATCAGGTCTGAATTATCCGCTCTGGCTGGGAGCTTTAAGGGGCAGTCCTTCCAATGATTTTTACCCCATGAACTGGAAGACTAAACCGGGATTGACCCGGTTATTGCGGCATGTCCGGTGAAAAAACAGTGTCATGATTATTTCGCAAAAATAATATGACACTAAGTTTTATTTAACTTCTTTCTTATTTAATTTGATATGTTTAATATTGCGACGCTTACACATACTTATACAGGAAATTTGTTAAATGAAACTAAAAACTCTGTTGGCTGTTTTTTCTGCCCTGGCACTGTTGTTCGGTGTTGTCGGGCAGAGTTCCGCGGTGACTTTCTCTGGTACTTTTTATGCCAGCCAGTCATGTCCGGCTTATCAATCAAAAAACAAGAAAACCAATCCTGGTAACATCTATCTGGTTTCCGGGCAGTCTTACCAAATTCGTGAGGCGAATAAAAATGACGCCACCTGGTACCGGGTGGTGGTTGAAAATGCTAATCCGCAGTTGCGTTGGGTCTCTGTCAGTTGTGGTGAGGTAAAAGGTGATGATTCTTCTTCATCTGGCAGCTCGGGTTCTGGCAGCTGTTCAACGGCAGGTCAGGAAGACAGTTATGTCTTTGCTCTCAGCTGGCAGCCAGCTTTCTGTGAAACACACACGTCAAAGCCTGAATGTAAGGTCACGGATTCCAGCGCTTATCAGGCCGGAAACTTTACCCTGCATGGTTTATGGCCGAATAAAGCTTCTTGTGGCACAAGTTACGGATTCTGTGGCAGTTATTCTCACTCGGTGAGTCCTTTTTGCAGCTATGATGCGGTTCCGATGTCATCATCGACGCTGGCATTACTGGGACAATATATGCCAAGTGCAGCCTATGGTTCTTGTTTACAACGTCATGAATGGTACAAGCACGGTACCTGCCAGACGCAAAGAAACGCGGATGAATATTTTAAAACTGCGATTCGTCTGCAAAAAGAATTTAACCAGAATGTCGCTTATTTCATGCAGGAGCATCTCGGTGAATCTGTCTCCACGCAGGACTTTTTTGATGTTGTGGATCAGGCGTTTTTCGACGGAGCGTATAAACGGTTACAGATTTCATGTAAGAACAGCAAATTAGTGGATGTCTATATTAATTTGCCGAAACAACTGGATGAAAATGCTTCCCTTGAAAGCTTAATGATGGATGCTGATCCGAAGTTTTCTAACCAATGTGGCAGCAGCTTCACTGTGGATGAAATCGGCTTTTAATCATCCGTTCTGACTGATAAAAAAGAAGGCGGTTTTCCCGCCTCCTTCTTGTGATTACATTGATATAAAACCCGGTTCAATCCGGGTTTTATTTCTGAAAGTTATCTAAATCAATCAAATTGAAAGATAAAATCCCGCTGAACTCAATGTTGCAGCATGAGAATACATTGATGTGAAGTGCCTCGGGAAAAGGCCGAGACATGGATTCAAACTGGTGAAAAACCATAGACTTTTGCGCAGCAGCTCGCCACACTGTGGGCATTGTTCACTAACCGATTCAAATCATTCAGGTATGAAGACTTCATTCGACCATCTTCCCGAACGTAAACAGCACGAGCTTGCGCTGATCTCGACCATTTTGCGCGATACGCTGGAAGAATACCTCGTTGGTAAGCAGGGGAGTAAAGCCGAGTTCCGGATCCTGAAAATCATTCTGTTCGGCAGCCACGCCAAAGGCGGTTGGGTGAGCGATATTCCCAACGGCTATGTCAGTGACTACGACATTCTGGTGATCGTCAACAAACCTTCGTTGGTGGAAGAGGATCTCGTCTGGCGTAGAGCCGAAGAGCAGATCGACCGCAAAGTCAAAAGCGCACCGCTGGGGCTGATTGTGCATACTTTGGAAGAGGTCAATGAACAGCTCAGACAGGGTCACTACTTCTTTAAAGATATTCGCGAAGAGGGCATCGAAATCTTTGCTGCGACGCCTAAAGAACTGGCCGAACCGGGGGATCTGAGTGATGAAGAACGCCGTCAAATCGCACAGCAGCATTTTGAGCAATGGTTTCAAAGTGCAGGAGAGTTTTTAGAATTCTCTCAGATTGCGATAGATAAAGGTTATGTGAATAAAGCCGCTTTTGAATTACACCAAGCAGCAGAGCGATTCTTCGCTTGCACCTTACTGGTTCTGACCAACTACCTACCCAAAACCCATAATATCGAGAAACTGAAAAAATATTGCGCCGAGCAAGACCTTGCCTTCGCTGATATCTTCCCGATGGACGACAAATTCCACCGCCGCAGCTTCCGCCGCCTGCAACGTGCCTACATCGACGCCCGTTACTCGATGCATTACGAAATCACCGAAGAAGAATTGGTGTATCTGCAAGGGGAAGTGGAGAAGCTGAAAGGGCTGGTGGAGCAAGTTTGCTTGGGGCGGCTTGAGGGGTAATTCCACTTATTCAGCATGCATCGAAAATGATGTGTGCTCCCGTATTTTCCTCTTTATCTCCATCCGCTAGCCAGATTGTTTTTATAGTCGATTCCCCATTTACCGTAGGCATCACCGTGACTCTTTGCTATAAATATATGCAATGAATTTATAATGTTTATACCCACATGGTGGTGAGTTGTGAGATTCAGTTTAGAAAAAGAATTAAGTTATACGGAAGTATTCTCATAGAGTGGTTCTGTATAAGAAATGTTAGCTTTATTAGGCAGAATTAAATTATGGAAAATTTAAGTAAATTACTTGAGTCCTTTGCAAGTTTACTCTGGCCGCTGTCGTTTGTTGCGATATTGGTTTATTTTCGTTCATCTATAGCGTCGGTAATTGAGTCCGCTAAAGGGCGTAAGTTCACACTCAAAGTCGCTGGCAATGAGCTAACGATGGAACAAGTTACCGAGCAACAGAGACATATCATAACTGACTTACAAGAAAAAATTGCTTCTCTTGAGGAGGGGCTTGAACGTCTTCAGTCTGGAGCCAGCCCTGAGTCAGATGTAAGAGATGACGGTAAAATAGATGTTTCTAAATTAAAAATCTTGTGGGTCGATGATAACCCCAAAAACAATAGCTTCCTTGTAGCAAGCTTGGGAGAACTAGGAGTGGATGTTCATATTGCAAAGTCCACTACTGAGGGCATTCAACTATTTAATTCCATCAAGTATGATCGTGTGATTAGTGATATGGGGCGTCCAGAAGGTGGTCAGGCAGGAATAGATCTTACAAAATTAATTCGTGAAAGCGGTTCAGATGTTCCTGTCTACATTTACTGTGGAAAATGGGCTGCAAGTAACTTCAAAGAGAGCGCTCTTGCGGCAGGTGTAACTGGTCTCACATCTTCAGGGACATCGTTGCTTAAAATGCTTCGTCTAAATCGAGCTAACAAACAAAGTAAAACGGACGCATAAATGAGCCGTTTCTTGTGGTGGTGGCAACGAAAGGAAATTTTGGTCCTGCTGTTAAATCATGGATGCAAACCATGATGTCAAAAGCAATTGATACAAGTTGGCAAATTGAGCTTGGTGTTTTACCCTTGTTCCCATGGTCCTCCGTGGGAATACATACCGAGCCCAAAATTACCATGATTGGCAGATATCAATTCGTCCTGTTTCGTTTTCATTTCATAATGACGAGCACTGGAATAACGCCAGTGAGTCACTTTATCGACCTAGCCTATTTTAACAGGGTTTTGGTAAATCAATTCAACCTTCTAATGCATCATTTCATCACTTTGTATTCATTCAGGGTGTACGCCTTCCTGCCAAAACTGATCGCTTATTGCGGATGATGCACTGGATGATAACCGGGGGTGGTACAAGCGCTGAACTTTGCGTGCCACTTCTAAGTTAGGTATGCATTCCCACGCGGAGCGTGGGAACGAGGTGCATCGATAAATCCAATAACTACAAGGCCCAGCTCCATAAACGAAATGAAGAGTGGCACCTGTTTTCAGTCTATACTCGTGCAATTGCCCAAATATAGGCAATCATTTTTCTGGCGATGGCCGTCACAACCAGGTTGTAATGTTTGCCCTTATGTATGAGTTTTTGATATCGACGACATAAACGAAATTGAGCTCGTCATGCAATATCAATGATATGCTTGGATAAGCCTTCTTGCCTTCGTTGTAAATCAGTAGAGATATTCGCTGAATATCGATAGGAATGGGCCCCTTCAATCAGCAAGCGTCGTGCCCGAGTATTCCCGCATTTGGTTATTGCGCCGATGTGGCGCTTTCCTCCACTGGAATATTCTGGTGGAACAATCCTAAATAGCTCATTAATTTTCTTGGATGGTTAAAGCGAGTGAGATCTCCTAGTTTAAGGGATGTTTACATATGGAGTTGGCGAAACATGCCGAGCTGACTAAAGAAATAGGAATTCCTGCTATTCTTGCGATCCTCAGTGCCCATGGCAAAGAGGTACTCACGGAAATACCAACAGCTTAATTCGACAATACTTCCCTCGGAAAACAGATTTATCACTCCACTCACAAAAAAGCTCAATGATGTAGCCATTCAGTTTAATGAACATCTCAGGAAAATATTGAAATATAAAACACCATTACACGTGATTGAAAAGGGTGTTGCGATGCTCTCTTGAATCTACAGCCGCCTTTTTTAGAATGGCTAAATCTTCAACTTTTTCAGTAAGTTGACGTTTAAGCCTTGCGACCCTCGGCAGCAAGTTCTGCTTCCCTAGACGTGGTGTTGGATTTCTTCTCGGCACTGGAGCGCCAATTGTAGAGCTGTGGCTCGTAAAGATTAAGCTTACGCGATGCGGCAGCTACGCCAATCTTCTGAGCGAGCTTCAGTGCTTCGGCTCTAAATTCTTGCGTGTGGATCTTGCGGGGGTTCTTTATTGACATATTTGACTATAATGGTTTAATGATTCTGGACACTAATTAAGATGGTAAAGTACGCGCCATAGCAAGCGGTGTTCTATGACAAAGAAGCGTCATTCATTTACAGCAGAGTTTAAGCTTGAAGCTGCATGTCTGATCTTTGACCAAAGTTATTCTATAGCCGTTCCCTTGATATCGGTGAAACGGTTCTCCGATGTTGGGTTAAACAGCTTGAACAAGAGAAAACTGGCGTAACGCCAGGCAATAAAGCGCTAACGCCTGAGTAGCAAAAAGTTCAGGATCTTGAAGCCAGAATTAATCGTTTGGAACGAGAAAAAGCCATATTAAAAAAGGCTTCTGCTCTCTTAATGGCGGACGAGTTAGAACGTACGCGCTGATAGACCAATTGGGGAATCATGAAGACACTGAACTGGTCTGTGCATCATTCGATATCGCCACACCTTGTTTTTATGATTGTTTAAATCGTCGTCAATCTATTGATTTAATTAGAATAAAATTACTTAGTGAGCCGAAACGGCTGTTTCGAATTAGCCGAGGCTCAGCAGGAAGTTGCATGCTCGTTTCGATGATGATCTTGATTTATACACGCGTCGAGTGGTCAGTTGGGCAATATCGGACAATCCCGATGCTGACTTAGTTGTTAAAGCACTAGATTTAGCTTATCAGCAGCGAGGTTGTCCAAGAGATGTTATGTTCCATTCTGATCAAGGTAGTCAATATGCGAGTCGCAAGTTCAGGCAACGACTTCGGCGGTATCAGATCCAACAAAGCATGTGTCGCCGAGAATCGGCCTAACCGTGTGTTCGGTTTTAGTTGACTTCTATACACCCCACTTAGCGAGATATCCAAAAGTATCGGATCAGGTCATGAAATAGACATTAAAAAAACGGATGATACTTTTATTAATATAGCTTTAAAATCAAACAAGTCATCGAGTTTACAACGCTTATACCCAAGCTTATGTGAATTACGTTGAACAAAATGAGCCGCTCATGACAACGGAGATGAAGATGAGCCATCAGAAATATAGGGATGTTATCCCCACCAGTCTAGCCACAAGATCGGCTATTGGCACTCTTATTTTGACATTAGTCATACAACCGACATGGGCTACCGAACCGTTGCCCTCCGCTGCGTCGGTTGCCGCAGGGCAAGTCACTATCGGCACCTCGGGCAATACGATGACCATCAAACAGGGCTCGAATAAAGCTATTGTGAACTGGCAAAGTTTTTCGGTTGGCAAAGGCGCATCCGTTCACTTTGTTCAGCCGGGCCGCACCTCGGCGATTTTGAACCGAGTCACAGGGGCAACCACGTCGACTATCGCCGGTTCAATTCATGCCAATGGCCAGGTCTTTCTGATTAACCCCAACGGCATCGCCATCACCCCGAATGGGGTGATAAAAGTGGGCGGTGGATTTGTGGGTTCCACACTAAATCTTTCTGACCAAGACTTTTTGAAAGGTCATTTCAATTTCAACGGAGATGGTGCATCGGCCGGCGTTAGTAACGCTGGTATCATTACCATCGGACGAGGTGGCTATGCAGCACTCATGGGTGGCACGGTGCAAAACAGTGGTGTGATTGCGGCGCCCCTTGGCAAAATAGGTTTAGGGTCGGGTGAAGAAGCCACGCTGAACTTATCAGGCGATGGTTTTTTGCAGGTGGCACTGCCGAGCAAAACGGATGCTAACGGTCAAGACGCTCTGATCGATAATTCGGGGACCCTGTCTGCACATGGTGGGACGGTACTGATCTCAGTGGCCAGCGCCCGTGATGTGGCCCGTCATGTGGTCAATTTATCCGGTGTCGTCGAAGCCAATAGTGTCTCAGGCCATGATGGCCGTATCATCATCGGTGGCGGGCAAGGTGGTAACGTCACCGTCTCGGGTCAGGTGACGGCCACGTCTGATACCGGAAAAGGGGGCCAAATTAGCGTTACCGGTCAACACATTGCCTTGAACGGCGCGACGATCGATGCTTCCGGTGCCACCGACGGCGGTTCGGTTAAGATTGGCGGTGATTATCAGGGCAAAGGCAACACACAACGGGCGCAGACCACGACCGTGGATGCAAACAGTGTGATCCGTGCTGATGCCAGCCAAAGCGGCACGGGCGGGCAGGTGGTAGTCTGGTCGAATGATTTGACCACCTTTGATGGCTTGATCACCGCCCGTGGTGCAAATAGCGGTAAAGGCGGGTCGGCGGAAGTCTCGGGCAAAGCGACACTGGCCTACAACGGCTTTACCGATTTAAGCGGCCCGGGTGGGTTTGGTACTCTGTTGCTGGACCCTTATAACATCACCATTTCTAATGGTACAGCGTCGAATTCCAACGGCACCAGCGCCACCGGTGATGACAGTGTGATTAATGTCACCACCTTACAAAACGCCCTAGGCAGTGCCAATGTCTCGATCACCACTGGCGGTTCCGGCTCTGCAGGCTCGCAAGCTGGTGATATCACGGTGGCCAACGATGTGACCTGGAATAGCGGCTCGACCTTGGAATTGTCGGCCTATCACAATATCAATGTCAATGCGGCCCTTACTGGCGGGACTGGGTCTAAAATCGTGCTGCGTTCGGATAATTCGGGCACCGGCACCGGTACGGTGACCTTTGGTTCAGGCATCACCGCCACGGCGCCAGGTGGGGTGGGCATTTATTACAACCCAAGCAGCTACACCGCCGCCACAGATTATTCTGGCAATATGGGCTCGGATACCACGGCCACCGCGTATATGTTGGTCAATACATTGGATAATCTTCAGGCCATTAACACCAACCTTGCTGGTACTTATGCCCTGAGCAAAGACATCGATGCCAGTGCGACATCGAGTTGGAACAGCGGTGCAGGTTTTGTTCCTTTGGGGGAAATTCCTGCTTCTTCGGATTACAATTCTGCCATTATGTTTATGGGCACCTTTGATGGTCAGAGTCATGTCATTTCTAACCTTACCATCAATCGACCTTCAACGGGTGGTGTTGGTCTGTTCGGTGGTGTGGGATCAAATGGAAGAATAAGTAATGTGGGTCTAGAGGGTGGAAGTATTATCGGTGACACTGCTGTCGGCGGTCTTGTGGGATTTAATACTGGCACCATCAGTAATGCTGCTTATGCCACCGAGGCGGGGGAAGTCAAGGGGGGGCGTACTGTCGGCGGCCTTGCGGGCAGTAATATTGGGACCATCCGTAATGCTTATGCAATGGCGAAGGTGACAGGGAGTGATTATTATATCGGCGGGCTCGTGGGGTTCAATAGCGGCACCATCAATAATGCTTATGCATCGGGGGCGGTAACTGGTTATAGCTCTGTTGGTGGCCTTGTGGGATACAACTATGATGACAGCACCATCAGCAATGCTTATGCAACTGGAATGGTAAGGGGGAGTGGAAACAACGTTGGCGGCCTTGTGGGGTACAACTATGAACGTTCTACTACCATCACTTCATCCTTTTGGGATACCGATACCACAGGTCAATCCAAAGGGATTGGCACCGACAACAACCCATCATCAACGACGGTGACAGGTCTGACCACAGCCGAGGCGCGTGATAGCAGTAATTATATCGGTTGGGATTTCACTGATAGTGGTATCTGGTATCAAGTGGCGGATATGCGACCTATTTTGCGTTCGGAAGCGGCCAGCCCCAATGCAGAGGGGGTTATCACGGTCTCCAACCTACACCAACTGGCATTAATCAACACCAATCTTTCCGGCAACTATACCCTGACGCGTAATATCGATGCCAGTGCAACCAGCAGCGCTGACTGGGGGAGCGGTGGCTTCGTGCCGTTGGGTAATGATTCGACCCAATTCACTGGCACCTTTGATGGTCAAAGTCATGTAATTTCCAACCTCACCATCAATCGGCCTTCGACGGATTATGTTGGCTTTTTCGGTTCTGTTAAGTATGGCTCTAGTATCCGCAATGTCGGCCTTGAGGCCGGTAGTATTAGAGGTAAAAATAACGTTGGGGCCCTAGCGGGAGAAAATGTTGGCAATATTAATAATGTCTATTCGACTGCCAATGTTGTTGGATCGAGCTCTGTTGGCGGCCTTGTGGGGAGCAATGCTGGTAACATCAGCAATGCTTATACTACTGGAGCGGTGACAGGAAACTACGTTGGTGGTCTTGTGGGGGATGATAGCGGCAGTTTAATTTATGTCTATGCCACTGGGGTGGTGAATGGAGAAAATTCTGGCGGCCTTGTTGGGTATAGTCGGAATGTTACCTCATCCTTTTGGGATACCGAGACCACGGGCCAAACCAATTCGGCGGGCGGTGCTGGTCTGACTACGGAACAGATGAAGACATTGTCGAGTTTCAGTGATTGGGATATTGATGACCAAGGCGGTACGGGCAAGGTCTGGCGCATCTATGATGGTCATAGCACCCCCTTGCTCCGCAGCTTTATGACCGGGTTGACCATCACCGGCGGTTCGGGCAGCAAGACCTATGATGGTAGCGCCACGTCAACAGATGTCGGGACCCTGACCTACAGTGATACCAATTATAATACCTCATTGGTGAAGGGCACTGGGCAATATCAGTATAAAGCGAACAGTGCCAATGCAGGCACGTATACCGGCTCAAACCTCGAAATGACCATAAGCGGATTGTATTCTACCCAACAGGGGTATGATATCTCCACAAAATCCGGTTCGTTTAAGATCAACAAGGCGAAATTGACGGTTACAGCGACAGACGTCACCAAAACCTATGGTGACGTCGTGACCCTCAAGGACACTGACTTCAAGGTCTCGCCAGATGGTCTGAAGAACAATGAGACGATTGGCAAGGTCACCCTGCGCAGTGACAGCGCGGCCGCCACGGCCAATGCACGTGATACTGCCTACGATATTGATATTTCTGACGCATCAGGCGGCACCTTTGACGCGGACAATTATGAGATTACTTATGTCGCAGGTAAGCTGACGGTGAATAAGGCCGACTTGACGGTCACGGCCAAATCGCCAGACGACAAAACCTATGGTACTGCCGTAAACTTTGCCGGAACTGAATTCACGGTTTCGCCAGATGGTTTGAAGAACGGCGACAAGATTGACGCAGTCACCCTGCACAGTGACGGCGCGGCCGCCACGGCCAATGCAAGTGATACTGCCTATGACATTGATATCTCTAACGCATCAGGCGACAGCTTCAAAGCGGCCAATTATGACATTAAGTATGTCAAAGGGACGTTGAAAGTGAATAAGGCCGACTTGACGGTCACGGCAGACAATGGCGATATGGTTTATGGCGATAACGTGCCGAACTTGACCTATAAGGTTACGGGCTGGAAGAACGGTCAGGGTAACAGCCTGCTGTCGTCTGTGAGTGTGGCGACGGATGCAACTCGCACATCTAATGTCGGGAAGGGGTACAAAACCACGGCAAGCGACGGGACTTTGAATGGTGTCGCGAATGGCAATTACACCTTGCACTATGTGGCTGGTAAATTTGAGGTAACCCCCGCGCTACTGACGGTCACGGCCAACGATGCGTCTAAGATGTACGATGGTCAGGCGTATAGCGGTGGTAATGGCGTGACCTACCAAGGCTTGGTGAACAATGAAACCGGTTCGGTTCTCGGCGGCACACTAACCTATAGCGGCAACGCCCAAGGCGCTATCGAGGTGGGGGACTATGATATTGAGGTCTCCGGTCTCACCTCAAATAACTACGATATTACTTACAATGCCGGGCAGTTAACTGTGACGACATCCCCAACCCCAACCCCAACCCCAACCCCAACCCCAACCCCAACCCCAACCCCTCAGCCCCCCGCTGCGTCACAAATCGAGGCGGGTCGTATTGTCAACAATATGCCGATAGTGAATGACTTTGTGCCAAATGTCAGAAACCAGTCAGTGCGTTATAACACCAATACAGGGCGTACGGCGACAGCAACCAATGGTGAGCCGTCAGATGAGGTAATGAGTACTCAAGACAGTCGCTTATCTGGCTCCATGTGTTTTGTCGGCAGTGATTTCGCTATTACTTGTAGCTCGAAATAAGGGAAGATGAAGATCAATTTATGATGAAATGTAACCAGTTTACTCTGATAGCCACCGCGCTTATCTTCGTTGGAATAACAGCATGTCCCTTACCGACATGGGCAGAAACCGCCAGCCAAGTAACGAAGTCAAGTTATGCGCCTAAGGTCACCCGTGCAGCTCAAGGCGGCGTCATACTGCCAGCCACCTCAAACCTAAAAGTGCCAGAGGGCGCTGATACCATTTTCGTGACCCCTTCTGGATTACAGATTGAAGGGGATACGCTCCCTGCGTTGCGCGCAACGGTCGCTCGCATTGAGTCATCCATTAAAGGGCAACGCGTTAGCGGAAGAGCGCTATTTGAGGCTGCGCAAGCCTTAGAAGATGCGTATATCCGAGCGGGCTACCTGCTAGCACGTGTCGCGCTTCCGCCACAGACGATTGAAGATGGCAAGGTCCTGACATTAATTGTGACGCTAGGGTACGTTGAGCGCATCGATGCCTCTGCATTTTCTGGCACCACCCGCTCGCGCATCGAGGCGATACTCACGCCGTTGGTGGGTAACCATGCCTTAACCAAAGCTGAATTAGAACGTCGCTTATTGTTCGCGGGGGATATTCCCGGCGTACTTCTGCATTCCACCCTCAAGGCCGGAGAAACCCCCGGTGCCACCATCATCGTCGTGGATGGACGCGATATCCCCGTATTGCTCAGCACCCAAATCAATAACGAGCGCAGTGATGAACTCGGCAACTACAGCGCTAGCATCAATGCCAATTTTAATAACCTCTTAGGCTTGGGCGAAGTCGGGTACCTACAAGTCGGTGGCTATCCTGGTGACCATAAGAGTATCTTCGATGATGAGCCGCGTAACCGACAACTCGTGGCCGGTATCACCGTACCACTATCGTTGGATGGATGGTGGATGAATGTTGAAGCCGTTGACAGTAAAACCAACCCTACCTCTAAGTTAGATTTTCCCCTGCGCGATGAATACCAACGCATTGCCACCAAACTGGGTTACAACTGGATCCGCAGCCGTAACTTCAATACCAGCTCGGAAATCAGTTTGGACATATCGAGCGAGACACAAAAATTCGTCGTCAACCAGAGTGAAGTGGAGTGGACCAAAGACTCGCTACGTGTCTTACGTCTGAGTCAAAATGCGGATTTATACACCTCAACAGAACAGTACCTCACAGGTAACATTACCGCTTCGTTTGGGATTGATGGCCTCGGGGCGCGCCAAGGCTCGGACACGCTTCCCATGTCTCGCAGTGGCGCCAAGCCCGACTTCCGTAAACTTGCTATCAGCAGTCGCTACTCACAAGGCTTTATGCTCGACCGCTTGCAGTGGTCGGTGTTAGGTAAAGCACAAACCGCCTTTGGCAACGCCATGCCTGCAACTGAGCAGTTCGATTTAGGGGGTGCGGGTGGCCTCTCTGGCTTTGATAGTGGTGAACTCGTAGGTGATTCAGGGATCATGATACGCACCGAATTGAGTTTTTCTATCACACTGCCGCCCGTTGATACCTTTCCGTCATTAGGTTCCGCCATCGCACCTTACGTGTTTGGCGCCCTAGGCTCGGTTGCCATTGAAGAAGCAACTGCGGTAGAGCGCTCGACCATCTATGCGAATGCTCTGGGACTAGGGCTCCGCTTTGGTGTTTCTCAACGCGATACCCCATCGCAAACCACACTGGCCTTAGAGTATGGCCATGGGGAGCAAAACTCAGGGCCATCCGATGACCGTTTCAGCATTCGTTGGACCACTCAGTTCTAAGTAGGACTATCACGATTAATCCCGGCGGTATCAGCCGGCGGGATATTTTTCAACACTAAGGAATAATGACACGATGTGCCGTCACTTTTGTTTCAAGTTTTTTTCTATCACGGTAGCGCTGTTAGCGACGACTATCACCTTTGGGGCATCACTTGCACTGGCCGCTGATGCTCCCCAGCCAAGTGAACCGCGCGATACCACGGCAACATATGGCGATTGGGTACTACACTGCATACAGCGCCCTAACGCTAATAATAAAAATAGCCAAAAAAATAGGGCTAATTGTGAAATCGTCCAGTCAGCGACGGTCAAAGGCCAGTCACGCCCAGTGATGCAACTAGCTGTTGGTCAATTACCCAACCAAAAAGGTTTTACCATCACCACTGTGCTGCCAACCGATGTGTCTATTCCGGGTCAGGTTAATGTTGTAGTTAACACTGAAAAAAAAGCAGCAGACAATAAAGACGACAGCTTGGCGTTGGCGCTGACCCGCTGCCTTCCTAATGGTTGTGTCGCCGTTGCAAAACTGACGAGCGCGCTACGTACTAAGATGGGTGCTGCTAAGGTGGGTCAGCTTCAATTCATCCGAGCCAATGGGCAAAAAGTGGGATTTCCATTGTCTTGGATGGGATTTACTCAAGCAATGGCCGCATTAGAAACCAAGGATTAGAGGCGTGCATTTGTCATTGCCTCGTTTAAATGAAAATGAGTACCTTAAATGAAAATTGAAGGTACTCAAAACCGTTGATAAATTAAAAGAGATGTTTCGTATTCATTGTATGCAGTAATGGTATAGCCTGAGTGATGAAGCAATGGAAGATGCGTTATATGAAATTACTTCAATGCGTCAAATAGGCGTCAAAATCTATGATGGGAGTCATCGCTTTAGCAAAGTCTAAGTAAATATAACGAGGTAAAGCACCGGACGCATAACGGTTGTCACGGCTTTTGCTCAAAACAAAAAGCTCGCAAAAACAGCGCCAACTTACGCACCAGTGTTTGCAGCGTTATGCTGCAATCAGAAAATAGGAAATAATTATGAAATCTCCACATATCGGTGAGTTGGTCTTGAGTGAGCAACAGATTCAAGAAGGTGTTGAAATTGTTGCTGATAAGCTGAATAGTCAGTTCAGTGATGCTGTGGTGATCACAGTTGTACCTGGTGGTATTTTGTTTACGGCTGATCTAGTTCGTAAGCTGAAGTTTGATATCAAAATGGATTATATTTCTTGTCCCCATACGCCGGGAGATAGCCAAAACCAATCGGCAATCGTATTCCATGAGAATATTTCACTTCATGGTAAAGATGTCATTATGATTGACGATGCCATTGAGTCAGGTGGAACAATGAAAAGGTTGATTGCTCATATTCAAGAAAACTATGCAGTAAAGTCACTCTCAATAGCGACATTGTTCGTTAAACCACATCGTGTAGACATCCCAGTGGCGCAAAACTATGCATATGAAATGGACAATGATGATTTACTTGTAGGTTACGGTTTGCCGTGGGGAGATAAGTTAAGAAATGTCCCTTATGTGTCTAAATTGGTGAGGTAGGCGGCCAGCAGCACAACAAAGCGTTAAAGACAGATTCGCAAAGCGTGGGAACGAGGTGCAATCACTGGCTAATCAGGAAAACCCGATACGTTTTCTAGTCATAATCTGCTCCACTATCACCGGTTATCATGGAAACAGATTAACCACTTGAAGCCGGTCTCTACATCTTCGGTATCGTTAAAATAGGATGACGATTTACACCGTGCGTTTTTGGCTATCAAGAATTTTATCTGCATAAAATGTTTCCAACTTAAAAAGATATTTTCCGTAATTTATTGGTTACACTATCGATATTGTTAGATCACTTAAGATTGGATATGGAAGTAGAAGAGATTTATCGCCGAGATTTAAACTTGTTAGTGGCGTTGCGGATTCTGGTTGAGGAGCGCAGTGTCAGCCGGGCAGCGAATCGTTTAAACCTGAGTCAGTCAGCAATGAGCCGGGTTCTAGGACGATTACGTAGTTTACTATCGGATCCTCTATTCACACGCCAAGGGCAATATCTTATTCCTACTGAAAAAGCGTTATCTGTGAATCGAGCTTTAGGGGAACCGCTTGAGTCTCTTCGACAACTTTTGTCCCCAATCGATTTCGATCCTAGGTCTTGTGATCAGACATTCACGATTGCGACGACTGACTATGCAATGCAAACCATTTTACCATTTGCTTTACCGCGTATTTATCAGGAAGCACCCAATGTTGCGTTTGAGTTTTTACCTCTACAAAATGAACATTTGAAAGATCAACTCACATACGGCAGAGCAGACTTAGCGATTTGTCGCCCAATCCACTCGATTGAAGCATTACATTATGAAATATTGGGTCGTGTCGGGGTGTTGTGCTTATTATCGAAGCAGCATCCGTTGGCGAATGAACAAATGGGGATCGATGATTATTTGAGGTTTCCCCATGCGATGATTGCCATTAGTGACGGGGTTAAATCACTCATTGAACAGGCATTAGAAGATAAACCTAAACGGCGTATGGTGCTGAGGGCATATCATTTAGAAGCTGCGTTAGCGATTGTCGATATGATGCCACTCATTATCACCGTCCCTGCCGATTTGGCATACTTAGTTTCCGAGCGTTATGACCTGATCGTCAAACCTTTACCATTTCATTTTACGCCGTTTGATTATTCAATGATTTGGCACCCTCGTTGTGAACATTCTCCTGCACAGGAATGGTTGAGAAGCATCGTAAAAGAAGAATGTGGCAGGTTAATCGCCAAGCGAGTAGAGGATATGGGGTTGGATGAAGTAAGGCCCTGAGTGGGCCTTACTCAATAGGGATTTAAAGCTTTATCACCACACGACCAGTCGTCTGACCCGTGGTAATTTTCTCTGCATATTGTGGCGCTTCATTTAATGTTATTTCAGTACACGCCTGCTCAAAATAATGCGTTGGTAATAGTTGGGCAATTTTTTCCCATGCTGCAATGCGTTTTTCACGTGGGCAACTGACCGAATCAATACCTTGCAAGCGGACATTACGCAAAATAAATGGCATGACCGTTGTTGGCAGATCAAACCCGCCAGCAAGGCCACAGGCAGCGACAGCGCTGTTATAGTCCATTTGAGCTAACACTTTTGCCAACATTTTGCTGCCAACCGTATCAATAGCACCAGCCCAAACTTGCTTTTCCAGTGG
Organism: Vibrio gazogenes; assembly: GCF_023920225.1. Taxonomy (NCBI): domain Bacteria; kingdom Pseudomonadati; phylum Pseudomonadota; class Gammaproteobacteria; order Vibrionales; family Vibrionaceae; genus Vibrio; species Vibrio gazogenes. The sequence continues at coordinate 1,404,135 of NZ_CP092587.1, forward strand.
ACGGGCTGGTTCTTCAAATTCACGACGATCAATGACTTGACTGGCACCTAATTTTTCTAATAGTGGGCCATTTTGTTCTACACGACCCGTGACTGCCGCGACTTTGTAGTTGAGTTGAGATAACAGCGTTACCGCGACAGAGCCGACACCGCCACTTGCGCCTGTCACCAGAATCGTTCCGTCTTCAGGTTTAATGCCTGCATCAATTAAAGCCTGAACACAAAGCATTGCCGTAAAGCCAGCAGTGCCGACCATCATAGCTTGTTTTGAGTTAAAACCCTGTGGAAGAGGGACAAGCCAGTCCGCTTTCAGGCTCGCTTTTTGTGCCATGCCTCCCCAATGGTTTTCTCCGACTCCCCAACCTGTCAATACAACAGCGTCACCTTCTTGATAACGAGAGTCAGCTGAACTGAGTACTTTTCCTGCCAAATCGATTCCTGGAACCATCGGGAAATTACGGATAATTTTGCCTTTACCTGTAATAGCCAAACCATCTTTGTAGTTCAGTGACGAATAATCGACAGCGACTAACACTTCACCTTCCGGGAGATGTGATTCATCGAGTTGTTCGATAGTTGCAACGGTTCTTTTATCTTCTTGATTCAGAATTAAAGCATCAAACATAGGGTTCTCCACAAATATAGTAATGATTAATTCATCGCAGTTTAGCGCTGATACTCCTATGAATTAAGTGAAGCTTTAGCATATATGGCTATGCATAATAGTCATACTGATTGTAGGGGTTGTTGACCTTTCGTGGTTGAATTTTGTTCAATCTGAACGGGTATTGCTCGCGGCGCGGGGCATGCCGCTTAGCTATCCTAAGCAAATGACCCGCAACAAAGAGCAAGACACGTTCAGATGAACCCTCTGGGCAGCATTTGTCGCTCATTTATCCAGCGTTAGGTCATGGTTCATGTAGATCGCTACACTTCACATGACCTGCCTTGACTAAATGCACGACAAATTGCTGCAAAAACCATCACGAAAGGTCAACAGCCCCTAAGTATATAGAATGGATGTGTATTGCAGTGAATCATGCTCCTGAGGACGGCTATGCACAACAGTCATGGCATAGATGTAAATAAGTCATTTTACTCATATATTGAATTCCATGATATTAATGCGGTTATTGAACCTGAAGTTTTCATATGAAACAGGCTACGAGAACCCGAAATCCTAGGTGGTTGGCGCGTTTGATATGAGAATTCACCGATTAGAGGAACAATTTATGACTAAGTTAACCGATGACATCGTATTCCAGTCAGGAGGCAAGCTACATAACCGAATCGTAATGGCACCAATGACGATTCAATCTGCTTTTTTCGATGGTGGTGTAACGGAAGAGATGATCAATTATTACGCTGCTCGCTCGGGTGATGCTGGTGCTGTCATCGTCGAAAGTGCGTTTGTTGAAAAATATGGTCGAGCATTCCCTGGTGCACTCGGTATCGATACAGATAGCAAAATCACGGGTTTACGTAAGCTCGCTGAAGGCATTAAAGCAAAAGGCTCAAAGGCTATTTTGCAGATCTACCATGCAGGACGGATGGCGAACCCAGAGTTCAACGGCGGGCATCAACCCATCTCTGCCAGTCCGGTTGCAGCTTTGCGTGATAATGCGGAAACGCCATTGCAAATGACTCAAGAGCAAATCGAAGACATGATTGAACGCTTTGGCGATGCAGTGAATCGAGCGATTCTTGCCGGTTTTGATGGTGTCGAAATTCACGGTGCAAACACGTATCTGCTTCAGCAATTTTTCTCTCCGCATTCAAACCGCAGAACCGACAAATGGGGCGGCGATATTGAGAAACGCACCACTTTCCCGCTCGCCGTACTCGCAAAGGCAAAAGAAGTTGTTCAAGCGCACGATAAAGCTGATTTTATTATCGGTTACCGATTCTCTCCGGAAGAGATTGAACAACCGGGTATCCGCTTTGATGACACCATGTATCTGCTAGATAAGCTGGCGACATGTGGCTTGGATTATTTGCATTTCTCGATGGGGAGCTGGGCACGGAACTCGATTGTGACTCCGGAAGATCTAGAGCCGCTCATCAACAAGTACCGTCATCTACAATCTGACGCCTTAGCACAAGTGCCGGTGATTGGTGTTGGTGGTATTGCGCAGCGCAGTGATGCTGATAAAGCCATTGAACAAGGGTATGACATTGTCGCTGTGGGTAAAGGCTTCTTAGTTGAGCCAACTTGGGCTGAGAAAGCGCTTAACAGCGAGTCGTGTGCCGAGTTTGCCGATATCGCACAACAAGAAGCATTGCAAATCCCGACCCCATTATGGGAAATCATGGACTACATGATTGTCGATAGCGCAGCCGAAGCGATTAAGCACCAACGAATTAAAGAGTTGCAGA